>NZ_CP162619.1:0-7494 GCF_050955445.1 Paraburkholderia sp. RHO2 | reverse complement strand
CGTTCCCGCCCCTGCTCACGCTGCCGCTGCTGCTGCTCCCGCTCGCGGCGCGCTGCGGCCTGCTCGCGGGCCTGCTCGCGGGCCTGCTCGCGGGCCTGCTCGCGCGAGAGCGGCTGTTTCCGCTGCTCACTGTTCTGACTGCTCATCCCCTCGGTTTTCCCTCCTGTGTTCGGCCTGGTGGCCGGACCCGCCCCGGATCGCTCCGGCTGCGGGTGTTCCCTCCCGGGCTCGCGCTGCGCTCTGCGCTGCGCGGCTTCGTGCTGGGCCTGCTCGCGGGCCTGCTCGCGCGTCAATGGCTGCGGCGCCCGCTGTTCCTTCCCCTCCCTCGTGACGGTCGGCCGCTGCTGCGGCTGGACCTGCGGCTTTTCACGCTCGGCGGCAATCCGGCGTTCGGTCTGGTTCCAGCTGTAGGCCTTGCCCAGTTGCGACCCCTTCACCCAAACCTGCTGGTTGGAGGCGTCGCGGTGGCCGTCGAGCCCGTAGCTGTAGCCGCTGACGCGGCCGGTCTTGGCGACGTTCGCCCGGTGCCGAACCCCCTGCTCAGTCAGCGCCTGTTCGTATCCGGCGCGGGTGCCGCCGCTGCGGCGCTCGGCCACCTGCAACCGCTGCCTGAGCTGGTCTTTCTCCGGGACGGTGCCGCGCCGGTCGGCGCTCTCGCGTTCCCCCTTGGAAATCTGCGGCCGGTCCCGGCTGAACTTGCGGCTCGCGTCCTCGAGGCCGTGTTCGCGCTCGATCTGCCTGCACGAACGCTGCGCCTTCGCGTAGTCGTGGCTCGAGCGCGCCAGCTTCCCGTCCCACTGCACCCGGCTGACCGTGATGTGGATGTGGTCGTGCGCGTGCCGCGTGGCCTCCCACGGGCACTTCTCGAACCCCATATCGCGCACGTACTTCTCCGCAACCTGCTTCCACTCGCGGTCCGTGAGCTGCCGATCCGTCTCGGAAACACGCAGCGACGTGCGGTGCAAAGGCTTGGACGCATCCGGGCGGGCCGTGCGTATGTGCTGGTCGATCGCACGCGCGCGGTCCTGCCACCGACGGCCAGGCACATTGCCGGCCACCTTGTGCGGGTTCTCGTGCGGGCTCCGCGGATCACGGGCCTTGCCGTGGTCGTAGCCGAGCGCGCCGTACGCCGACGATCCGCCACTGATACGGGGGATCATGTGCGCCGCCCGAGTGCGTGATACTCGCGCAGCAGCTCGACCACCTCGGCGTGCACATCGTCGAACGTCGCGCCCAGATCTGCGTCGTACGACTGCGCCAGCTCCGAGAGCTGTGCGCAGTTCGTCACCGCACCGGCAAGCTGCCGCCGCACCTCCGCAGTACCGGCCGGAATCGTGCGCGACTCACGCGGCAACTCGTAGCCGAGAAGACCCGCCACCGTGTGCCGCACCCACGCCGACACACGGCCGAACCCTGCGCCCTCCGCAGCCGCCGACCACTGCGCGAACTCGTCCTCGGTCAGGCGCACATTGACCAGCTCCGTCTGCCGCTCATCCGCGCCACTTTCAGGCGCGTTGACAGACGGCAACAGCGCACGCCCTAGTGCCACAACCGCGCGCGCTGTGGCGAGCGAATCCGCCACCAATCGGCCGAGCCGGTTGCTGTCCTTCGCGCGCTCATTCAGTGCGCCACATAGGTGCACGAACCGCGCCAGATCATCGCTCGAAACATCGCGCACAAGAGACGCACTATCGACCGCAACAACGGGCGCGCGAGTGAGCGCATCGGTGACCACTTCGCGGCACCAATGCGCGAGCGAACGCCACGGCGACGCCGCGAGTGCAGCCGCCCATGCGGCGTGCTCGCTCGGCGTCAACCGGACCGACACAACTCGACTCCTCACGTGCGGCTCTCTTCCTGTTCGGCAGTGCTGGGTGGGCCGTCGCAGCGTAGCGACGACCCACCCCAGCGACCGGACCCGCGACCGCCGAACCGGTGCCGTCAGGCACCAGGTTCGCGGTCCGGGACCGGCGCACGACCCGGCTTGCCGGGGCGCACCCCCACCGATGAGCGTAGCGAATCGTGGGGCGAGTTGCCCCTGAGCGTAGCGAAGGGGCATATCTCGCTGCTGTGATTTCGTCGCCTCGCACGCTTTTCGCGGGTGGCGAATCGCAGCGGGGCCTGCCGCCCGGTCCGAGTGCGCCCTCGGCGCGCTCGATCGGGTGGACGGCCCCGTGTCGCGCTTGCGCGACGCTGCGCCCGCCAGGGCGCACACGGCACGCGCCCCGCGCGGGCCGGGGCCGTCTCTCGTTCGTGCCGTCAGGCGCGCACGAGAGACGGCCGAACCACCGCCATACAGACGCGCCGTTTGTGTCGGTACGTCGTGCCAGCATCGGCGCATGAATCTCGCGCAGGGAGTGGCGCAGTTCGCCGCTGAAAACCCGTTCTCGGACTACCTGTCACGCAAGGCCGGACTGTTGTGGTTCGTCCTGATATTCGGTGCGCTCCTCAGCGCCGGGGCGTGGTTGCTGGACGACAAAACCGATGTCGATCTACCAGCCGAAGTGTTCGTGTGGCCTGCGGTCGCATCGGCTGTCTCTCTCGTTCTTCTCATCATGTCGGTGTGACACCGCTCTACACTCCGAAACCATGACCGACGCCAGCAAGAAGTCACCCACACCTGATGCCATCGAGGCACTAGCGAACAAGCAAGTAGAGGCGCGCATCGCAAGCGGGAAGAAGGTCGCCGCAACTCTCCAGGAACTGAACGAAGCGCGCGCGCTCGTTGCTGAACTGGAAGACCGCTACAAGAGCGACTACGCCGACGCAATCCGCAGCACCTGGACGGCGGCAGAGTTGGCAAGTATCGGCATCGAACCGCTCAAGCCCAAGCGCACACGACGGTCCTCCCCAAAGGCCAGCGCTCGCCGACGCAACGGAGGTGGATAAGTGCCACAAAGCAACGCCGTCGACCTCGCCCAGCAGATACGCCAGGTGCAGGAAGATGTCGCGGCCCTGTCGCGGAAAGTGCAGCACCTTCGCGAGGCATACAACGGACTACCCGTGAAGGACCTCGGAGAGACGGACAGCGAGGTATACCGCGAGGTGCTCGCCAGCCTCGAGGAGGCTGACGAGCAAGGGTTGGCCGCTGTGTCCACCGCACTCAAGGGCGCGCAATGGTGCGCGGACTACCTCAGCACCGACCCCGCCGCACGACCAGCGGACCCGTGGGACGGCTTCGATGACATCTGAATCCACCTCGCCCGCCCCGTAACGAACGTGGCCGCGCCGATTGGGAGGAGGCGCGGCCACGGAAGCGGCGCATTGGAGAGGAAGCCGCTTCTGGGCGCCGGTTCCGGGGCTATGGAAAGGAACCAGCGCAGCATCACCGTAACCACCCGAACCAGGCTGCACAGAGGCACCCCATTTGTGCAGTTAGAACGGCAGAACGCCAAGATATCGCCGCCGTTCCGACCCCGAACGGCGCGCATGAGGTTCTGCCATCGCAACGGCGCGCCTCATAGCCTGCCCAAGTAGACGGCGGGCAGGCTGTGATTCATGCCCGCGAGCACCCCGCCCAACGACGCCCCGACCGGGCCGCCCGCGAGCGTGCCCGAGCGGCCCCGCTGGTCCGCCTCCGAAGCCGCCCGCCGCTGCAACGTCGGCCGAGCCACCATCCAGCGCGCGCTGGCCGCAGGCAAAATCCCCGGCGCAACCGAGACAGAAAAAGGCTGGTCAATCCCCCTGGACGGCCTCCTGGCCGCAGGATTCACCCCCGACCGGTACGCCCCGCCCGAGCAACGGCCGGCAAAGGCTCCGAGCACCGCCCGCGAGCATGACCGGGTACTAGAGACACCCAGCGGCGAGCAGGCCCACCGGCTCGCTGAGCTGGAGAAAGAGCTGGAACGCGAGCGGGCCCGCGCTGATGTCGAGCAGGCCCGCCGAATCGCCGCCGAGCAGCTCGCAGCCGAACGGGCCGAGCGGGTCGCTGATCTGCGTCACGCGCTCCGGATGCTCGAAGCCCCTACACCAGCCCCCACGCCCGAATCTGCGCCCGTGGCCACGCCGGAGCCAGCACCCGCACCAGAACCGGTCCAGCGGCTGCGTACGCGCCTCATAGGGCGGGTTCTAGGCCGGTAGCCGTACCCGACTTACCTCCGCAGTCATCTGCCTGACCTCACCTCCCACACGTGGGGCCTGGCTGTGGTCCGGTACTCCGCGGGGAACGGAACTCACTGAATGTCCGGAGGGGAGCGGGGGAGGTAAAGGACCTCGCTTCGCTCGGACTGTTTTTCTTGCCGCCCACCGGCGAAGCCGAACCTTCCGGGTGGTGGGGGTGGTGGTGGACGGCGGAACCCCCCCAGAGGCACAAAAAAACCCGCTGATCTGCGGTGATGTGCCTCGGGGGGGATCACAGTTGCTCGTCTCGCCTCCGGTATGGAGCCGGGCGTATGGAGCCACGTATGGTCGCGCTCGGGAATTGCTCGAGCGCCAGGGCCGGTGTCTTCGGCCGCGTACCGGGGAAGCCGCATAGACGCCGCCCCGCATCGCTCTGCGCGTCTGGGTGTCCGGGCCTGCCTTCACCACCGCCACGACCGATCGGTATGCCCTTTGGTCTCACTACACCCGGGGGCGAGCCGGTGGGAGCTCGGTGGGTTTCGGTGTGCTCGCTCTGCCTGTGCGACACACCCCCCGGTACCACTGGGTACCGCCAGGATTCTCCAGTATCCTGGTCACTGCGTTTTCTAGAACGTTTTGAAAAAGCCCCCGGACGCCAATCCTTAAGGGGGCTTTTTCTATGCCCGGAACACTCTTCCAGGTCAACGCCCGAAATCCGTGGAACGCCACGCCGTCGATTTCGCACCTCTGCGAAGAACGATCAGCGGGCGGCCATCCCCCAATTAGCGGCGGTCACCTGAGGAATGCCCTGGTCGTATCTGTTCCGACGCCTTGGCGAGTGCCGCACGCCCCGCTGCAGCCGCCGCTGTACCGCGCAGAGCGGTGGCAGATTCTCGCGGCAGGGTCATCGCATCCTCAGCCCACTCTGAGAGCGCCAGGAAGTCCGCTTCTCGG
This sequence comes from Paraburkholderia sp. RHO2, assembly GCF_050955445.1. Classification (NCBI taxonomy): domain Bacteria; kingdom Pseudomonadati; phylum Pseudomonadota; class Betaproteobacteria; order Burkholderiales; family Burkholderiaceae; genus Paraburkholderia; species Paraburkholderia sp. RHO2. The sequence continues at coordinate 2,481 of NZ_CP162619.1, read as the reverse complement.
GTCATGACGATGCCTCCGGTAGGCCGTGATCGACAGAACCGGCGACGGTACGTCACCCCAATTTTCGATGGCAAGCCAGCGCGAAGCGGTGGCGCGGCAGCCCCTCCAAACTCTCACCGTGGCCCCGGTGAGAATCCGTTCCTCACCGGGGCCACAGAGGTTTTCTCAGTGCGAGAATCCCCGCCTAGTTCGGCATCCTGACCTCGGTGTTCGCACAGCCGAGACGAGAAAGAACCGAGACGTGGACGGGCTCGAGCGTCCACGCTCCGGGGGCGAGTCCTTCGCGCAGGCTTTCGCACTGATCGGGGGTCGGTGCGGTGTCCGGAGCGAGCGCCCCGAGTACCGCGAGAACGTCGCCGCCCCGCTGGTAGTTGTCGCAGACGCTGACGGCGGTCAACGGCTCCTCATCGCCTGTTGCCATGTGCGCCTGGATCGCGGTCATGCCGTACCACGACGGCAGCTCGTCGCAGGTCTGCGGCACGGCCGCCAGCGCCACCGTGGCATCCGGCTGGCTGTTGTCGTCGGACAGCAGGAAAGCGGTCAGGCCAGCGCCGATGGTGCCGCCGAGGATCGTCGCGGCCGCCGCGACCGTGGCAATGCGGGTGGTGATCATGCGGGGTCTCCGTTCTCGGTGATGATGACGTCGATCGTCTTGAGCGGTGCGGGCAGCGCCGGGGCCTCGGCGGAGGGCAGCGCGTGGGGGTTGGCCTGGTAAAACTCGGCCGGCCACGACGACAGCACCCGCTGCCACACGTGGTCCTTCCAGTGCATTCGCGCGTTGACCAGCCACCAATCGGCGCCGATGAACAGCAGCGCCTTGCCCTCCGGCAACTTGGCAATATCGCCCTGGTGCAGCACCTTCTGCCGCTGCACCGAGTAGTTCGGGTTCTGCTGACGAACCGGAATGTTGTAGGCGCCAACGAAAGTCGTGGATTCGCTGTAGCCCATCATCACGCGGTCGTACTCACCGGCCGCGTTGCTCAGCGCGTCGAGCGTGTATTGCTCGACCACGCCGTTGAGCACGATCTTTGTCGGGAACAGGGTCAGGAAGCCGTCGGCCTCGCGGCCCCACCGTGCCCGAGCTCGGGACAGGTCCTGGATACCGACGATCACATGCAGCGACTGCCCACCGGCCTCACTGATGATCGCGGGCAGCGGGATCGGGGCGGTGTTGTTGGCCTCATCCAGCACGAACGTCACGTGCGGACGGCGGGGCTCGAGGCCCTGTTCCTCGGCCGCGTGCCTCTCGTAGGTGGCAAACCGGATCTGCTCGAGCAGACCCGCCAGCAGCGGCGCGTATTCCTGCTGACGTTCCGGGCTGGCGGTGATGTAAAGGGTGTCCGAGCTGCGAACGAAGGCACGCGGGTCGAAGTTCGGGGCATCGCCGATACGGCGTGCCACGACGCTGCCGTAGATCCGCATGAGATCCGTCATGCTCGACTTGATCGAGCCACGTTCCCGATCCGGGATCGCCAGCAGGCCGCGGTGCTGCCCGAGCGCGATACGTGCGCCCTCGTCACCGGCGCTGTCGGCCTCCATCAGCAACGCGGTGACCTCGATCTCGACATCCTCGTTGTCGGGTGTCTGTACCCAATCCGCCACCGTCGAAATGGGAAGTCCGCCCAGGTGAGCCGCGTACAACATCACCTCGATCCAGTCGCGGGCCTTCTTGATGAAGTGGTTGCTATCGTCGCCGCCCTCGCCCTTCTTCATGAACGGCTCGGCCATCCGGGTAGCCACGGTGCGAGCATCTTCCCAGTTCCGAATGCCCACCAGCGGAGACCAGCGGGCCTGGATGACACCCGGCATCGTCTGCTCGGCTCCACCTGGATCGAAGTGCCAGACCCTGCCCACTGTGGACCGGAGCGCGGCTGTGGCCTGCATGACGTCGCCCTTGATCGACCCTGAGACGCACGCACCGGGCGCGATCCCGACGGACGGGATGATGAACGCCGCGCTCTTGCCCGATCCGGGCGGGCCGATCACCAGCACACCGCCGCGCGGGTTCGCGGTCACCAAGTCGCCGTTGTCCAGCCAGCCAGCGTGCCCGCCAGCCTTGCCGAACGGTCCCGACGCCACGACCTGCAGCGCCCGGTGCGGGTTCTCGGCATTGAGGATCTGATTCCAGCTCGACGGACGGGCGTCGGCCTGCTGCTTCTTGTTCTTGCTGCTGCCTTTGCCGATGCTGTGGCCCAGCGCGTACGCGAGAAAGCTCACGGTATTGCCGATCGCCACGACCACCAGCGACACCGTGCGGCCGTGGGCCATCTCGACGCCCTTCTTCCCGTCCACGAAGCCGAGCACCGCGCCCACGATGCTGGTCAGGACCAGATACGGCACCGTGAGACTGCCACCTGCGACGAACAGCGGAATCGTCACGATGAAGGTGATCACCGCATAGACCGGCCAGTACCAGCCGCCCCGCTGCACCCGGACGGCGGTCACACCGCCCGTGGCCTGCGGCCCCCAACCAGCGGTCAC
>NZ_CP162618.1:0-615672 GCF_050955445.1 Paraburkholderia sp. RHO2 | reverse complement strand
GGTCGCTCCTCGAGCTGTTGTATCTCGCAAGGCATGTCAGTGGTAGTCGGCGATTTCCACATCGCGGGGACCGCTCGCGGTCCAGACGAAGCAGATCCGCCATTGATCGTTGATTCGGATGCTGTGCTGCCCCTTTCGGTCTCCGACCAGCTTCTCCAACCGGTTCCCGGGCGGGACTCGCAGGTCGTTGATGTCATCCGCCGCATCGAGGATCAGCAGCTTTCGGTATGCAGCCCGCTGAACCTCTGGGCCAAGCTTGCGGCTGTGGTGACGGTCCCATACCTTCTCGGCCTCTTTGCCGGCGAACGACTGGATCACCCACCAAGCATAACGTCTCGCGTTATTAACGTCAAGCGTTATGTCTTGGTTTTCGGGGGCATCTGAAGGTGCAGTAAGTGCAGGTGAAGCGGGGTATATCGCCCTGGGCGGTGCTCAGGTTCGAGGATGATTGGCCGTGGGTGCCGGATTGGTACTACGACATCGTGTACCAGCTCTGGCTGCTGGGGAAGCGACCGTCTGCCACCTCTCGGCGGTACGCGGCGGGTCGGTGGCGTCCGCGGACGAGGAGCGGCGATGGAGAAGATGGCCACAATGTACCGTCGGAGCTAATCCAGCTCCGAGGAGAGTTGCAGCCGACAGCAGTGGAAGGCCGTCGGCCTAACGCCGCGCTCATGTCCCTGTCACCCGGGGCGTTCAGAACACACCGGCACAGTACCGCGCGGTGACGCTCGACGGCGCGTGAGCTGCCACAGCGGGTGGCCCAAGTCGGTGGGCGCCACCCACACAACGCAAGCCGACCGTGGGACTGGGCATGTTGTTCCTGCACGGTCCCACGGTCATCTTGATGGATAGGCGGGCATCGTCGATGCCTGGCGGACTCATTTGCGGCCAGCGGTCCACCTCATTCCCCAGCGGTATGCCTTCGAGATCTCGGATTGAGTCCCGTGGATGTACCGGACCTCGCGCGTGACGGTCAGTTCGTTCTTCTCGTTCTTCAGCAGCGCGATGGCGCAGGAGCGGGCGCGGTTGTCCGGGGAGTCCAACCGGACTTCCACCTCGGGCCCCGTGGGTGGGTAGAGTGTCACGACACCATCGGCCGCGGACCAGTTCGGGGCGCCGTCGTAGATGTAGGCGAAGATCAGAATGCGTTTGAATTCGCTGAGGTGCGCGAGGTTGATGTGGAGGTTCTCGCCACCGGCGCTGTTGCCGGATCGGTCGTCGCCGTCGAGAGCGATGTATGGCGGGTGATGCAGGTTGCCGAACGACTTGCCGAGGGCTTGGACGACTCCCTTGGATCCGTCCTTGAGTTGGTAGAGGCAGGCGAGATCGAGATCGACCGCGCCGCCACCGAAGATGCCGCGACGTCCACGCGCCCAATTGAGGTTGATCCGCATCATCCCCGTCTGCCCGCCCTTGGCGAGTGACACGGTGGGACTTGATTTCGTGAGAACGACCTTCTGTAGGCGGATTGGTTGGGGTGCACCGGGTGCCGACTGTGGGCTGGTCTGGGGAGCGGGCGCCGGTGTCTGCTGGTTTACGTAGGCGGGCGGCTGGGTGGGGGCGTCGTCGACGGCGACGCCGTGTTCTTCGACGAGAGCCTTGAGACCGCTGTCCCATCCGGCTGTGACGTTTCGGACCTTCCACTGGTCGCCGCGGCGATAGATCTCGGCGAGCACGGCAGCGCGTTCGGTGGTCAGTCCCAAGGCTGGTGCCGAGATGGGCCCGATGGTGACGCCGAGACCGGGGACGCCGGCCAGACTGCCTGGTGCCGAGTCGTCCATGCTGACGGCGAGACGGAGCGTGTCGATTCCGTGGGGGACCTTGGAGATGTCGATGGCAACGGTGCTCGGTCCGGTGAGCCGGACTGCACCTTCTGGGGACGCCGGTTGGTTGAAGAAGACGAAGTCGTCGTCGCTGCGGACCTTCCCGGTCGACGTGACTTGGAAGACCATGAGGTCGACCGTTCCTGGGGTGACGCCGGCGACGTCGGCTGTCAGCTGCGAGGACGCCAGCGGCATGTTCTGGCCGCGGGTGAGGGAGGTCATGTGGTTGCTCCTGGTGTGCTCGAGAAGTAGGCAGCGGGCGGCGTCCGACTAGCGGCCGGCGAAGCGGGCAAGGACTTGTGCGAGGCGGTTGGTGTCGGCCGGTGTCCGGTCCGGGGTGAAGGTCCAGGGATTGAACGTCCACGGGTCGCGCCACTCGGACTCGTCAGCGGCAGGGAGCGCGTAGCTGCAGCGTCCGAGGTCGGGATCGATCGCCTCGATCGAGGTGGAGTCGTCGGTGACGACCACCAGCGAGATTCCGAGTGCTGGGCCGTGCTGGGCGAGGAACAAGATGGCCGGCCAGTGCCGATGCTCGTACCCGTACGGGAAGTGGTTCAGCACGATGAGCCGCCGGGACTGCGGGTAGGCGGGCGCGGTGCCTGCGCTGTCGATGATCTCGAGTTCTGCCGATGCTGCAACGGATTCGAGGTATGGGGCGACGGCGTCGACGTCGGTGATCGTGGTGCTGCCCGTTCGGTGGGCAAGCGCGGCGGTCAGCAGGTGGAGTCCGCCGCTGAGGTCGACGACATCGAGGGTGATGTCGTCGCACGTCGCCAGCATCCGCAGTACGACTGCGGAAACCGAGGTGGCTGTCCCCGGGGCGTCGGGTCCGATGATGCGCAAGGGCTGGCGCAGCGGGAAGGGCAGGCACACCGGGATCCGCAATGGACCGCACTGGGGTGCGGACAGCTCCCCGATACGGATCCCGTCCGCGGTCACCGAACCTACGCTCTCGGGAGCGGTCCAGGCGGCAGAGTTCCAGTCCGCGAACGATCGCGGCAACATCGGCGCGATGGTGTCGAGTTCCTTCTCGAGGTGAGCGCTGTCCTGGCGGTATCGGACGTAAGCCTGCTGCACGACCTGGTCGTGCCGTTGCTGCGCGTGAGCCCTCGCACGTGCGGCTTCCGGGCCGTTTCTGGTGGCGGGATCGGCTACGGCCGCGGTCATCTCGTCGTCGAGGCGGGACTCGGCGAACTCGCGGGCGGCGATGAGCGCGCCGGCCGAGCGGGCGGCGTCTTCCTGGATCATGCCGAACCGTTCGACGATGTGGTCCGGATCGAGCGGCTCGATCGGTGCGTACTCGGTGGGGCTCACCTTCGGCGCGGGCGATGGCGTCTGGGCGGCGTTGTCGACGTCGACGCCGTGATGCGTGATCAGGCCCGCGAGGCCGTCGCTGTAGCCCTGTCCGACGGCACGGACCTTCCACTGTCCGGCGCGCCTGTACAGCTCCCAGCAGATCACTGCCGATTCACCGGCTGTGCAGTCGATCGCGATGACTGCGACCGGTCCCCCGGTCTGGTCGTGGAGCGTCGCCGTGACCCGGCTGAAGACTGTGCCCGGGGCGGTGTCCGGGTCGACGCTGGCGATGCACAGCACGGCGTGGGTGTCGGGGTGGACGGCGTCGAGGTCAATCTCGACGCCGTCCGACCCCAGGCGCACACCGTCGGTGTGGGGCTGGTTGTAGAACACGAACTGCTCGGACGACAGTGCCTTGAGCGAGGAGTCGGCGACGAGCGCCGACACGTCGAGTGCGGTGGCGCTGTCGGCGGTGAACCGCAGCGTCGTGGTCGACAGCACGGTGTTCTGTCCTGGCGTCATGTGCACGGTCGCGCCTCCCTATGCGCCGATAAAGCGGTGCAGCTGCGGTGCGGCCTCGCCGGGGTGCTTGGCCGCGATTCCCTCGCCGATTGCCTGGAGCTTCCAGCCGTCGGCTCCGCGGAACACCTTGGCCATGACCATTCCGGTGTAGGGCATGCCGCCTTGGAGGGTGTAGCGGGCGAGTTCGCTGTTCGTGGTGGAGTCGACGAGCCGGCAGAATGCGTTCTTGACCTGCTCGAAGGTGTGGCCCTTGTAGGAGGTGACCAGGAAGATGACGGTGTTGACGTACGGCGGCACCCGGGTCAGATCGACATGCATGACCTCGTCGTCACCGGCGCCGACACCGGTGAGGTTGTCGCCCTCGTGCAGGATCGAGCCGTCCTTGGACCGGAGCTGCCCGTAGTAGCAGACGTCGACGATCTGATTGTCGGCGATCAGCACGGCGGATGCGTCGAGGTCGATGTCGACGGCACGGCTGCCGAACATGCCCCGCTTCTCGATGGGATCCCAACCGAGACCCATCGTTACCATCGTCAGCGCGACGCCGCCGTCCTTGCGCAGGTTCACCTTCTGACCCTTGGCGAGGCTGAGCGGGCGCCCCTTCGTGAGGTTGACCTCCATAGGCTGTGGCGGTGCCGGCGGAGCGGCAGGCGGTGCCGGCGGAACCATCGGCGGTGCGGCGGGAGGCGTCGGGGGCGCGGCGGGAGGCACGGGGGTGTTAGCCGGGGCGGGGCCGTCGTCGACGGTGATGCCGTGGTCGGTAACGAGTGCGGCGAAGCCGCCCGCGTAACCCTGCCCGACAGCTCGAACCTTCCACGCGCCCTCGCGGCGGTACACCTCGAGCGCGATGACCACGGACTCGCTGGAAAGTCCGTCGATGTTGTACTCGTACAACGCTGTTCCGGATGCGTCCGAGACGCGTGCGACGGGCGCGGGGAACTGGCCGAACGTGGCGTTCGCGTTGTCTAGAGTGATCACCGCACGAATCTTGTCGATGTCGGCAGGAATCTGCGCAGTGGTGATCTGCAAGTTGGCGCCTGCCGAGCCGTTCGAGGACGGAACCAACTGCACGCCTGGGGCGCTGGGCTGGTTGTAGAAGACGAAGTCCGCGTCCGAACGGACCTTCCCGTCCGGAGTGACGAGCAACGCCGAGACGTCGGCTGCTGCCGACAGGACCACCGAGACGATGACCGTCTCGACCGGTAGCGGCGCGTTCTGGCCTTTGGCGAGAGCCTGCATAACTGGTGTCCTTCGCTCAGTGCACCCGCTGTGACGCGGATGCAACGGTGGTGACGTGGCTGTGCAGCCACTCGAGGATCTGCTGACCGGCGACTGCTCCCCGATCGGCTGTGACGGTCACGTGGGGGCGCAGCCAGGAGAGGGTGTGGAGTTCGCCGTGCCGTGGCCGGATGCCGGCGTCCGCCGCGTCGAGGAGGTCGGCGTCTAGCCAGCCGTCCCCGGCGGCGAGAACACCGCTGTCCGTGGCAAGTGTGCCGTCGTCGACCAGTCGTCGGCGCACTTCCTGCATCGCGGTGCTCTTGGTGACCGCGTTCGGCATGGTGTAGATCTTGCGGCCCTGCTGGGAGACGTTCCAGCCGCGCGGCTCGCACCACTGGCGCCACTCGGCAACGAAGTCGCGCGGCTGCGCGGCCAGGTCGACAACCAGGTAGCAGAACAGGTCGTCGGCGACCCGCAGGTTGTGCACCCAGGATTCGTCGATCCGTGCGTGTACCTCGTCGACGACCGCGGTCACCGGTGGCCCGCTGGCTGCGACGGTCTCGTCGATACGTCGGCGCCACCCGGCGTCGCGCTGGCCGTCCACCAGGATGGCGCCGCCGTTGCTGGTGACGGCATACGGGTACGGGCCGCCGGGAAGGGCAATGCGCTGGTACTGCTCGGGTGTGCGGGTCGTCGTGGGGATGACTGGGGCCCGCTCCGCCAGCTCGGCGAGGAGCCGGTGGGCGGTGGCGGTCATGTAGGACAGCGGCGCGCCGTCGTAGATCTCCACGCAGACCGTGTCGACGGTCGCGAACTGTTCCTCGTCCATCGCCGAGCGGGAGTAGATCATGGTGCGGTCGAGGTCGGTGGCGACCAGGAACGAGCGCCCGTTCACGACTGTTCCTTGATCAGGCCCATGCACGAATACGCCAGGTCAGGGACCACCTCGACTGGCACGCTGCGGGAGGCGGCGAGCAGGCGGATGTGTGCGTGCTCGGGGGCGTCTGTGTCCCGAACGAGTACCTTCCACGGGACGCGGCGCAGCAGTACCCGGGTGGTCTCCCCCACCCCGGGCTTGACGAAGTTGACCGAGGTGATGCCGTACTCGTCGCGGACCTTCTCCACTGACTCCCACCCCGCCCACGACGGTGTCCGGTCCCCGGCTGCGATCGTCCGGGCCGCATCGACGGCGACGGCGTGCACCGTGTCGAACTCGGCGGTGACGGTGTCAAGTAGCAGGTTCGACACGTCCTGGGCGGTGAGGTCGCGGTAGAACTTCGCGCCGTGGAACTCGCCGGGCCCGATGAGCTGGTCGTTGAGGACGGTTCGTGACACGAGTCCGGAGACGGTGGAGTTCAGGCACGCCGAGGCGATCAGGAAGTCGTCCCGGGTGCCGAAGGTGCGCGCGCAGTGCCCGGGATCGGCGAGGACCGCGAGATCGTCCGACAGCCGGGGGCCGCCGGCGGCGGCGTAGGCGTCGAGTGCGGCTGTCAGCTCGCGGGTGATGGCACCCTTGCCGGTCCAGCCGTCGACGAAGACAACCGACCCCGGGGTGTGGTGGTGGGTGATGTGATCGAGTGCGATGGTGTCGATTCCGCGGCCGCGCACGATCGACACCGCGTAGTGCGGCCACTGCTGGCGGTGGAACCGCTCGGCCCAACGGCGGATGAGGATCCCGATAGGCGTGCCGGCGCGGGCCAACGACACCAGCGTCAGATCGGGCCCTCGTTCGGCGATGAGGAGCTCGGTGACCGCGCCGACCGCCTGCGCCAGACGGGGCGCGGACTCGGTGAGGGCGGTGTCGAACAGCTCCCTGTAGGCGGCGTCGGGCTGGTACTCCACGGGCAGCGACTCGGCGTAGTGCGCGGTCCCGGCTTGGATCGCCCTCTCGCGTTCGGTGAGGTCGGCTTCGAGGTCGAGGCCGGAGAGGTCCTTGAGGAGCCAGGTGACCTCTTCGGGGGCGTAGGACCCGAATTCGGGGCCGGCCAGCGGCGGTGTCGCGACTGTGGGGGTCAGCGTCATGGGTGGGTCCTCGCGGAGGTGAGTGCGTGGTGGTCGGTGGCGGGAACGACAGCGACGGTGACGTCGTGGCCGGCAGCGGTGAGGACATCGAGAAGCCCGCCAGCCGAGCGCAGTTCGTCGGTGTCTGCGGGGCTGTCGATCACCAGGAGCAGCTGTGCGGGCGGCACATTCGGGTCCGGCCAGGTTGCGTTGTAGAGGTACCGCGGTGCGGTCGTATCGGGTTCGGGGGCGTGGAACTCGAACCCTCGCCGAAGCGGGTAACCGGGATCGTCGTGGACGTAGGCCGGGGATCGGGTGGTCGTCTGGTAGCGGACGGCGAACCCATCGATTGCGAGAGCCTCGGCCAGACACAGCGGCAGGTACATCATTTCCTCGTGCCCGATGACGATCACCGGCCGCGTCTGATCGAGGCGCGGCGCGACGGCCGAAGCGGCCGCGGAAATCGCCGTGGAGAATGCTGCTGCCTCCTCGCGGAGGATTCCGTACCGTCCCCCATCCGGGACGCCCGCCGGCCACGGCATCGGCGCGATAGTCGTCTCCCCCATCCGGTCTGAGGTCACCGGGTTGAGGGCGGGCGCGTCCAGCGCGGTGACACGCGCGGTCAACCCTTCCGGGATCACTGCGCGCCCGGAGGCCAAGGCGACGTGGTCGATACGCACGCCCAGTTCCGCGGCCGCCTCATCGACCGCGGCGCGGTGTGCGGCGTCGCGCATGTCCACCAGGGACGCGACGACGTACCGGTCGCGGGGCGCGAGGGCATGCAGGGCGCGGATCGCGTCGACCGCGGTGGCGCCGGTGGAGATCTCGTCATCGACCAGCACCAGCGGTGCACTGTTGGCAAACAGGTCCGCCGACGTCGGCTGCAGCAGATGCGACGTCGCGTGCGAGTGCCCCTCCTCGAACCCACCGATCGACGGCACACCCGGGGTGTGGCGCCGGGTCGAGTGCAGGTAGCAGGCGGCGCCCATTCGCGCCGCAACCGCGTGCCCGAGACCGGTAGCGGTCTCGGCGAACCCGAGAACGACCGCATCACAGCACGCGTCGACGCCGAGCACACCGATCACCTGGTCGGCGAGCGCGTCTGCGGCCGCACGCACCAGGGCTGGATCGGTGGGAAGGTGCTTGCCCAGGACGGTCGAGACCAGCAGGTGAGCCCTACGCGGGTTGCGGCGCAGACCGGGGCGCACGAGGTCGCTCACGCACCAGGAACTCGTGGTGTCCGCGTCGTGGAGCTGTAGCCCGAATCGCTCGGTCGCCCACGCCGCCGCAGCGGTGTCGGTTGCGGCGGTCATCGGGCCACCAGGGCGGTCAGCAGGTCCACGAAGGTCACTCCCCGGTTCGTCACGCCGAACACCGAGGCGCGCAGCACGACCCGCTCCGCCCAGGCCCGGTGCGGCTTGAGTTCGTTCATCTTGTTGCCGTACCCCGAAGCGCGGACGCCGCCGGCGTCACCGCCGAGGATGTCGATCGCGTCGTAGTACTCCTCGTGGGTGACCGCAGACAGCGCGTGGACCGGAGCGACGTGCGAGGGGTGGATAACGGTCTTGCCCTGGATGCCGTTGGCGTGATCCAACGCGATCTCCCGCAGCAGACCGTCAAGGTCGCGGCTGACCAGGTGCTGACGGAACCGCACGGCATCCACTTCCGCGAAAGGCGTCTCGCGCAAAGCCGGCCGGAACATGCGCTCGCGGTCCGCGAAGTACTCCCACACGGGCCCGGTGATCACGAACCCGGTTCCGTCGGTGCGCCCGAGATAGTTCACGATGCTGGCGACCACATCGGCGACCACTCGCACGTCGTAGATCGTCAGGTCGCGGTCACGGCGGATGCCGAAGGTGCCGCACATGTCCGTCGCCCCGATCCGCACCGCGAGCACGCGATCACGGTGCGCCCCCAGCAGCGTCGCGATCTTCTGCAGCTCTGCGTCGCGGAACTCCCGGTAGGCCAGGACCGGCGACTCCAGCACCGGCATCACGTACAGATGCTTGCCCAGCGCCGCCGACGCGTCCCTCACTGCGGCGAGCGTGTCAGCGCCGGACGACGCGGTGAACTTGGGAACCACGAAGCCGGTCAACGCGGCGACGCCTGCGCCGAGAGTCGCGGTGATCGTGCGGATTTCAGCGGCGGTCCGCACCCGCACGAACAGCAACATCGCCGCCGTGGTCGCGCCTGCGAGTTCGTCGAGGGCCGCGACCGTGCATGCGAGAGCCTCGTCGACGTCGTCGTCGGCGACGGCATCTTCGAGATCGATCACCATCGACATCACGCCCTCGGCGCACCGTCGGGCGATCGTGTCGGCAAGGCCGGCTCGGTTCCCCGGAACGTACAGAGTCGCGCCGAGCGCGACCGCCAAACGGTCCCGATTGTCGTTGTCGGTGAACGGCTCCGGTGGGTGGAGAAATAGGCGCCTGCGCACCGCCGGCTCCAGGTGATGGAAGTGAGCCATCCCCCGTCCGGATCGGGGCCGGAAGTCGGCAAGTTGCTGGGTCATCCGCGTCCTCTCATGCGGTCAACGACCCCGGCGATGAAGCTCTCGATCGCCTCGAGGTCGGTCAAGTAGGTCCAATAGTCGGGGTGCACGCCGTCGAGCTCGGCACACGCGCGGTCGATGCGCTCGACCTGCGCATCGAGCACCGAGCCCCATTCGTCGACCAGGTGGCGCTGCATCGCCAGGTGCTGCGCGTCCCGCAACCGGAACCGCACCTTGCTGGCGACCTCGGTGGGGTTCACACGGACTTCGCGGAGCTGGCGCAGCCGGTCGGTGACAGCGTCGACCGCCTCGTCGGCCTCACGCAGGTGCTCACGTGCCCGCGCACAGTACGCGAGCCCGGATTCCGGTCGGCCTGCGGTGATCTCGGCACGCGCACCCTGCAGTTCGGCCTCGGCAGCCTCGGATCGTGCAGCGGCGACGCGATCGTTGTCGACCAGATCGTTCGAGCAGGCGGCGCTGAACTCGCGTAGCAGCGCCGACCGTGCCGGTGCCAGCTGTTCGGCCCGGGTCGCGACCGCGCTGATGCGAGTGGCGACCGAACGCACCGCATTCTGTGCCTCGGTGGTGCGGTGGGGCGCGGCTGCCAGCGCGGTGTGCACCGCGACTGCCGCCTCACGCACCGCGGTCGCGGTGTCCTTCAGGTCCGTCGTGTCGGTGACCGCGTCGAGGTTGCGGACCTGGGCCGCGAGAACGTCGACGGCCGCGATCACCGATGGGTACTGCAGGTACGGCTGGCTTTCCGGCTGATCCAGTTCGGCGACGGCGGCATTCGCGTCGATGCGGGCCTGCTGCACTGCCTGCACCGCGAGCTGCCGCGCGGCACGCGCGCGGCCCAGTTGCTCACCGAACATCTCCCGGAAGCCGGTCATCTCGGCGCACACCAGCTCGAGCTGACGGGTGCACTTCTCATAAACGGATACCCCCATGTAGGGCGAATCCGTTTCGGGACGCTGCAACTGCAGGTACGCCGCCGTCGCCACCGAGTATCGCTCGCGCACCGGCATCCACTGATCGGTGAGCCGGCGTGCCGGATCGGTAGCCCGGGAGGCGGAGACGCCGTCCTCGATCTCGCCGATCAGCTGATCGGACTGCAGGAACGCGGTCGTCATCGCGTTGTAGGCGCTGACCGCAGCGGGATCATCGTCCGGCCCACCCGAGAACAACCGGCGCATGAAGGTTTTGGCCACAGGTTGCTCCTAACTCGCTTATTCCTGCAATACTTATGCCTAACAACCGATTCCACGCGGTTCGCGCCCGCACCGTGCAGTCAGTTCAGTACGTTCGCGGCGCGTGCTGCGCGAAGCCAGTCCGGATATTCGGACAGCAGCAGTTGGTAGAGCTCGGGATCGGAGAGGGAATCGACCTTGTTCACGGAGAAGAAGCCCGCGTTGTCGACTGTTCGGCCGTCCATCGTGTCGAGCTTCTCGAGCACACCGAAGCCGCTGCGGCCGATGCCGATGAACTGCCAGAAAGCCGGCAGGTCGGAGGCGCGTCGCATCAGCTTTTCGATCGCGGAGCGCTTGGTGAAGCCGCCGTCGGTGAAGAACAGCACCAGCGTCGGCACGGCGGTGTTCTTCTCCACGCTGGCAAGTACCTCGGACATGATCGGGATCTCGTCGTTCACCCCGCCGATCTGCCGGTCGTAGTCGATACCGCCGTGCTTGCCGTGCAGGTGGATGTACTTGTCGATCCACTTATCGGCGCCGTCCACCGTGACATCGGGGAGTTTCGCGAATCCGTCCCCATACAGGTACGCCTCGAGCTGACCGTCGGCGTCGAGCTGGGTGGCCACGGGGACCATGCGGCGCACGATGTCCTGGACCTCACCCTTGTAGCGCTTCGACATCGATCCGGTCTTGTCGATCACGAGGATCACTCGGCCGACGTAGTCCCGGGCACCCTTTGTCAGAAGGACTTTCGAGACCTCCTTCTTACGGAGGTCGAGCTTCTGACGCTTTTCGAGAGACAGTTTCGCCTCGGCGGCGACCGTGCGGACGCCGCCCGACTCGGCAGCTGAACCTCCAGCCGCCGTGCGGGGGGAAGAGGGGGACTGTGTGGACGGAGCCGAACCGTAAGCGGTAGCGGACGCCGGCGATGGCGGCGCATCGTCGACGGCGACACCGTACTCAGTCACCAGCTTGGCCAGTCCGCCGTCCCAGCCGGCGCTGACGTTACGGACCTTCCACTCTCCGTTGTGCCGGTACACCTCGAGGAGGACCGCGGACCGCTCAGTGGTCAACCCTTCGGCTGCAGCAGTCACTGTGGCGCCGTCGGACTGGCTCACCGCGACCGCAAGCGCCGGGACTGCGGACAGCGGGCCCGGAACCGTCTCGTCGACCGAGACCGCCACCGCGATTCGTTCGATATCGGCGGGGATGGCTGCGAGGTCGAGACGGACCTGGCCGGGAGAAACGAGGGAGACCGCGCCTTCCGGGGACGCCGGGTTGTTGAAGAACACCAGGTCCTCGTCGCGACGGACCTTGTGGCCCTTGTCGAGCTGGAAGACGAACAGGTCGACACTGCCGGGAGTCGTGCCCGTTACTGCGACCGTCGTCGTAGCGGTATCGATGCGGGTGTTGGCGCCGCGGGTCAAGGTGGTCACGAGGTGAACGGGTCCTTTCAAGGGAAGGCCACCGGTGCGGGCGAGCCATCGTGCGATGCGCCGCCCGCTCCCTGGCGGGGACGGCTCGCGGGCTACTTGCGGCCCCGGGACCAGTTCATGCCGAACCCGTAGGCGCGGTCGACGTCTTGCTGGGCCCCACGGATGTAGCGGACCTCGCGGGTCACGGTCAGCTCGCGGCCGTTGCTCTCGAGCATCGCGATGGCGCAGGAGATGGCCTGGTTGTCCGCCGAGTCGAGCTTGACCTCGACCTGCGGGCCGGATGTCGGGAAGAGCGTGACGACACCGTCCGCTGCCGACCAGTTCGGCGCGCCCTCGTAGATGTAGGCGAAGATCAAGATCCGCCGGAACTTGCTGATATCGGCGAGATTGATGTGCAGGTTCTCGCCTGCAGTGTTGCTGCCACTGCGGTCGTCACCGTCGAGATGGATGAACGGCGGCTGGTTGAGCGCGCCGAACGAGTTGCCGAGCGCCTGCACGACACCCTTCGATCCGTCGGCGAGCTCGTACATGGCACCGAGATCCAGATCGATACTCGGGGTTGCTGCGGCCTTGAGCTTCGCCATGAATCCCTTGGCCGGCGCGGCAGTGCCCGCGGTCCAGTTGAGGTTCACCCGCATCGTGCCCTGTCCGTCACCGGACTTGGCGAGCGAGATGGTGGGGGTGGACTTGTCGAGGGTGACTTTGTCGAGGTTGATCGCCACGAGGGATTCTCCTTCTGATGCGAGGCCGCGCCCCACCCTCAGAAGTGAGGCGCGGCGGCTGGGGGTGGTTAGGCGTTGACCGGAGCGCGCTCGGTGCCTTCGACGTCGAGGTCTATATCCGGAGTGCGCTTGTTGCGGATGACGCTGGTGACGAACGCTGCGACGATCAGCACGACACCGACGAGCCCAGTGAGGATCTCCGAGACGTGAGTGCCGATGGAGTACAGCAGGATCAACGCGAGTGCGCCGATGGCCCAGTGCGCGCCGTGCTCGAGGTACACGTACTCCGACAGGGTGCCCTTGCGGACGAGGTACACGGTCAGCGAGCGGACGAACATCGCGCCGATGAAGCCCAGGCCGAGGGCGATGATGACCGGGTCCGCGGTGATCGCGAAGGCACCGATCACGCCGTCGAATGAGAACGACGCGTCGAGGACCTCGAGGTAGAGGAACAGGAAGAACCCAGCCTTGCCCGTGGCCTTGGCGAGCTCACTCGGCCCGGAGGACTGCTCCTCGTCGACGTTGAACAACTCGCCGAGGCCGTTGACGACCATGTAGCTGATCATGCCGAGGGCCCCGGCGATCATCACCGTCGAGGCCTTGTGTTCCGGCGCGATGAACACCGCGGTGAGCACCAAAAGTACAGTGGCGATGACGACCTCGAGCTGGTCGAGCTTGCCGATCTTCTCGAGTGGCCGCTCGATCCACGACAGCCACGTGATCTCCTTCTCCTCGAGGATGAACCCGAGGAACAGCATGAGCAGGAACATGCCGCCGAACGCCGCGATCTGCGGGTGCGCATCGGTGATCAGCGTCTCGTAGCTTGCCGAGCCATCGGGGAAGTACGCGGCCCCGTCCGCCGGCGGATTCAGCGCCAGATCAATTGCCGCGACCGGCCCCAGACCGGACGCGATCCACACGATCACCAGCGGGAACACCAGACGCATACCGAAGACAGCGATGAAGATGCCGACGGTGAGGAAGATCTTCTGCCAGAACTCACTCATCCGACGCAGGACGGTCGCGTTGATGACCGCGTTGTCGAACGACAAGGAGACCTCGAGGACGCCGAGGATGAATGCGAGCACGAGCGCGTGCGGGCCGCCGTAGAGGAACGCCACCACCAGGGCCACGACCGTGACGGCGAAAGAGACTCCGAAGGTGCGGAGAACCACGGGAAGTGGCCTTTCTCGAAGGGTGGTGCCGCCGCGAGTTGAGAGTCGCCAGTGAGCGCGCGCTCAACTCGCGGCGGCATACACCAGGAATTTGAGGGTGACGCCGATCAGATATTGACGCCGTAGTCGCGGGCGATGCCCGCCAGGCCGGACGCGTAGCCCTGGCCGACGGCACGGAACTTCCACTCGGCGCCGTTGCGGTAGACCTCACCGAAGATCATGGCGGTCTCAGTGGATGCATCTTCCGAGAGGTCGTAGCGCGCGAGCTCGATGCCGGTGTTGCGGTCGACGATGCGGATGAACGCGTTGATGACCTGGCCGAACGACTGACCACGCTCGACGGCATCGTGGATCGAGACGGGGAAGTAGATGTTCGTCACGCGCGGATCGAGCGCGGTCAGGTCGATGTTGATCGACTCGTCGTCACCGTCGCCCTCACCGGTGAGGTTGTCGCCGGTGTGCTCGACCGCGCCCTCGGGGGACTTGAGGTTGTTGTAGAACACAAAGTGCGCGTCCGACAGGACCTTACGATCCTGGCCACACAGCAGTGCGGAGGCGTCGAGGTCGTAGTCAGAACCGGTGGTGGTGCGCTGGTCCCAGCCGAGGCCGACGGTAATCGCCGTCAGGTTGGCCGACTGCTTCGACAGGGAGACGTTGCCGCCCTTGGCAAGTGAGACGCTCATCGGTACTCCAATTCGCAGGTAGTGAGCAGGGGCGGGGTCGCGCCCGTGGCGGTGATCCCCGGTAGATTGCGACGACGCAGCCAGTCCCTTCCGACCGCGCCGTCGCCGAACGGGAATTCTTAGACGCTGACGCCGAAGTCGCGGGCGATGCCCGACAGACCGGATGCGTAGCCCTGGCCGACGGCGCGGAACTTCCAGTCCGACCCGTTGCGGTACAGCTCGCCGAACACCATCGCGGTCTCGGTAGAGGCGTCCTCCGACAGGTCGTAGCGGGCGAGCTCCGAGTTATCGGCCTGGTTGACGACGCGGATGTACGCGTTGCGGACCTGCCCGAACGACTGGCTGCGGTTGTCGGCATCGTAGATCGACACCGGGAACACGATCGAGTCGATGTTGGCCGGCACGGCAGCAAGGTCGACCTTGATGACCTCGTCGTCGCCGTCGCCCTCACCGGTGGTGTTGTCGCCGGTGTGCTCGATCGAACCGTCCGGGGACTTGAGGTTGTTGAAGAACACGAAGTGCTGATCCGAGACGACCTTCTTGTCGGCACCCAGACCGATTGCCGACGCATCGAGGTCGAAGTCCTGCCCGGTCGTGGTACGCAGGTCCCAGCCGAGACCCACAGCGACCGCGGTCAGCCCGGGGGCTTCCTTGGTCAGCGAGACATTGCCACCCTTGGTCAGGCTCACGCCCATGTTTGTCCTCCTGGACTCGTTTGCTGTGTCGATCCCGGTATGTTCCGGAGATCGGGATGACGAACCCTGGAGAGCGTCGCTCCAGGGTGTCGCACAAGAGAGATCCTGTGCGGCTGAGCATAATCCGCGCCTATGACAACAGGCTCGCGGTTGGTCTCAGAGGTCGAACTCGGACGGGCTGATCCCCACCGCGAAGCACGCCTCCTTCACCGCACGC
This sequence comes from Paraburkholderia sp. RHO2, assembly GCF_050955445.1. Lineage (NCBI taxonomy): Bacteria > Pseudomonadati > Pseudomonadota > Betaproteobacteria > Burkholderiales > Burkholderiaceae > Paraburkholderia > Paraburkholderia sp. RHO2. Next base: position 600,206 of record NZ_CP162618.1, on the reverse strand, counting down.
TTCTCGTGTTCGTCGAAGAATCCGTCGGCGCCGCCGATGATGATGCCGATCTGGATCACTGCCCGAGCCTGCTCGGGCTTGGACTTCAGCTTGCCGATCGTCGCCGTGGCCTCGACCTTGCCGAAGTCGAAGTCGCCCTGCAGCTTGTCGCAGTACCAGTCGAACTTCTCTCGAAGCTCCTCCGGGGCAAACACTTTCAGCGAATCATTCGACATGATCAGTGCGGCGGTCTTCTGCCGCTCCGTCGGATCGATGCTGCCGTCGGCGGCGGCGATCAGCGCGCACATCGCCATCGCACCGTTGGCGAACTCCTTGTTCTTGAACTGGGCAGTCTTCGTCTGCAGCTGCCCGTTCAGCTCCTGAGTCTTCGCCTTGAGCTGATCCCAGAACCCCATATGGTCCTCCTATTTTCGGCGTTCATTGGTACGCGTTGTGGCAGTGCCGACGTAGGCACTGTTGTGCATGTGGGTGGACGCGTGGTTGCGTGCAAGAGGCCAGAGCCAGAATTGATGCCCGGTCTACTTGTGGTCAGGGCAACGGCCGGTGTACTTCGTCAGGCCGATCCCGCGGTTCTGCTTCTTACTCCGTCCCACCGGCCCGTCGGCCGGATCCCTGACCCAGTTGCCGGAGGTGTCGAGCACCGGCATGCACTCGCTGCCGCGGCGGCCGTAACGGGTCTCTCCGTCGACGGTGAGGACCCCGTCTTGAACATCGATGTGTGCGACCGTCGCCCAGTAGGAGTCCTGCCCATTGCCCACGTAGACGAGGACCTCATCCGCGTCGGCGCCAGGAAGGCCGTCACCGGCGGCACGCCCGTAGCGGATCGCGACGCGGGGCTTGCCGAACGTATCGATCGCTCCGGCGCCGTTGTCGACACTCTGGTAGACGTTCACCAGCAGATCCCCGTTCTCCTTAGGGAGAACCCGGACCTGCTCGGTCGCCGGCTTGTTGCCGCTACCCGGGCCCTTACTGTCGCCGTAATGGTGCATGTGCGGCCACGTGTCGAGGCTGCCCCGATGCCTGGACTCACCGCTGATCACGACGTACTTGTTCGTATCCTCGTTGCGGCAGAAGAAGTACACGTCGAGATCGCCGGTCCCGTACCGCTTCACGTTCCCGTTCCGGTCGTACTTCGCGCCGCGGCCGTCCCACTCGAGGCCCACCGTCAGCACCCAGTTCGGATCTCCCTGGCTTTTGCGCAGATCGATCCGTGCCGTCTTGGTCGCCGAGTCCTTCGTCAGGGAGATCTTCACCTTCTCGAAACTGATCGGCGCCGACACGGGCGCTGACGTCGCCGGGGCAGGCGGCGGCGCCAGCGTCGAAGTGGGCGCCGTCGACACGGGCGCAGCGGCGGGTGCACCTGCAGCAGGCGACGATCCGCCGGGAGCAACGTCGGCGGTACCTGGATCGTCGACCGTGATGCCGTGTTCGGACGCGAACTTCGCCAGGCCCTCACCGTATCCCTGCCCGATCGCATCGAGCCGCCACCCAGAGCCACGCCGATAGAACGCGACCATCTGCAGTACCGTCTCGACCGTCAGGTCCGCCGGAGTGAAGCTCAACTCCTGGCCCGCGCCCTTGATATCGACGGACAACCCTGGGACGTCCTGGAACCGCTTGCCCTGAGCTTCGGTGCTCGCGGTGATCAGTACGCGCTCGACATCGAGTGGGACGGACCCCAGATCAACCGACAGCGAGGTGTCCGACACCAGCGCAATACCCGCGGCCTTCGGGTTGTTGAAGAACACGAAGTCGTTATCGGCCCTGACCTGGCCGTTCGCGCCCAGCAGGACCGCGGCAATGTCGACGATGTTCCCCGCCGTCGGTGACGCGATGGTGATGTCGTATTGGTCGTTCGCGAGGTCGGTCTTCGACCCCTTCGATAACTTCATTCCTCCCCTTATGCCGCAGCAAGATGTTGTCCTCCCCGACTGCGGACATGGATCAATGCTGGCACGCGCTTCAGGCGAACCGGACATTGCCCCCTCAATAGTGCCCGACGGGGACATGAGGCATTGCACATTTCGGGTTCTCCAGTTCGCTGTCGGATGTGACAGGTCGGCGTGCACCTTGCCAGCACGGTCCGACACCCTCGTCGCGCGCCGCCCCTCGGAACCGACACACGCGCATCCGATCTCCGGTGGCGCAGCACCGGTCTGTACCCGCTGAATCTAGGCTCACCACGGACTCCTTCGGGGCCAGCCAGGGAGAACTGCGTACGAAAGTAGGAGCACCTCGGTACGAAAGAAGGAGATCGCGGGAGTGGAGCTGTCGCGTAGGACTGATACAACAGATTCCCTGCGACAGTGCCGGGGAAACGCAGGTCAATACCACTCACAGGTCGGTCGAAATCTGCACCGGCTCCTCACACTCGAAGGAGTGCTCGTGTCTGCTCGCCTTGCCCTGCTGCATCGGTCACCGGCCCGCACCCGATCAGTCATCGCCATCACGATCTCCGCTGCCGCGCTCGCGTTGGCCGGCTGCGACGGCGGTGACGCAGCCGCCGATCCCGCCACCACGACCACAGTGGCGAACACATCCACCAGTGTTGCCGCAGCGCAGTCCTCCACGACCATGCCGGGGACATCAGCTGCGGCCGCAGCTCTCGGTACAGACGCCACCGCAGGTCAGGCCCTCGCGCAGCTCGACACGCTGCCGGTCAAGGGACGGGCACCGAAAACCGGCTACAGTCGCGATGCGTTCGGGCAGGCATGGACCGACGACGTCACCGTCGACGGCGGCCACAACGGCTGCGACACCCGCAACGACATCCTGCGCCGCGACCTGGTCGACATCACCATCAAGCCCGGATCGAACAACTGCACCGTGCTCACCGGCACCCTCCACGACACCTACACCGCCAACACCATCGCCTTCACCCGCGGTGAGGGCACCTCGAACGCCGTGCAGATCGACCACATCGTCGCCCTGTCCGACGCGTGGCAGAAGGGCGCCCAGCAGCTCGACGACCAGGCCCGCCGCAACCTCGCCAACGATCCGCTGAACCTCCAGGCCGTCGACGGGCCGACGAACGGGCAGAAGAGCGACGGTGACGCGGCAACGTGGTTGCCGCCGAACAAGCCCTACCGCTGCACCTACGTCACCCGTCAGGTTCAGGTGAAAGCGAAGTACCGCCTATGGGTGACGCAGGCCGAGAAGGACGCGATCGCCCGCGTGCTCGGCGACTGCGGCGCCGCACCCACTGATGCGGTCCCCGCACCCGTTCCGGCACCGCCCATCGAGCAGCAGGCACCCGCTCCCGCTCCAGCCCCGCTGGTGGCGCCCGAGCCTGCCCCGAGCGGTAACAGTGCCTCCTACGCGAACTGCGCGGCCGTCCGCGCCGCCGGCGCGGCCCCGCTCCTGCGCGGCGAACCCGGCTACAGCAGCAAGCTCGACCGCGACAACGACGGCGTCGCCTGCGAGTGATCGATGAGCCGTCCACCGTGCCAATGACTCCGCAGCGCGTGCCCCGCGACTAGGACGGTGGCGGCGGCCCCGGGACCCTCACGGGCCGGGGGCACGCCGCGCTGCGAGATCTTCGTTGTACGTCGGCATGATCAGCCACACCGCGGGGTTCGCCAATGCCCTCCGTCGGTTCGAGGAGTCAAGGCGAAGCGCCCGCATCAGCCTGTCCCCCTTGGCCGCCCTTCACAAGGACGCTGCACCGCACCGAGCCCGGACCCTCGCGACTCTGCGCCACACCGTCAGCACCAACGGCACCCCGGGGATGTTCCCAAAGCTATACGCGCCGGATCCCTCTCGGACGTGTGCAGAACACCGCATCCGCTCTCCTGGCGGCCGCGCGGACCTCCGGACAACCATGCACCGTGCGAACCCCGAATGTGACTCATTTGGAAAGGAACTGGCCGGTTGCACGGAGGGTTGGGGTCACGAATACTACGGCGTGGAAGCGTCGCCGACTCACCTCGTCACATCCGCTGCGCAGGACGGTCAAAACGAGGTCATGCCTTCGTATCTCACCGAGCCCGGCGCGGAGGAACGCAACAGACCGGCCTCTCCGACACCTGACGAGATTGCTCACCGCACCCCCGCTGCCGAGTTGCGGCAAAGCAGGCCGCACCCCACTCCGAAACCGCAGCCGGGTCTTGACCCGGCCAGTGATCGACTGCATAGCAGGAGGCCAGCGGAACCACGGCGGCGAGTTCACGCTCACCCTCGATACAACCGAGGGTGACCGCACCGTCTCCTACCTGCGCGTCGCAGCAGGAACAAGTGCGGTCGGGGTTCTGACCGACACGTAGACGAACAAAGTAGGAGGCGGCCCAGGCTGGCCGAACAACCTGCACAATTCCGGACCTGCCAACCGAACGACTCAGTAGCTGCATGTCCAGCTACTGATCAACGGCCGCATACAGCAGAAGCGGCTCGGGGACACCCGCACCGCAGCGGCGTTCATGCGAGGCTGCGGCATTGCTCCCCACCGTCGGCATCCTCCACGGCGGGAAGCGGCTGATCGGACTGTTTCGGTGCCGCAGGTACCCACTCGCGAAGGTGTTGCACAACACCGCCATAGAATGCATCCATCGACGATGTCACGCTCGCGACGAAACTCGCCGCGGTTCCAGACCGTCGGCCTCCCAGCGGGAATGTCTGCTCCAGGCCGAAGGATACGACTTCGCCATCCCGGCCGCCGGTCAAGGCCTTCGGATTTGCGCGCACCGTGTCGAGAAGCTCGCATGTTTCATTCCCGCGCACCGAGAAGGCCGCTTCAACCTGGACATCACCCGGTACATCCTTCAACTGCTTGAGCAACCACGACAAGCGGCGCCCCGATGTGCCCTCATTCGGAGCCATCACCGTGGTCCGGCAGCGAACCTTGTTGGTGCGCACATCCGCGACCACGACCACATCGCCAGCGGTCTCCGGGATCCGGAATACAGCCTCGAAGACCCCGTCAGCGGCCAACCGTTCCGCAACTGCTGTGTTCCGCGCGGTCGGGTCGTTGCTGTAGCGACGCGGCACAATGTGTTTGACGGTGACGCCGAGTTCGGCAGTTAACCGCAGGGCCAGGTGCCGCGAGAGGGACGCCCATCTGTCGGCGACCGTGAGGGCCTTCTGATCGCCAGCCCGCAGGGTGCCTGCGGTAACCGCGTCACGGACGGTGACCCAATGCCTGCCCATGTCGATGAACTCGGTAGCCCCGGATCTCGGATGGTCAAGGTATCGCAGGAACTCGGTCAGGATCCAAGACTGCAGTTCGTTGTCGATCCCGCCGTGGGAGAGCAACATCCGGGCCTCATGCGCGACCTCCGCCCAGGACAGGTGGCGCAACGCGACCTTGGCAAGCTTGCGGCGATCGACCTCGACCGGCAACTCCCCGGCGCTAGCGGGGACGTCGTTGGACAGGCTGACAACCACGTCGTACTTCTTCTTCCGCGCCACGTCGAGGTAGTTCTCGAGTTGGTCTTTCGCGAGCTTCCCGTTGCCAGTTTTGACCTCGAGCAACCCAGTCCACAGCCGGCTGCCGCGGGACACCTTAAGGACGGCGTCGGGGATGACCTTCGTTTCACCTCGCTCGTACTGCACCTCGACGAACCCTTCAAATGCGCCCGCGGGCGCCCCCATCCGGGCACACATAGCACGCGCGAAGGGGCGCACGGCCTGCATCGTGGCGATCAAGGCAGAGGTCGCACGGCGCTCCTGCTCCTCCCCCGCCCCAACCCCGACGACGGAGAACAATCGCGCCGGCTGCCAGGTGTCGTGTTCGGCAAGAACGAACTTCGGCGGTTCAGCCTTCTTCACGACCTTCTTGGCGGTGCGCACCCCACGGGACTTTGCCTTAACCGGTGCGGTCGGCTCCACCGGCTGGGCAGGCGCTTGGGAATCCTGCGCGGTGTTGGCCCCGGCTGTCTCGATCGGCGCAGTACCGGCTGCCGATTCGACAACCGCAGCTTCGACGTCTGCGGTGATCTCGGCATCGTTTTCGTCTGCGATGTCAACACCGAAATCGGTCGCGAGACCGGCGAGCCCGGATTCCCACCCTTGGCCCACAACGCGAACCTTCCACTCACTACCGCGTCGGTACACCTCGCCGAAGACGAACGCCGACTCGGTGGTCGCGTCTGCAGTGACATACTCCGCCAACGTATGCCCCGCACCATCGATGACGCGGAGGGCGAGTTTGCCGAGGTCACCGAAGCTGCCAGCACCGACACTGCCCACCACCGCCACGGTGTGCACGTCCTCTGGCACCGTTGACAAGTCGATCGCGATTCGCGCCTGTGCGCCCTCTTCGGTCGCACCAGTCCCCAAGAACCGGATCGAACCGTCTGCCGACTCAGGCTGGTTGTAGAAGACGAAGTCGGCGTCCGAACGAACCTTCCTATCCGCGCCTAACAGCAGAGCGGATGCGTCGACCTCGATCTCTGACTCTGCCCACCCAATCACCACATCGACCTGAAGCACATCATCCGACAGAGGCATGTTCTGCCCCTTGGACAGCAGCGGAAACGTCACTAACCCCACCCTCAATCAACCACAAACCCAACAAATGCGATGGACGAGAAGAGCCTGACCCCCGCCGCAGATACTCACCACCCCCGCTGCATACTAATCGGTCTCCTTACGCCCCCTTGCAATGATCCGCCGACGGCGTGCTACGAACCCGTGAGACTCGACGAGCGACTGAACTGCGTCCCGGGCGTGGGTGCGATGTTTGCCCGAGAAGACCGTCATCTCTACAGCCTCAAGTAGGGCGCACCATCGGCCGCGATTAACGTCGGCGGTCGTTGGTTGCGGGCATTTCTAGTCCCAATACCAGATCGCCAGTCACGGCCTGACTCCGGCGATCTCCGGCGCCCGGGCTTCGCACCGACTGCCGTTCGGCGGTCACCTCGATCGACCTTCCGACCACGAAGACAAACCCAGTCCTGCCGGACACGACCACTGCCTGTTCATCGCAGCACTGACCGATGTCGACACTAACGGGCACGCCAACAACCGAGACAGATCACGACAACGATGGCCGCCTCCCCCAGGCGGAGGAAAGATGTTGTCACAGAAGGCTAATCTGGGATCAGGATGCACCGAGTTTCGACGGCGACATCATTGCGAAATCCGATGCGGCGGATGCGGTCATCCTCACGAACATCCTGCGCCTCGACCGCCAGTCGCACCGGCCCATCCCGGACGACACCGACCCCGCACGCGCGATCAAGGTCCTCGCCCGCGCCCTGCAAAACGCCGTGTGGGCGCGCACCGCGCTGGGCAACCAGATCCGGTCCCTGCTCAAGGACTACTTCCCGGCCGCACTGGCCGCGTTCGACGGGCTCAGCGGCGGCGGCATCACCCCAGCGGACGCCCGAACCGTACTCGCCGCGGCACCGACACCCCAGTCGACGACAAACTGACTCCAGCACGAATGCGGGCGTCACCGAGAAAGGCTGGCTGGCAACGCAATGTCGATGCTGATGCTGCCCGCCTGCGGGAGTTCTTCCGCACCCAGCACCTGCGTCAGCCCGAGCTGGTCGAGCAGGCGACGGGCATCCAACTGCAGACGGTGGTGCAGCGTCTCGACGCCACCAGCAGTTCAGTCGAGGCCCTGACGAGGGCGACGACCGAAGACTACGAACGTCATCCCGATGAGGCGATCATCTCCCCAGAAGGCCCTTTCCTTTCCCCAGCACGGAATATAGGATTTCCTATAGAGGGAGGGAGTGACATGACAATCAAAATGGACCCCGAGCAGCTGATCGCAGACCTGCGCCGGCAGAAGGCCCGGGAGACCGCCGCCCACATCGCGTATCTGCGGTGCCTGCGCCAGCTCCACGAACGCGGGTACACGCAGGTCACGCTGGCCAGGATGGTCAAGGTCAGCCAGCCGACGATCAGCGATATGCTCCGCCGCGCCCGCATCGACGCACCCGATGTTCGCCCCGGCACGCACGGCGGCACCGCCTACGAGATCGCGGCCCGCTACGCCGCCGGCGAGATCGACCGCGCTGTCGCACTGCGCGAGCTGATCGGATGGCAGTACGAACCACCCGCCGACCCGAACCCGTTCGAGTGGGTGAACGACGGCGCCCCTGTGGTCGAGGGCAGCTTCAACTTGCAGATCGGCCGTGCGCTGCGCGACGGGCTCCTCACCGACGAGGACTACGACGCCCTCCTCGATGCCCTCGCGGACGACTGACCTGTGCCGACAGCCGACGAGATCGAGGCCCGCCGCGTCTACCTCGCTTCTCTGTCCACCCGGGACGCGGACAGTCCCCTCCAGCCCGACACCCCGCACGCCTCGGTGAACAATCGCCGATGGTTCCGGCACATCGACGGCAAGCTGACTCCCACACTCCGCCGCGCGAGGCTGCACGAGCAGATCCTCGAGCAGTGGCGGGAGTCGAACCCGAACGTCGCAGCGGAACGGATGGCCATCATCATGGCCGGCCCGCCCGGCGCCGGTAAGTCCTCGACACAAGACCAGCTCTTCGACGGGCTGGATCGGAGTCAATGGCGCGAACTCGATGCCGACGTGTTCAAGCGGGACCTCCTGAAGGCGGCGGTCGCGGACGGCACACTGCAAGAGCTGCTGCCGCCGCATCTGCGCGCGCGGCCCGGCGAGGCCAGCCGCTTCTATCCGCTCGAGCTGTCCGCTCTCGTGCACCGCGAGTCGACGGACTTCCTCTTCGATGCCGCTATGCGCGAGTCCGTTGCCCGCGGCGAGAACCTCATGATCGACGGCACCCTCTCGTGGAAGGCCCACGCCGAGAGACTGGTTGGCGACCTGAGCCGGGCCGGCTACACGATCCGGGTCGTCGACGTCGAAGCCCCGCAGGAGGTGGCGGCGGACCGGATCGTCCACAGATGGCGCCTGGGCCTCCAAGGTGCCCTCGAACACCCGGCCGACCCCACCGCTCAACTCGGCGGCCGATGGGTGCCCGCGACCGCCGTCGCCGGCCTGTTCACCGAGTTCCGCGAACCCGACAAGTTGCCGCTGCACGGCAAGTCCGTCACCGAAGTCAACGCCTTAGAGGTCAGCGCAGCACACACCGCGGTCACCCAGTACGACCTGTACCGGACAGCGGCCGCCGATCTGCCCGCCGAGCACGTCGAGCGGCGTGAGCGCCTCGCCGAAGGCGGGCGGCTGACCGTGACCTGGACCGCCGCCAGCACGACACCACAGCCACGCGAGGCCGAGCACCGCGAACCAGTCAGCGCCATCGTCGAACCCAGCGAACTGATCACTGTCTTCGGCGATGCCATCGTCGAACCGACCGAACCGATCGCCGAGCGGCCAGTCGACGAAAGTGTCGCCCGTGGTCTCGGTGCCGGCACAAATCTCCGGCCGCTACGCAACCTACGCAGGTCCGAACCGAAGCCCGACCACCGCCCATCGGTCGACGAAAACCGCACCGCGGAGCGAGACCTCGGACTCGGAGACGGCGAACGCGCCCTCTGACCCAGACCAGCGACGACCACAGAACACCTAGCATCGACCAGATAAGGTGGGGCGAGTTCTATCTGCTCGCCCCACCCTTCTGTATGGACCGACGTTTCCGTTCCAGGGGAGAACGGTCGACCGCCGCGCAACCCGCCTGGCCCGCAGTCGCCCGATGGACCTGATCATGACAATGGAAGCGCGCGGCACGAACGGGCGCGACAAGGAACGTCTGGTCGACGTCACGCAGATGTACCGAGAGCCACAACGCTATTCGTGATGCATTGCCGTGCGAGAGCAGGTTTGGGACGCGCCGATCCGCGCACCACGCTTCTGGCAGCAGTGGATCGACTAGTTCATCGACCATGATGGCGTCGGGGCAGCCCGACGGGATTCCCTCACCAGCGGCGGCTACGACGCAGCACCGCCTTCCGTCCGCCCCTACCGAGGATCGTCCCGTCGCCTCCATCCACGCCCCCTGTTGTGCCCAGCCGGCAGCGCGCTGGAGATCTCAGATAGCCGGGACCTGCGGTGAATGGATCCACCTGTCGCGCTTCCTGATTCCAACTGGAAACAAGCGGAGAAGCCCGGCGCAATGTCATGGCGCCCAGCTGTCGGTGGCCGGCCCCTGTAGGCACGAGTAGCCCGCCCGCCCGGGGCTACTCACTCAGTCGCCCGCCCGCGCGTCGAGTATGGCTGCATAGTCCTCACTGGTGAGGAACCCAGCACGCCTTGCGCGGCCGATCTGGCTCCTGAAGCTGCCCCCTGACCAGCGGTGCGCCACAGCCGTTCAACCACTGGAACGGCTCCGACGGCGGGCGCTGGCGCTCGTACTGCCACTCGATGAGTTCACGCAGCGCAACATCCCGCTCGAACTCACCGGCCGCGCCCCGGGCAGCGATCTCGTGCATGGTGCCGCCATGCGTGCCCGGACGCACATCCGGCGCATAATCCGGGAGCGACGCAGCATGCCACTGATCCCCGATTCGCCAACGCCGACGATCTCCGTCAGTTGAGTCTGCGTGTAACCGTTTTCGTGAAGCCGGCGCACATCCCGCAGCCGAGCGATCCTGGCTACGGTCCCCCCGCGCCTTCTGTCGCCCCAGATCGGCGACGAGTTCCTCAGTATCCATCGCGAACGTCATGCCCCAGCCCAGAGAAGAGATGAGCAGCAGAGGCTGTTCCGGTACCGGGCGCCGGTGCGGCACACGCCCCGCAACCGCCACGATCGTCAACGTCGTCTTGATGATCCCCACTGGGAATCCTCACTATCCCCCGCCGCCACGGGCCGGTGGCAATGCCTCGACATCGCCTTGTCGACGAATCGGAAGTCAATCTGATAGGCCGGTTTGTGAGCCACACATTCAGCGGTGGATGCGTCACATGTCCTTCGAAACTCGATCCACCGAGGTAGAGGTGACGCTCGGTGTCCTAGATGAGTCCCGCTCTGACCGGGTACGGATGCGGATGACAATCCCTACCCGTACTACGCATTCGCCGCGGTGGCAGCTGTTGTCAGGCAATTGGCTCCGAACAGGGCCTTGAGATCCCCGAGTAGGGCTGGATTCTTGTGGACCCGGAATCTCGGGTCTGTTGCCCACCGTGTGGTCGTCGTGCCGGTCAGCACGATGTGTACGTCGGTCTCCCCGGGGTGACGCTGCAGGACGTCGCGGAGGGCTTCGATGTTGGGGCGTGTGCACGCGTGGACTGGGAGGGTGAGGGTCATTGGGGCTGAGGATGGTGCACCGTTTCCCAGGTCGGGCGTGGAGATGTCGACTGCGACGACTGATGTCCTGCCTTCGCGGATGTTGGCGTTCGCGGTGACGAGTAATACGGAGTCCTCGGTGAGGGCGTGTTGGAAGGTGGTGTAGGTCGGGGAGAAGACGAGTATCTCGGTGGCAGCGTCGAGGTCGGAGATCTCGACGATGGCCCAGGGCTCGCCCTTCTTGTTCACGCGGCGGTCGACCGCGGCGACGATGCCGCCGATCACGATCTTCTGGCCGTGGCGAATCCTTCCGGCGTGCACGGCTGCGATCGAGGTGTCAGTGAGCGATGTGAGCGCTGCGGCGATGCCGTCGAGGGGATGACCTGACACGTACAGGCCCAACATCTCGCGCTCGAGTGCGAGCTTGTGCTTGGTGTCCCACTCCTCGTCGGGCACCTTGACGTTGAACACGGACGCGATCGACTCGTCGGCGTCTTCCCCGCCGAACAGATCGAACTGGCCCATGGCCTCGGCCTTCTTGGTGCCCATCACCGCGTCGATCGCGTCGGCGTGCACCAGCATCAGGCCCTTGCGTGGATGCCCGAGCGAGTCGAATCCGCCTGCCTTGATGAGAGATTCGGTGACCTTCTTGGAGCACGCCAGCGCGTCGATCTTGTTGAGGTAGTCGGAGAAGTCGGTGAAACTCCCCTTCTCCTCGCGCGCCGCGATGATCGACCCCACCACGTTGGCGCCGACGTTGCGCACGGCGCCGAGACCGAATCGGATGTCGTCGCCGACGGAGGCGAAGTCGAGGCGGGAGGCGTTGACGTCGGGCGGGAGCACGGTGATACCTCTCTTGCGGCAGTCGGACAGGTAGACCGCCGTCTTGTCCTTGTCGTCGCCGACGGAGGTGAGCAGTGCGGCCATGTATTCGGCCGGGTAGTTGGCTTTGAGGTAGGCGGTCCAGTACATGACCAGGCTGTAGCCGGCGGCGTGTGATTTGTTGTAGGCGTAGCCGGCGAACGGCAGCACGGCCTCCCACAAGGCGGTGACTGCCTCGTCGCTGTAGCCGTTGCCGCGCATACCGTTGCGGAAGTTCTCGAACTCGGCGGCGAGCACTTCGGGCTTCTTCTTGCCCATCGCGCGGCGGAGCAGGTCTGCCTGTCCGAGCGAGTAGCCGGCCACCTTCTGAGCGATCTGCATGATCTGCTCCTGGTAGACGATCAGCGCATACGTCTCGCCCAGGATCTCGCGGAGCGGTTCGTCGAGTTCCGGATGGATCGGTGTCACGGCCTCACGGCCGTTCTTGCGGTCCGCGTATGCCCAGTGCGCGCCGACGCCCATCGGCCCGGGCCGGTAGAGGGCGTTCGATGCGATGAGATCGTTGAACTCGGTCGGCGCCATGCGGAGCAGAAGCTCACGCATGCCCGCCGAATCGAGCTGGAAGACACCGAGATTGTCGCCGCGGGCGAGCATCGCATAGGTAGCTTCGTCATCCATCGCGAGGGTGTCGAGGTCGAGGTCGATGCCGCGGTTGGCCTTGATGTTCTCGATCGCGTCACCGATGACGGTGAGGTTGCGCAGACCGAGGAAGTCCATCTTCAGCAGGCCGATGGCCTCGCACGACGGGTAGTCCCAGCCGGTGATGATCGCGCCGTCCTGCGCCCGTTTCCACACCGGGATGGCGTCGGTGAGCGGCTCGCACGACATGATCACCGCGCACGCGTGGACACCGGCGTTGCGGATCAGGCCCTCGAGTCCGAGCGCGGTCTGGTAGATCTTCGCGACGTCCGGGTTGGACTCGATGAGCGCCCGGACCTCGACGGCCTCCTTGTACCGCTCGTGCTCGGGGTCGGTGATGCCCGCCACCGAGATGTCCTTCGCCATGATCGGCGGCGGCAGCGCCTTGGTGATCTGGTCGGCGATCGCGAAACCGGGCTGGCCGAACTGGACTCGCGCCGAGTCCTTGATCGCGGCCTTGGTCTTGATGGTGCCGAACGTGATGACCTGCGCGACCTTGTCGCTGCCCCACTTCTCGGTGGCGTAGCGCACCATCTCGCCGCGGCGGCGATCGTCGAAGTCGATATCGATATCGGGCATCGACACGCGCTCGGGGTTGAGGAACCGCTCGAACAGCAGACCGTGCGGGATCGGGTCGATGTTGGTGATGCCCATCGCGTACGCGACGAGCGACCCGGCCGCGGAGCCTCGGCCCGGGCCGACGCGGATGCCGACCTCGCGGGCGTGGTTGATCAGGTCGCCGACCACGAGGAAGTAGGCCGGGAAGCCCATCTCGTTGATGACGCCGATCTCGTAGTCGGCGCGCTCGAGGTACTCCTGCGGCGGACCGGACGGGAAGCGCCGATCGAGACCGCGCATCACCTCGTGCCGCAGGAAGGTCTGCTGCGTGTGGCCGTCGGGCACCGGGAAGATCGGCATCCGGTCGCGGTGCTGCCACACGTCCTCGTACGGCTGCACCCGCTCGCCGATGAGCATCGTGTTGTCGCACGCGCCCGGCACCTCGGCGTCCCAGATCGCCCGCATCTCCTCGGCGGACTTGAGATAGTAGCCGTCACCGTCGAACTTGAAGCGCGTCGGATCCGACAGCGTCTTGCCGGTCTGGATACACAGCAGCGCCTCGTGGTTCTCGGCCGCGTCCTTGGTGACGTAGTGGCAGTCGTTGGTCGCCAGCGGACGGATGTCGAGCTTGCGGCCGATCTCGAGCAGGCCCTCCCGCACCCGGCGCTCGATCGACAGCCCGTGATCCATCAGCTCGAGGAAGAAGTTGTCCTTGCCCCAGATCTCCTGCCACTTCGCGGCGGCCTCGAGGGCCTCGCGGTCGTGGCCCAGACGCAACCGCGTCTGGATCTCGCCGGACGGGCAGCCCGTCGTCGCGATGATGCCCTCGGCGTGCTGGGCGATGAGTTCCTCGTCCATGCGCGGCCACTTGCCGAGCTGACCCTCGATCGACGCGAGCGACGACAACTTGAACAGGTTCCGCAGACCCGTCGAGTTCTCCGCGACCATCGTCATGTGCGTGTACGAGCCGCTACCGGAAACATCGTCGGACTTCTGGCTCGGGTCGCCCCACAGCACACGCTTGGTGTTGAACCGCGACTCCGGCGCGATGTACGCCTCGATACCGATGATCGGCTTGATGCCGTGCTTCTTGGCGGCGTTGTAGAACTCGCTGGCGCCGTACATGTTGCCGTGGTCGGTCATGCCGACCGCGGTCATCCCGAGGCGCTCGGCCTCCTTGAACAACGGACCGACCTTTGCCGCACCGTCGAGCATCGAGTACTCGGTGTGATTGTGCAGGTGAACGAACGCCGACCTACTCATGGTCACCCCACTCGACGCTAGGAACGCTAGTTGGTTGTCGGGCACACCCCGACTCCGGCAGGTATATGACCAGTTACAGTCCCAATACGTCGAACAAGCGACACGCCAGAGGCGACAACTAGTGGATGTGGAAGCAGGTGGCAGGCTTGGATCTTGATCTGTCCGCGGTGCGAGCGATGGTCGCTATCAGCGACGAAGGCCAATTCGGTCTGGCCGCGTCGGTGCTGGGCATCAGTCAGCAGGCAGTTTCCAAGAGAATCGCAAAGCTCGAGGGCCAACTCGGCGCCCAACTATTCGACCGCCGGATCGGCAACGTCGCGTTGACCTCGCATGGTGCCCGCTTCCTGCCGCACGCGCGCTCGGTGCTCGCGTCGGCCGACGCCGCGGTGTCAGCAGTACTCGATTCGCAGGTACTCCGCGTCGCCGTGCACGGCACCCAGATCGCCGACGCGAATCTGATGCGGTTCTACCTCGAGAAGCACCCGGACGCCGAGATCGAGCTCATCATGATGGGCCCGTCGAAGACATCACGAGACGCCGTGATCGACGGCCGCGTGGACGTTGCCTTCGCCCGCGAACACTGGAGCATCCACCCCTTGCCGGCGCACATCACCGCGGCACCCGCCTACCTCGACGCTCTGTATCTGCTCGTCGGTCATGGCCATTCACTCGCAGGCCGCGACCACGTCGACCTCCGCGACCTCGACGGCCTCACCGCGTGGGTTCCCGGTGCCGGCTTCGACTCCGAAGTAGCCGACTTCTACCACCTGCTCAGCGACAGCTGCGGCATCACGATCACGACCGAGCGGCACCCCGGCGGTATTGGGTTCCCGAGCATTGTCGACCGCATCGCGGACTCGACGACGCTGGTCACCTTCGGTGGTGAAGGAACCACGACGCCGTGGCATCCAAACATCCGCCGCATCCCCATCGTCAACCCCACACCCGCCTACCCCATGGCACTGCTCTGGCACGAGGCGATCACCACCCATCCACAGCTCAACTCTCTGATCGACTTCGTCACCGACAGCTACAACGGCAACGCCATCAGCACCCTGTGGATACCAGAACCAGACCGTGCATTGTTCACGTGACGATCGCCGCACGCCAGGCGCGTTCTCCGATCTCGCATGCGCTCTGTCGTCTAACCGCGGAAATGAACTCCGTGGTTTGACCTTGGCGTCGGCACGTGTGGGCTGTCGCTGTGCTCCGTCACCGCGATGGGCAGGTGATGGTACCGACCACGGTCGTGGGTGATCCGTCGTTCCGATTGTCTTCTGCCGCATTGATCATCGCGAACGCCACCGCGGACTGGTCCTCGCTGGATTGCACGACAACGCTTTGGGGTTCGGGTGCCGCCAACTGGACGTATGTGCCAGTCGAATCCGCGAAGCCAACCACAACCTGCGAGGTCCATTCGACCCCGTTCTCCAACTGCGGCCGGTCGGAGAGAAGCACGGAAAGGCTGTAGTAGTCCGCGGTCGGATAGTTGTCGGCACCGGAGTACTGTCCTGCTGTCGGCGTTGTCACCGTGTATGTCTGACTGTTGTTTTCGGGGTCGTGGACGCACGTCAGATGTGCTGGATCGTTGGTGATTGCGGTTCCTGACCACAAGCCATCGAGTGTGAACGTCGCGCCCGGGCTCGTCGAGGTGGGGAGTTTGGGCACCTCGGGTAGATCCCGTGGCCCAGTGCGGCCGTTATTCGTGAATACCGCCACGGATGTCTCAGGGTATGGGTTGACTGCTTCCTGCGCCGAGCACGCACTGATGAGCCCGAACGCGAGAAGCGATATCCATACCCGACAGCGGTTCGTGTGGTGCGTCATTCGGCGCTCAGGGCTGCAATGAGTCACGGCCATGGGTGAACACTCGCATGCACTCGGGTTGATGCCCAACCCGGGCGGCGAGGGTACCGAACTCGATACGCGCGTGCGGAGCGGTCGGGTGGCGGATAACGGGGGTTCCCCGCCGACCGCTCCCCTGGCACTGGCTCAGCACTTGCCCGGCAGGTTGGTCTGATCCCGCGCTCGAGAAAAGATCTCTGCGGCGATCTGCGGGAACTGGCTGCAGAGCTGGCTGGCGGAGGACGCTCCATGCGGGCCGGATCAGCTGTACCGGTGCTCCTGCCGCGCACGAAGCACAGCCAGGGCCGATACGAGCGCCGCAGCGAGTTCATTCGAAGCATCCGGGGTCAGCGATACCGTGACTTCAGCTCCGTCGAAGCCGACAGTGTGAATCGTCAGCGAATCCCGCTCGAGCTGAACCCGGGTGTCGTCGTCGACATCCCACACACATCCCAAGTTCGTCGCAGGCGCCGGCCGAACCTGGATCGTCGGCGTCGGAGCCGCGGAAGGTCGTGCCGGAACGAGGAACAACGGGAGAAGGCGCTGCGTCGACGACCGGCTCCGCCGCTGGGTCTCCACGATGTCGATCGCAGCCGTCATGGCGCCTCCCTGCACCTCGTCCTACCGCGTTCCCCCTGACGATACGAGAACTTGGACGTTCGCCCACAACAGAACGGTTGAAATCGAGGGTGAAATCTTGTGCCGCGACGTAACACTGGCGCCATGTCGTGATTGAAGTCTCGATAGTCGATGGCCGTCTGCTCTTGTTGGCTCGTGCGGAGCAGTCCAGGACGGAGGAGGCCCGGAATCTACTCCGGGGCTCGAGATGCCCGAGGACTGCCAGTCCATCACTAGGGGTAGCGGCCGTGTCCGACGTCGTCGTGGAATGGAGGCGTCCCGTGCGCGAGCCAGGGCCCGTTCAGCGCCCAGCGCAGCGCTGCGCCAGGTTTTGAGGCTGTCAGCACAAGGAAGCGTAGCTAGCCCGGGACCTGAGACATCGGCTGCGCTCGAGGCGCCGCGACCTTCGGAACGAAGTCGCCCTCACCGAAGCTCAGCACTTCACCGGTCTTTGCGTCCAGGAGCACGGACGCGGCGTTCGACGACTTCAGAAGATCCCACTCTTCGTGCGACATCTTTTCCAGCAGACCCGAGCTCGGGTCGTTAGCCTTCATGATCGCGTTCTCGATCGCCGCGACACTCGTGTCCGGTGCGCCCCGATCCGACGCACCGGGCGCAGTATGTGCGGGCGCGAGTCCGATGGCCATCGCCGCCGCCCCTGAGGCTCCTGCGACCACTCCGAAAGCCCTCCGCATTGACTTCACAGATTCCCCCTCTGTTGCAATGGATTCGAATATCTCACCACCGTAGGGGAATTCCGCATGTGTGGAGACTGCCTGACAATGCAGATCGGTGAGGGTGACCCGATGGGACTTCAGCCGGGCCGTGACTAAGAGACACCTCGCCAATCGCGACGCCGTCCGGTGTGCCGCACTCCGCCAGGCTGCGCCCGTCGCACATATGCCTGATCGCATGCGCTTCGTCCGCCCTACACGGCCGACGTCGCGATGCTGGCTGTCATGACATGTCCCTCGGCAGGCACCGCTCACCGCACGGTGGGGATCCGGACGCTCGCGCAGTTCGGCAGGTAGGTGGTGCAACGCAAATGCAACGGTGACCATGGGATCTTCTCAGCCGAGGTGGTCCCACTCGTCGGGGGTGGGATTACCTTCTGAGACGCGGTGCCCGGGCACAGTCGGGGGTGAGCCCGGGCACCGCGCAGCCGACACTAACCACCAGCGCCGCATCGCGTGGCGAATGTGCTCCAACTCTCAATAACTCCTCGCATGTCCGGGTGACACGCGCATCTCGTCATCTCGATGGCGCGGCCGAGGTGCGGTACCGCCCTAGTTGCACCCGGTCGCCAGGTGGGCGCCAGGCGGCGGACCGTCGGGAGTCCGCCCAGTGCTCTGCGGCGTCGACGACAGGTTGCAGTCCTCGAGTCAGGATTCCTGTGTGGCAGCGCGTTCAGCGTCGCTGGTGATCCGCCCGTCAGGCCACCGGTCCACAGCATCCCATTAGGACGTTCGACCATGCTTCGCTTTGCCGCGGGGGTGCGGCCTGACGAACGTCCGCCAGATGTCCCGCTCGCCGCATCCCGCACGCACACACCGTCGGTAGGCGCGCTGCCCGGCAATCTCTGGCAGAACGTTCTGCTGGCAATATCGCGTTGGCCAACAACGCGCAGGAGCAGAGGCAATGGGACCTATACCGATAACCGGGATCTGATCGACTCCACAATCGAGAGGTGGAAGACCCGGAGTCTGCTCGACGACAAGTTCCAGCTCTTCGAAGGCGACCAGCACACGCCGTGGGCGTTGAGCACGATCGAGGAGGTCAACCGCCGATTCAACGGCAACCCCTGAGGGCCAGGCCGGCGGCGGCCGATTCGCTTCGAAGTGGGGGAACAGATGAGCGGCAAGAACCAAAGCTGCATGCATGGTTGCGTTGTGGGCACGGGCAGCGCGGCGCCCAGAACCCGCGCGGTGCCGTTCCCGCGCAATGGGTCTGCCGGTTTCGCGAGCGTTGACGCCACTGACGATACGAGTAGCGTGGGCAGTGTTGCCCCGCAGATATCGATACCTCCCGACGGGGCGGCAACCCGCAGCGACGCCAAACGCATCGTGCGCGGCGGGGTTGTGGGTGTTGAGCGGCGTCGCGTGACGGGCGATTTCCTCGGCGCCGCTCCTCGAAACTCTTTCCCCTGGACTGATTGTCCGATAGGTTCGGTTCGCCACATTGCACCCCCGAAGTGCAATGCGGCGCGGGTGGGGCGGGTACGGGTTGTCGCCAGTTTCCGCCCCACCCTCCCGGGCGCGCAACGCCCTAATCGTCTGCTGCTACTTCCGCCAGCGAGTGTTCACCGAAGTCCAGCGGCCCATCGCGGTCGGGCACGTACAAGATCACGCCACGCTCGCGGCATTCATACCTACGGTGCCCGCCGCGTCGGTGCATCCACAGGCCATCCAACCGACGACGACGCGGGTCGGTCCGAGTCGATGGCCGCGCGGGCAGCAGTGGCATGTGCGATCGCAGCTCGACACGCGACCACTTTCGTACATACGTTCCCCTGAGCTGAGAGGGGCTTTCTGCGACCTGATCAGGGACTTTGCGTTGAGGGCAGTGTCCGGGACGCAATAGTCAGCTCGGCTCGGCGTTGGCCGTGGGCAAGGGCGAACTGGTGGCGGTTCCGGTCTGCGTTACCGCCAACATTAAGAGCGTTGGGATGATGCGAGGGCCGCGCAGTTCATCATTTTCTCGGCTGCGCTAAGCGACATTTCCGCGCGGGCGGATCCGGATCGCAACGCCTTCGAGGCGACCAACAAGTTAGCCAGGACGGCCGGGACCGAGATCCGGCCATCGCCCGGACTATGGCATCGACGGTGGCGCGGTGCGGTTAGGGTCTCGGTCGTTCTTCGCTTCTATCTAGTAGCAGTACCCGCCAAGCCAGCAGGGGGCATGGTCTCGGATCCACACGGCTATGTCCTCCGGGACAATCACCCTCGGCATGAGCCACCAGATCAGCGGGAAGTCATCAACCGGATGAATCATCTCGAACACCTCCGGTAGCGGAGTGGCCAGAAGTATCGCCCCCGAGGATCGTCACGTCTCTCGGACCCGCGGGCCGTTCGTCTATGGAACGTAGACGGTTACGACGCCCGGTGTGTATGGGCCGGCGTTGGAAGTGGCGGCGACGACGACCTGTCCGGGCCCGGTCGGCAGGACCGCTTCCGGGTATCCGTCCATTCCAGCCGACATCCGGGCGGTGCCGGAGGCTCCGCTAGACAGGTTCAGCCAGTGCATGTCGCCCGGGCGTAGGCACTTCCACCAGCCTTTTTTCGGGCCGGTGATTGTCACCGTCCCAGGCTGTTCGCCGACCACGGCCACGCAGCGGATGGTGGGAACGTCGAGGCTGCCGTATGGGTTTCCGTACGGCGCTGGGTTGATCTGGAACGGAACGGTGACCGCGGCGGAGGCGGTGGCCGCCGGCGCCAGAACCGAACCGGCCACGATGGCCGCGCAGGCGACCGATCGGCGAACGAAGTCGATCATGGTGACCTCCAGGAACAGTCGGGGCCAGGGTTGGTCACTCTTGATCCGAATCCCCCAGAGCACGTTCACCAGCGCCTTGCCGCTGCTGGTCGTTGAAGAACGGTAGGTACGTCAGCCAGTAGACAACTACGGCCAGTCCATCTCGATCAGCCCCTAGTCAAGGAGTTGAGGAAATCGACCACGGCAATCACCACGGGCACGAGCGGCCCCCACCATGCGAGGTCGAACGGGTACGCGATCATCGCCATTTACCTCCAAAGTCAAACATGCTGGCCCGCTGTCGGTTCGGTCGATCAATGGGTTACCGGTGGCCCCACCAGTGGCTCCCACACAAGCCAGGCCTGGTACAGCACCTCGTAGAGCCACTGCGGTATGAGGATGCCGTTGAGTGGCACCAGGGAGTTGTCGATCATGGTGACCTCCAAGGAGGCCAGCAACCCCCGGATTTGCTGGCCCGCTGTCGGTTCGGGTTAGTGCGGCGGGATGCCCCACAGCCAGAGCTGGTACACGATGGCGTAATACCACTCCGGTACCGGAATGATGTCGATCATCGGTCATCTCCTCCTATGGGCAGTATCCGCCGAGAACGCGAAGTTCGTGGGGGATCACCTCCCTGTGACGCGCTGAAGGCCGCGCAGACGACGGAGGGTGGCCGCTGGGTGCGCGCCGGCCCGTGACCGGACCGGCGACGCGTGCCGCTGGCGGCCCGCCGTGGCGACCGTCCCGTGCCCGTTGGTCTCTGCCGCTCGTATCCGGGGCTCCAGGGAGAACTCATCCCCGCTATGGGCAGTAGCCACCAGCCCAGCAGGGCCAGAATTCGAGGAATCCGTGCTCGGTCCCACTCGTTGAAGAACGGGGGAAGAGGAACCAGTAGATCAGCGGGTAGTCGGTCTCGTACACCTCCAGGTCCGTCGGCTACGGCGCCAACCATGTACACATTGGAAACTCGACCCAGTGCGGGTCCCGTCGAGGACATCCCCAGAGAACAATCATTACTCAAAAAGTGGGCCTGTTCAGCGGCTTTGTCGGCTACATCATGGACACGGCTCCCGTACCCCAGGGGAACATACGTTCGATAATGGGTGTATCGTGTAGGCGTGCCCGAGGGAAGCGGGTGCCGAGCCAGTGGGGCGTTCCAAGGGGAAGTTGGAGCGCCCCACTAGTCGCCCTCGGCGAAGTACTTCTGCATCCCTAATTCCCACAGCGCCAAATGCCATGTCGATATCTCGTCCCCGCGAGGTTGGACGCCACCAGCGTGGAGATGGTTCCACCTGTCGTTCACACTCTGGTTCATTTGTGCGTACGGCCTGCCCACGATTGGCGCGGGCGGAGCCGTCGCGAAGATGCACCCTAAGGCTCGAGTGAGCGTGGTGTCGTTCTTCGCGAACCCGGACCTGCGACTGACCCAGCTCCTCATCTCGCTGGTGAGTACGGGGAAACAATGCCAGCCTTCTTCTACACCGAGGACGACCACATCGAGGCGGCCATCGACACAGCTCTGGAGGCCGGTCTCGGCGGATAGGGTCAGTCGAGGGCCAACAGGCTGACCGGGGACACCATCTACGAAAGGCTGCCGAGTGATGCCGCGAATCGAGAGCTCCGCGGAATGGCCCAGGTGCTGGAACCGTCGGGACTATCCGCTGTGGTTCGCGGCCGTCGGGGCGGTCATGTCTGGAGCACTTGCAATCATGTTCCCGATGGCGACGGGAAGTGTCTACGGGGTAGGCCCGTTCCTCTGTTTCGGATTCATGGGTGTTTCGACTGCGATGGCTGCCAGGCCCCTGAGATCTCAATCCCTTTCTTCCCGAATCCGTCTCGCCCGATTGAATCTGGAGACCAGGAAGATCGACTCGGCGGAGGGAATCGTCGGAATCATGATCCCTGACCATCCGATCACCAGGTGGCGAGACATCTGTGCATGTCTGTTCCTCATCATGCTTGGCCCGGCGTTCGTTTGTATGTCTCAAGACGTGGAGTGGGGCGAGGTTCCCCTCTTCATCAGGATCGGAGCTTGGGCCGGATCAGCGTTCGGCGTCGTCCTATTCCTGGTTCTCTCTGCCAGGGGATCAGCGGCCTTGCACATATCCGAGGTGGGGTACTTCGGGGTGGGCAGGATGCTGAAGTGGGATGAGATCGAGAGTATCGAAGCGACCTCTGAATACCGCAGGATCTCGGACGTCAATTACATCCAGCTGAAGAACTCGGTCCTGATCAAGGATCGGAGCGGGAATCCGTCGAAGTGGTTTCGCAAGCCGGTAGCCATCAAGCTGAATGTGTCGGAGCGAGACGTGGATCCGGCGCTGCTTCTCTGGGAGCTGAACAGAGGTCTTGCGGATCCGGAGTATCGGGTGAAGTTCTCCACCGGAGAGGTCCTCGAAGAGATGCGGTCGTCATTTCCTGGATCGAACCCGTCCACCGCTCGCGGGTTTCGCTGACCCCAAGATGCAGGAGAGCCTGGTTCGGCTTCCTCTGAGGCGGATCTATCCCCCACCCGCCGATGACAGCACCGTGACCGCCTACCTGCGACATTGGGGCGATCTCGCTCCAACAGTTTGCGCCAGGCGATGAGCTCTTCAGGCCGGGAACTTTGTCTGGTCGAGTCGCTAGTATCCGCGCGAGGAGCGGCGAAGATCCCGAGTTGCCCTCGCCCTGACGTAACTCCGCCTGTGCCGGCCGAGGGCCTGCCGGATCGTCTCACCGAGGGCCTACTTTGCCGTCGAGGCTGCGATCGACGCAGCTATGGCTGTCGGTCTGCGCGGACAGTGTCAGTCGAAGGCCGTTGCGCGTCCCCTCATTTCGGCGACAGGCTTCCGAGACCGGGCTTCACGCGTTCGTCGTCCTCAGCGACTACCCCGCGCCTTTGCTCGAGACTCTCATTTTCGTGTCGGATGACGGACCGTGCCCCGCGAATGTCACCGCTGGCCGGTGAGGTGAGCGTCGTGATAATCGTGCCCGGTTGGCATCGCGCGGTGGCGGGAAATTCGGTGGAGGCGGTTTGGTGGCTCCGCTATGCTCCTGCACATGTTCGCAAGCACCGGGTTCATGAAGCCGTGGTCGCACCGCTGACGGCGGCGACCCGACTTTCCACCTTTCTCTGAAGCCGCCGTCCGGGACTTTCACGCCGGGCGGTCACTGAGTGCTGCCCGGCTCCATCTCGAGCTGCGGAGAATCCATGTCTGCTTCCCACACGGGCCGAAATGGCCTGTCCACACCCACTTCACACAGGACCTCCTCACCCACCGACCACCTTCCTCCGGGTGCGCAGGCGCACATCCGAGCACGTTCGGTACACGTCTCCCTCGGATCGCAACCGGTTCTGACGGACGTCTCCATCACGGTGTCCAGCCGCTCACGGCTTGCCATCGTCGGCGAGAACGGGCGCGGCAAAACCACACTCCTGCACGTGCTCGCGGGGATAGTGCAACCTGACGACGGCACGATCAGCAGAGTCGGCACGATCGGTATTGCTCAGCAGGCCATACCTTTCCGCACGGGCGAGACCGTCGGCACTCTGCTCGCCGAAACCATCGAGCCAGCCAGACACGCATTGCGGGAACTGGATGCCGCGGCGGTCCGGCTTGCAGAAGGAGTTCGGGGAGTCGACGACGTCTACGCAGCGGCGTTGGACGCCGCGATTCGGCTCGATGCCTGGGATGCGGAGCGCCGCGTCGACGTCGCGCTGGCCGCGCTGCAGGCGTGCACGGACCGAGAGCGCCCGCTGGAGACGCTGTCGGTCGGGCAACGCTATCGAGTTCGTCTCGCGTGCCTGCTCGGGGCCCCACGGGACATCCTGCTGCTCGATGAACCGACGAATCACCTCGATCGCGGCGGATTGGACTTCCTCACCGAACGGCTCCGCGCCCACTCCGGCGGCCTGGCAATCGTCAGTCACGACCGCGCGCTCCTGCACGACGTCGCCGAGGAGTTTTTGGATCTGGACCCGAGCCAGGATGATCGCCCGCAACTCTTCGCCGGCAGCTACGCCGGTTGGCGAGACGGTCGGCAGCGGGCCCGCGACCGTTGGATACACGAGCACGAGGAGCAACTCGCCGAGCATGCACGACTGCAGGAAGCCGTCGCGAATGCCCGCGACCGACTCAGCACCGGGTGGCGACCCGACAAGGGGCACGGCAAGCACCAGCGCCAGTCCCGAGCACCAGGGTTGGTCCAGTCACTCAAGCGGCGCCAATCCGATCTTGAGGCCAATACCGTCACCGTGCCTGAACCACCATTGCGACTACGGTTCCCCGACCTGACCGTCCGCCCCGGCACACCGCTGCTTCGCCGCGAGGGCATCACCGTGGCAGGCCGACTGGACTCTCCCGTCGAGTTCTCTCTGGATGCGGGTGAACGACTCCTGGTCACTGGTCGCAACGGTGCGGGCAAATCCACACTGCTCGCGGTACTCGCCGGCGAGCTGGAGCCGACCACCGGCAGCGTCCACCACCACGCCATCGCCCGCGTCGCGCTGATCGGCCAAGAAGTTCCGGCGTGGGAACCCGAACTGACCGCACAGGAACTCTACGACCGCCACATCCGGACTCTTAGCCTGCACCTCAATGTCGATCCGCTCCCACTGACATCTACAGGTCTTCTGGAGAAGCGGGCACGAGACGTTCCAGTCGGAAGACTCTCACAAGGGCAGCAGCGCAGACTCCATCTCGCAATGCAGCTCGCTTCCCGGCCCACGGTGCTCCTCTGTGACGAATCGACCAACCACTTATCGGTATCCCTGGTCGACGAACTCACCGACGCACTGTCGGCAACCCCGGCCGCTGTCATCGTGGCCACACACGATCGCCAGATGCTCACCGACCTCGCGCACTGGCCCCATCTTTCCCTGACGGCCGACACTGCCATGGACGAGACCGGGCTGCGACGGCCCGATACCACCACGGCGGGATGATCGACCACGGAACACCAGTCATCTCCGTCGATCTCGCAGACGACGAATGCGTCATCGGACTCGATGACATTGCATCCGCCCCGACAGCACGACCGTACTGACCACGGTGGGGCCGGTGCGAGCGCGCACGCCGCTAACGTCCGGCGCTGCACCTGCATTGGTCCCGCTCGTAGCATGTACCGCATGAGTGTTCCCGGGTTCCCGCGTATCACCTCCGTGGACGAGGACGGGTTCGTCTGCCTCGTCGCCGCAGGCCCCTACGACGGATTCGTCGGCGCAGACTGGGATTTGGACGAGCTCCTGACGCGGTTCGCCGAACAGATGAGCCGCGGTGCACTGTTCATCGCCTACGTGGGCCCCGATGCCGCGGGCGGCGAGCTGCGGATCGTCACGGAGGCGTCGTCGGATCGGGCCACGCGGGAAGCAGCTGGAGTGATCGACACGGGCGACGGTCTCTGGCTGACTGACTACACGCAGCTCACGATGGCCGCGCAGTTCAACGATGAACGACCAGAGCCCGACGATCCCGACTCGCGGCTCCCGGTCCCCGCGGGGCGCTATCGGATCCTGCTCCGCGAGTTCGCATCCAACGACGATCGTGCCTTCGAGCTCGTGGTCTCGCCGGCCGATGGTGACGATACGGTGGAGCACGCCGCGGTCCCATGGTTTGAGTAGGAATTGGCGGCCGACACGACGCCCAGCCGAGCCAGACGCGGGTCGCCGGGCCGGGAGGTCGTCGGCCGGTTCGAGATCATCGGCCGGCCTGCGGCGATACGCAGCAGGGCTATGTCGGCGGCTGCCAGGCCTGCAGGGCCAAGGCTTGTCGGTCCACCAGCGAATCCGGTACGGCACGCATGAGCAGGTCGCGCAGCGGCGTCAGCCAAGGCATTCGTGGATGCGCCAGCGCACCGATCCGCCTGGCCCGCGACGCCACGATTGCCGTCCGGGGGCGGCGGAGGCTGTCGTAGCGTTCGAGTGCTTCGGTCAGATCCGTTGAGCCGTCGACCACTTGCGCGAGGATAGTGGCCAGGGTCGCTGCGTCCTCGAATGCTTGATTCGCTCCCTGACCGAGGTCCGGGGTCATCGCGTGTGCAGCGTCGCCGAGAAGGGCGACGCGGCCTCTAGTGAAGGTCGGCGCTACCTGACGCAAGGCGTAGATGGGTAGCCAGAAGATCGCCTCCTGCGGCGTGGCGCGCAGGATCGGCCCAATCGGGTCGTGCCACTTCTCCAGGAGCGTCAGTGTCTTCTGGAGCTGTGGTTCGCTGGGCGGATCGGGCGGCATGGTCGCGACGGCAAACCAGTACACCCGTCCGTCTCGCAACGGCGCGTACCCGAAGCGGAGCCCTTTGCCCCAGGTCTCCCCGCCGGTGTCACCGAGATCGACCGGTCGGCGAGTGATGCCGCGCCACGCGCCGTAGCCGGCATACTCGGTCCCCGGGTCGTGCGGCCATGAACGGCGAATACGACTTTCGATGCCGTCCGCCGCTACCACCAGGTCGGCGTCGGCCGACTCCCCGGAGGTACTTCGCGCAACGACGTGGTTGTCGTCCTCGTCGATGTCGCTCACGTCGAACGACCACCGAATGACCCCGCGCGGCAGGCAGTCACGTAACGCGTCGAGGAGCTCGGCGCGGTGCACGATGCGTACGTGCTCGGCGACAACGGGGTCCGGGCGACTCATCCATGTGCCGTTGGGCCGGCGAATCCCCGCTTGTCCTGGAGGGGGATGGGGTGCGCAGATGGTCCTCACCGCGTCTCCGGCGCCGATAGCGTCGAGCGCCGTGAAACCGTTGCCGAACAGCGAGAGGCCGGCGCCTTCGGCCGCTGACCCTGCTCGACGCTCGAGCACCTCGACCTCAACACCGGCGGTGCGGAGCCCGATGGCCGCGGCCAGGCCTGCGACGCCGCCTCCGACCACAACCGCCTTCATTGCCGACCGTCCGCGGGTCCGCGGGTGTTCGGCCCGATGAACATGCGTTCCGCAATCCACCTTCTTCTCCACATGGAGAAGAAGGTAGCAAATACAATTCTCCGCATGGAGAATTCCTCACGCGATCGGCTGCTCGACGCCGGCCTGCAGCTTCTCGGCACGGTCGGGGTGGCACGCACGTCGGCCAGGGCCGCAGAGGAGTCCGCCGGCTTGCCACACGGGAGCATCCGGCATCACTTCGGCTCGTACGAGCGGTTTCTGGAGGCTCTGGTCGAGCACCTCCGCGATATCGATCAGCCTCGCGGCGGTGAGACGCTGAGCGAGACACTCGCGCGCTGGTTGGGCCCGGAGCAGACGTTCACCCGCGCCCGGTACGAACTCATGCTCGCCGCACTCAACCGCCCCCGCCTCCGCGAGCACCTGGTCGCCGCCCGTGAGCTGTACGTCAGCGTCCTCGCCTCTGGCGCGGCGACTCGGCAGGCTGCGCGCGATGCCGTGGCAGCACTCGATGGGCTGGTTCTCGATGCGTTGCTGCGCGGCGACACTCAGCTCGACCCGAGTGCTGCGATTGCCGCCATTGCGATTCCGAGTGCCTCAACGTCTTTGAGAACTCAGCACGGAAAGCCAGAGCCGGATCGGTGATCGAAGGTCGGCGATACCGGCTGCGGTTCCGGTCATGATTCCTTGGCGCGAGCGCGATCCATGGAGGCGATCGAACACAAGTCCTTCGAGCAGGATCACGAAATTGCTTGCCGCGCAGGACGGGTCGGACGCACCGAGGTGTGCGATGAGCGCTTCGGCGCCGGGAACCGAGAACAGGCAACTCGCGAGTGCGCTTCGCAGTTCGTCGTCACCGGTGGCGTCGGTGGTGAGCGCGTAGCGGGCCAGTGCGTCGCGTCGGCGTAGGCCGAGTAGCAAGTCGAGCTGCTTCGCGGTCAGGTCGGCGGCGCGGTCGACGTCGAGCGTCGTGTCCGCTGCTTCGAATGTGGCGAGAGATGCCTGCCGGGACAGGCCTGCCAAGTGGGTGATTGCGGCGTTCAGGAGCGCTTGCCGGGTCCGGTAGTAGTACGACGTCGAACCGCGGGCGATGCCCAGGCGGTCGTCGATTCCATAGTGCGTGACGGCATGGTTGCCGCCGGCGGCGGCGAGATCGAGCGCGGCTTCGCATATTGCCCCACGGCGCGACGGTCGTGATCGCGCCGGTGAGGTCGTGTCACCGCTCGTGGTCTGACTCATGTCTGCGTCCTCTCGTTCCTTCGCACCTGCGGGGTCGGCCTTGACTCGTCGTCAGCGAGCCGATTCGGGAAGCGGGGTTGCCGCGTCCGGGGCGCTGACGTTCCGGCCGCCGAACAGATCCTCTATGTTTATAGAGTATTTGTGGTGGGTCTGGATCGGGCATCGCCGATTGGGGAGTGGAGACTTCATGCTGGAACATCGTTATGACGTGGTCATTGTCGGCGCCGGCGGCGCCGGAATGCGCGCAGCCATCGAGGCCGGGCCCCGCGCCCGCACCGCGGTCCTGACGAAGCTGTACCCCACTCGTAGCCACACCGGTGCCGCCCAGGGTGGCATGTGCGCCGCTCTGGCGAATGTCGAGGAAGACAACTGGGAGTGGCACGTCTTCGACACCGTCAAGGGCGGCGACTACCTCGCCGACCAGGACGCGGTCGAGATCATGTGCAAGGAAGCCATCGATGCGGTGCTGGACCTCGAGAAGATGGGTCTCCCCTTCAACCGCACCCCCGAGGGCAAGATCGACCAGCGTCGTTTCGGTGGTCACACCCGCGATCACGGTAAGGCTTTGGTGAGGCGGTCGTGTTACGCCGCCGACCGCACCGGCCACATGATCCTGCAGACGCTCTACCAGAACTGCGTCAAGCACGACGTCGAGTTCTTCAACGAGTTCTACGCGCTCGACATCGCGCTGACCGAGACCCCCGAGGGCCCCGTCGCCACCGGCGTCATCGCCTACGAGCTCGCGACCGGCGAGCTCCACGTCTTCCACGCGAAGTCGATCGTGTTCGCCACGGGTGGCTCGGGCCGCATGTACAAGACGACGTCCAACGCGCACACCCTCACCGGTGACGGCATGGGCATCATCTTCCGCAAGGGCCTGCCGCTCGAGGACATGGAGTTCCACCAGTTCCATCCGACGGGACTGGCCGGGCTCGGCATCCTCATCTCCGAGGCGGTCCGCGGCGAGGGCGGCATCCTCCGCAACGCCGACGGCGAGCGCTTCATGGAGCGCTACGCCCCCACCATCAAGGACCTCGCGCCCCGCGACATCGTCGCCCGCTCGATGGTGCTCGAGGTGCTCGAGGGTCGCGGTGCCGGTCCGAACAAGGACTACGTCTACATCGACGTCACGCACCTCGGCGAGGACGTGCTCGAGGAGAAGCTCCCCGACATCACCGAGTTCGCCCGCACCTACCTGGGCGTCGACCCGGTCACCGAGCTGGTGCCGGTCTACCCGACCTGCCACTACGTGATGGGCGGCATCCCCACCAAGATCAACGGTGAGGTGCTGCGCAACAACGAGGACCACGTCCCCGGCCTGTACGCCGCCGGCGAGTGCGCGTGCGTCTCGGTGCACGGCGCGAACCGCCTGGGCACCAACTCGCTGCTCGACATCAACGTCTTCGGTCGCCGCGCCGGCATCGCCGCCGCCGAGCACGCGTTGAACTCCGAGTTCGTCGAGCTGCCCGAGAACCCGGCCGAGAAGGTCGAGAAGTGGCTCGAGGTCATCCTGTCCGACCACGGCCACGAGCGCGTCGCGGACATCCGCACCGAGCTGCAGCAGTCGATGGACAACAACGCGTCGGTGTTCCGCACCGAGGAGACCCTGACGCAGGCGCTCAAGGACATCAAGGGCTTCAAGGAGCGCTACAACCACATCACGGTCCAGGACAAGGGCAAGCGCTACAACAGCGACCTGCTCGAGGCCGTCGAGCTGGGCTTCCTGCTCGAACTCGCCAAGGTCACGGTCGTCGGTGCGCTCAACCGCAAGGAATCGCGTGGCGGCCACGCCCGCGAGGACTACCCCAAGCGCGACGACGGAAACTTCATGAACCACACCATGGCCTACAAGGAAGGCGACGGCCTGCTCTCCGACATCCGTCTCGACTACAAGCCGGTTGTCCAGACCCGCTACGAGCCGATGGAACGCAAGTACTGATCACCTCTATTTCAGGGCGCGCTCCCCGACCACCCCGATGGGTCCGGTCTGAGATAGGTGATGGTGCGAACATCGGAGACATGCACGGGCGGTCCACTCTACGAGCAAGTTTCACCAATCATGTGAAGAGAGGCGCGAAATGCTAGTGAACGCAATCGAAGTACTACTTGTCCTCTGCGTGCTGCTGACGGGATGGTTCGTCGGCTACGTGATCTATCGGCTCGTGACCGACAAATCGTAGGGCGCGCAGCAGCCCCGCCCTCATCGAGAGCTCAGCATCCGGCGTCCTGCATGCCTTACACCGCAACCGCTCTCACCCGATGACCGCGAGCACCTCCGTTCAACCAGCACCATGCGAACCCCGAATGTGACTCTCATTCGGGAAGGCACTGGCCGGTTGTTCGGAGGCTTGGGGTGCCACGCGCTGCGGCGCGGGAAGACAGACTCCTGCCTCGGCGCTATTCGAGGGCGAGCGTCTCGAATCCGGCAGCGCCATCGTCGAACCCCCGAAGTGGTGCGGTCGATCTATGGTTCAGCTGCGGAATGCGAACGGTTCGAATCCGCCGATCGGCGGCTCGGCGATGTACACCGCTCCGGCGCCTTGTTCCGGCTCGGTGAGCTGATATCGGGATGTGGTGATGTAGAGCTGGTCGAATCGGGGGCCACCGAACGTGCAGGCGGTGACCTGTCTTGCTGGAACGGTGATTTCGGCGTCGAGGCGGCCATGACGGTCGGCGTGGACCAGGCGGCCTTCGTCGAAGAGCGCGAGCCAGACGCCGTCGGCCTTGTCGACGGCGAGGCCGTCGGGGAATCCCAGATCAGCGGTGTCCAGGAAGGGCGTTCTGCTCAGGATGTTCCCGTCGGGCCCCACGGTGATCATGTCGATCCGGTTCGTCAGGCTGTCGACGTAATAGGCGTGGTTACCGCTCTGCGTCCATGCCAGACCATTCGAGCAGCCGACGCCGGACGCGGCGATGGTGGTGGCGCCGTCGGGATGTAGCTGCCATAGCGCACCGGCGCCCGGGACCAAGTCGTAGGACATGGACCCGCACCAGAACCGGCCATCCGGATCGCAGGTTCCATCGTTCATGCGGATGGAGGGATCGGTCCAGCATTCGATGGTGTCGGTAACCGTCCAGTGGTTGTCGAGCAGGGCAAAGCCACGTTCGGTCCCGGCGATGAAGCCGCCGCCTCGTCGCGGGCGCAGGGCGGCGACCACCGGTCCGACGTTGACCCGCCGAGAGACCTCGCCGGCCTCGTCGAGCAGGACGATGTCGCCAGCGAGCATGTCGAGCACGACGAGGCCGTGGCCGTTCAGCCACACGGGCCCTTCACCGTGATGGGTCACGACACCGGTGAGCTGTTGGGCTGTCGAGGTCTTCATCGGTTTACTGCTTCACCGGCTCTGTGGTGAGGGTTCCGTTGATGCGCCGGAGGATGCCCTCGGGGTTGCTGTCGTGCAGCCACGGGGGCAGTGCGTCTTCGGGGACGTGTTGGTAGGCGACTGTGCGGAGGAAGCGGTCGATCGCTGCGGTGCCGACGGCGGTGTATCGGGGATCGGTGGTGGCCGGATACGGCCCGCCGTGGAACTGCGCCCAACTGACCGCAACTCCGGTCGGCCAGTCGTCGACCAACACACGCCCTGCTCGCCTCGCCAGCGCCGCGACCAGGTCGGCGACGTCCTCACCGGCCGCCCGCTGCACGCCGGCGGTCAGCGAGCCGGGCAACACTGCGAGCGCCTGCCACAGTTCCTCGGGCGAGTCGTAGGTGACCAGCAAGGTGGTGGGTCCGAAGTGCTCCTCGGTGAGTCCCTCGACGTCGGCCAGCAGGGCGTCGACCGTGGTCTGTGCGACCGTGATCTGTTCGTGGGCTCCGGTCTGCTCTGTCGGCTCCAGCCCGGCCGCCACCTGTTGCACGGGTTTGTGCGCGAGGAAGTCTCGGAGCTGTCCCCGGTACTGGTCGCGCAGGTCGATGCCGAGCATCACCGGCGCGGGGAGGTCGGCGATCAGTGTCGCGAGGCGGGCCGGTATATCGCTGTCGGCCGGAAGAAGGACCAGTCCGGGCTTTGTGCAGAACTGGCCGGCGCCGAGCCGGAAGGACTGGCTCAGTCCCGCGGCGATCTCCTCGGGGCGCTCCGAGCTCGCGCGGCCGGTGACGACGACTGTGTTGATGCCGCCCAGTTCTCCGAAGAACGGGATCGGGTTCTCGCGGGCGGCCGCGATGTCGTGCAGGACGCGGCCACCGACCGTGGATCCGGTGAAGGCTGCCGCGGCGATCTCCGGGGCGGCCAGTGCCGCCGTACCGGTGCTGTACCCGTGTACGAGTGCGAATATCCCTGCAGGTGCGCCATTTTCAGCAAAGGTGGCCGTGATGATGTCGGCGACCGCGGCCGACAGCAGCGGATGTCCGGGGTGGGCTTTGACGATGACTGGGCAGCCGGCAGCCCACGCGCTGGCGGTGTCGCCACCGGCGACGCTGAAAGCGAAGGGGAAGTTGCTGGCGGCGAACACCAGGACCGGGCCGATACCGACGCGAATCGAACGCAGATCCGGACGTGGTGTGGGAGTCCATGCCGGGTCGGCGGTGTCGATCGTCGGGTCGAAGGGTTGGCCGGTCTCGGCGTGGGATGCCAGCAGCCGTAGCTGACCGGTTGCGCGGGCCAGCTCGCCGGTCAGCCGCGGAACTCCGAGGGCGGTCTCCCGGTCGGCCAAGGCGACCAGTTCGTCGGCGTGCTCGTCGAGCGCATTGGCGACCGCTCGCATCCAGGCCGCGCGCGTTGCTGCCGACGCTGACGCGACCGCGGGTGCTGCTGCTGCCGCGGCGGTCAAGATGGTGTGCAGCTCGTCGGATGTGGTGTCCTCGATGGAGCCGTTCACGCTTGCGTCCATCGGGTTCAGGCTGATCACAGTCATTGTGCGAGGGCTCCTTCCGTGCGCTGGATCTGCGCCATTGTGTTTGTGAGAACGCCGACTTGGTCGATGCAGACGGTGACGACGTCGCCGTCGCGCAGGCCGTTGCCCAGCGGGGGGACGATGCCGGTTCCGGTGGAAAGGACGACACCGTCGGGGAACTCGTTGGCTTGGAACAGCCATTCGACTAGTTCGGCGTAATCGCGTTTCATCGACGAGGTCCGGGTCTCGCCGCTGAATGCTGTTTCCTGGCCGCGCTGGATCGTCATCGTGATGCCGAGATCTTCCGGGGCGGTGATCGACCACCACGGGACGATCTGTGGCGAGAGTGCGCAACTGCCGGCATACAGCTTGGCCTGCGGCAGGTAGATGGGGTTTTCGGCCTCGATTCCGCGGGCCGTGACGTCGTTGCCGACCAGCGCTCCGATGATCTCGGCGTGCCGGTTGAGGACCAGGCACAGCTCCGGCTCGGGAACGCTGTCAGGGCAGTCGGCGCGGATCCCGGCCTGCTCACCATCGGTGCGCACTCGCCAGGCGGCGGACTTGAAGAACAGTTCTGGTCGTTGCGCGTCGTAGACGTCCTGGTACACCAGATCGTGCCGCGACTCTTCCATTCTGGCGGATCGGGACAGCAGGTAGGTGACGCCGGCGCCCCAGACCTCGGTGAGACCGTCGATCGGTGCCAGCAGCGGGGTTCGAGCGAGTGGCCGGACGGTGCCGGTCGCGATCGCCTGCTCGGTGAGTTCCCTGATCTCGGCGGCGCTGTGTCGCAGCAGGGTCGCCATGTCAGGCAGCGGGAGCGGATGGATGCCGGCCGCGTCGAGCACGCCCAGTTTCGCGCTGCCGTCGTCGTCGAGGAATCGGACAAGGTTCATCGGTGGTCCTTTGCTTGCCGGGTCGTCTCGGTCATGACGTTTCGATGCTGGTGACCCGACGCACTGTGTCCGGGTCTTCTCTCAGGCCGGCTGCGATCTGCAGCCCCAGACCGGGCTCGGGTGAGAGGGCCGCAACTCCGTTCTGGATCTCGGGCAAGCCGGTGACCACACGCGGGTACCAGGTGCGCAGGAAGGCGCGCACGGTTTCCTGGATCAGGGCGTTGGGCTGCGCCATGGCCAGGTGGAAGCAGGCGGCCAAAGTGATCGGGCCGGTGCAGTCGTGGGGGGCGACCGGTACGGAGAACGCATCGGCGAGGTTGGCGACTTTCCGCGCTTCGGTGAGGCCACCGGTCCACTGGACGTCGACGGTGGCGTAGGCGATGCGGCCCTGCTCGAGCAGCGGCAGGAAGCCGCGGCGTCCGAGCGCGGTCTCGCCGGTCGCGATCGGCACGCCGACTTCGCTGGTCAGTGCGCCGAGGGCGTCGACGGCGTCGGGGCGGACGGGGTCCTCCACCCAGAACGGCTGGTAGGGCTCCAATGCCCGGCAGATCTCGACGGCGGCGCGACGCGACCACTGCCCGTGCAGCTCCACCATGAGGTCCATGTCCATGCCGACCGCGTCGCGGATCTCCCGGATCACGGTCATCGCCGAATCCAGGTCGGCCGAAGTGATCCGGTTGCCCCCAGACTTCTCGGCGGCGTGATCGAAAGGCCAGACCTTCATCCCGCGCAGGCCCTCGGCGTAGAGCTCCTTGGCCAACCTGCCGGGTTGGGTGAGAAACGCGTCCAAGTCTTCGTACTCGCCTTGGCTGTGCCCCCAGTTGGACGAGGACTGCCGCGACGTGTCCTGGATGTAGCCCGGGCCGGCGCAAGTGTTGTAGACACCGATTGTGTCGCGGACCGGACCGCCGAGCAGGCGGGACACGGTCTGTCCACTCTGCTTGCCCAGCAGGTCCCAGAGTGCAATGTCCACTGCGCCGTTGGCGCGCGTCTCGACGCCGCCGCCCTGGAATCCGACGTACGGGGCGAGTAGCAGCGATACCGCTTCCGGTGTCGGCTCGTCGAGGCCGAGAAGCAGTGGGGCGACGTGGGAATGCAGGTATGCCTCGACCGCGGCCGACTGCAAAAACGTATCGCCGAGTCCGACGAGGCCCTCGTCGGTGTGCAGGACAAGGACGCACAGGTTGTTCTGGAACCGGGGCCGCAGCGTCTCCAATGCAACAATATGCACGCTAAATCACAGGCCTTTCGTATACGTGGTGAGCGCGTGACTCCCACCCCCGAGTGCCGGCGGTGTGCACGCGAACGAACATGGATCAAAGAAGGATCGAGACCGTGTCGACCACGCCCCAGCGACCATGTCCGCCAGGCCCGACGCGCCCGGCCCGCTCAGTTGGATCCGGTTGGCGGGCCGTCGGTTTGAGGGTCGGTGGGTAGATCCGCGATCGACC
The DNA here is from genome assembly GCF_050955445.1 of Paraburkholderia sp. RHO2. Lineage (NCBI taxonomy): Bacteria > Pseudomonadati > Pseudomonadota > Betaproteobacteria > Burkholderiales > Burkholderiaceae > Paraburkholderia > Paraburkholderia sp. RHO2. Next base: position 564,564 of record NZ_CP162618.1, on the reverse strand, counting down.
GGCTGACATCGTTGAGCAGTGCAGCGATGTTGGGTGCGCCTGCTGCGCGCCGGTTGAGCACATCCGACAAGGCGACGTCGAGGTCGTCCCCGTAGAAGTGCTGGGCGGCTTCGATGTGCTCAGTCATCGCCAGCCGCGCGGCATCGGGGTCCTTGTTTGCGATCGCTTCGAGGATCACGTTGTGCAGCGGTAGTGCCGCCCCGGTGACCGTGCGGTCAGTGAGGCTCCGCAGCATGACTCCATGGGTCAGCGGTCGGATCGAGCCGAACATGATCCGAATGACCGGGTTCCGCGACGCGATGGCGATCGCCTCGTGAAACGCCACATCCAGATCCGCGCAGGTCGACAGCGCGCTCTGCTGGTCGAGCGCGTCGAGGATGCGGCGCATATCCGCCAGATCGTCTTCGGACCTGTGCTCCGCGGCGAGTGCCGCCGCTTGCCCCTCGAGCATCGCGCGTGCGACCACCAGATGCCGCGCGGTGACCTCACCGCGCCGCACCAGCAGTAGCGGATCTCCGCCGTCACTGGTCGGCCGTATCTGGCGGACGAAACTACCGCGACCCGCAGCCACACTGATCAAGCCGCGCTCCTGCAGAGACCGCAGCGCCTCCCGGATCACCGGACGACTCACCGCATACTCCTGGGACAGCACCCGCTCCGACGGCATTCGCGAGCCGGGCGGCCACTCCCCCGCCACGAGGCGCTCCTCGAGCATCGCCGCGAGATGTGCGCCGGACGGCGGGGTTGCTGGATCACCATAACTGGCATGACCGGTCATACCAGTTATTATGGCAGCCTCGAAACCGGCCGTCAAGTGCATGGATCGCTCTCCGCGGTGATCTGCACTACCGCCTTTCGAGGGGCGGTCGACGGCGCCGACCCACGGTTGAGGTTGAGCCGCGCCCATCCTGTGCACAGAGCTGCCGAGCCGGCCTCAGTCGAGCGGATACAGGCTTGCGCCGCCGTCGACCAGGAGCGTCGAACCTGTCATGTACGAGGCGAGATCCGAGCACAGGAACAGGAAGGCGTCCGCAACCGACTCCGCGGTCTGCAGCGAGCCCAGCGGGACGGCACGTGCGGCCCGAGCGCGGTAGTCCGGGTCGGTGTCCCACTGGTGTTTGGCCATGCCGACGCCCACGATGCCCGGCGAGAGCGCGTTGCTGCGGATCCCGTACGGCGCCAGCTCTCGGGCGAAGCTGCGCATCAGGGATTTGATGGCGGCCTTGGAGGCGCTGTAGGGGGCGATACCGGGCCAGGGCACATCGGAGACCCAACTCGTGGTGAAGATCAGATGCCCGGGCTCGTCGTGTTCTCGCCACAGGGCGGCCGCGGCGCGGGCGACCAGGAAGCTGCCAGTGGTGTTCACATCCTGGATCAGGCGGAAGGCGTCCAACGGAAATTCCTGGACGGGGTGGGCGTCGCCGACCACTCCGGCGTGGCAGCACACGATCGTCGGTCGGCCTCCCAGCCATTCGTCGGACTGGGCGACCATGTCGCGGACGGCGACCGGATCGGTGACATCGCAGCGGTGGTAGCGGACACGGGGATGCGAGGGGATCGTGGCGCCGTCCTCGGCGGTGTCCACTACCCCGACGGTCGCGCCATGTTCTGCCAGGCGGCGGACGATGGCCGGCCCCAGACCGCCCAGGCCACCTGTGAGTAGGACGGTATGCCTCGACAGATCGAGCGCGTCGTGGCGTTGGTGATCAAAGTCCCTGGTGCTCATCGGCAATCCACCGCAACCTTGAGGACCTCCGCGTCCGGCGAGGCCAGCAGGGGCAGCGCGACTGTCACCAATTCCGGCAGTGGAACGCGGTGTGTGATCAGTTCTTTCGCCTGGAGTCGGCCGTCGGCGAGCATCCGCACCGCTTGGGCGACGTCCACATCCCACAAATGAGCCGCGGACCCGATCAGTCGGCGTTCGCCCAACACCACCGGGGAGAGCGGAAGCGGCTGGGGCTGCGCGCCGAGGCCGACGGCGACGACGGTGCCTCCCGGTCGAACCAGAGCCAGGGATCGCTCGATCTGCCCAGGCGCCCCGCTGCATTCATAAATGACGTCGACGCCGGGATCGTCGAGATCCTCGATCAGCATGTCCAGTTCCTCGGGCGCCAGGGCTCGCACGGCCGAATGACTTTGGGCGAAGGCCCGGCGGAACGGGCTCGGATCCACGATCCAGCAGTTCGCTGCGCCCAGAGCCAGCGCCGCCTGGGCGGTCAACTGGCCGATCGTGCCGCCGCCGATGACGACCGCGGTCGAACCGATCGGATCGGGAGCCTTGCGAACCGCACGGACCGCCACCGCGGCCGGCTCGGCCAGAACCGCGTCCTCGGCGCTCAGGCCAGACGGAAGGGGAACGCAGGTCCGTGCCCGCGCGACCATGAACTCGGCCAGACCACCGTCGTCCTGTTGCCCGAGAACCGACAGGTTCGGGCACAGGCCGTCCTCGTGCCGCAGGCACCACCAGCAGCTGCCACATCCGTTCACCACATCGGGTACCACCATCGTGCCGACGGGTGGGCCGCTGCCGTCGCGTGCGGCTTCGACGACCTCGCCGACGACCTCATGCCCCAGGGTCAGCGGCGCCGTGCGCCCACTGAGGGGGTGGGGGTCGTCCACCGGAATGATGAGTGGTCCATCGCGGAACTCCTCCAAATCGGTTCCGCAGATACCGCACCAGTGGACCCTGACCAAGAGCTCGTCGTCGCGCCGCGGGCGCGGCTGGACGTCTTCGAGTCGGACGTCACCGCGACGATGCCATCGAGCCGCGAGCATCGAATATCCCTCCTGAAATGCACTCTTGCAGATCACTGCGAGCAGCGAACTGGCTGATTTAAGGACCGGATCGTATACCGGTCACACCGGTTTGACCAGTTTGGAATTGGTCATCCGAAACCCTTGACGGCCGAGTTTCGGCGTAGTCATACTTTCCGGCATGACCGGTCATACCAGTTGTGCCGGGAGGCTGCCGCACCCTTCTCGACTCGGCCCGAGAGCGGCCGCTGAAGGAAGACCGAAAGCGCTGGCCGATCACCGACAAGAGCCGTGGAGGGCCTTAGTGAACTCAGCAACCAGAACCATGCAGGACCCGGCGAACTCCGGGGGCTATGTGCCGGTCACGCACCGCGGGATCGATCCCGCCGCCCTCGACGTGCCGGACTCCCCGATGCTTCGCATCGACCCCGGCCAGATGGCCCATCAGCAGGCCGCACCGCCGTCCGGCACTACCTCGCCCGACGGCGCCGCGCACCTAATCGAGGTCGACCGGAATCGAGCACGCGAGACGGGAGCCCGCCGGTGACCACGATCGGACTGCAAACAAGGCAGGCGTCCAACCAGATCAGGCACGTCATCTTCATCACCGCAGCCGCCGCGATGGGCGGCTTCCTGTTCGGTTACGACAGCGCGGTCATCAACGGTGCCGTCGCGGCCATCCGCGACCGATACGACATCGGGTCGGCAGCCTTGGCTCAGGTCGTCGCCATTGCACTGATCGGGTGTGCGATCGGCGCGGCCACGGCGGGCCGACTGGCCGACCGCATCGGGCGAATTCGCGTCATGCGGATCGCAGCGGTCCTGTTCCTGGTAAGTGCGGTCGGATCGGCATTGCCCTTCGCGCTGTGGGATCTGGCGATGTGGCGCATCCTCGGCGGCATCGGGATCGGAATGGCGTCGGTGATCGGCCCCGCCTACATCGCCGAGGTAGCGCCGCCGGCCTATCGCGGGCGGCTAGGTTCGTTCCAGCAGGCGGCGATCATCATCGGTATCGCGCTCTCACAGCTGGTCAACTACGCGATTCTGCAGATTGCCGATGGTGACCAGCGCGGCATCATTGCCGGATTCGAGGCCTGGCAGTGGATGCTGGGCGTGATGGCGGCGCCGGCCCTGCTCTACGGGGTCGTTTCGTTCAAGATTCCCGAGTCACCGCGCTACCTGATTTCCGTGGACCGCACCGCGGAAGCGAAGAAGGTGCTCGCCGAAGTGGAAGGCGAGAACATCGACCTGGACGCGCGAGTCGCCGAAATCCACCAGGCGATGAGCAGCGAACACAAGTCCACCTTCAAGGACCTGCTTGGTGGTCGATTCGGATTCCTACCCATCGTGTGGGTCGGCATCGGACTTGCGGTCTTCCAGCAGCTGGTCGGCATCAATGTCGCGTTCTACTACTCGGCCACGCTGTGGCAGTCGGTGGGAATCGACCCGTCGAGCTCGTTCCTGTATTCGTTCACCACCTCGATCATCAACATCATCGGCACGGTCATCGCCATGGCACTGGTGGATCGGATCGGCCGAAAACCGCTGGCGCTTATCGGCTCAATCGGCATGACCATCTCGCTCGCGCTCGATGCCTGGGCGTTCTCCGCAAAAACCGGATCCGGCGCCACCGCCTCACTCCCGCAGACCCAGGGCATGATCGCGCTGATCTCGGCGCATTCGTTCGTGCTGTTCTTCGGCCTGTCCTGGGGTGTGGTCGTCTGGGTGATGCTCGGCGAAATGTTCCCGAACAAGATTCGTGCAGCCGCCCTCGGCCTGTCCGCATCCGTGCTGTGGATCGCCAACTGGGTCGTCACCGCGACCTTCCCCTCGCTCTCGGACTGGAACCTGTCCGGCGCCTACGTGATCTACGCAATCTTCGCGGGCCTATCGATACTGTTCGTGCTCCGGTTCGTTCCAGAGACCCGAGGCAAGACACTCGAGGAAATGGGATAGCGACTCATGCCCGACCCGGGACACAGATACCGGTCGAGCATGCGCCCAGCCGTCCCGCACCAGTGAATTGGCCACTCAGACCGGATCACCCGCGCGAACACCGCACGACGACAAACGCCGCGAGTTGCTTGCACAACCGCCACGCTCACCCGCGAGGTACCGCAGCTATCCCGTCGACGCAATAGCGGTAGTGCAGTTCATCCGACGGCGCCCCAGATGATCGCGACGCGGCTCGTGCAATCGCACAGAGCCGCGTCGCGCAACTGCCGGATGAACCCGGTATCGAGCGTTCGTTGACAACAACATCTCCGCAGAATACGGCCGGCGAGGTATGTGACCTGGTGAAGACCTACAACGGCGCCCCTGCACTGACCACGATCATCTCGGCAGGGACGGAGGTGTGGCGCGTCCACAACACGGCGTCGTCGCACCTCCCGAACAGCTTCAACCGAGAGAAGATTCCGGATCTGGTCGACGCGCGGGGAGTCGATCTCCGCACACGGAAGATGCCTCGGCAGGGCCGGTTCGATCCGGTGGACGACGAGATGACCTTCCCGGGAGGCAGAGACCTTGGCGGGTATCTCTATGTCGGGCTGACCCCAACGTCCGTGGTTGGCGAGGGCATCCTCCGATCGACCAACGTGCCCAGTCCAAACTGCTGCCGGCGTCGGAGATCGCAGAGTTGTCGATTACGAGAATGATCCTTCAGGAGGACTTCTGCGTTGCGACCTTGGACGGCCAGGACTGTCGCGCGGGGCATGAACCTCAACTCGGAGCTGACGAGCGTGGCTGGCGTGACTTCCGCGATTCGCGGATCACCTGCACGAATATCTTGGTAGAAGGTGACGCGCCCCCGGGCTGCGATCCTGCTTCTGTTCTAGAACACTAGAACGGATGGGAGGTCGGGTGTGGCCATGTCACCAATGGGCGACCCTGGATCGTCCGGCAGGTTCGGCCGATTCGGTGGGCGTTACGTCCCGGAGGCGCTCGCGCCGGCATGCCGCGAGGTGGAGGCGGGATTCCGCGAGGCGTGGGCGGATCCCGGCTTCCGGTCGGAACTGAGCAGACTCCTGGCCGAGTACTGCGGACGGCCGACGCCTGTCACGCGAGCAATGCGGCTCTCCGAGGCCCTCGGCGTACGCGTCCTACTCAAGCGCGAGGACCTCAATCACACCGGCAGTCACAAGCTCAACAATGCGCTGGGACAGGCACTCCTGGCCCGCCGGATGGGCAGACACGAACTCATGGCGGAGACGGGCGCCGGCCAGCACGGTGTCGCCACGGCAACCGCCGCTGCCCTGCTCGGCATGAAGTGCACCGTGTACATGGGCGAGGTCGACATGGCCCGGCAGGAACTCAACGTCTACCGGATGGAAACGCTGGGCGCACAGGTCATCCCGGTTCGGTCCGGCGCCAGGACGCTGAAAGATGCCACCAGCGAGGCGTTTCGGCACTGGGTCACGCGAGCGGACGAGAGCCACTACTGCCTAGGCTCGGTGCTCGGGCCGCACCCCTACCCATGGATCGTTCGCGAGTTCCAGTCCGTGATCGGGGTCGAGGCGGCGGCGCAGTGCGCCCAGTTGCTCGACGGCCGCGCGCCCGACGTGGTCGTCGCGTGTGTCGGCGGCGGATCCAACGCGGCGGGAACGTTCGCCGCGTTCGCGTCGTCACCCGCACGACTGGTCGGCGTCGAGGGCGCGGGCGGCGCCGGCGCCACCAACGGCACCGTCGGTGTACTGCACGGCGCGATGTCGTTGTATCTGCAGGACGGTGCCGGGCAGGTGCTCGAAGCGCATTCCGTCGCTGCCGGTCTCGACTACCCGGGGTTGGGGCCCGAACATGCCCATCTGGCCGAACTCGGTCGCGCGGACTACGTGACGGTCACCGACGGACAGGTCCTGGACGCGGCCGGACAACTTGCGCGACTCGAAGGCATCTTCCCTGCCCTGGAGTCGGCGCACGCGCTCGCGTGGGTCGTACAGGCCGCCGGCGAGGGGCAGTTCGCCCCCGACTCCACTGTCCTGGTCACGGTGTCTGGCCGCGGCGACAAGGATGCCGAACAAGTCAGGAGACTCGACCGTGAACGTGCTTGAGACGACGCTCCGCAAGATCCGCGATGGCGGCTCCAAGTGTTTGATCGGATACGTCATGGGCGGTGTCCGCGGGGACTGGGCCGACCTCGTGCAGGCCACGATCGACGGAGGCGCCGACGCCGTCGAGATCGGTCTCCCGTTCTCGGACCCGATGCTGGACGGGCCGATCATCCAGCGCGCGTCCCTCGCGGCTCTGGAGCGGGGTGCCCTGGTGGAGCGCATCCTCGACGAACTCCCGGCCGTGTCCGCGCCGTTGATCGCTATGACCTACACCAACCATCTGGTCTCGCGCGGTGTTCCAAACTACCTGAGTGCGATCGCTGCAGCAGGCGTCAGTGGATCCATCGTCGCGGATCTGCCTTTCGAGGAATCGGCTGAGTACCTGACCGCGGCCCGCACCGTGGGCGTGGCCCCGGTGCTGATGGCGGCCCCGTCGACTTCGGCGGACACTGCGCGGGACATCGCCCGGGCTAGTGGCGGATTCGTCTATGCGATGGGCGCAATGGCGCCGACGGGGCCGAATGGGAGCAAGGGCGAGGGCGGGTGGGAGTCCGCCCGCCGCCTCCGATCGGAGGACGGGCCGCCGGTCGTGATCGGATTCGGAGTCGACTCACCCGAGCGGGCGGCGCGGGCTGCCCGGCATTCCGACGGCGTCGTCGTTGCCTCGGCGCTGATGGACCCGGTACTCGACGGTGTGACCGCTACCGCGATCATGGAAGCCGTCCAAGGTTTCCGTCAACGACTCGACGAGGCAGCAATTCCGTGACCAGGCACTCCCGATTGCCCAAGTACCTGGGGATCTACGACGATCTGCGGGCCAGAATCGACACCGGCGAATGGCAGTCCGAGGACGCCTTACCCTCGCAGCGTGAACTCGCGGCGTCCTACGGAGTCACCATCATGACCCTCCGGCAGGCGCTGCAGATGCTCGAAAACGACGGGCTCATCGAGATGCGTCCGGGCGCCGGAACCTTCCCGGCGGCCAAGCGGTACACCTACAACCTGCTCCATCTGTCGGGATTCGCAGACGACCTCAGGGCGCAGGGCGCCAACGTCGAGACGCACATCCTGGCGTCAGCACTGGCGGTTCCGCCATCCGAGGTCGGGCGGGCACTGCGCCTCGAACCGGACGAGCAGGTGCTCGTGATCACGCGTCACCGCGTGATCGACACGCGCCCCTCCGTGCTCCAACGCTCCTACATCCCACGGGGCATGGGCATCTCCCCGGATGAACTGGTCGACGCATCGCTCTATCAGGTTCTCGCGCAACATGGTTACCCGGTCGCCTCGGCCAACGAGTCGATCACTGTCACCACACTCGATGCTGCCGAAGCCGAACTGCTGGCACGCCCGGAGCAGAGCCCGGCGATGCTCAGCCACCGAACGAACGTCACCGAGGACGGCACCCCGGTCCTGCACGACACCGCCCTGATCCCGTCCGACATCGCAGAGATCCACATCGACCGTGGACCCCAACAGCTTCGCGTCACTTATCGCATCAACGACCGGCGCACCTGACCACGTGTGGGCACGGCCGTGGGCCGGTCGGCCGCGTATCCCCCGCCCCATCAACCAAGCCTCATCGTCGGGACCGGGGAGGCTGAAGACATGGCCAGCCGTGGATATGCGGTGGCCCGGCACAATGAACTGTTCCCCGGGAGCTGGACTCAAGAAGTTCTGCTTCGACTCCCCGCGAGCAGTTCATGACGCTCGGGGCGTTCCGCTGCGAGCAGCACGCTGATGACTCACCCGATTCGGGTGACGTGGACACCTGCGACCGCATGGACACTGCGGGGATGCAATGGCGCAAAGTCGACAGCCCCGACCTCACGTGGGATGCGCTGTCGAGCTGGATATGTGCGTGGGATCCCTTCCTCGGGCGCGGGGATCTGGGCGTGTGGGCGGTCGGACTTCGGGATGCCTCAGTTGTGGTGGACTCGGCGATTCTGTGGGCTCCGGAGACGAACATGGTGGTGGCCCCAGTAGGACGATCGGTCGCGCATCTGGAGCAGTGCATGCGGCGAGCGATCTCGTCGTTCGCCGGCATCAGCCCCCGCCACGACGGCCCAGAGCACCCAGGTTCGTAGTCGCGGCTTGCGCCTGGCACTGCGCTCGTGTGCGGTCTCAATTGCGCGGCGTCTGGCTCGCACGCAGGTCTTCGGCCGCCACGAGCTGCCCAAGGGGGTTGTCTGATCGTCAACGACCTTGGCCGATAGGGTAGGAATGCGACTGTGCCACAGCGCCAGCGAAGACCCCGTGCTACCCCTTGGTGCGGGGTCTTCGGCACTTCAGGCCCGGGAGCTTACGTGAGTAGCGTCGGTGATGCGGCCCACCACACGCGCTCGCTGGTGACGCGATACCGGGCACCCACGAATGAGAGCCACACCCTGCCGCACGCGATCAAGCGGCAGGAAGTACGCGACCGCCGGCGACCGGACGGCACCGCGCCTGACCGTGTCCCACCACGATCGCACGGTACCGTTCCAGACACAGTCGCCGCCATCCCCATCGACACCAACGTCAGCGGTTGTAGCGTCGGCAGTGCGGCCACGGCCACATTGCCGTTACGACCCCGGGCCGTCCACGGCAAACCCAAAGTTGCACGCGTGGTGGCGTTGCGGGCACGGGCGACACCGCGCCCAGAACCCGCGCGGTGTCGCTCCCGCGCAACGGGCCCGCTGGTTCGCCGGCGTTGACGCCGCTGACCATGCGAATGCGTACCGAAGGCCATTGCCCTGCAGGTGATAATTGCCATCGACCTAACGGAAGCCGTTTTCGCGAACGGTTCCTGCACCACCAACCTGCCGCGCCCCGATGGCGAAAGTGCTGCACGAGGCGTTCGGCATCGAATCCGGGCTCATGACGACGATCCACGCCTACACGAGCACGAGCGACCAGGGTCTCCACGACGCCCCGCACAGCGACCTCCGGCGTGCCCGCGCCGCCGCCCTGTCCACGATCCCAACCTCCTCGGGCGCCCGCCAGCACGATCGGGCGCGTCATCCCCGAGCTCGACGGGAAGCTCACCGGCCTCGCGCTGCGCGTCCCCGTATCTGTATCCGTCAGATCGATCACGGACCTCACCGCCCTACTGACCGCCCGCTATCGATCCCCAGACAGCGCGCGGCACCGCCGGAAGCGCACCTTCGAGATGGCAGGCCCGCTCCGCTCCAAGCCGACACCTAGTAGGCGCGCCCGAAGACAACCCGCTTCCCATAGACGGCGGACGAACCGCATCGAACGCAGCTGCCCGAGTCATTCGGGCCATCCGCCGGAACACAGCGCGGCGTTGCCGCGGTCAACGCCTTGATGTCGTCCTCACACTCGGATGCGCCGCAGTGCAGCGCCAGTGCCCACCCGGTGGATACCGCGTCGGCGAACTCCTCCCAGGTATCCACTGTGCGCGTACGGCCAGCGCGGAACCCAGCGGCGCGCGCGAGCAGGAACGCCTGCAAGTCGTCCAGAATCCCGGGCATGAGCGCAGGCAGTGCGTCGATCGCAACGGATTGTTTGCCGTCATCGCCGACACGCTTGACGAGCATCACGCTGCCAGCCTCGAGATCGCGGGGACCGAGCTCGAGCCGGATCGGGACACCGCGCATCTCCCACTCGTTGTACTTGAACCCGGGCGTCAGCTGAGTGCGCGAATCAACGTGGGTTCGCACGCCCACCTCGCGCAGACGACGAGCGATGTCGTCGGCGGCGTCTTCAACCGCCGTGGCACTCGTGCCGCGAGTGATCGGCACGATGACCACCTGGTGCGGCGCCACCCGCGGCGGCAACACCAGCCCCTTGTCGTCGCCGTGTGTCATCACGATTCCGCCTATCATCCGGGTACTCATCCCGAATGATGTGGTGTGGCACAGTTCTTCACGACCAGAATCGCTCGTGTAACGAATCCCGAAGGCCGCCGCGAAGTTCGTGCCCATGTAGTGCGAGGTCCCTGACTGCAACGCGCGGCCGTCGCGCATCATGGCCTCGATTGTGTATGTGGCAACCGCACCGGCGAACCGCTCACCCGGTGTCTTCTCCCCCGGCACCACCGGCATTGCCGCAAGATCACGGGCAATCTCGTGATAGAGGTCGAGCGCGATCATCGTCTCTCGACGGGCATCAGCTTCGTCGGCGTGTGCAGTGTGCCCCTCCTGCCAAAGGAACTCCGTGGTGCGCAGGAACATCCGGGGGCGCAATTCCCAACGGACCACGTTCGACCATTGATTCAGCAGCAGAGGAAGATCACGATACGAACCGATCCACTTGGCCATCATCTCGCCGATGATCGTCTCCGAGGTTGGCCGAACAACCAGCGGTTCCTCGAGTTCCTTGCCACCGGCATGGGTGACTACGGCCAACTCCGGAGAAAACCCCTCGACGTGCTCGGCTTCCCGATTCAGATAGCTCTCGGGTATCAGCATCGGGAAGTAGGCGTTCTCGTGACCGGTTTCCTTGATCCGGCAGTCGATCTCGGCCTGCAGCAGCTCCCACAATCGGTAGCCATACGGTCGGATGACCATGGTGCCCTTGGCCGGGCCTCGGTCGACGAGGCCAGCCTTGACGACCACCTCGTTGTACCAGGCAGCGAAGTCTTCACTTTGGGCGGTAACACCGCGCTCATCCCGTGCCATGTCATGACACGCTAATGCGAACGCCACTGCCGTCCAAACCGAATTCGCTGTACCCCCGTACAAATCGCTGACGGCCTGACCTTCCACCAGTCGCCTCAGCGACAACGGCTGGATGTAGTCGGGGCACGCTCATTGCTGTCCGTAGTGCTGCGCCTCGCTGACACCCCACCCCTGCCTACTAGTCACGCCGCGATGTGTGGGACCAGTTCGATCCGCGTCGCAGAGCATGGGTACTTCCCCCGGAGCCGGAACATCCTCGACAGTTTTCGAGATAGTGAAGCGGTCCGGATCCGCCTCTGGCGCCGCCCTCGTGCAGGCCTACCACTGGTACATCGTCCTGGGCTTCACCGCGGCCGAGTGGACGCTCGCGATCGGGTTCGCCGAGACGAACGTGATCCTCATGTTCCGGTACGGTCAAGTACTTCTCCGAGTCGCGACAAAACCACTTTCCAGTTGCGCTCCATGGCGTTGCGCACCATCTTCTGTCGGCGATCACTGATGTCAAAACCTGTTTGCATCAACAGAAGTCGCGTGCCACGGCCGTGCGGCTGGACCATCCAGTCGACAACCCATCGCGCAGGATTCTCGGCCCGCAGGTCCACCCAGCTGAAGATCAACTGCTCACCAGGCCGGACCGCCAGAACTTTGCATGAGATGTCGCCGACCGGCTGAATAGGTAGTACGAAGGTGAATTGCGCTCCCACAGAAGCGACGAACCCGAGTGAAGGCATCAACCATCGCTCGAGCAGGTGCGGCTCCGTCAGGAGGAGATGCAGCGCGCCGCCGCGGACGCCTCGACGGCCACTACCCCGCTCTTTCGGGCCTGCCTGGCGTACGTCCGCGTCGCCTGGGACTCCCCGAACCACTACCGGCTCGAGTTCGGCGACGACTACACGATCAACCCGAGCCGGGTGCTCGCCGACGCCGCCGTCGACTTCAACAGCTACTTCAACGAACTCGTCGTCGAGGCGCAGCGGAGCCACACCCTGATCGCCGGCGACATCAGGGATGTCGGCCCACTGCTCTGGGTCCTGCTACACGGGATGGCGATGTCCAACCACCTGGTCGCCGACCGTGGGTGCGAACCCGGGACGGGCCACGACACCGACGACATGTCGCGTGTCCTCGCCCTGGCCCTGCGAAGCCTGGCCCCACGCTGAGCCTTAACTTGCCGCAATCGGATCAAGCCCGGAATGGTCCCACAGGAAGCACAGACCTGCCTACATTCGGAGGGTTTCAACACCTGACTGTCCCACTATCGCGCAGGCGCGAGAACAGGTCATCGAGTTCCGGCTGCACTGTGGTGGCACCGCTAGCTGTCTCGGTCCAGATCCGCGAACGCCCGGCGACGCTGAGCGCGCCACTCTGCAGATCGACGGTCTGGTCGGCGGTCGAGACCCTCGCGCAGCCCAAAAGTTCGCTCACGGGCGAGCAGTGTTCCATACCCACCGACACCGCTCATTCTGAAACATCAGTTATAGACACGAGTTTCGGATCATCCACCGCGCCCGGTCTGTGACTTTCAGCGATAGGTGGCACGGTACTGAGGGATGAAAGTGGCAGGGATGTCCGGGGCGTGGTCCGAGGAGGAGCCCGAAGAGTCACGTGCGGAGTTGACCGGCGCGATCGAATCGACCGGACGAGGTGGGCACAGCCTTGGTGTCTGTAAAGCCGGGCATGTCCTGCTTGCGGGGATGGCGTTCGCCAGAGCCGGCGTCGCGCGGCCCGAAGTCGAGAGCGGAGATCAGTTGGCCGGAGGGAAGAATCCCTGTCCCTCGGTTGTCGGCTCACGGCCTACCTCGGACGGGTCGTAGGCGTCACGAGCGAAGTCTTCGTTCGTGAGCGGTTCCGGTCCCACAACGAGCGGATCCTTCTCCCAATCGTGGTTGTCGATGGGCGCCCCAGAACGAATCGGCGAGATCTGCTCCGCCCTTCCCGGCTCGGAAGCGGTTCCATAGGCGATCGTGCCGGCAGTCACGACGGCAATCACGCTGACTGCTGCGCCGACCAGAATCCTCGCCACAGCATTCCTCCCCGCTCGTACTGACGATCCGTTCGTCGGATCCACTGTAGGGGCTTGCTGCGGCAGAAGCAGTTGTCCCTTGCATCCTTCGTGATTGCGCGGCGCATTCGTCCGGGCCGCTGGAGCTACTGAAGCTCCGATCCCTGCCGGCAACCGGACGGGGACTAAGCTGCTCGGCGATGCCTGTCACCGTGCCACGCGATCTTCCCGCCAGGGCCATCCTGGAGGCGGAGCGAGTCTTTGTCATGTCCGATGAGCGGGCTGGGCATCAGGATATTCGCCCTCTGCGGATCGCCATCTTGAATCTGATGCCTACGAAGGTCAGCACCGAGACGCAGTTGCTGCGGTTACTCAGCAATACTCCGCTGCAGATCGAGATCACTCTGCTGCACATGGCCAGCCATGTCTCGCGCAACACCTCTGCAGAGCATCTCGAATCGTTCTATTCAACCTTCGATGACGTGGCTCACATGCACTTCGACGGCCTCATTATCACCGGGGCTCCGATCGAAAGACTCGACTTCGAGGACGTCGACTACTGGCCGGAGATGACAAAGATCCTTGACTGGTCCAGCAGCTCCGTGCAGTCGACTCTCCACGTCTGCTGGGGCGCGCAGGCGGCCCTCTACCACCACTACGGTGTCCGCAAACACGAAGTCCCACAGAAACTCTCCGGTGTATTCCCCCATCGAATCACTGGCGTGCCTTCGCCGATCGTCACCGGGTTCGACGACGAGTTCCTAGCGCCGCACTCACGGCACACCGATGTCCACGCCGCCGACATCGAAGCCACCGGTAAGGTCGACGTGTTGGCAGTGAGCGAGGAGGCCGGGGTCTACTTGGCAGCCACCGCGGACGGCCGCCAGATCTTCGTGACCGGTCACCCGGAATATGACGCGGACACCTTGGCACGTGAATACCGCCGCGACAGCGAACAAGGACTCCCGGTCCCGGTTCCGGCGCATTACTTCCCCGGCGACGATCCCACCGCCCTCCCGCTCAACCGATGGCGCGGCCACGGGCACCTTCTGTACGCCAACTGGCTGAACTACTGCGTCTACCAGGAGACCCCTTTCATTCCAGGCGAGGTCTGACCGGCTGAGCCAGTCCCCTCCACAATTCCGATATGCGCGTGGCTATCCGGTGACATTCGGCTTCGGTCCTCACCTCGCCTGCGCGTCACCTCGCCTGCGCGTCGGCGAAGAGCTGGTGCTCAGCGTCTCGTCTACTTGAGGTGGCGGTACAACGTGGTGCGGCCGACGCCGAGAATCTCGGCGATCTCGAGCTGACTCATGCCGTTGTCCCGCATCAGTTCTGCCTGCTTGATCTTCTTCGGGGTCATCTTCGGCGGGCGCCCGCCGACCCGCCCGCGGGCACGTGCGGCGGCGAGGCCGGCGGAGGTGCGTTCGCGGATGAGATTGCGCTCGAACTCGGCGAGGGCACCGAAGATGGAGAAGATGAGTTTGCCGGTGGTGGTGGTGGTGTCGATGGACTCGGTGACCGACCGGAACCCGACACCGCGCTCCTCGAGGTCGGTGACGACTTGTAGAAGGTGCGGCAGGGAGCGGCCGAGTCGGTCGAGCCGCCACACCACCAAAGTGTCGCCGGACCGCAGATGCGAGAGCAGATCGTCGAGTTGGGGCCGGGCCGTCGTCGCACCGCTCGCGGTCTCGGTCCAGATCCTCGAACAGCCCGCGGCGCTCAGCGCGTCGCTCTGCAGATCGAGGGTCTGGTCGGCGGTCGAGACCCTCGCCTAGCCCAAAAGTTCGCTCACGGGCCGTGAGTGTTCTATAACCCACCGACAGTTGAGTTTTCGACGCTAATGTTTCCGACATGAGTTTCGGAACACCGAACGTCCAGGATCGGCGTGTGATCTTCAGCGGTGGATGGCACGGTTCTGAGCGGTGAAAATGGCATGGTGATCGCGGAACCGCGGGCGCCCACGAGTACCCCCGCGCATTGTGGCGGGCGGGCGCTCAGATCCACCGCTCGTACTGGTCGGCGGGCATCAGCTTGGGGAAGAACGTCGCTCGTAGATCGCGGATCAGTGCTTGGTAGTTCCCGTCATCGGTCCGCGCTGCAGTCCGAAGGCTCTGGAACGTGCCCTGCAGTGGGTCGAGCGCGAGGAGTTCCGACGCGTCCCGCACCGCGCCCATCGCGATGACCGGCGCGGGGACCGGGCCGCTTCCGGTGACCGTGGTGTCGATGGTGGGGTCGTCCTGGAACGCCTGCCACAGCTGCTCCTGGCTGTTTCGGCCGAACGGCCACGGCACCGCCCGGTTGCCGTCTTCGAGCGCGTCGAGCGCCGGCGCGATCCAGTCCCGGTCGGCAATGCCTGCGATGGTGTACGCGCGTCGGACGGCCCAGACGGTGATGCTCCGAAGTTTCGGCAGGCGGGCCCTCGTGATCGCGTCCGCAAGGGCGCGATCGACTCCGGCGATGTCGATCGCTTGTGGGCACCGGCTCAACTTCTCGGACGGTGGTCTTCCACCCCACCGGATGGCCTCCTGCTTCGCCGCCTCTGCCATCTTCTCGTGTCGACCCTCAGGTACATGGACGCGTCCGCGGCCGGATCGGGGTCCCACCAGTTGCGGGTCGGGTGTGACGATCTCCTGGTCCCACGCGGTGTCCGTCTTGTGGAGTCGAACCATCTCGTTCGGCCGGGTCACCCGCCACACCTGCACGAGGTACTCCTCGGTGGGGTTGTCGACGCCCAGGTCCCAGTGGGTGTCACGCCCACGTCCGGACACTCGGAACCTGTGCATGCCACGGCCGATCGCGAGTTTGTCGAAGTCGGGGAGCTTCTCCCCACCCAGGGTGATCACGTGGAAGGACTTGGTCACCTTCAGGGTTGCTTCCTCGACGACGTCCCACACGGATTGGGCGGCGTCGAAGGCTGGTTCATCGTCGAGGATCTCGACGGTCAACGACACCGGACCGTAGGCGATGCCGGTCATGACGGTGACGAAGTTCTGTCCGACCTCGATGACGCTGCCGGTCTCCGACGGTTCGTAGGTTTCCGCTGTCGGGGAACCCAGGACGAATTGGTGATGGTCCGCGACAGCCCCGCCGGATTGGTTCATGCGGGCAAGGTAGCGCACGAGGTTGCATCGTCTCCGACGGAACCGGTCAGCCGCCGCTCCGATCGGTTCTATCTCGTGCGGTCTGCCGCGATCGCTCAGCAGAGTCGGTCGCGCGGCTGCGAGATGCGTCGATCAGTGCCGCGATGTCGAGTTCGTTCGGCCACTGCATCGTGGTGTCGGGGATGGGTCTGATTCCGTCGGCGACCACCCACACCGTTCCGTGGTCGTCGATGGTCACGCGTGGGCGCGTCGCGAAGATCGGTGTGCTGGTGACCGGTTCGAGGGTCCGTCCGTCGAGCAGCGTGAACAGCCAGAACTGACGACTGCGGTCGTAGGTGACCGGTCCGGGAAGGGGCCACCAGCCTGATCGACCGGTCCCATCCGGTGGATGGCCGGTGAACCACACATACGGCCCGACCTGACCGGCCGCCATGAGTCCTCGCGGCAGGGTGCGTGGGACTCCGAGGGTGAGATCGGCGCGAACGGGTGCCGCGTGTTCGCCGAGGAACACCCGCAACGGTGTGCCGGCGAGGAAGACGCGGTACTGCCTATTGGTGTGCGGAAGGATCGGCCCGATAGTCAGCTCACCGGCCGGGCGGACGCGCACGAGCCGGAAGGCAGAGTCCCCGGCGCGAACGGCGACGACAAAACCGTCGTCATCGACCGCTACCGATGCCACATGCCCGTCCGGAGCGTTCATCTCGATCGGATGTCCGTCCGGACCGTGCAGTGTCCACCTGCCTTCCGCCCGGCAGGCCAGGAGAGTTTCACCGAGTACAGCTCCGGCGAGCACCGGGATGTCATCGACGTGACGTGGTGTTTCGCCCGCGTCGACCCGAAACAGCCCATCACCGCCGGCGATCCAGCAGCCGTCCGGGGTCGCCCAGATACGGCGAGAGCTCCCGATGGCCCCGGGCAGCACGTATTCGTGGACAGTGCGGTCGGCGTCGATGCTCACTGCCAGCGGCAGGGAGCTGTCGATCACCCACAACAGCCCCGCGGCGGCAGAGATGTCACCGGCGACGATGCTGGGACGTGCGGGCAGATCCGGGACGTCGTCGAGATCGAGGTCGATCAACGCTCCGACATCGGAGTCGGCCTCGTCACCATCGTGTTCGAACAACCCATCGCGGTCGAAGAATCGTGGTGCGGCATCGACATCCCGCAACTGCCGGTACCCGGACACCATGTGCCACGAACCGGCGGTCCCCGGCCTGCGACGGAATCGCTCGCTGACAATCCGGACCCTGGTGACGCGGCCGCGGACATGTCCCTCGGTGTCGTAACCCATGACTCCGTAGAAGCGGCCGGTGAGCTCGACCCGGCCGGTCAACGGCCGAAAGCCACGCCACGACGCGGTCCAGCCATCCCCGCGCAGCAGCCCGCACCACTCCCATCGGCGGGGGGTGTCTTCGCCCGCGTACTGCCAGATCGGCGGCCGAGCGCTCGCTTCGAGGAGCGCGCGCACAGTGACCACCCCGTCACCGGCGGAGGGCAGTTCGACGAACCGGAGCGGGAACGCGATCACCGAACCGACTCGAGGAGGCGGTATCTCGCCATCCTCGATCGCCACGGATTCGACTTCGACGGAAAGCGTTCGACGTCCCGTCATAAGCCCTTCCACACAGTAGTCACACGGCCGATGCTATCGGCCAAGACTGCCGGAAACGGAGGCAGCGCACAGACCAGCCGACAGCGTCGGAACGATGAGAAACGCGGGGCGCAGGTGGACGCCCGCCGCCGCAGTCGAGATCCGAGACCCCTCCAGCGGGAAACGATCCCCGCAGCGCTCGCCTGTGCTCACTCATGATTGGCACGGGGTGACCGACGTAAATTGTCATTACGCACCATCACCGACAAAACTGCTGTTCGGCGTGTTTTTGGTCGTCGGCAGGGTTGTAGGAGGGCTGCGCTTGCGTCACGACCCGAGACCAGCGCGCCGTACCTCTTCCCGGACCCCGTTGTGGCGGCCCGGATCACGGCGGTGGCGGCCCGGATCACGGCGGGCGGCGTCCCGGTCCGAGGGGACCCGCCGCACCGACGATGCCGATGTCCCTCACCTCAGCAGGTATCGCGACCGCCGGAGCGATCTACCTGAACGAACGCTGCGTGGGCGGCGGCTTCTTGAAAGGACGTATAGCCCTTGGTTCTGTCGATCAGGCGAAGGTCCATTTCGCCCTGGGTGCATCAAGCGTCGCCGCGTCTGGGTGCGGATCTACCCCGCGAAGGAAACGGGCACCGTAATCGAGCTTGGCGGGCTCGCTTGAACCGACCAGGCGGGCTGGGGCGACGAGTTCGGCCGACTCCGCACCCGACTCCTCGATGACAAGCAGGCTTGATCGGCCTTTACTGCGACTACCGCCCAGATAACTGCAATAGTTACAACATCGTTGTTACTATTGCAGCATGCGCAGTGACTATCGCATCCTGGACTTGGCGGACCTCGCTGCGGGGCAGTGGGGTCTGTTCACCACCGCCCAGGCCAAGGTCCTCGGGTTCTCCACCCAGCAACTCGCCCGCCTGTCCAACCAGGGCACCGTCGAGCGGCTCCGCCACGGCGCCTACCGGATCGGGGGCGCCCCCAGCGTCCCGGACGAGCAGATCCGGGCGGCGTGGCTGTTGATCGAGCCCGCCGCGACCGCGGGCGAGCGACTCGACGCACCGCAGCCGGCGGTGGTCTCCCATCGCTCCGCGGCCAGGCTCCATCGCCTCGGTGACGTCGATGCGGACGTCATGGAGTTCACCACCTCCCGCCGGAAGCAGTCCCGGCTCGGCGATGTCCGGTATCGGGTCGCGCAGCTCGGCCGGGAACGGTGGACCCTGCTCGACGGTCTGCCCGCCACCACGGTCCTCGCCACGATCGAAGACCTCGCGGCCGATCATCTCGACGGCGGCCACCTGGCGGGCATCGTCCGCGATGCCGTCACCACCAACCGCGCCGACCCCGACGCGGTGGTCTCGGCGTTGCGGCCGTACGCGCACCGGTACGGGTCCGCGCTCGGCGACGGCTCGGGCCTGCTCGACCGGCTGCTCGAGGAAGCAGGGGTTCCCGAGTCGACCCGGGCGTTGGGCCAACGAATTTCCCCGGCACCGGATCTGGCCACGCTGTACAACAGGATCGCCGCCAGCTCGGCATCGAATCCTGACTTCTTTGCTGCGCTCTCGGCCGAGCTGCACGCCCCACTCTCCGGCACCGGCATGTCACAGAACACCGGACTTCAGGAGGCGATCGCTCGCCTCAGTTCCTCGATGGTCCTCCCGGACCTGTCGGATACGACCCGCATGCTGGGTGCGGTCGCTCTCGCGCAGTCACCCACCGCCCGGTCCCGGCAGGAAGTGCTCGACGCCATGTATCCGTCTGTCGCTGACGCCGGCAGCACCGACCAGGACAGCAGCAGCAATCCTCTGGCGCGGTAGTGGAGAAGATTCGCGCCGACGTCGATGGTTCGAATCCATCCAGCGCTCAAGTATCTACTCGTGGAGCTCTACACGTACGGGCATTGCCTGCAACTTGCAGCCGAGGTACTGGAACCAGAGCGGATTATTCACACGATGCGTGTGGGGCGTCAGTGGTGAGGGGTTGGTCCTCGGCGGACATGGCGTCGAGGAAACTCCGGCGGGCGTCGATCTCGTCGGGGGTCAGCACCTCTCGGTTCTAGCACCGCTCAGTCGTCCGTCAGCGCATCGAACAGGGCTACATAGTCCTCGCTGGTGAGGAACCCGACCCTCTTCGCTCGAACGACCTGGTTCTGGAAGCTGCCGTCGACCACCGGGGCGCCGTCGTTCACCCACGGGAACGGGTTCGGCTCGGCCGGCGGCTCGTACTGCCATTCGATCAGCTCGCGCAGCGCGACATCTCGATCGAGTTCACCGGCGGCATAACGGGCAGCGATCTCGTACGCGGTGCCGCCGTGAGTGCCTGGCCGCACATCCGGTGCGTCGATGCGGGCACTGCGCAGCATGTCGCTGATCGAGGGCTGGCTGACCTTGAGGATCTTGGCGAGCTGAACCTGCGTGTACCCGTCGTTCTCGTGCAGCTGCCGCAGGTCGCGGAGTTTGGTGATGCGGGCTACGGTCTCTCGCGCCGTCTGGCGGCGCAGGTCCGCGACACGCTCCTCGGCATTCATCGTGATCGTCATGGGGACCCCTCCCTCGGTTCCGATAGTCAAGCCTATATCCGCTGCAAGCGGTGGGAAGATCCCGCACGGCCATGGTTGCAGGCCGAGCCTGGCGTGATGCCTGCGCCGATCTCGGCATCACGCACAAGCGAACTCGCCCCTAGTGCCCCCCGACCAACGGGAAGATCGAACCATTCCACCGCGCTCTGACGGACGGTTGGGTCTACGGCGTCCCAGTCACGGTTGTCCTGGGCACGCTCGAGGCGCTTGCGGTACCGGCCAAACGAGAGGATGCGACCCGGCTCGGCAAATGAGCTCGCCTGGTCCGCGACCGTGAGACGTTCGACGACTCCGAGTGCGCAGCGCTGGCGGCGTCGGAGACGGCACGGGGAAGAGCGGGCGCGGGTTGCGTTGGCGGACTGCCGATGGCAGGCCCTGGCGGCAGATTGGCTCCGGCGAGCGAGTGGACCACACCACGGTCACCCCTGAGCAATCCCGGCTCCGCCCGGATGCTGGCGCGACGAGCGGTCGCCTCGCAGGCAATGTCGGAGTGGCCGGTCCACAAGAACACTCACCCTGTCTTTGATCCCTACTCTCCGTCAGTAGGAACCGTGACTCGACGCCGCGATCACCTGGGATTACACGCAGCGCCGCTAGCCTCGGATTCCATGCCACTATCCTCCGTCGACGTGCCGGATCGCCCTGCCGACATCCGTGCCGACTCCCAGACGTTCCGTCGCGCATTCCAGGACCTCCGCGACGGGTTCAGGCAGCGCGAACTGTGGCTCAACCTCGGCTGGCAGGACATCAAGCAGCGATACCGCCGGTCGGTGCTCGGTCCGTTCTGGATCACGATCGCCACCGGTGTGCAGGCGACCGCAATGGGATTGCTCTATGCCTTCCTGCTTCATGTTCCTCTCGACTTCCTCCTCCCCTACGTCACCGTCGGCTTGATCGTGTGGACGATGATCAGTGCGTCGATCCTTGAGGGCTCCGAGGTGTTCATCGCCAATGAGGGCCTGATCAAGCAGCTGCCGTCGGCGCTGAGCGTGCACGTCTACCGCCTGGTGTGGCGACAGCTGCTCCTGTTCGCCCACAACCTGGTGATCTACGTGATCCTGTTGTTCTTGTTCGGCGTGTGGCGACACCTGACATGGCCCGACCTGGCCGCGATCCCCGCCTTCGGTCTACTTGTCCTCAACACCCTCTGGGCGTCAATCCTGTTCGGCATCTTCGCCACCCGCCACCGCGACATCGCCCCGATCCTGAGCAGCCTGACGCTGCTGCTGTTCGTGCTCACCCCAGTCATGTGGACCACGCAGGCCCTCGAAGACCGTGCCGCGGAACGAGCTCGTATCGCGGAGATCAACCCGCTCTACCACTATCTCGAGATCATTCGGGCGCCACTGCTCGGACAGGACCAGCGGGCCTATCACTGGTACATCGTCCTGGGCTGCACCGCGGCCGGATGGGCGCTCGCGATCTACGCCCTCCGTAAGTATCGGTCCCGCGTGCCGTATTGGGTGTGACGCCCACCCACGCCGGCATGGCGGCCCGCCTCGCCCACCTTCGCGCAGACCTTCCTGCGGCGATCTGTACGCCGGTGCGATCCACTCAACTTCCTCAAGCACGTCGGACTTCTCTGCGGACCCGAACGTACCCTGGCTGGCAGGCAGAAGCGATCACGGGGAATGGGCGGGCGAGGGCGAGATCGATTTCCCCGCCAGCTGTTCCGCCAAACCGTCGAGTGAGAGACCGAGACGAGCGTCTGCCCGCCGCCTGGTTCGCCATCGTGACCGCTGTTTCAACATTATTGGCCAGATCTCGGTGAAGATCCGCCAGGCGGCTCTAGGGGCCGAGCTCGATGGTTGGGACATCGTAGTTCGACAGATGGGCACCGCCGGTCAACTACCCAGCCGTGAGCGGCGGGGCTTGCAGCTGTGGCCCCTGGCTGGATGCCAAGTGCCACGGTCGGGGTTCCTCGCAAGAACCAGCTGAACTTCGCCCACGCCACCCACGCGATCAACCGACACATCGTCAAGGCCGTACGCGCGACCTACTTCGCCAGCGCCTGAACCCACCAGGACCGGGCGGCGATCCTCACCCGCCCGTCGCCCGTGAACGCCGCATCCGACAAGGCCGCGACGTGCGGCGCGATGTGATCAACGCTGCGGATCTTCGGCCCAGGAAGGATGCTCCCCGTTGGCATCGCGCACCCACGTCCGGGAATCGTCATAGCCGAGGTTGACGGTGTCGGTGAGCCAGTAGGTTTCGTCGGGCGCCCATCCTGCGATGACACTCGCTGCGTCGGCATCGACGGCGATGGCCGTCCCCGCCGCGGATAGGTATCCCGCCACCGTGAGATGAACACCGTCGTACCTCTCGGAGACCCGCGACCAGTCGGGAATGACCCATCGCCCTGCACGGCCCGTGGTGCGGTACCAGTCGTGCCTCTTCTGCGCGGTGACGTCCGCCGGGAACTGCCTGCACAGCTCTGCCCACGCCTGTGCACCGTCCACCTCGTACACCCGGGCGCTGGCAGGGATGTTTACTCGTCGCGTGACGGCGCGCTCCCATCCCATGCTGTCCTCGACGAACCACAGCCCGGCCGGGGTCCCGTCGAACAACAGCCGGGTCGAACACCGCGTAGGCGGTGTCGACCACCACCAGCCGGACCAGTTCGCCGACGGATCCGCCGGTCGATCGCGTTCCGCTCGCTTTTCCTCCTCGGCAGTTCGAACACGGTAGTCACGCAACAGTTCTGCGGCCGCCGGTTCGATGGCCGTCGCGTCGAGAGGTTCCGTGTGCTCGTCGACCCAACCCACCAACCACTGATCGGTCGCAACGACAGCTGTCGTCCACCACTGCGCATGCGGCGACCGCGCGACGTGCTCAGCAACCCTTCGAAGCTCACCCCACACAGACTCGCCGGCGACAAGAACGTCCTCACCGTCCGGCTCCTGCCAGTAGCGCGCCGAGTCCACCGCGGCGGCGAGAGCCGAGCGGAGCGCGGTCGCCGTCACCTCCGGAAGCTGAACCCGAGACAGCCGATCCGCCACCTCGTCCGAGGTCACGACGGTCCTTCGCGCCTCCTCCGCACCCGGCCCGAACAGAACCGTTGCGGTACCGCGAGCGACGTTGAGGTGATACGAGGCCAGAAACACCGCCGAACGCAACGAGTCTTGTTGCGACTCGGGGCCCGAACTGTGCTCTGCGCCCAGCGCGTACTCAAGCAGCAACCTACGCCCCCACGGCCCCGCCAATAGCATCTCCGCTGCATCCATCCACCCACCATCCCAGATACCCCACAGGCGGGTAGCGACAGTGAGCGACCCGCACGCCGCTCACAGTCGCGCTACTCCGATCGCCCCCGCGGTCCGGCTACCACGAGGTGCGCGTGCTGCGACGCGCCCGCCGGTGAGCCCATACCGCAGAGATCGCCACCAAAGCCCAGCCCGCGAGAGCAGTGACCGAAGCCGGCCAGTCGAACACGAAGTGCTGAACATGCACATCGTCGGAATCGGCAAACGCACAGCTCGCGCCAACCACAGGCAGCCACAGGCGCGTTGCCTTATAGACGGGACCTCCGTCACTGGCCGAGTCCTGGACACTGACACAAAGATCGGTAGCCGAACTGCCGACACCGACGAACGACAAGGCACCGAAACCGACCACCACAAGCACCAGACCGGCCACAGCGAGAACCACCGACAGCCAAGCTGCTCGCCTCACGCGAACTCCCGTCACGTCGCCGCCAAACACAGTCAGCCGTGTTCTGCGACTTGTGCAATCACCGATCGTGCAGCGGTGATCAGCTGCGTCAGTCCGGGTTCCTCGATCGGGAAGTGTCCGCAGTTCTCGAGCAGGAAGGACTGGGTTGGTGCGGCGATGCGGTCGAGGAATCGCTGGCTGGGCGGTGGTGGGGTCCATCGGTCAGCCGCGGGGTGAAGCAGCGTGACCGGGGCGGCGGTGAACTGCTCGGGAACGGCGTGCGGGTAGGTGAACCAGTCAGCGAGGAATCCGACAGGGACCCGGACTCCACCGCCACGTGGATCGGAACCACACAGACGTGACAAGTCAGGGTTGTTGCTCATCCGGTCCATGCCCACAAGCCACTTGATCGGCAGCCGTAGGCCACCAGCCACTCGTGCAATAGGCGGCAGAAGCGTCGGTGCAGCCTTCCCCGCAGCTGCCCATCGGGCAGCGGCCGCGCGCGCCTCGCGATCAGCGGGGTCGAGCAAGCAGGTCGCCAGTACTGCAGCGACTTGGCCTGTGCGAGCGGCGACCTCGTACGCCATCATCCCGCCCATGCTCGCGCCGAAGAGAATCAGTGGACGCGGATCGACGGCGCGTTCGGCATCGACCAAGTCGCAGAGAAGGTCGATCCAGTCGTGGTAGCGAACCTGCGCCGGCCGAGGTTCGACAGTGAGTCCATAGATGGGCATATCCGGGAACAGGATATCGACTCCTTCATCGGCGGCGAGGGCCGCGAAGGGCCAGAGAGCGTTTGCGTGGCCGCCGGCCCCGTGGATGCCCATGACACGAACGGGCGCATCGGCGCGAGGGGCGCGCGCGATGTGGACGCGGCGACCGCGCCACTCCCACCATGTCGACTCCGGTTCGCGGTGAGCCGATCGATAGCTTTCCGGAAGGAAGCCGGCGTAAAGCTCTGCGTCGGTCATGTGAATCTCCCCCTGTTGCACGTGATGTACCGGGATGAATCTGCACCCGCCGCGGCCCGCCTCCCCTCATCGAACCTGTTCGGCGCGGCGACATCGATACTCCCCTAGGCGATGTCCTTCGGCCTGGTCGTGACGCGTTCCTTGACCAAAGTCGAGAACACCGCCCAGGACGGACCCGCGGCGGTGGCTTCCTCGGCTGTCACCAGCTCAAGCGCCAGAGCCGCGTCCGCCCCTTTCACTGACGCCGACGACCCGGACATCGGGCAGGCCGAACAGCAGGGTTGCCCGCCCGGTCACCGGTGATCGGCAGGAATCGCTGCGACAGCCTGCTCAACGTCCTGTTCGAGGAGGAAGTGGTTGAGCGCAATCGCAGCTTTCGTGCCGGCGCCCGCGGCATTGATCAACTGAGCAGGCGAATCAACGACATTGCCCGCCGCCCACACCCCGGTCACGCTCGTGTGGCCTGTGGGATCGGTACTCACCCACCCGTCCTCGCCCGCTTCACAACCCAGACCGGTCAGCAGCTCGTCACGAGGCACGAACCGCGGACCGACAAACGCCACCGACCGCGGCACAATCTGGCCATCGGCAAGCTCGACACCGCGCAACTGGTGGTCCCGCACCGTCAGACCGGCGATCTGTCCTTCGACGATGCGGATCCCTCGGGCGGTCAGCCGAGTACGTTCCTCGGCGGCCAGGACGATTTGGTTCGGGAAGAAGGCAACGTCCG
Organism: Paraburkholderia sp. RHO2; assembly: GCF_050955445.1. Classification (NCBI taxonomy): domain Bacteria; kingdom Pseudomonadati; phylum Pseudomonadota; class Betaproteobacteria; order Burkholderiales; family Burkholderiaceae; genus Paraburkholderia; species Paraburkholderia sp. RHO2. Next base: position 538,500 of record NZ_CP162618.1, on the reverse strand, counting down.
AGGACCACTGCCGCACCAGCAGCGCCTGGTGCAGCGTGAACGGCCGGTTGTCACCACCGAGCACTGCGAGCGGCATGTCACGCACCTCGTATCCGTGACAGTACGGGCAGTGCAGTGCGTCGATGCCCCACCGTTCACGCAGGCCAGGGATCTCTGGCAGTTCGTCACGCAAGCCCGTCGCCACGACAACGCCCCGCGCGGTGAGATCGGGGCTCCCGTCACACCGCACGACGAACCCTCGGTCACCGAGTTGCTCGATCGCCGCCGCCCGAGCCTGCACAACCTGGCCGCCGTACCCGGCCAGCTCGTCCCTGCCGATCGCGAGCATCTGCGCCGGCGCCATTCCGTCCCGGGACAGGAAGCCGTGCACATGCTGTGCCGGGGCGTTTCGAGGCTCGCCGGCATCGAGCACCGTCACCCGGCGACGAGCCCGGGCAAGGACTGTCGCGGCGCTGAGCCCCGCCGCTCCGCCTCCGATCACTACAACATCGCGCTCCACTACCACTCCCTTCCAGACCACACCGCCCCTGTTCGTAGACATGCTTCGATCAGGGTCGATAGGTCGATTCATGTTGACGCTCAAAGTTTCCGGGTAGCGCCTGCGCCTGCCTGCGGAGCCGGTGACCCACCCACCTGCCCCGCGGTCGTACATCAGGAGGCATCGATGGGTCGGCACTGCTCTAGCCGGGAACCGCGGGTACGCTCGCAACCTAACAGATTTGTTTACTGGTTAACAAAGGTGTGGTGATGGCCGAGTCGTCGCTTCGAACGCAGACCATCGCGCTGTGGAGTGAGCACAACCCCACCCTGGACACGTCACCGATGGAGGTCGTGGCCCAGGTGAAGCGAATCGCCTCGTTGCTCGAGCTCGCCGTCGAACGTGCCTACGCCGGAGCGATGCTCACCGTCGCCGAGGTGGAGCTCCTCGTGCCGCTGCGCTACGCAACCGAACCAGTCACGGCCATCCGTCTCGCCGAACTCCTCGGCATGTCGAGGGCCGGGGTGAGCAAGACCCTAGCCAAGCTCGAGCGCCGGGGGATGATCAGCCGCACACCCAATCCTGCCGATCGACGCTCGGCGCTGATCAGACTGTCTGATGCAGGCATTCGTGCCGTCGACGACGTGTTCCCCCGCGAGCTCGAGGCCCATGCGACGCTGCTCGCGGGATTGGGGAAGGACCGCGCGAAGGTCCTCACCGCGTTGAACCATCTGGCCGACACTATGGAACTTCAGCTCAACCGATCTGAGGGGTAGTCAGCTGCGCGTGCCCGGTCAAGATCGAAGAGCCGTCATACCCGGCTACTGGAGGGCTCCGCCGAATCCAATCTGTGTGACTACAGGTGCCCGATCGGTGTGACTACCGAATGATCCGGCTAGTCAATCAGTTTGGAGCGTGGCACCACTCGACTTCGATGAGCATCCGTCGAACGCGTCGAACTACAAGCAGAGCAACTGACCGCGAACGCGAGCGGTGAGGGGCCTGTGTCCCGTGGGAGGGTTGGCGCGGATCACTCCGCGGTGCCGGTGATCGAGGAAGGTCGTAGGGGCGGTGCTGTACGGCGGTGCTGTACGGAGCCGCCCCCCTGTCGCGATGCTCACTGCGATGTGTGCGTCTCGAGAGCGAGCAGGACCGAGGCATGGAGCTTTCCATCGATGAGAACGATCGAGTGAGAGATCGAGATGAGCGTCTGCCCCTCCGTGTGGTTCGCCATCGTGACTGCTGTTTCGACATGATTGGCCAGATCTCGGTGAAGGTCCGCCAGGCGGTCGTAAGGGCCGAGCTCGATGGTTGAGAGGTCGTAGTTTCGTTCCTGGCCCATAGCCCAACGTTAGCGACCCGGCACAGCGATCGAGCAGACGGTGGGATGAGCCCGGAACCTGGTGATCCGGCTTCGCATCCTTATCGCGCTTGTCGGCTTCGCCGTCATCGTGTCCGGATCTCTTGCGCTGCGCGGTGACGGCTCCACGGACTCCGTTACAGCGCGGCACTTTTCGCAGATTGCGGTCTTGCTCGATCGCCGATGCGGCTGTCAGTGAACGGCGAGTTTCGAGGCCACCGTTTCGATGATCTCGCTGGTTATTGCGTCGTCTCGTCCGCTGAGGTACCAGTCGGTGTCCCATGTCGGGCGGACTGGGCGCCATGTTCGATGGGAAGGTTGTTCGGCGGCCACGCATTCGACGCAGATGAGGATGGTTCGGTCGTCGTCGACGAGGTCTGAGCCGGTTGCTGCACCGAAGGTGGTGGTGCGGCTCCACGTGGGTGGAACGCCTGCCGAAGTCAGGGTCCTTTCGACGAGGGTGTTCCATCTGCTCAGAGTGTCGTCGATCGAGACGATCGGGTAGTCGGCGAGGTCGGACAGGCTGATCGCGCTCTTGGTGGCGAGCGGGTGCTGGGTGGAGATGAGGGCCCCTACCGTTTCACGGGCGAGCAGCCGCGACTGTATCCCCGGGGCACGTATCGCCTCGCCCACCGCGAGGGTGAGGGAGCCGCCGACAAGCCCTTGGCGGACTTGATTGTGCGGCAACGTGGTTTGGCGGATTGCCTGACCAGAGTATGCCGTACGCAGTGCAGAGAGAACCTGGCGGGGGACTGTCAGCGACGAGTCGGAGACGTGCACATGCAGCAGCGGCGGTGTGCCGGCGACGCGCCGGACGGCAGTGACGGCGTCGGTGACGTCGATGAGGATCTGCCGTGCGTGTGTGGCCAGCAGTGCGCCGGCCGGGGTGGGGTCGACGGTACGGCTGGTTCGGTCGAAGAGCTTGACTCCGAGGCGGCGCTCGATTCGCAGTATCGCTTGGCTGAACGCGGGCTGGGCGATATGCACGTGCTGAGCAGCGCGAGTGAAGTTGCGCTCGGCTTCCAGTGCGGCGACGTACTCGAGTTCACGCAAGCTCACATCTAGCATGTCAACAGACTAGATGCCTTTCGAGAAAGTGTTGGTGCTCTCTCTCGAACCCGCTCAGGATTGCAGGAGTTGAGTTCACCGGCGTTCCGCCTCGACGAGGCGTTCCGCCTCCGCAACCTTGGGAGCTGAGAAGTGACGTTCGATGTTGTCGATGCGCACGTGCATCTGTGGTCCGTAACCGAAAATCAGTGGTACCCGGCGCTGTCCCGGATGGCTGAGCAGCTCGATCGCCCGGATCTGTTCCAAGACTTCCGCCCATCCGACTATGCCGAGGCTGCCGGCCGATTCACGGTGGGCGGCTTCGTCCACGTCTCTGCCACGACTGCCGAACGCGCGTATCTCGAGGAGCAGACGTGGGTGGAGGGTGCCGCCGAACAGGCCGGGCTGAATCTGGTGGCGATCGGAACTGTCGATCCCACGCTGTCGTCGTCGGAGATCGTCGCTGACCTCGAACGGCAGGCGCAGAGTTCCCGATTCCGTGGCGTGCGTGTGTTGTACGACTTCGAACCCGGAAGCCCTGCCGCGGACACCGTCCTGCGGTGGCTCAACGACGGGGGGTACGTGTTCGATCTCGTCACCCAACCTCGGGCAATGACCGCATGGCTCGCAGCCCTGGAACAGTATCCCGATCTGACGGTGGTGTTGGAACACTGCGGTTGGCCTCGATCCACCGACGCTGCCGATCGCGACCAGTGGCAGGACGCGATCCGCGCATGCGCGGAGCAGACGAATGCCCTGTGCAAGATTTCCGGGCTGGGCATGGTGACCGGTGACCTATCGGAACAGGCCCTACGCCCGTGGGTGGAGGAAGCGATCGACGCTTTCGGATGGCATCGTGTCGCTTTCGGTTCGAACATGCCCATCGACACGATCGCCGGCTCCTACCAGCAGCTCATCACGTCCATTCAGAACATCGTCGAGGGGACGTCGGATGTGGAACAGAAGGCGTTCTACGCGGACAACGCACGCCGCTACTACAAGCTCTGACCATCCACGAGGCGACGCGACTGCCGACGCTTCGCGCATCAGCCCGCCGAAGAGTCGCACCAACCCGCGGTCTCGGACCTTGCACGAGAATTGACGAAAGGCCATGCACCCATGACTGACTTCACCGGAAGGGTAGCGCTGGTCACCGGTGCCGCTCGCGGACAGGGCCGCGCCCACGCCGTCGCCCTCGCCGAGAAAGGCGCCACGGTCGTTGCGCTCGACGTCTGCACGGACGTGGAGACCATTCCCTTCCCGCTCGCACGAGCAGAAGATCTGAAAGAGACTCAGCGACTGGTCGAGGCGACCGGATCCAGATGCTTGACTTTCGAGGTCGATACCCGCGACAGCGAGGGCATGGGATCGATTGTGTCCCAATGCCTGGAGGATCTCGGCCGGCTGGACATCTGCGTCGCGAACGCTGGCGTTGTCAGCTTCGGGAAGGTGCAGGAGCTGACCGACCAGCAGTGGTCGACGATGATCGACATCAACCTCACCGGCACCTTCAACACCCTGCGGGCCGTCACGCCGGCGATGGTCGCGCAACGCTGGGGCCGCATCATCACGGTCACATCCGCTGCCGGGCGCGCCGGCGCACCGAATCTCGGGCACTATGCGGCCTCGAAGTGGGGTGTGATCGGTTTGACCAAGACGCTGGCCCTGGAGACGGCGGGAACGGGGGTGACCGCCAACACGGTGTGTCCGGGAACCGTGTCCACGGACATGGTGCACAACGGCGCGATGTACTCGCTTTTCGCTCCCGACATCGCTCAGCCGACCCGGGATCAGGTGGAGGGTCGATACGCGAGCCTCAACCCCATGCGGGTGCCGTGGAGCGACGCCTCCGACATCACGGCCGCCGTGCTGTATCTCGCGTCGGATCAGGCACGGCACGTCTCCGGGACAACCCTCGAGATCGACGCCGGCGTCTCCGCCCGGCATCCGTAGGACGACGCCCTGCGCGGTGTCCGTGGGGTGAGCCGGTGTCAGGCCACCCCACGGCGCACGCCGCCGAGATACAAGCGCACGCACCGATCCGCCAGGCGATCCAACGGATACACGTCTGACGGCTCGAACCACCGCACGGTCAGCCAGATCCCGTCCCGGATCAGCCGGAAGGTGACACGGGCATCGAGCTGCGGGTCGAATTCCTCTGTCTGGATTCCTTTTTCGAGTGCCGAAAGCCAGTACTGCTGGAGCGCGCGCGTCTGCTCCCGAAACACGTCGTCATCGACTGCACTTAGGACCTTGGAATCACGTGCGTAGATTTGCGAGGCGTGCGGATGCTTGTGCGTCACCACCAGGGAGGCCCGAATGAGATGCTCGAGCTCGGCGGCGGCGTCGAGTTCCCGGTCGTCGAGTTCCCGGTAGGCGCCGATCAATTCGTCGAGATAGCGGGCCACGACCGCGGAAGCGATCGCTTCCTTGGTGGGGAAATAGTAGTAGAGGTTGCTCGATTGGACCCCCGCCTCCCGGCCGATATCGCGAATCGAGGTGGCGGCAACACCGTGCTCGGCGAACAAGACCGCCGCATGGGCGAGGATCTGCTCACGCCGGTGATCGCCCTTCGGTCGCGTCGGGCGTCGGCCGTCTGTACGTCGTGACATGCGTCCCTTCCCCGTCTTGGTCTCGGCCGAACTTCGGAAGTGAATCTAGGCCATGGTGAGTCCGCCACTGACACTGAGGGTCTGACCTGTCACGTACGCGGCAGCACGAGAGCCTAGGTAGGTCACGGCCGCGGCGACCTCCGATGGTTGGGCGAGTCGGCGCATGGGGATGGAGCGGACGAGCGCATCGCGCAGTGCTGGGGCGTCTGCGGAGTACGCGGCAGTCATCGGGGTGTCCGAGGGGCCGGGGCAGACGCAGTTGACCGTGATCGAGTGCCGGGCGACCTCGCGGGCAAGGGACTTACTGAAGGCGATGACACCACCTTTGGCGGCCGAATACACGGCCTGCTGCGCCGATCCCACACGGCCCGCGTCGGATGCGACGTTGACGATTGCTCCCGAGGACTGCTCAACCATCGTGGGCAGAACCTGGTAGCAGCAGTTGAGGGTGCCGACGAGGTCGACATCGAGGATCGCCGCCCAGTCGGTGGGCCTGCTGTCAACGAACAGTCCGGGGCGATCCACCCCAGCGTTGTTGACCAGAAGGTCGATCCGCCCGAACTCCGCGACCACTCGGCCGAACGCCTTCTCGACGGCACTCATCGAGCTGACATCGGCGCACAGATCCAAAGCGGACGACGAGCGATCGTCTCCCTCGGCACCGAAGGAACGGTCGATGACGACAACCGACGCCCCGAGCCTGTCGAGCTCGCGCACGATCGCCGCTCCGATGCCCCGGCTTCCCCCCGTAACGACCGCGACTTGATTCCGGTATGTGCTCATGCCGAAAAGTATATCGATCGATCAATTATGTGCACGACCCATGCAATATCTGCAGCTAATGCACGGTTGACAAGCGTTGATCGAGTGGTCAATTATCGTCGTCCATGAGGAGTGAGACGAACACCACTGAAGAAGCGCGCACCGTGCCCGCTCTGCTGCGGCACGCGGCAGCCCGCTGGGGCAGTCAGGAGGCAGCCGTCGACGCCACCGACCGATTGACGTTCTCCGAGTTGCACGAACGAGCTCAGCGGGGAGCCCGGGCGTTACGCGCCCGCGGACTCGGCGACGGCGACCCCGTTGCCATCTGGGCACCGAACTCCGTGAACTGGGTCGTGGCGGCTCTGTCCGTGCATTGCGCGGGCGGGATCGTGGTCCCGCTCAACTCGAGGCTGCGAGGCTTCGAAGTGCTCGAGGCTGTCGAGGACTGCCAGGCCGCCATGCTTGTCCTCGAGGACAGGGCAATCGGAAAGAACTTCACCACATTGCTCGCCGAAGCCCAATGGGAACGCGAGCGCGAGTGGGACGGGCTCACGGTCTACCTCGACGACGGCCCTGAGGGTCACGCCTCGGCCCGACACCTGACCTGGCGTCAGCTTCTCGACGACGGCGCCTCATCCGAATCTGACGCACTACCCGTTGTCGGCGCCGACCAGACAGCGGACATCTTGTTCACCTCCGGAACCACCGGACGCCCCAAAGGCGTTGCCATGACCCACCGGCAGGTGTCCGAGCTGGCACGATCATGGGCGACGCGAGTCGGGGTCGACAATCACGATCGCTACCTAGTGCTCAGTCCGCTCTCGCATACCTTCGGCTACAAAACCGGCCTGCTCGCCTGCCTCGCCGCCGGCGCAACCATGATCACAACGCCGACCGCCGACCCCCCGACAGTTGCCGGCCTCCTGACGCGAGAACGCATCACCATCCTCCCCGGAGTGCCGACGGCACTGAGCGACCTGATGGATGCCCCCGACCTCGCACCGCCCGATGACCTCTTCATCCGTGTCGCAGTCACCGGCGCAGCCCCCTGCGCCCCTGAACTCATCGAGCGCATGGGTACACGGTTCGGCGCCGCCGCGGTGATCAGCGCCTACGGACTGACCGAAGCCGGACCGGTGACAATGTGCGGACTCGACGAGCTGATCACCGACATCGCACATACCACCGGCCGCCCACTCGACGGCGTCGCGATACACACCCGCGGCACCGACGGCACCCCGACCCGGCCCGGCGTCGCAGGCGAGATCTGCGTCAGGTCCCGCTTCCTCATGCAGGGCTATTGGGACGCCGCAACACAGACAGCGGTATCCGACCTCGACGACGAATGGCTTGCCACCGGCGACATCGGCGTCATCGACGACCGGGGATACCTGACAATCGTCGATCGCCTCAAAGACGTCATCCAAGTCGGCGGGTTCAGCGTGTACCCCGCCGAGATCGAACGCGTCCTGCAGGCGCTCCCCGATGTTCTCGACGCGGCAGTCGCGGCCCACCACGACCCGCGACTCGGCGAAGTACCCGTTGCCTACATCGTTCCCGCGACCACAGACACGAAGGCGGAGAACATCATTGACCGCTGCCGCAGACGCCTGGCCAACTACAAAGTGCCTCGCCACGTGTACTTCGTGAAGGCCCTACCACGCAACGCGACGGGCAAACTGCTTCGCAGCCAGATCGGCAACACCACCAGAACCACCCGAGAGGACAACAATTGACCACCCCCGAGCCCGTGCGCGTGGAGCGGACCGGCAACATCGTCACCCTGACGATCGATCGGCCACAAGCACTGAACGCCATCAACGCCGACGTCCACGATGTCATGGGCAACGCCCTCGTCGCAGCCGACGCCGACCCCGACGTGCGTGTCATCATCGTCACCGGCGCCGGCGAACGCAGCTTCAGCGCAGGCGCAGACCTCAAGGCCCTCGGGCGAGGCGAATCGCTCTACCCGACCGATCAACCACCCTCATCGCAATGGCGCCTCGGCGGGTTCGTCCGCAACCACGTGACCACGCCGATCATCGCCGCGGTCAACGGCCTGGCCCTGGGCGGCGGGCTCGAGATCGTGCTAGCCAGCGACCTCGCCGTCGCATCCGAACACGCCACCTTCGGACTACCAGAAGTCCGCCACGGACTGTTGGCGGGCGCCGGCGGGGTCTTCCGCCTGATGCGACAGGCCCCCCACAAGTTTGCGATGGAACTGCTCCTCACCGGCAACACGATCGACGCCGACCTGGCACACCGCTGGGGGCTGGTGAACAAGGTCGTGCCCGCGCACATGCTGCTCACGACCGCCCACGACTACGCCGAAACAATCGCGAACAACGGCCCCAACGCGGTGCGCGCATGCAAGGCACTGGCACGAGGCATCCACCACGGACGCATCCCATCCGAAGATGCACAGTGGGAACGCAACGACGAGTTCGTCTCCCAGCTCCGTGGAGGCGACGAAGAACTCGAAGGGCTCCGGGCGTTCTCGGAGCGACGAGCACCAGCCTGGGCCAAGACATCATGACCACCGCGCGTAGGGGGAACGGGCACGACAGTGGAGTACGGTCCCGCCGAACAGGACATGGGCTCGTCATCGAACTCACTCATGAACCCACACAGAACTCGCTGTCGATCTGCGACTTCCGCGACCTGACAGGTCAACTCCGCGCCGCGGACGCAGACCACTCGGTCACCTACGTGATCATCCGATCTGCGACAGCCGGACGGCACTGCGCAGGATTTCGCCTCGACAGCGAGGCCGCGTCCTCACTTGCTGACGGCACCGCAGCCGAGGCCAGCAATGCCATGATGGAGGCGCTGTCGGCCACCTCGTGCCCCACCATCTCCATCATCGACGGACCGGCAATCGGCGCCGGCTGCGAGATCGCGGTTCGTTGCGACCTCAGGGTCGTCACCGACAACGCCACCTTCGCAATACCCGCTGCCCGACACGGATTTCCCTACCCAGCGAAATCGATCGCTGTCCTCACACAGCAATCGAGCAAACCCGCCGCCACCGCCCTACTGCTCGGCGAAACCATCAACGCCACCACCGCGATCTCACTCGGCATCGCCCAGAGCCACCGGGGATCAGCGTCCACAGATGACATCGAACAATCACTCCACAGACGCTTCGGCCCACTGCCCCCGACCGTCACCCGATATCTGATGGCGGCAGCCAATCACCCAAACCCACACTCCGACAGCACCATCGCGGCCGCCGAACGCGAAGTCCGTGACAGTGAAGCATTCAAAACCACCCTCGCGAACCTGAAGGGCCAGAGATAACACCACCCCTCGGCCCCCGACTACTTCCGCCCAATCCGACTACATCGCGCGCCCAGTCCGCCTTGCTAGCAGCCCGCCTGAGAGGACAATCAAGCAGCAGACTCCGCGCCGAGCACACGATCGAGGAGACGGTCGACCAGGTCGATCGCGAGCTGCGGCCTGTAGTGGCCGGGGAGCATTCCCTGGGCAATTCCGCCGATGGCAGCCAAGATGAGTTCGGCGTCGAGTTCCGGGTTCACGGACTGCGTGAGGTGCTCGGCTCGACGAAGCTGGTCTGCCACGACGGCGACCAAGGCGCGCGGTGCGGCCAGTGTTTCTTCGGCAGTGATGCCGTTGCCGGAGATCGATGCCGTGTTGAAGGCGCCGAGGACGATTGCTTCCTCGCGGCGCGGGTCATCCAGTGGTAGCAGTTCGTTCAGTAGTGCGCTGATGGCCTCGCGCGGGGTCGCGTCGTCACCGAGTGCTTCCCACCGCTGCATGAATCGGACGGCGGCGGTCTCCATCACCGATCGGTGCGTCGCGAGCAGGAACTCCTTCTTGGTTCCGAAGTAGTACTGCACGAGCCGGACCGAGATTCCCGCTTCCGCGGCAACGGATTGAAAGGTCACCGCCTCCAGGCCGCCCGCGACGATGACGCGCCGCACAGCGCTGGTGATCTCACGCCGCCTCACATCGTGGTCGACCAGTCGTGGCACGGGAACCGCCCGCCTCTCCAGCTGAACGTCGGAATTTGATGGTACGAACATATCCTAAACGTGATACGTTCATACCATCAACGCACACGAGAGGGAGGCTCATGTCGAAGATCGGGCGGTTCAAGAACGACGCATCACGCGAGGCGCACCAGCGCGCCTACCAGGCAATGGAAACTTTGTGGCCGGTTCCGTCGACGCAGTTGGACGTTCCGACATCGTTCGGGACCACGCATGTTCGGCGGTCCGGCTCCGGCGCCAAGACGCCGATCGTTCTGCTGCACTCGGTCGGGGCCAACAGCTTGCAGTGGCACTTCGTCGTCGAAGAGCTGAGCCAGGACCGGGTCGTGTACGCGCTCGACACGATCGGGACCGCCGGCCGGAGCGTGCAAACCGCACCACTGACCAGCGAATCTGACTTCGCCACCTGGATCGGCGACGTGCTGAACGAACTCGGCGTCGACCACGTTCATCTGGTCGGCTACTCCCACGGCGCGTGGCACGCCGCTCTCATGGCTCTGCACGCGCCGGAGCGGTTGGAGAGCGTGACCCTCATCGAGCCCGGTGGCGTGTTCGACAAGCCATCGTGGGGTGTGCTGTTCAAGATGATCCGCTTCGGGATGCGCCGCACCGACGAGAACATGAAGAAGATGAACGAATGGATGACCCCAGGCTACGACATCCCTGAGTCGCAATTCGCTTGCGCGAAGGAAGCATTGAACTACCGGCCCGGGATCGGCTGGGCGCGGGTACTCAAGGACGGCGAGGTGCGATCCATCACGGTTCCTGCGCTGGTGATCTACGGCGCCGAAACCGTGGTCGCCACCCCCGAGCTCGCGGCGACCCGCGTCGCGGAGCTCCTGCCCCAAGCGGAAATCGAGGTCTACCCGGGGACCGGACACGGCGTCCTGGGCCAGATTCCTGACCGAGTCATTCCCCGGATCGTGCAGTTCGTTCAGAGTCACGATCAGTCCAGCGAATCGAATGTCGATCGTGCACGTGATCGGAGGAATCCGGCTTCTTGATCAGGCGATCAACGCTTGCAGCTTTCTGGTCGGCGTCGCACCGTATGGTCCGCCAGACCGCGCATCACGCCAGTGCCGGCCACCAACCTGGACGTGCCATCTGCGCCAGCATGTGTCACTTATGAAGTCGCTGTGGTTCTGGTGACGGAATCCCACCGAATCCATCCCCCTTGGAAGTCGGACCGACGCCCGCCGGACACCGCATACTCGTCGCTCGCGGGGAACCCGAATCGGCTGTCCTCGTAGCCTTCCTGGCCCCACCGGGTGAAAATGGCACCGTAGATGGCGTGGGTGCCGGCGCTGGGGTTGAAGTAGATGTTGCCTTCGACGAATCGGTTGAAGCGGCCTTGCCCGTTCGGGGTGCCGAGTTCACCGCTGGTGGGCCACCCCAACGCCGCTGTGGGGCCGCCCATCTGGTGGTACTTGTCGCCGATCAGGCCGTAGGTTTCCCACGCCCCGGTGGTCGGGTGCCAGTAGATGCGGCCGTGCTCGAAGTCTTGGGCCTTTCCGCCGGAGAGGTCGTATTCGTTGGTGGTGGCGTGGCCGAGAGGGCTGGTTTGGGCACCGATCTGGCGGTAGCGGGCACCGATCGCACCGTGGACGGTCCGGACGGGGGCGGCGGGTTCGATCGTCGTGCGGAACTGCATCGCGTGATACGGCGTGCCCGTGGCGGTGTTCCACTGCGAAACGATCAGATGCAGGTTGTCCAAGGTGGATTCGGGGTGGACGTATCCGCCGTAGATCTGCGCGTAGGTGCCGTCGTGCGGGCCCCACTCGCCGCCCGCGACCTGGACCACCGGATCCGACCAGACCCCGTCGACCGTGGCCGCGGTGCGGGTGACGACTGCATACGCGGTGGGGTCGAAGTAGGTGAGGACCCAGGTGCCCTGGACGTAACGCAGGCACATCTCTCCGACCGGACCGGGCAGGATCGGTGTCGGGGGGTTCCCCCACGCCCAACCGGTCCCAGCAGTCCAACCCCACTCCTGGTACGCGGCAGGGTGCAGGATCTGCTGTTCCGGGACCCGGCGCAGGATCATCCCGTTCGGGTTGTTGCGGCCGAAGGCGGTGGAGATGACGTAGACATAGCCGCCGAAGCGTTCCATCGTCCACATCTGATTCAGGGCCCCGGCCCGGTTATCCCACCGCGCAGGGCTGAGCTGCCAGTTCTCGCCCCCATCGTCAGAGTAGGCGAGGTAGGTGAAGTTCGACGACCAGTTCTGTGACGACCACGAGTGCACGCTCATCACCGACAGATAGGTGCGAGAGCCGATCGTCACCGCATCCGCCGGGATCACGGTGAACTCGGTGCCTGGCGACTCCCGATTCGGCAGCTCGCGGGTGTCGTGTGCGTTCGGCAGGATCTCCTTCGCATAGCTGCCGCCCGCTGCCGAGGAGAACACGATCCCGGCATCCAAAGTGGTTGTGGTCGACCGCAGCATCACCGGGCTCCGCCATCCCGGACCTCCCGGGAACTCGGACTGGAAAGTGTCCCCACAGAAGAACCCGAACCGGCCATCGGACAGCCGAACCGGAAACGCGAGGTCGGTCCCACCGACACCCCACGCACCTGTCCGCCCGCCGCCAGTCAGGTTCTTCACGAACACCGCCCGCACATCCACACCCGCCGTCATCACGACTCCCCCTCACACAGGCCGTCCAGGGCCATCAGAGCACCCACAGGCATATGCCCGATTCATCCCCCCATTGACCAGTAGACGGCTTCGGCGCCGACGGTTCTCGTAGGCTCGCCGAAGTGAATGAAGATCCGGATGCCCCTCCACGATGACCCGCCCAACCTCGACTCAGCTCCTGGCCACCACGGCGGTCTCTGGCCTCTGTTCAGGGCGGGCGATGCTCATCGGCTGGCGATAGATCGCCCATCGCCGACTAGCCCTGGTTTCCCCTCAGACGCCGACGGACCCGAAGAAGCCCGGCTTGCCCTTCACTCTCGACTACCTCGAATACCGGGGCTCCGCCATGGTGGCCAGCTCATCAGCGAACTGGTGACCCTGCCAGGCACTGCAGCCATCGAACTCGTCCGCGCCAACGTCGAGACGAACCTCAGCGACCGACCGCTCACGGACCAGAGCCTGCTAGGGGCGTCGACCCGGCCCGCCCTGTGCCGTGTGCCGTGTGCGAATATTGCCACGGCTCTGATACATGGGGGGAAGCCGTGTCATCGCTAATCGATAGTCGGGTGGTCGGTCCTGCGTTCGCAGACCGATTCCGCGGCAGCTGGATAAGGCCCATCTCTGTGGTCGTTACCGCGGCAAGTTTTGGCTACGTCTTCTTCACCGCGGCGATGAATCCTGACTTCGTCGCCGCACGGCTGTACAGCCCAAGCGGCCTTGCCGTCGTTCTGTTAGTCCTCTGCGCCAATGGATTCGCCACATCTATGTTCACCCGATCGCCGGTGTCTGCCTTCATGATCGCAGTGGCAGCGATGATCATTCTGGCCGTCGTGTTTCACGACCGCGCTGCGGCGGTGACGCCCCTCTACTGGTACTCACTGCTCCTGCTTTCGATGACCGTCTCGGGGTTCGCGCTATGGGCCTCCCTCCTCGCCGGCGCGGCCGTTGACACACTGGTTGGTGCATGGATCAAGCTCCCACGTTCGGACGGCCTCGACGACATCGCCGATGCGACGCTCGGTTCTACAACAACGCTTCTCGCCCAAGTGGCGGTGAATGTCGCAGTCAGCTACACCGTCGTCGTTTGCATCGGCAAGCTCATCGCCCAACACCAGCGGCGCAATCGCGACCACTCGGTGCAGATTGCGATACTTCAGCAGGAGCGTGATCGTGAGGTCGAGCAAGCCGTGGTGTCCGAGCGAAACCGTATGGCGCGAGAGCTTCACGATGTCTCTGCGCATCATCTGACTGCCGTGATTGTTCAAGCTAAGGCGGCGCGTGAAGTTTTGGCATCGCACCCCGACGAGATCGGCAGCCTCCTTGACGGTGTTATCGATCAAGGAGACCAGGCACTCAAAAGCATGCGTCAATTGGTCGATGTCCTGCGAATCAAGCAGAGCAGCACACCGCTACCGCAGCCCTTGATTCGCGACTTGGAGGAACTCGCAGCGCGGTGCCGTGAGGCGGGCCTGAGTGTGCATCTTCGCGTGGCCGGCGCGGCGGATCGGCTTGACAACGCGGTGCAACTGTCGTGCTATCGCATAGTGCAAGAGTGCCTTTCGAACGTGATGCGTCACGCTTCTGGTTCCGGTGCGTATGTGACGATCCAGGAGTCGAAAGACGTCCTGTACATCGAGGTGTTGAACCGTCTGACGGGCGCCACCGGTCGGGATCCCGGCCGTGCTGGGCTGGGTCTGATCGGTATGCGTGAGCGGGCTGAACTATTAGGGGGATCACTGACAGTGGGGACAACGGATGGCGGCTGGTGGAGAGTGTCAGCAGAGCTGCCAACGGAAGGGGTGATCTCTCGATGATCCGGGTCGTGGTTGTTGACGACCAGCCAGTAATTCGTCACGGTTTCTCGCTCTTCCTTCGGAACAGCGGTGATATCGAGGTCGTCGGTGAGGCAGATTCCGGAGACCGTGCCGTGCGGGTGGTTGAGGCGCTCCGCCCCGATGTGGTCCTTATGGACATCAGAATGCCGAACGGGGACGGGCTCGCGGCATCGCGGAAGATCCTCAGCCGTCCGAACGGTCCGCGAATCATCGTCATCACGACCTTTGATCATGACGACTATCTGTTCACTGCGTTGGAGATTGGCGTGTCGGGGTTCCTTCTCAAAGATGCTGATCCGACGGAGCTTTCAGCTGCGGTGAAGGCTGTGCATCGCGGCGCGGTCGCGATTGCGCCTGACTTGGTGAGTCGGATCGTCACGGAGTTCGGTCGCCGCCCACGTGGCCCCGGCGCTTCTTCTCGAGTGGACATTGGAAGTCCCGGCCGCGTAGTGCCCGACAGCCTAACCCCTCGCGAGGTCGACATCGTGTCTCTACTCGCGAGGGGTTTGAGCAATCAGGAGATCGCCAGCCGGCTTCAGATCGAGATCACCACGGTCAAGACCCACCTTTCTCGGGTGCTCGCGAAGACAGGTGCATCGAGTCGCGTTCAGGTGGTGATCTGGGCGTACGAATCCGGGCTAGTCCGCGCTGGCGCTGGGATGGTCGCGCCACCGGCGTGAGGTCTCCAGCTGTCAGCAGATGGCGAAGCTGAGAGTGCTCCAGGAAAGGACGGGCGTGTCCTGCCCGACGGGAGCGTTGGCGGACGTGTCAAGTTCCTGCAGGGCAAGGATGTTGGACATATGGCTTCCTTTCAGATTGTGGTAACCATCGGGCTGGATGCCTGATGATGGTGTGATTCCGACTCGACGAGTTGCTGATAGTAGGGCACCTGTTCGAGCAGGGTCTGGTGGGTTCCCGTGCCGATTACTTCCCCGTCGCGCATGACGATGATTCGGTGGGCACGGCGGGCTGCGGCCAGTCGGTGCGTGATTGTGATGACCGTTTTGTCGCCGGCGAATTCGTCGATGACGTCGTAGAAGTCGCGGTCCGCAATAGCGTCCAGGTGTGAGGTGGGTTCGTCGAGGAGCAGGCAGGGAGGGTCGGCGACGAGCACCCTGGCCCAGGCTAGTCGCTGACGCTGGCCGCCGGATAGCGTGGTGCCCTCCTGCCCGAGGTCGGTATCCAAACCTGAGCGACTGTTCTCCATGAGATCGCCAAGGCCTACTCTGCGGAGAACGCTGGTCATGACTTCGTCAGCGACGTGCACGGTCCCCATGGAGAGGTTGTCCCGGACGGTGCCGGTGAGAACGGGTGCACCCTGTCCCAATAGGCCGAACGCTCGGCGGTAATGCGCTAGTGGCCACCCGGTGGCCGGGCTGCCAGCAACACGCACGGTCCCGGTCGTGGGTTCATAGAACCTCATCAAGATTTCGAGGAGTGTTGTCTTGCCGCAGCCCGAACCTCCGACGATCGCGACGTGTTCCCCGTGGCTCACCGTCACGTTGACTTCCCGAAGCACTGGGGTCGTCGCGTCGTAGGAGAATGAGACGTTCTCGATCTCGATCAGAGGCTGGTCCGAAGTGAGTGGCGTTCGGTGCGGCGCCGAAAGCGTCGAGGCGAGCGGTTCTTGCGCCTCCCGTGGGAGCTGATCGACCTCTCGAAGTCGTCCTACGGCTGCCAATCCGACTTGCATGTGTGTGTACGACTGGCCGACGCTCGAGATCGGCACCGCCAACAAGAACAGGTACATGAGGTAGGCGAGCATGCCGCCGAGATCCAGGTCCCCCGATTCCACTCGTACAGATCCCACTGCGATCACCGCGACGATTGCACCCTGGAAACAGAGGTTGAGGATCGGCTGTACCCCAGCTTGCAGTCGAACGAGTTTCAGGCTCGTTGTCCACAGGCCGCGAGTCGTTCCCTGGAAGCGCTCGTACTCCGCGGCTTCTGCGCCGAACGCCTTGATCGTGCGAATGCCTCCCAACAGTCGGTCGATTGCGCACGCGACTGCGGATGTCGCCTCCTGCACTGACCGTGAGATTCGCCGAACTGTCGGACCGCAGACATATACGACTACGGCCCCGACCGCCACCGCACCGATTGTGATCGCAAATAGGACCGGATCAACGGCTGCCATGGACGCGGCAATGCCTATGAGCAGGACTACTGCCCCGAACGCCGGGATGACGCCCACTCCAATCAGGCTCTCCACCAGACCTGCATCGGCCATGCATCGCACCTGCAGGTCTCCCGATGCTGATCGGTCGTGAGCTCGGACCGACATCGACAAGTATCGTCGCGCCAATCGGTCACGCAGTGATCGAGATATCGACTTGGACGCGCGCTGACTTGCGTAGTACTGGCCGCTGGCGACTACCGCCGATCCGAGTACCGCCAGTACCAAGAGCACCAGGGTTCTTGTCGCCGATTCGCCTGCGGTCACTTGGTTCACAGCCGTTTGCATGATGCGCGGCTGCATGATCGCTAGCCCCGTCCCCGCCAGCGACAGACCAATCGCTGTGGCCAGGACCGCCTTGTGGTGGCGGATCGACTTCCACAGAAAAATCCTGTCCGCGCGCGCGTTACCAACGACCGCCGGCGATTGTTGGCTGCGGATCTCTGCCACCGCCATTGCAAACTCCCTCATGCAGGTTGCGGGCGGCGCGCGCAGTGCGCGCCGCCCGCAACATGACTGTCAGCCCAAGCAGAGAACGACGCTTGCCCAGCTGAGTGAGCAAGCAGAAACACTCACCGAGCTCAGCGGGTTGACGCTCGCAGGGCCGGCGTCACTCTTCGAACGTGCAGTTGCGGTCTGGAGACCCAGGACATGTCCCATTGAGAATCCTCCATCTCAGTTTGTTTGATGTGCTCGATCAGCACAGGAAGGTACTGATGCTGCTGCCACAGATCGCCAAGCTCGCAGAACTCGTGATGGTTCTACCCTGGTTGTTCTGCTGCGCACCGCGCTCCGGAATTGCTTGTAGTCCAAGAACATTCGCCACTGTCTAACACCTCCTCCCTCTACTCGCAGATGGATTGAGGTCGCACATCAGCACAGGCCGATGCTCAGCGAGCTCAGGCATCCAATCAAGCTGATCGTGCTCGGCAGCAGTTCCACATCCCCATCCGATGCGGAACGGCTCTGGAGTGAAAGGACATTCGCCATAGTGATTCCCTCTCGGTCTCAGCACACAACGAGGCTGAATGTGCTGGCGCAGAAGGCCGGGCTCAAGCTGCTCGGAACCATGACCCCTGCGTCGGTGCGGGTTGAAGGACGCCGCGTTTGCAATTCGAGGACGCTCATGACTTTGTTCTCCCCTCCACTCAGCAGACGGCCCAGCTGCCGTTGCTGTAGCACGTCCACACGGACAAACCGCTGATACCGCGATTTCCCGGGCCAACGCTCGGCTTCTGTTGGAGATTCAGGACAGTGGACATCAACTTCCCTTTCTCGGATGGTTTTCTTCCTGTTCAACCCCGAAGGGCCGACTATGGGGTGTGACCGACCAGCGTCAGCGAGCGGTCGATCCCGATTAGCGGGATCTCGCGATGCGCCTTGCCGTCTCGCGCTCCCTGGTATGAGCGGATCGCATCAAGGACACCTGCAGATCCGGAGGCCCAATCGGTCGAACACCGAAGGACCTGCTCCCCAGGAAAGTAGATCCCGACGCCGCGATGAACAGCGTGCAGCCTCAGTCGCTCTACCTGCCGTTCGAGGGCCTCGCGATACTGCGTGCGCCCGCTCGCGACCATCTTTGACAAGAAGTAGACGAACCCTGCACGACCGTTCATGAAGGTCGACTGCACGCAGAATTCGGCTGTTGTGGACTTGGCGATTCGAGCCAGCGTCTCCTCGTACCGAGAGATGTCCATGTTTTGTCCAAGTCGGGCAAGAACGAGTCCTACCCCGGCCGCGCCGCTTCCGATGTACGGCAGCGTGCGCCATCCCTCGTTTAGCTGCAACGATCCGTCCGGGCAATCCAGCAGTACATCAAGATCCACCTTCAACGCCTCGTGGGCACGATCAAGATCCGCTGGGGCACCAAGTTCCTCGTACGACCTAATCCAGAACAAGGCATGCCCTGAGTGGCCTCGGAGAAGCCCGCCCTTGCCGGTTGCAACCGCCAGTTGGCCACCGTCACGCCGAATCGATTCGGTCGTATCTCCAGAGCGGGCGGCCATGACTGCGCGGATCCGTTCAATCGCATCTGCAATCTCATTCGAGGGTGTCCGAGCCATCTCGTCGATGAGGTAGCAGCCGATGCCAGCCAAGCCGCTGTAGAGATCAGACGTGTACTTCTCGAAGGGGAGCCGGCACAGCTCGTTCACCCACAGGTCGGCGACGTCGTGGCGTTCGAACCGCCGGAACGTGTAGGCCGCGCCAGCGAGACCGTTGTAGAAGCCGGGGCCGAAACCTTGGGCGGAATTGACTGCATGCTCGATCCAGTCCAGGACCTCTTCTGCTCGCTCTCCAAGAGAGTCGCTCACGGTCAGAAGATTGCCGGCGGCGCCGTACGCGATACTCACCGCGTTCTCGCTGAACTGGGCGATATCTCCGGGGAAGATGCGGTCAGCACGCCCGAAGTCCGCACTGTCGACGATCCCGCGGGTGATGGCGGCTGTGAGACCGTCCAAACCGGAAGGGCGGCCGATGTCCCAGGTGTCGACAATCTCATTCACGCGCCGCGAATGGATGCTCGCGTTGTTCGGTGTCACCGGCGGCCGGATTCCTTCAATGATCGAGCGGCAGTAGCTCTCCGGCAGATCAAAGGCTGTTCTGGCTTCATCGACCAGTTGGACCGCCTTGGAAAGATCGAGGTCAAGGACCATCGTCAGCGGGATGAACATCGACAGCTTGATACACGCCAGTGAGTAGAGATCCGCCGCGAAACCCGTGCGACCATCGGGCGGCATGAATCCCGGTGCGCCTGCGGGTCGAGCGGCCTTCTCATCCTCAACCTTGTACGCCATCTCGAAATCGATCATCTTCACCGCTCCATCGGAGGTGATCATGATGTTGTTCGGGTGCAGGTCCGCATACACGACGCCGCGGGCGTGCAGCGCCTGAACCAGGTCAGTCAGCTGACCCGTGACGTCCAGGACCCAGTCGCGGTAGGCAATCCGATCCTCGAGGGTCTGATTCGCGCGGATCAACGGGTGTCGGGTGACGAGCTCCTTGTTGAGGGTGATGCCCTCCACGAACTCCTCGACGAGGAAGTGATGTTCGGAGTGAGTGAAGTAGTCGATGCAGCGCACGATGGCCGCGTTTTCTTGGAACTGCTGAGTCAGTTCGTACTCATTAGCGAGACGAGCAACCGCATCGCTGCCGTCAGGGCTGATCCCTGCGTACGGGCGCGCTTCCTTGAGAACGACAAAGGCGCCCGCCGAGTCCTTGGCCTTGTAGATTCCTCCACCATTCGAGAAGTGCAGTGCGTCAACGACTTCGTAGGGGAATGGGGCTTCGTCGCCGTCGAACAGCGCCGCACGCTGCTGCTCAATGAATGCAGGCAGAGTTACCCATTCGGGCGGCCTGAAGGCCGGCTCCCTCTCATCGGGCACGAGAGTCCCGGATGGATCCTCGATGGCGGGGACTAGTTCATCGAACGTATTGCGCACGTACTTGGGCACGAAGCCGCCGTAACGGACATACAGGGGGCCCTTGTTCCACCGCAGGTCGGACAGGATATATGGGCCAGCGAGGCCGGAGAGCTCAGCGTCGAGATCGACGAGTATCGATTCGCATTCCGAGTCCGATGCCGGATAGATCGTGATGAACTTCCCGCTGCCCCCACGATGGGCGTACTTCATGTTTGACCGCATCATTTCCGCGGTGGTGGGGAGGTACTTGAACGAGATCCTGTGCGAGTGACAGTAGGCAGCGACGATCGCGAGGATGTCTTGGGCGTTGTCGAGAGTTGCCGAACAGTGAATCTTCCACCCTTGCGCCGGCAACGGCTCGCCGATGGGGTGGATGTACCTCCACCCGTTCGATTCTTCGATGCGCCAGTCTGTCTCGTCGAACTCGCACCGCGGCGTGTAGCGGGTCACCCGGCCACCGACGGTCGATAGCGCGTCAGCCCTCATCCTGTCGTAGAAGAACCGGTCCGCAAGTGCGAACTCGATGTACCGCATGTCCACAGCCGCCATCCTCCTGTCACCTGCCGTATCGCCTCACCGGCGTGGAGTTGTCCATCCGGGCTGGCCGTAGGAAGAGCAAAGAGAATCGGACTGATCCTGGCAAGAGGTCGCTCGGAGCGCGAGTGCGATCATCCAAAGGGACGAGTCGCCGCGTGCGGTGCCCGTACGCTCGGTCTTTACCGCCCTCGTGAGGCCTGTCAGTGCCGGGGGGACACCTCAACGACGTGGACAAACCATCCGAAAGGATGACGGCCTTCGGCCAGGTAGACCTCGCGGTTCCTGAACAGATGTGGCTCGCGCCATCGAAGGAGTCGGACCTACTTCATTGAACGCGCCACCTTGATCGACGTCGCAATCATCACTGCAACGAATCCGACCCAGCCAGCCGTCACGCCCACGAGAGGCCAAAGGAGACTGAGCACAATCGTCGCGAGACCGACAGCGACAAGCGTGAATCCTGCGGGCCGATACGCGGCCTCGAGTCCGACAGCCAGACGCCTGAATTCGGGAGGGTATTGCGATGGTTCAGTCGGCCGCGCGAGCGGAAGAGCGGAACCAAGGCAGACGGTCAACAGTCCGAACCCAATGCCAAGCAGTTGCACGACATCGACCTCTCGACCCGTGAACTGCGCGAGGATCGCCAGGTGAAGGATCAGGAGCACAATCGTCAGGCCGATCCAGGTGGCCGACAGAACCCGCGCTTGATTCCGCATTGCGGTGGACGATTGAGGCGGACTGATAGCCGAGTGCCTGCGGAAGAACCACCGATCTCCACGAACGATCGGAATGAGGATGAGGGCCATTGCAGTCAGCAATAGCGGTATCCCTATCGCCGCCGAAGCACGATTGGCCACACTAGGCCTCAGGTTGGGACCGCTGACCTCCTCGTACGTCGCTGCCATATCGGGCCAGGCGAACCACGACGCAACCGCCGCTACGACGGCCCCGGTGGCAGCAACCGCGACCCCGCTGATGGGAAGCGTCCCGCCCTTCCTGTCCTTCGCGTCCATCTCCCCCTCCAATATTCACTCATGACGCCGGTTCCCGAGAAGCCTTGCTGCGCAGAGAAGTAACTCTTCCATGACAGTGAAGTTCGTCCGGTACCAGATCTCGGTACCGCGACGAGACGAAACGATAAGGTCGGCTTCACGCAAGACTCGAAGATGACCGGACAACGTCGACGGGACGATTTCGAGATCCCGGGATATGTCGCCGGCGCGTGCACTGCTGTGGTCGCGAAGGTACATCAAGATAGCGCGACGGGCCGGGTGAGCTATCGCGTCGAAACGACCATCTTCGCTATTTCGCGACATACCGAAATAGTAGCGGAGAACCAGTGATACGCGTCGCAGCGGAACGCGATCCCGCGTCGCACGATTGCCGCGTGACCCCGAAGCCGAGGGCTCCGACCCCCTGGATATCCAAGCCGGTCCAGCGCTGCTCGATCTCAGCCCGTCGAACCTCCGGCAGATCCGAATACACCCATACCGCCGCCAGAACCTCTTCCTGCGCTGCGGGGTCATCCGGGCGTTGTATATCAGTGCCGCCATGCTCGTGTCCGATCGTCGTCCGCATCGCCCTGTGCTTCGCCCGGAAGTGATCGCTCGCCGGCATCTGGAAATCCGAACTGGTTCTCTCACCGAGCGAGTGCGTTGAGCGCTGACCACCATGGCCCCACCGACAAGTCCACCCCAGGGCGGGCGGCGAGGGGGAAGTACGGTGGCGACGGATCACCCGTAGCCACCCGAACCGGCCAGACGAGGCCTACAGCTCGCCGCGGACTTCCTCCTCGTAGCGCTGATCTGCCGTCACAGTTACGTCGCGCCAGTCCACCCCGAACATGTGCGCGAGGTGACGCAGGTCCGCGGCAGGTCGTACATCCCGATCTGTAGCTCCTCTTCAGCTTCGCCAACACCCGCATGTAGTCCGCCAGCAACCCGGAAGGGGTCAGCGCCCGGACCGCGGTCGCTTCCAGCGGATCGGCAATCTCCCACGACTGGCAGCCATGAACTGGGAATCACACGGCGACTGCCTGGCGAGGCAGGGCTGGGGGTCAGCGATGGTCAATCGACCACCACCGTTGCGGGTTGCGTGAAGGTCCCCAGCAACGGGACGGTGTTCAGGCCCCGAGGGCTAGCCTGGATGGCCCCAGACCCCGGAACGTCGACATGGCCTGATTCGTGGCTCTGACGTCTCCCGCTGCCACGGGAATGACGGCGCACCATCTGGACCGTAATCCCGTGCGACGTCGGTGGGCACTGCCCTGATTGGAGGTGATCAAGATGGATTTCGCACCCATCTGGTGGACACTCTGGTTCCTGCCCGAACCGGCGCGAATCTGGCTCATGCGGAACGTTCCGTGCGAGCTCGGCGGATATTGCTACTACTGAGACAGCGCCGGGCCCTTGAAGCCCCACAAGAACCCGGCGTCGTTCCCTCACTTGCTGGTGACGGCGAAGTCCCTACCCGCCGCCGCGGTGCGTACTCCACATAGAAGCTGTACACGCCGTTGAGTTCGAGTACCTCCGCCGGTGAATCCGGCCCCGGGTTCTGCACGTCATCCGGCTGGGGGCCGTTGAGGAAGGCCCAATCGACTGCCTTCCAGTCGCCGTCTTCCCACACCAGACCGTGGTCGACCACACGGTCTGGATGCTGACGTCGCCGGTTCTGTTCGTGTCCAGCTGACCGACGGTTACGGTCCACACGGACACAGTCGCTTTCGTGTCCGAGTAGTCGGTGACATTCACCAACGCGGGATGGCTGGACAGGTCCCGCCTCCCGGTAGTGGAAGTGTTGTAGCGGTCGATCACTGTCGTCAACGAGTTCGATGGCGCCGACCCGACCAGGTGGGTACGAAGGTCGACCTTCGTGACCCTGCCGGACGAGGACTCCTCAACCGCCCGAATGAAGTTGACCGCCGCCGTTTGCGCACCAACCCTGGTCTGGTCGTAGCCGTACGGAATGCCGTTCGTGAACTCGGTCGGGCCATGGCCGAGACGGACCGTGGTACTCGTCGAATCGCGCTGGTCACCGCGGGCGCGATCAGAGCGATCAGAGCGACGCCCACCAGGACTGCGCCGCAAACCTTCAGCCAGTTCGGGATCCGGGCGGGGGCCTCCGCCGAACCGCCACCGGGCCCGGAACCAGCGGTGGGTTGGCCATCGGAATCTGTTTCTCGTTTAGGCATTTCGTGTGATGTGACGCTGGAATCGGGTGTCAAAGTGTGTTCCTTGGTAGGGGTGGTCAGACCTGGACGACCGAGAATCAGCGCGCCGAGGATCGCTCCACCGGCATGGCTCGGCGTCGCTACACTCTGGCATTCGACTACCTCGTTGAACACTCGCTCGAATCGGTGCTGTCCCTCGTCCGAGTTCGAGGTCACGACCTGAGAGTTAGCGCCGCGGGACGGCGCCACATCACGCCCGTGAGCAGTGTCCGGAGCGAACCATCCGCGGCGTGCTAGGTCGACAGGGGTCACCCAGCGGCGACCAACCGGTGGGCGCCCTCGTGTGGCTACGGTTCCCGAGGATCCGTAGGCGCCACCTGCTGGGCTGGCATGAACTGGTAGGCACCCGACGCCTGGCCGGCATGCCATAGCTGCTGTTGCCCGAACTGGGCCTGGAATCGACTCTTACGGTTGGTCGCCACGACGCCGCCAACGACCAGGCCGATGATCACACCAGCGAACGCACCGATAACCGCAAACAGCATCAGCGCCGACATGAGCCGACCGCCGTCGACGTCGCTGAAGTCGTTGCCGTTCTCCTCGAGGCCAGCACTCACCAGCCCCCAGGCCAACAGAAACCCGAGTGCTCCACCAGCCAAGGTGCCGATGATCGCCCCAGCGGTCAGTGGGCCCGATGCGCTCGGGGGCTGCGGTACAACGAGTGGCACTGCACCCCACGCTGGCGGGGCAGGTGGAACCGATGCATACGGTTGCGGAGCCACGCCCGGGAAAGACCGGCTCTGCTCCTGCGCCGGTCTTTGCTCGTGGATTGGATCGGTCATATCAGGGTCCCCTCGAC
The DNA here is from genome assembly GCF_050955445.1 of Paraburkholderia sp. RHO2. Taxonomy (NCBI): domain Bacteria; kingdom Pseudomonadati; phylum Pseudomonadota; class Betaproteobacteria; order Burkholderiales; family Burkholderiaceae; genus Paraburkholderia; species Paraburkholderia sp. RHO2. The sequence continues at coordinate 513,592 of NZ_CP162618.1, read as the reverse complement.
GATGCTGACAACATCGACTCCCCCCGGGAGCCGCGCCTGCTCGCAGGCCGCGTGAACGTACCAACCCGCTTGCCCGCGACCGCGAACGGGTCGAACCGCTACGCGCAGTCGGTCCCAGGCCCTGCGGCCGGAGTCGACGGATCGTCGCTTGGATGCCTGCCCGCCCCGACAGGGTCACACCGTCGGCTGGTGTGAGGTCGTTGCGTGGATACGTCGCCCACCCCGCGCCCGCGGCAGTCCTCACCGGAGACCCGCCGAGGACTGCTGACGCCGTCCGCGTGAAGCGGGAGCGGGCCGGGGCGACGTCGCGGCGGCAGCTTTGGCCGCGTGACGTGCCCGGGCAAGGAGAGAACGGCCATCGCTGGTCCACTCGACGCACCAGAAGTCAGCACGGTACGTCAGCATGACGACATCGCGGTGCTCCATCACGGTCAGATGCGCGCGGAGGTCCGCTCGGGCGTCGTCGTCCAGCGGGTGAGCGGCGATATACCACGAGACGAGATCCCTGTGCCGTACGGACTTCTCGTCGCAGACGCGCTGGAGGATGGCGATGCGGTCCGGCCAATCGATCAGGTCAGCCGCGAGCGTCCCCGGGCGGCTCATCGCTGTACCCGGTGGAGCACCTGCAGGGCGGCGAGCGCGTCTCTGCGGCGCCTGGGGTCGCGGTGCGCGATCGCAACGGCGGCCGCGGCGACCCGGACGAGCACGGCCGCGGCGACCCGGACGAGCACGGCCGCGGCGACCCGGACGAGCACGGCCGCGACGGTCGCGGCGATAGCGAGTGATGTGGTCATGACAATGAGCGTCTACGCCCAAGACGCCCTCGCGCTACCTCAGTTGGACAGCCAAAAATGTCACGAACGATGCTATGGCGCAGCCCTTTTCCTAGGACTGCGCAACTGCCACCACGCTGAGTGATTCATGTCACACCACGGTTTCGGCTATGGCGCAGGCCGTGGGCGTCGTCCTCGATCGCTTCGGTGCGGACCTGATTGACATCGCCAGTGACGCCCGACAACAGGGAATCGATCAACCAGCGGTTGCCCCGGCTGGCCAGTCCTATTCCGGCGGAATACTCGTGCGCGAGGACTTATCGTTCTCGCCGTAGCCGTTCCGACGATCCCGGACGCAGTTCAGCCGCTCGGTGCACCGGTTGGAGACTCTCGCTGCCACGGCCGCCGCGCCGGCCACTGCGCGCGGTATACGTCGATGGCCACCTGCTCGAGGATTCAGGTCGGTTCCGTTCGGAATGTGCGAGAGATGCCGTCGTCCTCATCGGCGTCCCAGGGCCGGACAGCGATCTGATGGAGCGGCCAGTGTGGATTCACCCAGGTGGCCCAGTTCTGTCTGAGCCAACGGATATCGATGAGTCCGGCCTCTTCTCGGGGCCTGCACTCTCGTGGCAGTACTTGGACGACCAGTCCGGCCTTGTAGCCTCCGAGCACCCACAACTCGCAGCCGCTGTCGGGCTCCCGGGTCCCGGCGATCATGAGCTCGACGTGATCCGCGCCAGGCGGTGCGCCGACGATCCGCAGCCTCTCGCCTCGCGCCAGATCGGGCGTCGTAGTCCTCGAGCAGCACGGCCTCTCCCTCATTCGCGGTCGCCCTTGACGGCTCGGCCAAGGACGAACCGCAGGTTGTCTTCGTCGACCCTACGGAGCGCCTCCCGTCAACAGCGGACCTCCGCCTACTCGTCGAGAGCATGTACCCCGACGGCGACGTCTCGATCGGGCTGGCACAGTCACCAGCCCGGCGACCGCCGCCGGTGACGTCCTGGACGACGCCGGTGTGCGGGCCGAAGCTGACGCTGACTGGATCCTGGGACCGCGTGGTGGGGGTGCCGAAGCCGGCCTGGCGCGCGTCGGCGGCCCAGCCGTTGGGTCGGCGGCGTGGATACGGGCGATCTGGGTGGTGGCCACAGCGGGTTCCTCACTGTCGGTTGGTGCGTCGACGGCAACCCTGCCGAGACCACCGGAGGGGTTGCCGCTGCCGCGGACCCGTCGGCCGCACCTGGCGGGGCCACGCGACCCACGGGATACGCGGTGGCACACCATGGTTTCCCGAGGTGCGCCGCCACGGTCAGATCACGCTGCCGTCGGCCAGGGCCGGGCGACCGTTTCGTCGACGACGTATCCGAGTCGGCCAGCCGCGGACCAGGACCGTCGCCGACCGCACGGGCGCCGACAGCGCGTCCGGAGGCCGGCGGCATGCTGGAGGGCATGGTCGCGGGGTAGCCGCCCGCCGCGGCAGTGACGGAGCGTGGGGACGATTCCTCGTCGACCACGCCCGTATCGACTAGCTGACAACCGTCACCGTTGGCGCCGCACCGCGATCGCGGCATCGGCGGACAGCGAAATCTGCTGGCACACGGCGAAGTGCCGCGGGTACGGTCAGCCCATGTGTACCTACGCCTTCGTCCACTACAAGCGCCATTATGCGTGCGTATCGTGCCGGACCAGCTTCAAACGACACCCCCGCGACGGCGGACACAGGTGCCCGAACTGCGACGGGCCACTGCTGTATGCCGGCCACGACTTCGCAGCACCCCGGCGCAACGACTGGAAGGCATGGTCGGTCGTCGCCGTGGTCCTGGGCGCCGGGCTGCGCTACGAGGGCTTCCAGCCGTGCGGTTGCGGCCGGGATCCGAAGTTCCGCCCCCGAACCCGCGCCCAGGTGCGAGCCCGCCGCATCCTCGCCGCCCGGACCGGCACCCCGCTCGCGGAGCTGCTCGGACAGGCCGATCCGCTAATCCCAGCTGTCCCCACAATTCGCTCCATCCAGCCCGCGGGCGGCCGCACCCGCTGACCCTGAGCAGCCCCGACCCATCCTGCGGCACAACAACACTTGCCGCCGAGAGCCCGGGCCCCCTCCGCCCCGAGTCCTAACGGTCAGCTGGCTGACCGTCACCTTGTCGCGCAGCGCGATCGGGTCGCCGACGGGTCCGGTGATGCAGTCGGTGACCCGAATCGGGACGTGCCAGCGCAAACTTCGGGTACCACTGGCGGCGGCACCAGTGCCCTCGCACTACCCGCCGGTGGGTATGACGTCGACACGCGACTCCCCCGCTGCCCGCGCGCGGGCGCGCGCTATCGCTGACGTATGTGATGGTGTCGGTGCGCGAACGTCGACGCCCTGCCCGTTCAAGTGTGGGCGGGGCGCAGCGCGGGCGGTGACTGACCTACGTTGGACGAGGCGTCGCTGGCACAGCACGTGCACCAGCGACAGGAACATAGCGACCGCGCTCCGCGCCGCGTCGTGGCCGTACTCGCCCGTGCCCCACCGCAGGTCCGGCTGCGCGGTATCGGTGCCACATGCGGCGACCATCGGAGGGCCCCTGCCCGAGGACGCCGACTGAGCGCCCCGCACCCGCCCGGCTCAGGCCGCGATTGAACACGTTGCGCTACCCGGCAGTTCCGCGATTGCTGCCGGGCTTCTGGATCAGAAGATCGTCATGCTCCCGCCGACGGCATGCTTCGACGAAGTTGACTGCCAACGATTCATCGGCAAGGAAATCCTGGTACGTCTCGTTGTCGACCTCGTAGTACTCGTCGTAGTCCACGAGCGAGTTGCTAACCGGGATGGAAACATAGAACCTCCCGGTACCAGTTTCGATACCCAGCGAGTACCGATTCGTTCGTGAGAAGTACTCGTCCCTGAAACGCATGTTCGGAGCCCCCATTCGCCAGTCTTCAATCGCCGTCACGCGGCACGGCGCTGCGACCGGCACTGGATCGCGCGGGCCTGCGGATCGTCGATGGTCTCCTCATCCCATTGGAACGGCAGTGGCCACCGGCGCCGCAGCGCTCGTGCGCGCGCTTGCGCCGAGTCCCCGAGAATGAGCTGCAAATCCTTGAACAGCGCGGCAGTCTCCCGATGGCGTCCTGCGGTCACCCGACGAGTGCGGCCGTTGACGATCCGATTTACAGAGCCGACGGGCCATCCGAGTCGCGTATTCAGATCGGACTGGGTGTGCCCGGCCGCAATCAGCGCGCGCAGGCGGCGACGTGTGCCGGTTCCGTCGACCTGCTGGCCGTCCCGGATATGCGGCGCGACGGTCCCTGGAAGAGGGACCGGAACAGCCAACAGGCTGTCGGCGACGTTGCGCAGCAAGCGCTTCGACGGCTCCGCTCCCGCACCCTTCCCAACGAGAAGGGCACGTACCGCGCTATCGGAGACCCCCGCGGCCGCAGCGATCGCCTTCACACTCATCCAGTCCTGCAGCAACTGCACGTGCTTCCGTGCGGGATCCGGGTCGACGTAGCGGGATTCGAACCGCCCGAACGCTGTCTGCCGCGTATGCCAGCGCACGTAGCAGGCGTGGCACATGCTGCGGGTGCGCGGCGGGTTCACGCATCCGCGGGTAGAACATCCCTCGCTCACAACCGCTCCTTTCGTTCGTTCTGCCATCAGGTTCACAGCAGGCACCGACAGGTGTTGCAGCACAGACGCCCCGGCTGCACCCGAATTTCGGGAGAGCAGATCGACGCTTCCCGCTCAAAGGGGGTCCGCGCACAGCAGAGACGACGAACAGGAGACGAGCCGTTCGGCGGCATCGGCAGGTCTGAGCCTCGCGTTGGCCGCTGGACGGTGTGATCATCGCTCGCGACCTTCGTCGCGGGGCTGCAGCTGCATGAAGTCGAATGCCGCGCCCCGGCAGCGAGGTGTGGGTCGTGCGGGATCCTTTGTACCGCGCGGGTGCGCCGTTTCGTCTCGCCATGGATCTTGGCGACGTCGACCGAGGACGACTCGGATACCCCATTGATGGCCGACACCACACTCGGAGCTGTATCAGCCAGTCCGTGGCCTCGCGAAATCCTCACTGCGCACCGGTCGGCGGCACCCCGGATGCACCCGACGTCGCTCGCCCGGTTCAGCCAGGCAGACTAGGAAGCCCGAACAATGGGGGAATTCATGGAAGAGATGACAAGCATCGAGGCTCGCCTCAATCGTACTGGCGTGGTCGGAGAGAAGCGTGACGAGCTGGCTCGGATACTGTCCACGGGTCCGTGTAGTCCCGACGACGACCGGATTCTGACCGAGTTCCGTCAACTCGAACGACAGGCCACGCGACGCCGTTGCCGCTCGCTGCCCGATCGGGATCGAGAGCTCCAGCTGGCAACGTTCCTTGCAATCATTGCCATCGTCGCTGTGCTGGCGTTCCTCCCACTCATTCTCAACGCCGTCGTAGATAACTGACGTGGACAGCCAGCCACCCACCCCGATCGCTGCCGAACGTCTCCGGGCCGATCTGCTCGTGCTGCTGCACGCCATGATCTCCATGCCCGGCGACCACCTCCCGATGCTCGGTCGCCCCGAGTGCCTCGCCGAACGCCCGAGACCTATCGCACAGCGGGGGCAGCCGCGATTACCTCCGCCGGCTAGCGGCCCTGCACGCGGCTCTGTGTGGTCATATGTTCGTGGCTCACAGAAGCAGACGACCATGTTACCCGTCTGGTTCTGTGAGCCGGACACCTCGAGACCGATCGCTTACCCCTCCGATCCGAAGGAGCCTCTCACGATGCCGAACACCACTGTCGACGAGATCCGCCGCGGAGGTGATCCTCGGCCTTCGGGAACTCGTCGGAGTCCCATGGCGGCAGCGTTCGCCGGCGCAGTCCTGACCGCTATCGGTCTCGCTCTCATCCCGGTTCAGGCCGCGCACGCGGACACAGTCACCGAGACCTTCCCGGTCGACGGTGGCGCTGGCGCAGTCGCGTTCAGCCTAGATGGTTCACGCGCGTACGTCACCAACAGTCGCATGATGATCCCCAGCGAAATTGAAGGAACGCTCTCGGTCATCGACACCACCACGAAGACCGTCACCGCCACAATCCCTGTCGGACGAAACCCGTTCGCGGTAGCGCTCACTGCAGACGGCACCCGGGCCTACGTCGCGAACCAGGACAGCGACTCCGTATCGGTCATCGACACCACGACGAATGCGGTCACCGCCACAATCGCAGTGGGTTCGAAACCGATTGGCTTGGCGATCACGCCCGATGGAACCCGCGCCTACGTAAGCAACTCCTATGCCGGGGGAAACGTCGCCGACAACCCTGCCGCGACCGGAACTGTTTCGGTAATCGACACCGCAACGAGCAACGTGACCGAGACTGTCGCTGTGGCTGGCAACCCGTTCGACATCGCGGTCACCCCTGACGGGGCACGCGCATACGTCACGCAATACAGCAGCAACTCGGTATCAGTGATCGACACAACCACCAATGCGCTCACCGCCACCATTCCGGTCGGGTCCTACCCGTCCGGCGTTGCAATCACCCCCGACGGCACCCACGCGTACATCACGAACAGCCGCGGTGACGGCTCGGTCTCCGTGATCGACACCGCATCCAACGCCGTCACCTCGACCATTCCTGTCGACGTGTATCCGGGCCGGGTAGCGATCACCCCTGACGGCACCCGCGCCTACGTGACGAACACCTATGCCCGCTCCGGAGGCGGCGGTGCGGTGTCGGTGATCGACACTGCCACGAACACGGTGCGCTCCACGCTCGCGATCGACGGGACTGCGTTCGGGGTCGCGATCGCTCCCGGCGGTGCCCATGCCTACGTCACGACCACCCTCGGTGGCTTCGGCACAGTCTCAGTGATTTCGATCGACCACGCACCCACACTGACCGGGACTCCGCAGGCGGGTGCGGTCGGGCAGCCCTATAGCTACTCGTTCAAGGTGTCCGGGGAGCCTGCCCCCACTGTCGCCGTCGCAGCCGGTGCGCTCCCCGATGGACTCACGCTCACGTCGGCCGGAGTCCTCTCCGGAACACCCATCAGCGGTGGACGGTACGGGTTCACCGTCACCGCGACGAACGGCGTCGGCCATGACGCCACCTTGCCTGTCGCCCTCGACATCGCCGAGGCTCCCCCGATCACCGGGTCGCTCGGCAGCTTCGGCTCGTGACGATGTCAACCTGACGCCCGGGCCGACAGTGTCGGGCTTGAGGAACGGCCGCCCATCGCCAACTGGAGGTGGGCGGCCTTCCCGTTCAGCGCATCTCTGAAAGCCGACGCCGGACAGCACCGAGGTCTGCTACCGTCCGGTCCGTCCGTTTTCGACCCTCACGTGACCTGAGGTGAATCGTGTCCACTGCCTGACGGAGCTGGAAGGGAAGACAGCCGCGAACAGCGTGGCGATTTACATTGAAGACACTAACTCGGGGTGAGAACACCGAAATCCCCACAACCAGCCTCACTCTCGAACTCAAGGGAGTATCGCAGGGCACAGTCGACGTATTGATCTTCCAGCTCGGAGCGGACGAGAAGGTCCGTGCCGACAGCGATCTCGTCTTCTTCAATCAACCGGAGTCCCCGGAAGGGGCAGTCCGCATATCCGGGGCAAGCGCAACCGTCGACCTGCAGTCGGTTCCCGAGGACGTGCGGTTCCTTCGAGTGGCCATCGCGCTTGACGACGCCGCCCAAGGCAACCTCGCGCTGGTGAAGGGTCTCGGCGTCGAAGTCCGCGACCAAGCCGGCACGTGGATCATCTCGGATGCGGTCGGCCTGACAACCGAACGTGCGGCCGTACTCGTCGAGATCTATCGCCGAGGCAGCAGCTGGAAGATCCGTAACGTGTCCGCGGGCTGGGACCTGGGCCTTGCGGCTCTTGTCACCACCCACGGTGTCGCCGTCGACGACGATCCTCGAGCAGCAAAGTCCGATTCGACGGCACAACCTCCTCGCACGACCGCGCCCACACGCCCTCCAGCACGCGGGAACGGTGCCCAAATCGTGTTGGAAGCCTTTCCTGTCAAGAAGACGTTCACCGTGAACAAGCACGGCAGCGCCGCGAACTACAACGTCCCCAAGGGCTTCGAGATGCTTCATCTGGACGTGGAGCACATGTTCGAGGTCGCCTTGGACGGTACGGGCATCGATCCGGAGCACACCTGGTGGGAGTTGTCCGTCGAACCCGACGATGTTGTCGACGAGTACACGGTCCGCAGGGTCGCGTTCGCCTTCACACCGGGCCATGAGCGTCCCCCTTACGGCATACGAGTGACTTTCGCCGAAGACGGCATGACCAGAGAGCACGGCTACCGCAAGGACCTGGACTTCCCCGAGTGGAGAGGCGGGGTCGGTACCGGGCCATGCGAGTTGAAGAACCTGGCATTCGATCTGCGACTGGCCACGGACAATGCCATCAAGGACGGCTACCAGTTCGAAGGACCATGGATGTTCCGCGTCATCGAAGACTCCGAAGAGGGCAAGCTGTTGGAGGCGTTCAGCGCCGCGTCATGGACAAAGCCGAAGCGGTGGCGCGTGGCACCGGCCTGATACCCCGCCGCGGTGACTACAGCCATTCTCGGCCAGGCACCGCGTGCAGTGGTCGAGACCGAACGCGAAAGGGTCGACGCCGACAGGGTTGGTGTGCCCCCGACCGTAGGCCGGGGCACACGCAACACCATCAAGACTCACACGCCACGCCATCACCATCACGATCCAGCTTGCTGCTGTAACCCGGCTCCCCGCGGTAAATCGGAGCAGCACCAGCGGCCTTCACGGCAGAACAGTTCGCGTAATAGACACTGTTCGACTTCGGCGCCGGCGCAGGTGCCGGAGCAACTGGCGCCGGAGGCGGAGCAACCAGCGGCGCAGGTTCAGGGTCCGGTGCAACGAACGGCGCAGGAGCCGGCGCGGGCGGCGACCCTTCGACGATCGGCGCCGGTGCGGGCGCCACAGCCGACGGTTCGATAGCGGCTGGCGCAACCGAAAGCGTCGTCGTGGGTGGAACAGTGGTGGTTGTGGTCGCCCGGGCGGCGGTCGTCGACTTCATCGTCGACGTCACCGTGGTGGTCGTCGTCGATGAACCGGAATCGTCACTGCCGCAGGCGGACAGCGCGAACGCTGCCGAGAGGACCATCATGCCTGCGCCTGTCCGGCGGACGATCGAGTTTGAGATACGCATGTGAAAACCCCGTTGCTGAACGCAGAAACCGAATTTCGGACCGTGAGACTGTAGCCGCAGGGCAGGCAACACCGACTGCCCGGAAGGATGAAATGAGGGGTGAAGCAAAGACGCGTTGACCTGCCACCGCCCGCGTTCCGTGAATGTGATGTCGAGCCAACCGCCGGCTGGGGCGTCTGGTTTCGCCGACAATGTACTCGGTGTCGCGGCCAGCAAGCTTGGCTTCGTCGATTAGTTCGCGACGGGTGGCGCCGATCCGCTGAGGGTCAGGCCACACCGCGCTCACAGCTTGGCAGTCGTAGCCACCGTCGTCCCGCTGCTCGCTTCGCGAGGACAACGAAGCCCACAATCGGATTCCTACTCGGTGGCTATCCTTCGAACGCCGAACGAGCCGGCTAACGAAACCCCCCGCACACAAGAACTCCGTCTGGCTTCGCCAGCATTTCAGCCCGTGACGCACCAAGCTGTACCAACCACGCGTCGCCCCAACTCACGATCTCGCCCACGAACTGAGAGCGCAGCGGTCGACGGCCACCATCGACACCGCGTGCGTGCGTCGACCACCTGAAGCAACCTCGACCGCGCCAATTCAGTATCGGGCACATTCCCGCGACATTGTTGGAGAACTGTTGCGAAACAGGATCATTCGCCAACACGTGCGACCCCTCAGGCCCACCGGCCCCCAGAGCGGCCAGTGGGCCAACTGCTCTGCCGGACTACTCCTCCGTGCCGTACTGCCACTCGAGTTGCCCGTCGACGACTGCCGGCGTCCAACTCTGATCGAACACACATCCCGATTCCAGGCTGTCGGCGAGATCAGTCAACATGGCACTCAGCGACACCCAACGCGGGCCTTCCCCGTCTGCGTCGACTTTCTCGAATTCGGTGACGCATCCGTGAAGTGGGCCCGGTCGGGTGTCGACGAAAAGCAGGTAGCCATCCAGACCAGCGAATGGAACGAACGCTGGATGGTAGGTGCCCACAACACCGCCCGCCTCGCTGCCCGGTTCAAGTCCACCGAACTCCTCACTGAACTCGCTCCACACTTCGAGTTCCATCGCACGCTCGTCGACAACTCGCTGCACATCGAACATCGCGTGTTGCGGCAGGAGGCTCACGTCGCGGTCGGCGGGGAAGCCGTTGATCAATCCGAGGAGTTCGACCAGCTCACCCGGCCAGTCGACACCCGTCTCCTCCATCGCAGAGGTGATCGCTCCGGAATCAGCGCCACCGAACGTGACGCCATCGAGGTTGTCGCTGACCCAGCGGGCGATCCGGCCCCATTGTTCAGTGACGGATCCTGCTGGCGTTGAGTGCGTCGTCGAGTTCATGTCTTTCCCTCCCAGTTGCCGATCGTGATCGCGACTGTAGGTCAGGTATCGGACAAGCCGCCCATTTCACCCGACCGCCCGGTGGGCGGCGCGCAGCCCTCGCTGACGCAGTTGCGCACCGTCATCGATGCACGGTCGGCCACCGATCCGGGGCACTCGTCGCCCGCGATGCACGAGTGGGTGCGGTCCCCGTGATTCGACACGTGCCGGTGCATGGCAGGGCCGCCGGGCGGCTCGCACCTGCTGCAGCCCATACCTTCTCGTACTCGCCTGTCCTCCAGCTGCACTCACGGCGACGATGAAACGCAACCGGCGGCCCACCAGGAATCTCAACGTCCCCGACCGAGTCGACTTCTGACGGTGTTGCGCCGGAACCGACAGCCGACCGAAGCCGGCGGCAACGCTAACCGCAGTGTGTGCGCGGCGCGGCTGTGAGCGTCGAGCGGCATCGCGCGCCGGGACAGACTCTGCAGTGCTGCTCCTGACGATCCGCCCTGGCTGGCCTGCGCCACCCCAGCGTGCCCGCGGTCCCGACATGGACGCTCGTACCCTGACAGCGGGTATACGACGCTAGTGCAGCTCAGTCAGGGCGTTGCCACTTGTCGTGACAGCGGACGACCGATGTGATCGGTCATTGTGGTTGGCTCGGTCCGTCGTCGTGGAGCGCTCTGCGATAGGTCTCGGCCCGTTCGGCGAGGCACTCGGGGTGGCCGAGCATCGGGAGGTGGTCGCCGGGTGTTCACGGATATGGGCCACGATCTTCTCGACGGCCCTGAAAGGTGCCGCGCAGAGCCACCGGTCGCCTCCGGTGCCGCTGTCGTCGTAGCCGAGCAGACGAGGCTCACCGGCACCTGAGTGCTCCGTCGTTCAATTTCGACGAACACCCGAGACCGGGTTCAATTGTCGGATTCACTCGGTAGTGTTCGCTGAACTTGTCTCGACTCATGCAGAGGATGCCCCAACATGGCTGAGGTTTCGGCGGATCAGATCGCGGATGAACTGCGTCTGAGCCCTGATCAGATGCTGGCTCTGCGTGCCCTGCAGGTGCGGATGCTCTGCATGGATTGGAGAGAAGAGCGCAACGACCGCGCGGCTCTCAAGAAGAGGATTCGATTGCGGCGTTTCGTCTCGGATGCACTCGAAGAGATGCTGGACTCTGGCGCACAACCTGAGTCGCTGCGGGAACAACTGACTACCCTAGCGCAAAGCCCGCTTCCCGAACAGCTGGACGGTCTGACGGAACTTGCACCGATACTTGCCAACGCGGTTCGGATTCGGTCTGCATGCCTGGTGATCCTTGCTGAACTCATGACGTTCAGCCCCTGGACCGACGAAACGAAATGGGGGTCTGCACCGCGAGAGTCCGCGCTCAGGACGGCAGCCGGTGATCTCGCGGGGCTGCGTGAGACCGATTTCGCCACGATGACCGAAGAGTTCGAAGGCCTAGTCAGAGCGCTCCGCCGCAAGTCGATCAAGTGGGGACGGGTCGCTGCGGTGTCTGTCCTCGGAATTGGCGCTGGTGCATTGACCGCGGGGTGGGCGGCAGCACCCATTGGTGCCGCGATCGGCGGCACAATGGGCCTCACCGGTGCTGCGGCGACATCCGCGGGCTTGGCGATGTTGGGTGGGGGGTCCCTCGCTGCAGGCGGATTCGGTGTCGCTGGCGGGACACTGCTCCTGACCAGTGTCGGTGGCCTGGCTGGTGGCGGTGTAGCAGCAGCTGGAGTCCGCTACAGCCCGCTGGGGTCTCAGGCGATCGCAGCGGAGGCCGTCAAGCTTGACCTCGTCGCACGGATGGTTCTCGCAGACGCGCCCGATCGCGACGAGAAGATGCGTCGCGTCGTCGAGAGCTTGCAGGACAGGCTCAACGAAGTCACTGGCCGTGTCAGTTTGCTGGTCGAGAAGATCGAATCACTCAAGCAGGAGAAGGCTGCTACCGCTGCCGAGAACGCAGATCTGCGCGAACGCATCAAGGATCTCGAGGCAGAACTGGCGGACACCAAGCAAGCGCAGACCACTCTGGAGCTGGTTCGTGAGCGCCTACCTGCAGGGCTGAGCGCGTGAGCGACGACATCGAACGCAACCTCGACACCCAGTCTCGTCGGCTCGACGAGATCGATGCTCTCATCAGCGCGGCGCTCGCTGATCAGGAATCTGACGTGCAGCTTGCACAGGGCCCTCGGCACCAAAGGTATGACGAACTCACGACATTCAATGACGAGGTTCGTTCACAACGACAGTGGACCGAAGTCGATCTCGATGCTTGCCTGACGGACAAGCAGCGCGAGGCGTGGGAGCTCTGGCAGCAGAAGCACCGGCTTACGTGGTCGAAGGCCGACCTTATCGCTGTCGGGGCCGTGAGTGTCGTTGGAATGCTGTGCACTTGGTTCGACTCATCGATCGACGGCGCCATCAGGGAGCGCCTCAAGACGCTGATGTCCACCGATCTCGTGCAGGGCTGGGAAGCGGCAGGCAAACGGCTGCCGATCGATTACATGGGTCCCGGATTTGGCGGCCGCGCACACCGAGTGAAGTCGGCGGGCCATGATCTCGCGCGTCCCGTCGAGGCCATTCGGCAGATCATGAAGGGGGAATTCCGCGGCACAGCATGGCTCGGTGACGACGTCACCGAGGTCGTCGTTGGTGCCAAGTTCAGAGACGTTGGCTCCGTTCCCGAGGCCGCCTTGCGGCTGGCTCAACACCTTCTCGCCGACGTGGTCACACCCATGAGTCTGCCGATCCCAGGCATGTCGATTCTGTACGAAAGCGAGAGCAAAGCACTGCGCGACTTTGCGCTCCACGCCTATAGCGGACTCGGTAGGGACACCGGCTGGAACGTGCGGAGCGGACTTGTGACTCCCGGGATGACTGTCATGGTCACCGAGATCTTGATTCGCACGTACGTGCACCTCGATGTCTACCAAGAAACAGGATCAGCCCGCTTGAACCTCCCTCAAACGAGGCGACGAAACGAGTTACTCCTGGCGGCGCACAGCCTCGTCTCCGCCGTATCCTTAGGCAAGGTATCCGCACAGGTGATTGCCCATAGTTCTGCGGGGAACTACCTACGTGCGGCGCATCCTTCGCACCTGCGACATGCGAATATCCCCGCACTTCTCCGCGCTGGTGCCCTGGCCGGGACCGTGGTCGCCGACGCCTACCGTGCCTCCCAGATCCCATCCGCGCTCTCCTGGGACGAACTGGTCGCCGCTACCGCCCAACCATGGCAGTTGGACCTCGTAGATGGAGTTGAACGCCTGAGCAGCACCGAATTGTCAACCGAGCTGGAACTTCTCAAGTAGCAAAGAACTCGGCACGATCCGCGACATTGGCTTCCCCCGGCCGTGAACGCCCGGGATTCGTCCTCCCGCCGCGCGCGTGTTCAATATTCGGATGTGTTCAGTTTAGTTGAACAGGGGAGGGTAATGAACACACCCGCGAGGATTCTTCTGTGGTCAGGCGGCTCGATCCGCGGATTCATGAACTTCGACCCAGCCCTTGTGTGGCGAGCGGTGTTCGTGGGGTGACAAGTACGGACAGTTATCTAGTTGTATGAAGTCATGACGTTGGTGACGCCGGTGTGGAGTCGGGTCGCGGGCGGCCGGTTCCCGGCGGCAGTGTGGGGCCGATGGTCCCTCTGTATTGTCAAGCCGCGCTCGAACACTGTGTGGTGGGCGTGAAGTCGCGTGACCGGGCATCGTTGATCATCCTCTTCCAGAGGACGGTAGACAGGTGACGTTTGAGGCAACGGATGGCTTCCCGTGAGGTCTTTCCCTCGGCAATCTTGCGGTCGTAGTAGCGTCGGCCAGAACTTGTGCGGGTCCGGATCTGGACGACGGCGATGGAGTGGAGCGCCGAGTTGAGATCTCGATTTCCATAGCGAGAGAGCCGATGTCGGTTGTAGTCGCCGCTCGCGACCTGGACCGGTGCGGTCCCGGTGTAGTTCGCGTAGGCCGCGGCGGTGGGAAACCGCCGCGGATCACGCGTGCCGGCAAGGACACGGGCGGCGAGGACGGGGCCGATCCCGACGACGTCGGTCAGTGACGTGGCGTGCTCGTCGAGTACCTGCTTCATCCTGGCGGTGTTGTCGGCGAGCTGGCAGTCGTGTCGGCGGATGTCGGCGATGAGGTCTTCGGCGAGCTGGGCGCGGACCTGGTCGACTGAGGTGGCGGGTGTGACGGTGTGCAGGGCTCTTTCGGCAGCGGTGGCAGTCAGCGAGCGTTTCACGCCGCCCGGGATCAGTTCCCGCAAAAGAGCATGCAGCTGGTTGAGGAGTCTGGTGCGGTGCCGGCTGAGGGTGTGTCGCCGCTCGTCCAGGAGCGCGAGGGCATCGGTATGGTCCTCGGCGGCGACCGGTCGGCTCTCCCCGCGGATCGCTGCCGCGCAGGCCGCTGCGGCGGCATCGATCGGATCGTTCTTGCGTCGGCCTCCGCGGGAAAGTGCGCGGATCTTCGCGGTGGCGGTCGGGGGAATGTCGACCACCGTCTCACCACGGCTGATCAGCCACTGCGCCAGGTGATGACCAAGCCCCTCGGCGTTTTCGATGGCCCAGTAGCGCTCCGGCCACCGCCGTGCCCAGTCCAGCAGCCGACGGTATTCGGCCTCGGACGAGGAGATGGTGAGGGTGTCGATCGTCGTGGTTGCCGGAGTGTCGACGGCAGCGGCGGTGTGGGACGCCTTGTGCGGGTCGACGCCGAGGATGATCATGCGAGCAGGGCCTCCATGAAGTCAGAGTCGGTGGATCGGGGCCGCGGCCGACAAGCCGACTTCCAGAACTGCGCATGCTTATGTGCTGGTCATCCCTCTGTCGAGTCAGGCCGCAGACGGAAGTGGACGCGGCGACCGGACCATCGATGAGTCAACCCGACGGACGGGTGACAGATAGTTGTCGAGTCAGCCGACGTCCACTTCCTGACACCGTATCGACGGGTAGCTACTCCCGCGACTCAGTGCTGGCTCGACGATAAGTCGGTAGTTGTAGTGGATGTTCCAGACACTCAGGGCCTGGGACCGCTGCGTCTCGCTGATCCATTCGCGGGCGTAGAGGAACTCCTCGGCCAGGATCCGGTTGTAGCGCTCGACCTTCCCGTTGTGCCGTGGGGTGTAGGGCCGGATGAACTGGTGCCGCATCCCGGCGAGGGTGCGGGCGAATACCGTCGAGCGGTAGCAGGCACCGTTGTCGGTGACCACCCGGGTGAATCGGGCGATGCCGTGGGCGGCGAAGAACACCTTCGCTCTGTTGATGAAACCGACTGCGGTGACACCCTTCTCGTCGGATAGCGCCTCGGTGTAGGCGAGGCGGGAGAACCCGTCGACGATCGAGTGCAGGTACACGTATCCGGTGCGGGTGCCGCGCTTCTTTGCCCGGTCGACGGTCTTGGCGTGAGTGCTGCCGCGGCCGTGGACCCGCCATCCACCGCCGTCGGGGATACGGCCGACCTTCTTGATGTCGACGTGCACCATGTGACCCGGATACCGGGCGACGATGGTGTTCGCGGGCTTGCGGTTGTCGGCGCCGGTCGGGTCGAGGAAGCGACGCCGGTTGATCCCGAGACGTACCAGCCACCGGCCGACGGTCGACACCGACACGTGGTGGCCGTCGGCGGTGAGTTCGCCGGCGATGCGGCGGGCGGACCACTTCCGCTCCCGCCGCAGCGTCTCGATCTCGGTGACCAGCGCCGGGTCGAGGGTGGCGGGTTGATGGTGCGGGACACTGGCCCGATCGAGCAGGCCGGCCTCACCGCTGGTCCGGTACCTGTTCACCCACTTCAAGAGGCACTGGCGGGAGATGCCGGCCTCGGCGGCGACGTGGGCGATCGGGCGGTGCTCGCAGCGTCGGACAAGGCGCAGCCTGCCGGCAGGGGTGAGCGGGGCGTTACGGTGGGACACGCGGGTCTCTTTCTGGCCGGGACGAGTTGGTCGCACTTCTCATCCTGCCGATCGAGACCCGCGCCCGTTTCTACCGACGTGCCCCTACCGCGTCACCAACCTCATGAACCGCAACAGCTAGACTCCAACGGCCGTGGACTGGTTTCAGATGTTTCTCGACTTCGCCAGCTCGATCGCATGGCCCATAGTGGTTGTAATTGTCGCGATTGTGTTCCGCCGTCCGATCGGCAAACTGATTAACGAGATCGAGGAAGCGGTCTTCCCTGGCGGCAGTCTCAAGAGGCGCGGGGACCGGCAGATCGCCGACATTGAACGCGCTGTAGGCATGCCTCCACGATCGACTGCACCTCCTGAACCGGAGGCTGCGACTGTGGAACAAATTGATGGCGCACATCCTGACAGTCGTTCCACGCCGGCGCTGGAAGCCGCAGACTTCCCGGGACCCCTCAAACGATCAGGACTCTGGCTATCGGCGGATGCCGTGCCGCCGATCATCCCCGTTCTAGGCGATCTACGTCGCAATCTTCCTGGATACGATGCCATCCGAACCTATGGCGCAGACGTCGCGGTATTCCAGGCAGCCAGATCAGTCGAACTGGCAATGGAGCTATGTGACGGATCAGTCGGCGAGAACCATGATCCCCTACTGTCTGCATGGTTCCGGACAATGGCGAGTGAACTGACCGGGCTAGCGGGCGCCGTACGTGACGGCCGGACAGCGATGTCGATCGATGGTGCGATGACATACTCCGCGACAGTCGGGTCCTTCCTGGAAGAGTTGGAACATCAGCTTGAGAACTTCACGGACGGCGTCCCACGACAGCAGTCACCCAACTGATCGACGAGGCGAGCGAAGGTCTCCAGCTACCCGTATAGGTCGGCGCGTGCGCCGCATCCTGGCCGGTTGGCGTTCCATTCGTCGATGGTTTCGGACAGTCCCCCGCGGAAGGATCCGCGCGGGACTGTCCCGTCGTCGTTGAGGACTCCGATGATGACGTCAGGTTCGGGGAGTTTGTAGCGGGACAAGGCCCCGGCTGTGACGCCGATACGGTCAGCGACCTGGCTGATACCGAGGTAGACGGTCGGCCCAGCCACGGTGGGCCCGCACAGGCTCGACGAGGTGCCGGCCGCCACGATGGCGTACACGAGCCAGAACAGCCAGCCGGCGTCTGTGACGGCGAGAATGATGGCGACGCCGGCGAGGATTGTGACCGCTGTGGCGGTTCGTTGGATTGTGGTCATCGTTGTTCTGCCAGCTCCTTTCGCTGTGAGTTACTGGCATAATCGCGCGATGCCGTATGCGGATGATTGGTGTCGACACTGCGGTCGGACAACCACGATGACAGAAGAACACATCCCGCCCAGAGCGTCTGGCAACAGTGGGTCGACGACTCTCTACCGCGAAGACGGCGACGTCGACACCGTCCTCCGCGAGTTCAGTGAGGGACACAGTGTTCGGACGCTCTGCCTGGAATGCAACAACGGAGCAAGCCAGCGAGGTCTGCCACAGGCATACACAGCGTGGCGTGCAGACGTGGTTGGGCACCTCCAAACGGCGGCTGCGGCATTCCATCAGGTAACCGGTCGGCCGCATACGGACATCTGGGGAGCGGAATGGGAGGCGGGAGGCCCGATTGTGCTCCCGCTGGAACATGGCCGGGGCGCCTCTGAAAAGTTCAACAACTTGCATCCCGGGCGGATCGTTCGGCAACTACTCGGAATGATCTTGGCAGTCCAGGCCGAACGGAAGCTCGCAACGGACTATCCCATTCTGGCCGATGCATACTTCGAGGAAGGTCCGGCGAGCATCGGCCCACTTTCCCTACACGTGGGGCTCGCTGACATCGGTATCGGATACGCATCGGAAGGGATGCTCTCCGGTTCGATCGATCTGACAAGGCCTGTTCGAAAGACAGAAGTACGCGTCCCAGGTGTGCTGAGCATCTCGCCATTCGTTGTTCTTCTCGTCGTGGGCACTGACTCGCCGGTGAAGTCCACCACGCGAATTGACCATTGGCTAAGGTATCCAGTCGACAAGACGTTCTCGAAGGGCGATCGGACAGTGGACTATCCGATCCTGGATCAGCGCGAGTTATTTGTTCGCTACATGTACGAACGTAGTGAACGACTGCCACGATGAGGTGCGGTTACCTTGATGCCACCGACGGTCGGCTACCGCCCCAAACTAGTGGGCTCGCTGACCCGGTCGGAGTGGACGCGTTGTTGCGCCGACGAGTTGGCCTGCGGATCGGTCGAATCCCACTCTCCACTTCGAACTCGGAGCGTCGCGACTTGGGTTGAAACCCAACCTAAGTAGAGAGACGTCGCGTCCCTCTCAGGCTTGACTGCGCGAGTTGGCTCGTTTACTTGGAAGAAACTGTCGCCTCCGTGTGGGAGGCTGATCGCATGCAGTTGAACGTGGAGCATGCAGGGGTGTGGATTCCGTGGGTCGACAAGTACCGAGAGAAGGGGTCGCACGAGGAGGCCCTTCTCGAGCAGGTTGCCGTTGGAGGATGGCCGATGAAGGACGCCGTTCTCGTTGGCGAGGGGCTTGGCCCGGATCGGTTCGGGTTATTTGGGCGGGAGCGGATGGTCGGCCCGAAGTCCAAGACTCGCTTCACGCTTCCGTACGGCGTGCCGGTCTTCGCGGACTATCCACAGGCGAAGGGGTTCGAAATGGCTGTTGAGCGGGCCCGTGGCAGTGTCCTCGCAGTTCTGGAGGGGCCGGGCTTGGAGCTGTCGGGCTGGGCTGCTGCTGTGGGCGCGGTGGACGCGCTGACAGGTGAACCGGCCCCGCCACTGCCCGACGTGATCACGAAGAACTTCGACCGCCTACTTTCGGCTGGCTACAACAGTTTCACTGGCGCCAAGTACAACTCGACGACCAGGATCATCGTGCCTGAGATCGCTGCCGAGATCCGGGCTGCCGGCTACTCCAACGACTTCATCGTGAGCTACTTGATGGCAGCTGGGCTCAGCAAGGACGGTGCCGACAACTTGAGGAAGCTGATCACGAGGTAGCGGTTGGATTGGGTTTCTCCTGGTATCGACCTCGAAACAACTGGCACTGACAGACTCTGTTGCTTTGATGTGATTGATCTTGAAATGTTACCCGGGAGGCGCGACAGATGTCCGCGACGCAGTTCGTGCATCTCGGTACGCGGTTGCCGACGGCGAGGTTGCGGCGACAGTGGGCGCGGTCGTGGGCGCCGAACTCAAGAGCAACAGCGAGGCAGGTGAGTTCAACGCGCTTCTCCCCACTAGCCAGCTGAGCCTCTACGTCGACACCGAAGGCGACATCGACGGATATGTGCTCACTGTCGACCGGCATCCACAAGGCTTGGATGGCGTCAACGCGCTGGCGAGGTCGATCTACGACCGACTCTCTGCTGCGACGTCGTGGCGGCTCGAGATCGACCTCGCGGAGGAGACGTTGGTCAGGCTGGCGATCGAAGTGGTGAACGGGTCCGGAGGCCCCTATCCGCGTGTAGCGGAACGAGCGTGACAGCCGCTGGCCTGGCGTGAACTGGATCGTTCTGTGCTTGATCGTCTTGGGGAGGGACAGGAGGCCGGGCAGGGTGGATTGTGTTCCGTCCTTATGGATCTGTACGACGCGGCCGCGGCCGCCGACCGCAGGCGTAGAAGTGCCTGAGGTCGTGCAGCTTGAGCGTGTCGACGCCCGCGGCCTTGACCTTGGGAGCGACACCACTGCACTCGTAGTCGGGTTCTACTGCGGCAGCCCGTCGCGTCCGGGCCAGTGCACCCGATCCCGAGGCTTCTCGTGGAACAGCACGAGCGTGACCTGCGCGCCGGAAAGCGCTTTGCCACTTTCGTTTCCGGCTACCAGGGCATCCCACTGGCTGCCCTCGACAAGCTGCTGGCGGGATTCCCGAGCTATCATCCGAGCACGACATTCGGCTGGTTCCAGGTGTGAACGAAGAGTTGGCCGCGCCATCAGTGTGGGGAAGCCAGCTCGAACTGCCAGCGGGGCAACGCACGCACGACGGGATCGGATCGTCGGTGTCAGGTACGGCAAACGGCCCAGGCTCGATCGGGCCAGCGACGCCCTGCGACATGCAGCGATGTATGGCGCCCACCCGCAGGAGGGGCCTTGGCACTCGCCGCAGGCCAGCGCAACAACTCGGCGGTGCAGTACTACTTCGGCGATCGAGCAGGACTGGTCCAGGCGATCGTGCAATGGCGGCTGCAGTCGGTGGAGGCATCCGGCGCCCGACGATTGGCCGGGGTCGACACCGGCGACAGCCATACCCTGGTCGAGGTGCTGGTCGCGTCACTCGTCGACGCGTCGATCGAGCAGGGCGGAACGCACTACTTCCGGTTCCTGGAGGTCATGCGCAGCCAGAGCAAGACCTGGCCGGCCGGTGACGACACCACCTGGTCGATGATCACGACCACCCTGGCCGAGCTCCTCCCCGAGGGCACCTTTCACCGCCCTCGCGTGCAACCACCGCAGCCGTGGTGACCGCGCACTCGAGCGCCTCGGCCAGGGATACAACGTTGCATCATGGTCGCAGCGATCATCGCCGCTCTCATGCCAGTCCTCGCGATTGCCGCCCGAGCAGCGGACACCAACAGCACCGAAGCAGACCGGTCGCCCAAGCAGAAAAGCTGTAGCGCCCCGCACCATCGGAGATAATTTGGGAGGCACCGCGCTCTCACACGTTCGTCGTGTCGGCCGTCCGAGTGAAGCAGTCAGCTGGCAGGTGCGTACGCGCTAGCTGACTCGCGAGCGGAACGATGCAATGTACTCGTGTCTCTCATGAGCTACTACCTGCCCTACAGCGATCTGGCCGACAAGATCTCCGCGAATGGGTCCTGAGCTCTGATTGCCTCTCCCCCATGCAGAGCCGCTGGTCGCGGGCACGCTCATCGACGACCTATGGCCGTGTTCCGCCGCCGCACCGGCCACCAGGGCGTATCGGGGACGCCGGCCCAACGACTGCGAGGAGTGACACTGCCCAGAAGTAACCGAAGCGCGGCCGTGTCGTCGAGCTGAGCAATCCGGTCGTCGTCCATCTCCGCAGTCCTTGTGCGGACCGGCACCTCGAGGTGCGCCGCAATGTCACTGCCCGGCCGCTCGAACACCATCGAGCCGGGCGCGGACGTGCGCCCGGCCAGGCGAACAGCGAGTCAGCGACACGCCCCGTTCGACGCTACAGTGCCGGCCTACCGGAACGGGGTGGACGACGTCGTTAGATTCTTCGCCGCTTAGGTGAAACTGAAGGCATGCAGTATCTCCTTGGCCGCCAAATAGTTCTCGTGCTGATTGGGGCCCTAGCCGACGCGAACCGCCACGATCGCGTCGGCCGGGAGTCCAGGTGACGTACGGGATCAGTTGTGCGCCAAGAATTCGAGGATCGATTGGGCGGTCTCTGCAGTCGGTTCCCAACCCGCGGCGAGTGCCACATAGGCCTTGGGGATGGCGAGTCGGGTGTCGTCTGTGGTGGGTGGCTCGGTCCGTCGTCGTGGAGCGCTCTGCGAAGTGGTCCGCTGTCACGACAGGTGGCAACGCCCTGACACAGCACAGCGCCACGCCGCGAAACCTGAGTGGTACGTGCCTCCCCCTTTCGAAAGTGCAAGATGCGGATCTGCTGAGCCTGCTGGGGAGCGGAACCGAGTGAACTGTGGAGACCTGCTGGGGTCAGAGGGTCTCCAGCGGGTCGGCCTGGCCGAGCAGCTCCACGAGCGGAGTGCCGGTCCGAGCAGCGACGGCGCGTCGGGCACACGCCTGAGCGCGGCTACGTGGGCGGAACTTCAGATCCCGGCCGCAACCGCACGGCTCGAAGCCGTCGCAGCGCAGCCCGGCGCCCAGGACCACAGCGACAAACCGACCACGCCTTCCAGTCGCTGCGGCGCGGCACCGTGAAGTCATTGCCAGCACACAGCAGCGGGCCGGCGCAGTTCGGGCACGTGTAGTACATCTTCGACTTCCTCAACCCATACTGCGCCAAGTAGTTCCCTCCCCGGTATCCAATGCAGCGAAGGGGCGGTACCTGCAGCCAACGACCTACTCACTCACATTCACCGGATTCGCGGTCGCGGAACGGCCAATCAGCTTGGCAGCTTCGTCATCCGCGTCCGCCTTCGTGTGAACGGTTCAGCTGGCCGTCAAAGGTGTTCGAGCGTCTCCACCGACAGCCGGGCACTACCGAAGACCTCAAACCACCACCCCCACAAACCCTTCCGGGCATAGGGGCAGTGGACGGCTCGCCTGATCACCACTGCTGTAGCGGTGGAAGCGGTCGCCCCCGATCGCCGGGTCGTTCGAGTCGTACTGGAGGTATTCCTTCGTCGCGGCACCGAAGCCGTAGTCCGTAAGGGATTTGTACTGTCGGATTCGGTCGTGCTCGTCGATCGTGTCGAAAATTGCTGATCGCGTGATGTCCGTCAACGCCATGCGACTCGCCAGATGCAGTGGCCGACAGGCCACCTACCGGAGGCTGCCCGTCCTGCAATGGGACCGGGATCATGGGGTTGTTGACCTTCGAAAACGCGGAAGAATTCAAGCAGCAAGTTCTCCCTGCGGACGGGTGCGCTTCACCGCTGTCGCTACTCAACTTGGGTAGCGATGAGGCGCTCACGTCATAGTAGTTCGGTGTTGGCGCGGATGGTGTCCAGGCATTCATCCAACGAGGGCCGGACCCCATAGACTAGTTTCATAGCCGCGGTGTAGCCCTCGAAGAGCGCTTGCCCTCCAGGATGGTCAGTACTGAGGAGCGGGCTGGCGCCGTATCCTGTGGGCGGGCGTGGGGTGCAGCTCCAACCAGCGGCCACGCTGTGTTTGTCGATGTCATCGCACAGCTGCGCAACTCCGGCCGCTCCGCATTCTTCCAGCGCGCCGCGAATTCGGCCGTCGCTGAGCAGACAGTGGATGTCGTAGAGGTGGCGGGCGCCGCGCTTTAGCGCATCGAGCGCCTTGTCGTCAGGTGCTCTGGAGGCACCGTCGTGCAAAGCAGACAGCTTCTCGAACATTGTCCGCTCCGGAGCGAGCACAGATACGGTGAATCGCTCAAACTCCTGCCACGTCTCCTCTGTCTCGCCGAGTTCGTCAATAGCGAAGTCCGCGATGATCGCGCGGAGCTGATGCTGCTGGGTGGGGTGCGTCCCTCCACGAGAGCCCATTTCTAGGAGAACGCCCTCGCTAATCGCTGCGACCGCGGCGGCTGACGCGGAAGCTCGCGCCGGGTAGATGTAGCGCGCGTTCCGCTTCACACCCTTCGTCGGTTCTAGCCGGAGCACCTGATCACCATCCAGGCCTAGGTGCTGGCCCACATTGGCGATTACCTGTTTCAGTGCCCTGTCGCGGGCTCCGGAACTTGAGCCTTCGGGGAACTCGACAAGGATATCGACGTCTTCGGAGAACCGTTCAATCAGTTTGAACACGCGTGAAAGTGACGTACCACCTTTGAAGATCACACCCAACATGCCAGCTTCGCCGACCGCGACCTCTTCAGTGCAGGCGCGTAGCACCTCCATGGCCCAGAAGTCCTTTTCCAAAAAGGTCTGGTCGAGCGAAAGTTCCTCAGAGGCACGGCCGATCAGGGCGGCCAGGTCGTCATAGTTGTCGCGCAGGCGTGGGGGCATTAGGCAAGGATGCCAGATGCTCGCAAATCCCCACCCAAGCGCTCGATACTCGTGCGAAGGGCTGGGCACCGCTCCCCCTGGGCTGCCTTGACTAGCTTCGTCCAGCGGAGCTTTCCAGCAGTGACCGCGTCTGCCAATGCACGCGACAGAGCGGGCCATCCGTCGTCGACGGTGGTCTCCCAATCTCCACGCAACAGCTCAAGCGCCGCGATTTCGAGTGGGGCAAGCGATGCTCGTCGCAAGTTGGTGCGTCCAGTCACCACAACCGGTAGACCCTTAGGTGCCCGACCGGTGACTGCGAGAGCAGGCTTCGGGGGCACCTGGGTGGTCAAGCCGAAGGAGCGGGCAGCGGAAAAGCCTGTCGGGCCGACGCCCTTGGTACCCAACACCTCAAAAGCGATATCCGTGGACGGTGGCCGGGTCATACCGTAGCGGGTCGGCGTGCCTTTCCAGTACACGCCCTTTGCCACACGAACCAGCTCGCCACGTTCGCGTGCGCGCTTCAGCGCCGACGCTGAGGCAGCCCGTGAGCCCGGCAGGCTGTTCGCGTGTACGAAACTGCCTACCGGGATGCTCTGCAGCTTCTTGGCGGCATCGCCCAGCGCGACGGTCATGACAAGAAAGCGTACCGAAAACGTGTCACAAAATCGA
This sequence comes from Paraburkholderia sp. RHO2, assembly GCF_050955445.1. Lineage (NCBI taxonomy): Bacteria > Pseudomonadati > Pseudomonadota > Betaproteobacteria > Burkholderiales > Burkholderiaceae > Paraburkholderia > Paraburkholderia sp. RHO2. Next base: position 489,193 of record NZ_CP162618.1, on the reverse strand, counting down.
CCCCGACCAGGGATAAGCAACCACAGCCGCGCGCGGTACCCACTTCAGAAGGTCCGGAGTTGGCAGGCTGTGCGTGAAGAACCTCAAGGACTCCAAGCTCCAGGCCCTCCTATTTGACGATCCTTCAGACGGAAGCATGGCTCGGCGCAACGCAGCGCTTACCTGGGATTACACGCACCGCCGCTAGCCTCGGGTTCCATGCACCTAGCCTTCGGCGACGTGCTGGACCCGCATTCCGAAGTCCATGCTGATTCTCAGACGTTCCGTCGCGCCTTCCAAGACCTGCGGGACAGATTCGGGGCAGCCGTCAGCGCTCCCTCGCCCAAGCCAGTTGTTCTTCTCTGCCACGACATGTGGGTCCCTCATGGCGTCCTCTGCCGTGATGTGTAGCCCAGACTCGCATCACACTGGCATGCGGGGAACGGCAAGAACCATGTTGGCCCCACCCGGCACCTCGAGTAGGCTCGGAAACATCAGATTGGACGTTCCGCGCGACGATAGGTCAGTTCCAGCACATTGTCTCGCCAAGTACGGAACTCCTCCTCATTGGCGAGACTAGCCACTTCATCCGAGAGAGCAACCCTCAATTGCTCTTTCCGTTTCTTCGAGCCGTATGCGTCGATGCTCCGCTGGCCGACGAATAATGTAAGGGTTCGCGGGAACTTTGGGCTGGCGACGATCCTACTCTTGAGCAACTCGATCAGCTGCCCAGCAGCCTCCCGTGCACGGTTGGCTTGGTCCATCGTTGCCCGTTCACCACGGTGAACAATTCGATTGCGTTCAGCTACGACGTCACGCAGCCAGGCGTGGATGCGGCCTTCTTTATCGTTCTCCCAAGATCCGCCCCCGAGCTTGTCACACTTGCGTAGAAGCGTGTGCGGTCCAGAATTGACGAGATCAAGTCTACTGGCTGCGGCTTTGTCAATCTCGCCCGTTTCCCATTTCAGTGCAAGCGCCAGATTAGCGATCCAGCTTTCACAAGCAATGGCATATCCCAGGATTGCAGCTTCGGCCTGTCCTGCATCGAACGCGACGTGCGCCCGCATTAGCAAATCGGACAGCACCGTCGACGGCGTTCCGAATCTCAGGTCGGCGAACCTGCGTCTGATCTGGTCCTGTTCCGCTCTCGGTAGCGGCACTTCGTGATGGCCGATGGAGTCGGCCCTCGGTCCTTCGTGCCGGTACGCTCTCCATTGATCCGTCCAGATCATCTTGCCCTCAACCACATCCGCGTAGGTGTACGGGATGCTCTGTTCAGGCAGCGCTTCGACGTTGATATCCCGCAAAGCGTGACCACTCAGACGTGTCGCTCGGATCAGGTCTGAAATCGCCCAGAGAACGACGTCAAGGGGTCCAAGAAGATCAGGACGTCGCAACTGCTCTGAAACCGGATTGGCCGTTACGACGGGAACGAAAGCAGTCACTACGGACACCAGTCTGCACTTAGGGGCCATCGTCACCGACGGTGGCGCAGATGAGCCAATCAAGTAGCCCAAATGCCGAGCTGGCGTCGTTGTACGCGGCACCTCAACCTGCGCCGCAGTCCAATACAAGCGGATCGCAATCGGGAAATCGAGCCAAGCCCTGTCTATTGAAGTGTTCCGGTAGGGGCTGCGCGCTAGTCGCTCTGTATCGATGTCGACTGCTATCGGTTGATCGAGGGGAACAAGCATCGGCAAGCGCACGCTCAATGCAAGGCAGCGCGGCGCCTTCTGCGCGGCGAACCAGATGTCTGTCAATCCTCGCGGGCGGCTCTGCCCGCCAACCCCATCACCGGTCACCGGTCTAGTATTTCAGGCTGGAACAACGTGACTGGCCTCACTCGGGCCTTCGGATCTGAAATGTGGTTCGTGGCTAGCCCCGGAACACGGCCCACCTACGTGCCACGCTTCCGCAACCGCCGAAGCGACTCCTCCAGGGTCGCGATCGAACTTTCGGCATTCGAGCACCTGCTTGGCGACCTTGGATCGAGCGGTATTGTGTTTCGCCACTTGCGCGTTCAACCTGTCGATAGCCTTGTCGAATCCCGCTTCGCATGCTTTCTCGATCGCGAGCGTGGCGGTACGGCGGTCGCGGTTGGTGTCGGCGATCTCCTTCTCCAAGCGATGGATCTCGGTCTTCAGGTCCGCAATCGCACGGTTGACCCTCGGGGCAACGAGGAGTTCAGTTTCCATGTCGCGCAAGGTCCCGCTGATGAACGAGTTGGCCGCGTTCACCAGGAACGCAATATCGGATGCCACCATGTTGGCGCCCCTCCCCGTTGGTACTCAAGAGCCCGCGAACCGTACCAATAGAAACGGACAGCCCGTCGCCCTGGGGCGTCGATCTCCTGGACGATGCGTGATGTTGCCCTGGGAGTCGCGGTGACCGAACAGCAGTGAGGGGAAGCGCACCTCGCACCCATGAGTCAGTTCCATCGTTCGACAGGTATGCCAGCGTGCAGCTGCACGGGCTCGACCCATCCCAGGCGTCACCGCAGGGGGTCTGGAGTCGTCAACGGTATCGACCAGCTGTCACTCGAACAAGCGTGGTCCGTCGTCACCGCGCACGCGCAACATTCACGACACCGAGTTCAGTGCCGGCGTGCAGCATGGGAGCGACTCGGGCTGAACATGCACCTCAGCGATCGGATGCCCTAACTCCAGTAGAACCCGCATGCTGCCGACTACCGGTTCGATGCCACGGCAGCGTTCAAGTAACCCGAATGCCAGGGTATTTCCTCCCCGGATGGTCACTGAAAGACTGCCTGCTCAACTATGATTCTGCCGCTCAACAGGCTGAGAGGCCATGACGGAGAGGACACCGACAGTGCCGACGTACACGCTTGAGAAGGCTGCCGAGCCGACGTCAGGCCGCGCATTGAACTTGCCCGTCTACGGGATCGCGTGGCTGTCGTGCATCGGGATGATCGTCGCGAGTATCGGCCCGTGGGCGACCGGAGGCGGGGACTCGCTTGCCGGCACCGAGGGCGATGGCCGGGTCACGCTGACTTTAGCGATCATCGCTGTTCTTGCACTGGTGGTTCGGGCAGTGAAGCAGTATGTCTGGCCGGTTGCCCTCGCAGCAGTAACAGCGATCGTCACGTTGGTCATTGCCGTCGCGGACCTCACGACGCTCAACAATCTTCTGCAGGCCCTCTCACCGACTGCCTCCGTGTCGGTCGGCTGGGGATTGTGGCTGCTCGTTGCGTCGGCAACGGGGTTGGCTGCCAGCGCGATTGCGTTGATTGTGAGCACCGCATCTAGTCAGGGCATTACCCGGCAGGCCCTGCGGGCCGAGTTCCGGGCAATGAGTTCCTCGGACCGCCGCCACGCCTGGTTCGCGTTGGGTAGCTGCGTTCTGACGATCGGGCTTCTCGGCTTCTTGGTGTACCACGTCTCCGGCGCGAGCTAACTGCGAGCCGTTGACGCGGATCGTCGTGGTTCGAGCGAGGGATGAAATCCTTGGGTGAACCCGCGATTCCCCAGGACATTGAGTTTGGCGACGTTCGAGCTGGGTTAGCGTCCAAGTTGCCGACTCAAGGCGGCACGGTAGGCGTCCACCCCAGACTTGGGCGCCTACCTATGTTGGGTGGCGGTGGTCCGGAGAAGTCTGCCGCCACCCAGCACATACCATTCCGGTTTCTGTCGAGGAACTTCCACACTCCAGAATCCGATGCCAACCGCCCCAAGCACCGGACTACCTTACGTCCAGCGAAACGCCTCCCCCGGGATTCGCAACCGGCCCACTGCCTTCCCCCAGACCGGCCGGTGGGCCATCCTCTTCTGCAGGACTACTCCTCCGTGCCGTACTGCCACTCAAGATGCCCATCGACAATTGCTGGCGTCCAACTCTGATCGAACACACATCCCGTTTCCGGACTGTCCACAAGATCAGTCAGTATGACACTCCCCGACACCCAACGCGGGCCTGTTCCCAAGCCTCATTGACGACTTCACACTGAGGTGTGGCCGACGGATCGACAGAACCTCGCCAGGAGCTGCGCGACAAGCTCAGCGGGTGGGATCCGCCGGTCCGCGAGAGTCGTCGGATCAACGATATTCACGGTCGGATCTATTGTCGCGTTCACGATAGCCAACGGCGTGGCATCAAACAGCGCTGGTACTTGATGGTGTTGCCATGTTCCTCATGGCAACGTTAGGACCGAGTCACCGTGAAGATTGCCGGTGCAGGAGAGGTGATTCCGCGCATTCTAAAAGATGCAGCACTGGGAAGCGACGTCTCTGATGTTGTTGACCGTGAATCCTGGCGGAGACAGGACCTGCGACCACGCGGCGGGGACATCGCTCGGGGCAGCGTCGAGCAAACCACGATCCTCGGCCGAGATGACGCAGGGTTCGATCACATGGCCAAAGTTGGATTCCGCCAAGACTTGACAGATCGGTGAACGAACTCCAGTCCCGACCCAGGCCGAGCGTGACCTCACCGATGCCGAGCGCAGCTTCGAGATCCTCGGCGAAGACTTCCCTGACGGGGTGCCGACCGAGCTGCTACACACGTCGGCACTGAAGGGATCCGCATTCGCGCGGGTTGCGCTTGGTTGGCGGTGGCTCTCAGCAATGTGGCAACTCCTTACGAAGTTGGGAGGCGGGAAGCCGCCTGGCCCCTTGGTGTGGAGCGATGATCCACTCTGGTTCTGACTTATTACTTGTCGACCACGTAGTGAGCCAGTGGCGTGAGCGCTGGCCGGGGAACGATTTTATCCCAGGACTTCCAAAGTTCATCACTGACAGGATTACGTTCGGCAGGAAGGTCTTTCACTGATCGGCTGAGGCTCGGGGGCGTAGGCGCGGCGTGAGTAAGTGCATCGAGGATGCGCCTACCGGCGTCTGGCTGCTTAGCCAGTATGGGGCAGATCCGTTCGAGATCATGTGCGCTGATGGTTGAACTTTCGACTTGGTTTGAGGTGAACATATCTTGGTATAGAAATGTGTCGATGTGGTGAATTGGTTCGAGGGTGATAACGAGACCACGCAGTGGCCGGTTTGCAGGGAGATGTTGGAACTCGGCCATCCCGGCAACCAGTAGTTCTGCCGTCCTGTCGATTTGATCTCGGGCGGCCTGAACTTTGCTAACCAACTGCTCGAGCCCGGAATCAATCCCGGCGCGCGCAGCTTCGGTGGCGCGGAAGGATTTCACCTCGACAAGTAGTATCACCTCGTTGAAGACGACGAAGTAGTCAATCGACTGCTTGTTTTCGTGCCCGTAGGTGATCTCAGAGTAGATCGTTGCACCCGCCGCCTCGAGTTGTGCGAGTTGGCGGCCGACGTAGGCCTCGAACGAATCGCCCAGAGCTCGCGGAAAGTCGCTGCCAAAGTGCTGTAGCCCGGTGAAGAAGAGCCCGAGGGGCGTGATCTTCTGGATCAGGAAGTTGTAGACGGGGAGTACGAAGCCACGGTCGCCCTGATCGACGAGTGGGCGACCCATGAGCGGGTTGCTGGACCACATCCTCTGAGTCTCGGTTCGCTTCTCAGCATTGCGACCTTCCTCTCGTAGCGTGCCCAAGTCGGCAGCAAGGTGGTCCTGTATCACTCGGATGACGGTTTCGACATCTGTGCCAGCGAAAAACCCGAGCCGGTGGCACTCATGGAGGTTGCCGATGGTGACTCCGCCGCCGTAGGTAGTGGCGACTGAGGCAAGCTGAAACACGATGGTCATGTACTTCGTCAACGGGACACCGAGCGCGTTCCCCCAATCACTGGGCGTCGGTAGCCCGCGGATTCCTGAGTCGTGCTCTACGAGCAACCCAATGGTCCGTGCGATGTTCTCGAAGTCGGAGTATTTGAAGAGTGCTTGTTGGTAGATGATTCTGGCCATTAAGCGTGCCAGGTCCTGGTCCCCCACAGCGCCATGCTCGGGGATGTCAGGATGATCGACCTCGATACTGAGCCCACACAGCTCGTGCAGCTCCGTATCGGTCACGGGGCGGTTGGGAGTTCTTGTCTTGCGCCGACCGTCTTCGATAATGGCGGTGCGTGCAACCGCGGCAAGGCTGAACTGCTGGACTGATCCATCGGGATTCCACCGCTCTGGATCGAGGCCAGCGTCGGCGCGGGCAAGCGAGGCACTCACGGCCGAAACTTTATCCAGCAGTCGTCGCGCATTGAACCTGCGGACTGCCTGTGAGAACTTGCGGTAGGAAACACGCCGTGATGACCTATGCACGCGTTGACGATACGGACCCAGAGAGAATCTCGCCTGTTTGGGACAACTTCTGGCGAGTGCACCGAGGTCCGCCCACAGCACCCTCAGTTCATCGTCGACGACGATCGCGCAGCCAGTGCCCTCACCACGCCGCGCCAGTAATCGGGCCGGCCTGTGCGGAACAGGCTCGACGTTCGACTCGGCCGCGGCCCTCCCAATAAGAAGGGCTTCACCGTAAACTCCGAGACACCCGCAGTGTGCCTCCGATTCCGGCGGTGCGGGCGGCCATGGGAGGTTTCGCTGGCCGGCCGCGATGTCGATGACAGTCTCCAGGTCAAGCTGCATCTCGATGTCGGCGACCTGCGCGGGCCCGTCGTGGTGTGCGACGCAGCAGTTGTCGATGCCGTAGTGGAGCGTGGTGTCGCCTATTCGAACGGAGACAACGCCCACGTCGACATGTTCAGCGATGGCCCGGCCGAGAGGCATGGCGAACCAGTGCGCCCGGACGGCGTCTGTCGCACGCCGCTCGTTCAGGGCCCGTCAATCTGACGGAGCAACTCGACACGATGCCGTCAACCTGCAGCAGCTGCAAACCTGCTCCTACGAGCCAGCCACCGAAGCAGACGATCCACACATCATGATCGTGCTGTGACGAGCGCGCTCAGGGCGTCTGCGGCCGGGCTCAGCGGCCCCTGCGCTCTCCACACCAGCGCGAGGCGGGCCGACACTGGCGGGGTGATCGCGACCGCGCGGACCAGCCCTCGGTCGTCGTCGGCGGCGACCTCGGATGCGGGCAGGACCGCCGTTCCGAGCCCTCGCTGCGCGAGTCGGGCCGCGACCCGCGGATCGCTGGCTTCGAAGGCGATGTGAGCTGGCAGGCCGGCCTCGGCGACGCTGGCGTCGAGAGCCGACCGGATCCCCGTGCCGCGCGGCAGCGTGATCAGTGGGCGCGCGGCGAGCTCGCGAAGGTCGACGGCGGTCTTGCCGGACAGTGGATCGGTGTGGGCGACGACGGCGACGAGCGCCTCCTCCCGGATGACGCGGCACGCGACACCGGGCGGCGCATCCCCGGCCAGACCGACGAAGGCCAGGTCCAGCCGTCCGGTGCGGACCTCCTTCAGGAGCTTCTCCGAACTCTGCTCGGTCAGGGTCATCTCGATGCCGGGGTAGCGGGCGTGAAAGTCCGCCAGCAACTCGACGAAGTCGAGCGCCGCCGAGGGCACCGAGCCGATACCGACATGCCCGCGCACCAAACCCGCCACCGCATCGGCCGCATCACGCGTCGCCGATGCGGCAGCCACCGCGGCGCGCGCGTAGGGAAGCACCGCGGCACCGACCTCGGTGAGTGTCACCGTTCGCCCTGAACGGTCCAGAAGGTCGTGCCCCAGTTCACGTTCCAGCTGACGTATCTGAGCACTGACACCGGGTTGCGAGACGTGCAGCCGATCCGCCGCTCGGGTGAAGTTCGCCTCGTCGACGACTGCCAGAAAGTACCGCAGCTGGCGCAGTTCCATAACCATTGATTCTAGTGACCAGACGAACCAGCTCTTGGACGTATCACTACCGACGGCCCTAGCGTGGTCACGCGGCCCACTCCCCACCGAAACCGCCCGCGTTTCACCTGGGCTCGTTCCGGTCAGGCGTGCACACCGCGGCAGCCACATTCCCCAAAGCGAAGGGCATTCTCATGCGCCTCCCCAATCAGTTCTTGGTTTATGTCAGCGACGTCGCCTCGGCGGCAGCGTTCTACGGCGAGCTGTTCGGCATGCAAGCCCAGATGCTCAGCCACCGGTACGCAATCTTCGACTTGGGAGGTGGGATCGTTCTCGCACTGTGGGGAGGGAAGACCCGAACGGCCGAGACTCCCCCGGCCCCGACCTTCGAGGTCGGGCTCCTGGTCGAAGGCGGAAGCCTAAAAATCCGCGAGATCTACGACGAGTGGGTGGACAAGGGCGTCGAGATCATGGAGGAACCGTCCGAAGACGTCTTCGGCCTGACCTTTGTGGCCGCAGACCTGGACGGCAACCGCCTCAGGGTTGCACCCGCCGAACACTGAACTCGCCGACCCCCGACCACAATCGATCGGTCTGCCGCGCATGCGACCAGAGCCGCCACCGGGTGGCCGGCGCGATGATCTCGATTTCGTTGTTACTCAGCACCATTCGCTCACGCGACTGGGGTGCACGCAACGGTCGTTCCTTCGAACCGATATACGAGGTGATCGACCAGCTCGGTATCGGGCCGGTTGTCGACCAGACGGAATCCAGCATCGCGCCACGAGTCACCGCGATCGGCGAGATGCCGGCTCCATTGTTCTCGCGCACGCTGTTCAACGCTGCGGTATGAGTCCAGTCGGTGTGCGGACACCGTTACCGTCGCCATCTCGATGCTTCTGTGCACACGCCTGAACGTATCCGGTGGGACGTTCGCGACGACTACTTCAGCTCCTAGCGTGTCATGCGGTGCCTTCATGCTCTGGCGTCGCGAAGCACAGTTGCCGTGAAGGAGAGGGGGTTCCCCGTTATTGTCGACTCCACGGTGCCCGGGCTGTAGCTGACACAGCCCGGGCTCCGCTTCTTCTTGGTTCTCTCCACCCCCGACAAGCAGAGATCGCCGTTCGCAAGGATTCCACGTTTCGATCACCGCGGCAGGCTGGACGGTGGTTCAGCAACGCGGCGACGCTCCCACCGTCCTGGATCCTCCGGATAGTCCTCGCCACCGAATGGGAGAGCCGACATGGATTCACGGGCCTCCGCCTTCAATTCACGGGTGTTTGCATGTCGCCTTGGTGCGAGGTGGCACACATTGACTTCCTCCCGACCGTGAGAACGGCCGGGATTCCTACGCAGTCTCACCCTCACAGGTGGCGTCTGTTCGGTGGTTTCCTGCTTCATCGGGATCTGCTGCGGCAAGCCGCAGTCTGACATCCCTTCCACAGGCGTTGAGCGACTCCGCCAGCCCGGCGGGTCGAGAATGTTGACCGCAGCGTTTGTAGTCACGATCGAGGACCGCACCACACCCGCACGATCAACGCCGGACATCCAACGCCTTCGCCTCCCCGACCTGCCCGCACTGCGAACACGTCCGGGAGATCGCGACGACATCGCCTCGACTGCCAGCCGCACAGCTCCGGGGTGGGCGTCACCAACCTTCAGCCCACGTACATGGAGAGCGGAAGCCTCACCACCTGCAGTGAGGCCCGGACACACGAACGCCCTAATCGAAAGCTCGTATCGACGAACACGTGTATCGGCCGCTCGGGCAACCACCCAGTGCGAACTCCCCCGAGGAACGCCTCTCCCGTCGAGGCTGGGAGGCGTGGTCACTGCGCGATCCTCAGCGGCGCAGCGGCACTCACGCCAATGGCTGCCCGTATTCAGTCGACTCGAGTAATGGGAGCGGTGCTCACGACCGCGTACTCGCGGCTGGCGAATCTGTCTGAATGCGGGCACTTGCCCGCTGGTTCGGCTCAGCTCTCCATCGAGGAGGACCTAAACAGTCGAGCTGCTGGCGCGTCGGCGCCGATCCGCTTGTTGGTATCGCGCCCGCGCGGCAGTGCTGGCCGAGCTGTGCGCCGCTGCCGCCGCGTCCATGATGATCCAGATGGTGTCGCGGTCAATGTGGGTGTACGAGCCAGGAGCGACTTCTCGGGAGAGCGCCCGGGCCAGCGATTCGATCCACTCGGCGCGGACCACTGCGTCGCCCGCCAGGAAGGGTGCGAATTCAGTGCCCCGTGCTGACTGGCTGCGGAACTCGTCGATCAGACTTTTCCGCAGCTTCTCACTGATTGCCATGTCTGTCTCCTGGGTGCTGCGTGCGCAGTTGACACTTGAGAGTGCAACGAGTCCGGTCGAAGGCGCGATTGCGGATCGCGTTGGCGGATCTCGTGGACATCGGTGGCGTTCCTCTTCTTCCTCGCCGGTCAGCTGCGGACGGGCGTGACAGGGATCAGTTCGGCGTTGCCGGGAACAGCGGAAGCAGCGGTCACTGCGAGGTACTTGGCGTGGAGCTGACCGCAGGCGGCGTCGATGCCGGTACCCAACTGTCGCCGCCTGGTCGCGTGGACGCCACGCACGCTGAGTCCGCGCACGAACTGGTCTACTCGGGCGGAGGACGGGGCCCGATAGTCTGAGGCCGCCCCGACCGCCTCGTTGTAACGGATCACGCTGACGTGAAACAGTTCCGGGCGGGACCTCGAGTGGACCAGGTCAGCCAGAGTATTGAGGTGGTCGTCGCTGTCGTTGACGCCCGCGATGAGCAGGTAGGCGAGGTATACCTTTCGACGGCTCGACGCCGCGTGTCGGTCCAGGATGTCAAGGCTTTCCGAGAGTGGGAAGCGTTCCTCGAGTGGGATGATACGAGCACGCTCGACCGCAAATGGAGAGTGCACTGACAGTGTGACTGTCACCTGCGGGTGCTCATCGACGAGACGGGCCAGGTTGGGTACGAACCCCACGGTGGACACCGTCACCCGACGCGGAGACATCCCCGCATACCCCGCGTCGGTGAGCAGGGTGAGCGCATCGAGCACGTGCGGGTTTGCGAGCGCCTCGCCCATCCCCATGAACGCGACGCTCGTCGGTCGAGGTCGGCCTTCCCGGGTCCAGTGCGGGTGCATCACCTGGGCAACGATCTCGTCAGCAGTGAGATTGCGGACCAAACCCACCGCGCCGGTAGCGCAGAACGTGCAGCCCAGCCCGCAGCCGACCTGCGACGAGATACACATCGAATCCCATCCGGCTCGATACCGTGACACCACGGTCTCGATGCGCGCGCCGCTGTCGGAAGTAAACAGCACCTTCTCAACGTGTTTGTCTCGCTGGACTTCCAATGGAGTCAGTGGGTGCAGTCGTGGGCCGAACTGCGCTGCCAGATCGGCTCGCAAACTGGCCGGCAATGCGTGAACATCGGCGAAGGTCTCCGCCGTTGAACCCTGCCATGCGGAGATGAGTTGGCGGAAGCGGAACGCAGGTGCACCAGTCTGTGCGAGGTAGTCGCGAATGTGCATCCAGCGGCTCCTGGTGGTCAAGACGGCGTTCACTTGTCACCGCCCTTCGGAGACAAGACCTCACGCCCCCTGTAGAAGCCGCAGTGCTGGCACGCGCGGTGCGGCGGAGTGGTCCTACCGCAAGTAGGGTTCATGCAGGTAGTGAGCGTCGGCGCACTCGCCTTCCAGTGGGCGCGGCGGTGACGCTTGCGGGAACGGGACGTACGGTGCTGCATTGCAATGCCTTTCGTGGAAGCGGGATCCCAGCGGGGTTAGGCGGGGACAACCAACCACGGTCGAGAGGTCAATGTGGCAAGGGTTCGGGTATACCGCCCACGTGCGATGTCGGGCCGCCGCTTGGGTACTGGGCAGCGGGCACATGGGCACGGGGATCGGAATCACGCGCACTCGCAGGTACGATCTGGCGTCCGAGGTCGGTGCGGTGCGAACGTGCCGGGCGAGGTTCACGCAGAGGTGTCAACGCCCCTGAGGGGCGGACAGTACGCTGATGCGCCTAAAGGTGCAGTGGTTCAACCAGGTTGGGCGTCGCCCACACAGAAGAACGCCACCGGCAGTTCGGTGGCTAGATTCTGTCGACCTCGATCATGCTGTACACCCTATCACCCGTAAGATCATCCCCTGCTGCGCGCAGTTCAGCGACGGGGCATCTCTTCCTCGAGAGCTTCCCGCCCCGATGCCTGGACCCTGCACCTGCGTCGGCCTGGCACCCCCCGACAGAGGCGACGATGTGCAATGGTTCAGTTGCTGCCCAAGTTCTTTCGCACGGGCGGCACCCGAACGTCCCCCCAGCGCGGTTCGAGGCGCACCTAGAGCGTGTCTCCTATTTCGTGAGGGACCTCAGCCAGATACAGACCGCTGAGAGGACCACGCCGGCCCGGTAGGTGAGTGCGAGTTTGTCGTAGCGGGTGGCGAGCCCGCGCCACTGTTTGAGGGTGGCGAAGGATCGTTCGACGACGCCCACGGCCCTTGTATTTCTCGGTGTCGAACCCGACCGGGCGGCCTCCGCGGCTGCCCCGCCGGAGGCGGTGACGTTTCTGGTCGTCCGGTTCGGCGATGATCGCTTCGATGCCTCTCGCTCGCAGGTGGGCGCGAATCGCTTTCGACGAGTAGGCCTTGTCGCCGAGCACCGCGTCCGGGCGGGTTCGGGGTCTTCCACGGCCGAACCGGGGCACCGACAACGCGCCCATCAGGATGGGGAACATTGGCGAGTCACCGGCCTGACCTGGCCCGATCAGCAGGACGAGTGGCCGGCCGTGTCCGTCGGCGAGCTGGTGGATCTTCGTGCCGAGCCCGCCACGGGAGCGACCGAGGGCGTGGTCAGCCGGCTCGTTCCGGAGGTTCCTGTAATTCGACAGATCCCCCTGTGTCGCGGGTGAGGTTGGTGCCGTGTTGGTGGGCTCGGCAGATCGTCGAGTCCACCGACACTGTCCAGTCGACCAGCCCGTTCGCATCCGCATGCGCCAGCAGGGAAGCGAGGATCTTGTCCCAGGTGCCGTCCCCGGCGTAGCGGCGGTGCCGCTTCCAGATCGTCTGCCACGGACCGAAATCCGCGGGAACGTCCCGCCACGCAACTCCGGACCGGTAGCGGTAGACGATGCCCTCCACGACCCGACGGTTGTCCCGGAACGGGCGGCCCCGACATCCGTCGGACGTGGGAAGCAACGGCTCGATCAACGCCCACTGTTCATCAGTCAGGTATTCGGTGCGCGACACACGGAACAGTGTCGCCGATCCCACCGCCCGGATTTAGGAGACACGCCCTAGATCCGGAACCTACAGCGGCCGAGCATGCGACGTGCAGGTTCATCTGTCGATGCAAGATGCCCGTGCCAAGCCCGTTCGAACTGGACCTGCGCCGAGCCGTGCCTATTCTTCAAGATCAAACCGGTGATTTCGTCGGCGGTGGCCATCCCGATCTGCCCGTCGATCGCGTGCGCACGGTGCAACACGAGCACGATGTCCGCGTCCTCTTCGATCGAGCCGGATTCCTTCAGTTCGTCGAGTCGTGGCAGCTTGTTGGCGTCGGCGGCGGACCGGTTGAACTGGGACCCGGCGACGACGACGGTGTCGAGTTCGCGGGCGAGTGCCTTGAGGCCACGGGTGAAGCGTCCAACTTCCTCAGCGCGGGTCATTCCCCCGCGACCGCCGTCGGAGGCGAGGAGCTGGAGGTAGTCGACGACGATCAGCCGGAGGTCGCTGCCGCGTTCCGCGAGAGCGGCTTTCGCTGCGGTGGCCTTACGTCGGATCCCCGAGATGGTGGTCGCGGTGGTGTCGATGAAGAGGGGCCATTCCGCGATCGCTGAGATGGCTCCGGCGACGCGGTCCCACTGGTCATCGTCGAGGCAGCCGGGCTCGCGGAGCTTGTTCAGTTCGACGCATGCCTCGGCGGAGACGGCGCGTTCGATCATCTGCTGCGACGACATCTCCAACGGCACGTAGAGCGTGCCCTGGACGTTGCGGCATGCCTGCCTGGTCCAGTCCATCATTGCGGCGGTCTTACCGGTGCCGGCGCGTCCGGCGACGATCACGAGGCTGCCCGGCTGCAGACCGAGAGTGATCTCGTCGAACCGGGACCAGCCGGTCATCAGGCCGGTGGGGATGTGTCCGGACAGCCGCTGGTCGAGCAACGCGAAGTACTCGTCGACCTGCTCACGGATCGACGGCAACAGTTGGGCGGTCGTCGACGTCGATGCGATCGCGTCGGTGAGGAACGCGCGGTTGGTGTCGAGGTCCTGGCCCTCGTCGAGGGCAGCCAGGGCCTGCCGCAACGCGGTTCGGCGGGCATCGACGGCGGCGCGGTCGGCGATCCGGGCGACGTGATCGGTCGGCGCGGTGGAGGTGAACGACTCCTGCACGGCGGCCGCGAGCGCATCCACACCACCGACGGCAGCAAGCCCGTCGCCCGCGTCGAGGGTGACCATGACGGTCGACAGGTCGACGTGCCCGGTGTCTGCGGCGCGGGCGATCGCCGTGAACACGGTGCGGTGCGGGGGGGACCTCGAATGCTGCTGGAGTGAGCCGACTGAGGGTGTCCGCGGTGAACCCAGGGTCGTCGCCGCGCAGCATGGCGCCGAGGACGATCCGCTCGGACAGCAACGCCCCGCCGGTCACCGCGCTGCTCCCCCGGGCCGGCGCAGCAGCCGCTCATGCATGTCGCGGATCTGATCAGGGAGCGGTCTCGGATCACGCAGGGTCGGTTCGGGGAAGTGTGTGCCGGGAGAGTCGATCATCCGGACGCGGATCACGGCGCCAGGCCGGTCCAACGCCCACGCGTGGGTATGCCCGGGTCGGGCGTAGCTCTTCGCCTCAGCGCCGTAGACGAACCTCGAGTCGTCAACGGCGAGCTTGAACCGTTTGTCGAACGCCTGAGTGCCCTTGCCGCCCTTGTTGCCTCGGTCGTTCGGCGACAACGCGTCCTGCACCGCGCGGAGCAGCTTGTCTCGGTCCGGTGGCTGCATCGCCGGGATCCTCGGCAGTTCTCCCTCGCGGCGGGGTGCGATGCGGCTGGCCTGGTCTTCGAAGCTACGAGGGAACGGCATCGTGAACGCGACATCGATGAGCGCGGGCCCGTCGATCGGCCGCCACTGCACCCCGAGCTCGCGGAGCGCCTCGCCGGTGATGTTGTCGCGCCACGCGTACATCGTGGGATCCGATGCCTTCACCCGGCCCGCCGCGACGGCGACCATCGACCCCTGGGACTTCGGGTCGCCGTGGACGACGAGCCAGATGGTGCGATCGGCGCGCGCCGCCATCCCGCCCAGAGCCGCGTCGGTCAGGACAGCGTCACCGCGGTGTGCGTCGGCGCTCGTGGTCCTACTGGCCGGCGGTCGCTTCCGCTTCGTCTGCCGCGGCGCCGTCGTCCGCGGAACAGGGTCGCTCTTAAATGGGTGGCCGCACTTACGGCACTTGTCGACGCTGGCGTCCACCAGCCAGTTGCATCCCCGGCAGATCACCCGGGCGCCGCTGTCGAGGAGTTCCTGCGCGGAGAACTGGGTCATGGCCCGGGACCGTACGGTGACGGTTCTCCAATGCAGGTCGCGCGTAGCCCGAGGTTTACTCCCCCGCAGCGGAATCGGTGTGCCGGCTCACGCTGGTTCAGGTTGAAGGCATGGATGCGTCGGATGTGGACGATGGAACGCTTCAGCGGCTACGTGTACGTCATTTCCACCGCGCGTTGTTCGGCCGCAACAACCCGGCCGGGATGATCCGCCGCCGGGTCCCGGAGCCGCAGATCCTCCACCCGGCCGCCTGCCAGGACTGGAGTTGGACGTCCGAGACGGTTGGGCGTGGGGGAATCCCACGACCCCCATCTTGCCCGGCCCGGTCGCGAGATGTGCCCTTTGCTACGTCTAGGGCACCTTGGTACTCGCCTACTCGACCCCACCGCGTATGCGATCGTCACCCACGCCGCGGCCGCAGTCGACGGCGTCTGGTCTGATCCGGTCGTCCAGGTCAAGGGGCGGCGCGTGGGAGCTGACCAGCTGCCCGCGAGATGTGCCGGCGACCTTCGACGAGTGGGCCGCCCTCAGTCTTCGGCGGGCCGCGCCGCCATGGTGGGGCCTGGCCATCCGGGCCACCCGATAGGGCAATCGAGCGCACACTCAGGGGCGTACGGTGACCAGTTCGGATTCCACTTCGACGGCATCGGGCGACGGTCGGGTTCGGGTCGCGGAGTGTTGGAAATCTGAAGTCAGGAGAGGCATGTAGGAGAAATTCAGAATGAACGTTTGTTTGAACGATCGCTTTGGTTGAACTGTGTAGTACATGCGCTTCGCCTGAAATGCCCCGACATAGAACGGAGTTTGTTTACTATCTCTAGGTATGTCCATAAAGAGTTCAGCCAAACGCCTATCCATCGTGTTGGCGTCCGCGTCGGTGTTGGGCCTGGGGGTCTCTGCACCGCAAGCGAACGCGCAGGTCGTATGTGGAGGAATGAATTCATCGAACCATTGCTACGCAACCGGACAATTTGGCCAGTGGAACAGCGGAGCCGCGGTGTCGATGGCGGGGCTCGCCGCTGACCTTCTCGTCAACTGCCTCAGCGTCACCGATCCTCAGAACTACCTTGCCACCCATGAAATTTGGATGTCCACCCAAACCAACTACTGGCACCAGTACATCACGTGGGTAGAGACCGGATACACCGCTGGGCACCTGAACACGCAGAACGCCGGGCTCATCTGGGGTTACAACCACTTCTGGGCCGACCAGCGAGATCCCCACACTGGCAACAACTACCACGAGTGGTACATCCGGGACTTCAACACCAACGTCTACGTCGACCACGGCATCACCTGGGTTCCAAACACGAACAACTGGACAATCTGGAACAACCATCAGGCTGTCGGAACCTCGGTCGACGTCGGCGCATACGCCGGCGGTGGCCAGGCCGGAATGGAATCCGAAACACAGAATGTCTGGGCCTCTGGTCTCGTGCGGAACTTCCGGTACAACCCGGGCAACGGGACGTGGCCCGCCCCGCCGTACCTGAATATGAGCCCCAACGGCCAAAATGTCCTGTTCGCTTTGAAGAACAACAACGGTTCGATCAATACCTGGTCGAAGAATTCATGCGGCGGTACAGCCGCCCGCCCTGAGATGCCGCTCGAACCGGAGAAGGTTACCGGGCCGGGTGAGCCGGTCGCGGAGTTGCAGCAGGCAATCGCGGCGAATCGGGCCAAGCCTCGTTTGACCGCGGACAATTCCGCGGACGTCGTTAACGAGGTGGCCAGCATGTTCGACATGAAGGAGCGCGGCGCAGCCCGTGTCACTGAGACGACTCGTTCTCGCTACGCGAAATCGGAGAACGCGATCATCGACGACGATCGTCAGGTGCTCGTCGTTCAGATTGACGGCGACGGCACTGTGCCTCGTGCCTTCCCGAGCGATGGTGAGGGGCGTGCGAATCCCCGAGGGAATGTGACAGTGACGATTGACCCGGAAACCCGCCGGGTCCTCGACATTGGTGTCACGGCGGAAACGAAGAACCTCTCGTCGATGGGAAAGACTGTTGAGGTCCGGTAGAACGACTCTCCGCCGCGCGTCCACGGGGGCCAGTCTGGCCCTCGTGGGCGTGGTGTCCGTTTTGCTGATCACCGGATGTTCCGCCGACGACTCAGGCACGGAATCGTCTGAGGACGTATCGACTTCGACGTCCGTCGTGTCTGACGCGGGCGCAGGAGACTGCGCGGGGACTGTAAGTTTCTTCGAGCCGGATCTGTATGGAAAGGCATGGCTCGTCGGCCACAAACAGAACGCACCTGCACCGGGTGTGACACTCCGACGGTGCCACTACGTGAATATTCAGAACACTGAGCCACCACCACCGCCAGCCGCCGGGAATGACACAACAGGGAAGTTCGTCCCGCCGCCAGTCATGATCACCGACAGCGACGAGGTGCAACGAATCCTGCTGGCGCTCCCTGATTCGCCGGAACAATCATTCATGCGCTGTCCCTCGGCCTACCTATACAGCTTCGACGAGTACACCGCGCTCGACCAGGCCGGAAGATCAGTGGCGAAGTTCCGGACCAGTGAGGGCGCCGGGTCATGCGGGATCTCCAACGTCATTCCGACCACGTGATGCCCTAACTGCCCCCATCGAGGGCCACCTGGCCACAGCTCTCAGGACTGGTCAGGTGGTCGTCGACGTTCCCACTGCGCATTCGTCCCAACGACGCACCCACCCCCACCGTGATTCCGGGCCCTGATGCCTACACTCGCCCGCGTGGTGAGCGGGACGAACAAGGCAGTACAGATCGAAACCCCGTATGTCAGGTGGCTGGCCGCGGCCCCGATGCTCCCCGCTGGTCGCGGAGCCGGCACACGTGGCCGAACGGCTGCTGCTGTTGCTGCACTACGGAATCGACTGGTTTGACAGCAACTGGTTAACCAGCCGGCGTGGTGACTACCGGAGTCGATGCTGCCCGCGCGGGTACGGGTAGCGACGTTCACCGCCTCGACGTTGGTGCGGACCACTGGTGGCAGGCGCGTTGCTGCTTCACCTGCCGCTCGCGCTCCTCCTGGCCGATGTCGAGGGGTGTGTGGATCGGTCCCGTCCACGCGAACGGGTCGTCGTCCGAGCGTCGTCGTGAACAGTCACGTCGAGGAAGTGCGCGCCTCGGCGCCGTCTGCGCTGTGGTGAGCGAGTACGGCTCCGGTCTCGGTGTCGATCACCAACTGCGTCGCTGGCGCGGGGTTGCGCTGTAGTGCCAGCTCGACTTCCCAGCAGTGTCGACCGGCGAACTCGATGTCACGCACCGGTCCGGTTGGACGTCGTCGGAGGGTGATCCAGTTTTCGAGGGGCGGCGTGAAGAACAGCTCCTTGCCCGGGCCGATGAAGTCAAAGTTCGGAACCCCGGTCTCGACAGGCTCGTCGTGGTCGGGAACGAATCGCCAGCCGGCGCTCATTCCTTCCGTGATGCTGCCGAACCTGGATGCGCCGTTGTGTCGGTGGCTTCCGCGATGATTGTGTCCGCCGGCTCGGGCTCGGGTGGAGAAGCGTTCGGTGACACTGCCGTCTACCGACGCCGCGACCAGGCCTGCAACGAGTAAAACACTGTCGGTGAGCGTCTCTAGCGTTGCAGTCATCAAGTCACGACGAGCAACCGAGGAGAGCTCATGTCCACCATCGCGACCCGCCCCGCCACCGGTGGTGCACGTTTCGTCGCCTACGACCGCAGCGTCGTTCGGATCGGCAACCCAGCGGATGCGTCGGCGATCTCGGTGCGCGCCGAGACGTGGGTCGAGGAGTACGCAACGATCCTGGTGGCGCAGTACCAGGAGAAGTCGAGCAACGGATTCGACACCGTGTACGTGCAGTTCGACGCCGCGAGCACCGGCGCCCCCGGCATGTCGCACAACTTCGGTGCCTCGACCGAGGCCGGCGGTGCGGTGGCTGCGCGCCTCAAGCACGCCTACGACACCCGTACCCCTGTCTACGTCGCGATCGAGACCCGTCGCCGTAAGAACGTCGAGGGCAAGCGCGATCAACCGATCGACGTACTGCCCCCGATCCACGCCCTGCGCGGCGCGACCGGTGATTCGTTGTCGGGCCAGCCGCACGCGACGAAGGCGAACTGCGCGAAGGTCATCGTGGCCGTCGGGTCCGTCGATGACCTCGCCGACACCGCGGTCGCGTCCGAGAAGGAGCTGCGCTCCGATATGGCGGAGTGGCCGCAGCTGCGGGGCAACAACCTCGGTGACCTCCCCCCGGAGGGATGGCGGTGCATCGTCCATGACGGCGAGCGCACGGGCGGCATCACGCAGGCTCCGGCGGCGAGCAACGCGGGCGCCGATGTCGAGGCGATTGCCGCTGCGGTCGCCGCGCATCTGGGCGGCAACGCAGACGCGAAGGCTCCCGCCGCGCAGCGCGCGGTTCGTGGTCGTCCCGGCGCTGTCGCGGAGGCAGAGCCCTGGGAGCCGCTCAACACCGACGGGCGCCCGAACATGGGCTCCGAGCTGGCCGCGAAGATCCGTGCGACCCACGAGTCCGCGGTGTACCTGTTCACCGGTGCGCTCGAGACGGCCGAAGAGCTGCCCGAGATCACCGAGGAGCAGTCCCTCGACCACGTGTGGGGTTTGACCGAGACGCTACTGTGGATGGCAGACAAGGTGCAAGAGCGCGTCGTCGGTCGTACCAACCGAGATGAACGCTCCCACAAGGAAGCCGGCATGTGGGTCACGCAGGTCATCAACACCCGCTTCCCGTACACCGTCGAGCACATCACCAACGACGACGCGCGCCGCGACTGGGTCAAGCTGGTGTGCACCGCGTCGGCGAACGACTTCGCCCGGACGCAGCAGATGATGGGCGCATACCTCGGCGTCGAATCCGCGCCCGCGGAATCCAATTCGAACGCCCCGCGTCAGCAGAACTCTGCCAGCGAGCAGGCGGCACTCGCCGCTGGTGCTGCGGCCCCCGCCGAGCAGCAGCAGTCCGACCCCGCAGAGCAGCAGCAGTCCACCCCCGCAGAGAAGCGTCGTCCGCGCCCGCTGACCGCCGCAGAGGACCCCGACGCCGTCGCAGCGTGGAAGGACCTCGCCGCGGCGGTCGAAATGGCCGACTACATCGACCACCTGCGGTTCGTCCTCAAGGCCACCTTCGCGGTGCCCCGGGGAAGGCTGAACGAGATCGACGCCGCCGCGTTCCGGCAGCAGGTCGAACAGTGGGCCACCAACCCGCCCGCGTTCCGCGAGCTGGCCGCACAGGCCTTCAACAACGACCCCGAGAACAAAAAAGCCAGCTGACACAACGACATTCGGGCCTCGGTGGCGGGACTGAAACACCCGCCGCACCGGCCCGGAACACTGGACCCCACTACCACCACACCACCACACGAAAGGCACACCCATGGCAGGCGAAACCGTCATCACCGTGATCGGCAACCTGACGGCCAACCCGGAGCTTCGCTTCACCCCGGCCGGAGCCGCGGTCGCGAACTTCACCGTCGCATCGACTCCCCGGAACTTCGACCGGCAGACGAACGAGTGGAAGGACGGCGAGGCGCTGTTCCTGCGCTGCAACATCTGGCGCGAGGCCGCGGAGAACGTCGCTGAAACCCTGCAGCGCGGAATGCGGGTCATCGTGTCCGGCCGCCTCAAGCAGCGCTCGTACGAAACACGGGAAGGCGAGAAGCGCACCGTCGTGGAGCTCGAGGTCGACGAGATCGGCCCCTCACTCCGCTACGCCACCGCGAAGGTGAACAAGGTGGCCCGTGGCGGCGGCAACGGTGGCGGTGGAAACACCGGTGGCGGCTTCGGTGGCGGCAACGGTGGCGGCGGTCAGTCCTCCGCCCGCAACGACGATCCGTGGGCCGCGGGCCCCAGCAACGGCGCATTCGCCGGCGCTGGCGCAGGCGACGAACCTCCGTTCTGACCGCCTCACACTGATCACGCCTCGGCTGCTGGCCCCCTGGCAGCCGAGGCGTCCCCGTCGGTACCCACATCCCCGAATCCACTCACACCCAGTATCTGCCAGCAGCGGCAGCGGCCGCGGCCGCGGCCGCTAGAAACAGATCACGCCACCAGACCCGAGAGAGACCATGGACCACATCGAACGGCGCGACACGGACACCGGGATCACCTGCCCGGGCTGCGACGATTGCGAATCGGCAGTCCAGATCGTCAACCACCTTCTGGCCGAGCAGCGCCGCCACGATCGGAGAGGGATGCGGTTCCTTGCGTTGATGGGGCTGGTCTTCGTCCTCTTGGCCATCTTCGTCGTTCCGCATCTCGTCGCGATGATGGCGGCGCTGTAGTGGCCAGGGACTGGCTCGCCGACGCTCAGGGGCCCTGGCCGGTGCCGACGACCGGGTTGCGGTCTCCGAAGCCCGCGTCGGCGAACTCCTCAGCACTGTGCCACAGGGCCGGCCGGCGTGGAGGTGTTCTGGCCCTGGCCAGTGATACCGGTGGTGAGGGCGAGTTCGTCGTAGCATCGCGGACGGCCGCACCACGCGAATTCTCGAGGATAAGCGCGCCGCCACCCTTCCTCAGTCCAGTTGCAGCTCCGGCTTGTACAGGTCCAGCCAGGTGTAGATGTCGACCGCGCGATCCAGGCCCGCCCGGGTGACGGGATTCATCCGCATCGGATCCTGTGCCGCCAGTTCGTGCATCCAGTTGCGGTCGATGAGGTCGAACAAAGGCGAATTGGTTTCGGACAGGATCTCCTTCGCGAGCTGCTGCAGGTTCGTCGCGTAGGCAGGATCTTGTGTCAAGGGGTACCCGCTCTTCACGCGATCGAAGACCGATTGCGGAAGCACATGTTTCGTGGCGTGGCGCAGGAGGCTCTTCTCGCGGCCGTCGAAGGTCTTCAGCGGCCACGGAGTGTTGTAGACGTACTCGATGAGGCGATGATCGCAGAACGGGACCCGAACCTCCAGTCCGGCCGCCATCGACAGGCGATCCTTGCGATCGAGCAGGATCCGGACGAACCGGGTCAGGTGCAGGTAGCACACCTCGCGCATGCGGGCTTCGGCCTCGGATTCACCGGGCAGGTGTGCGACCTCCGCGCGCGCCGCGGCGTATTGGTCGGCAATGTAGCTGTCGACATCGAGCCGTTCGCGTAGCTCCGGCCTCAGAGCGGTCCAGGGGGTGTCGCCGGTGAAGGCCGCCCACGGGAAGGTGTCCGCGTTGACCGCCCGCTCAGCGAAGAACCACGGGTAGCCGCCGAACACCTCGTCGGCCGATTCACCCGACAACGCCACCGTCGACTGCTCGCGAATCCCCTTGAACAGCAGGTAGAGCGACAAGTCGATGTCGCCGAGTCCGGGCATGTCGCGTGCGGTGATGACCGCGCGCCGCACCGAAAGGTCCAGCATGTCGGCCGAGTCGAGCATCACGTTCTGATGCGCGGACTGCACCGACGCAGCGACCTCGCGCGCGTACGGCGCGTCGGGGGTGCCGCGTACCTCGTCGGGGACGAAGTTCTGCTCCTGGTGGAGGAAGTCCACCGAGAACGTGCGCAGTTGCTCGCCGTTGCGTGCGAGGCTCGCCGCGGCCAGACCGGTGATGGCGCTGGAGTCCAGACCGCCCGACAGCAATACGCAGCGCGGCACATCGGAGATCAGCTGCCGGTCGACGATGTCGGTGAGCAGATCACGC
Organism: Paraburkholderia sp. RHO2; assembly: GCF_050955445.1. NCBI lineage: Bacteria > Pseudomonadati > Pseudomonadota > Betaproteobacteria > Burkholderiales > Burkholderiaceae > Paraburkholderia > Paraburkholderia sp. RHO2. The sequence continues at coordinate 466,440 of NZ_CP162618.1, read as the reverse complement.
ACCCGCTCGACGGACATCTCCTTGCTGTCTGTGTGCTCGACCGCCTCCAGGCGCCAGTAGGTGCGTTCGTGAATTCCAATGCGGTCCACCCGAATCAGTGTGCCGGGTGCCAACTCGTACATGCCCTTCCAGATCGACCGGCCCGGCGCCTTGGTCATGGCCAGTAGCTCACGAACCCCGTCGGCGTCGACGGCTCTGCGCGCCAGCGGGTTGGCCAGAATCGCCTTCGGCTCCGAGCCAAACAGGACTCCGTCCGGTGTCGGGTAGTAGTAGAGCGGCTTGATGCCCATGCGGTCTCGGATCATCACCAGCTTCTCCTCGCGCTGGTCCCAGATCGCGAAGGCGTACATGCCGTTGAGGTGATCGACGACGCTCTCACCCCACTGCAGGTATGCGTGCAGTACCACCTCGGTGTCGCTGTCGGTGCGGAAGGAATGGCCCAGGCCCCGAAGCTGATCGCGCAGTTCCCGGTAGTTGTATGCCTCTCCCGTGTACACCATTGTGACGTCCCCGGCGGGGGTGCTCACGCTCATCGGCTGTGCTCCGCCGGGCAGATCGATGACGGCCAGCCGCCGATGCCCGAGCGCTGCGTGAGCGCGCACGAACGTGCCGCGTCCGTCCGGCCCGCGCAACGCCATTGTGTCGGTCATCGCGTCGAGGACACTCTGCTGCCTGGTCAGGTCGGAGTCGAACGACACCCAGCCTGCGATTCCACACATGTAACGCCCCCCATTCGATTGCTGGTACAGCCATACGTCGTCTTGCAAGAACCGGGAGAAGTGGAACGGTGCCCTGGTCACATTCCCGCGGGAACCTCCATGACCATTCTCATGAGGTTCCGGATGTCATCAGCGAGGCAGAACTGCCCACCGGTGATGCCCACTCGTGGCGCAGAAATAGAACATGTTTCATCCCCCTTGGGGGCCAAGGCTAAGGGTTTGCCCAGCTTCCGTCAACCGCGAGGACTCTCCAATACTGATCGTTAGTTTTGTTGCGGCGGTGCATATCTCATGCTATTTCTGCTGGCCTTGACACTCGCTTGGTGCGTACGGGAGCAACCCTCCAGGACGGGGCACTGCGATAGCGATCAGCGCTTTGTGGCCAGCTCTCGCCAATCATTCGTCGCCGTCGCTGAGGTTCTCCGTTACCCCGAGTCCCAGCATCGGGCACGTGCGCAGCGGGCCCGCCGGCGGTCCCGTTGATGCGCAACGCCTCGGTCGCCGTCGTATACGACGGCGACCGAGGCGTTATCCACCGGCCAGCTCCCGGTCAGGTCACGAGGTGAGCCCGACCGTCGATCTACCAGTCCGCTTCGGTGTAGCGGACGACACCGCGGATGTTCTTGTTGTCGAGCATGTCCTGGTAGCCCTCGTTGACCTGCTCGAGCGAGTAGGTGTTGGTCACCATGTCTTCGAGGTTGAGCCGACCGGCACGGTACAGGTTCAGCAGGTTCGGGATGTCCGCGCGCGCGTTGAAGCCACCGAAGATGTTGCCCCGCAGTTCCTTCTGCAGCATCGAGAACATGAACGAGTTGAGCTTGACGTCCATGTCGGCCATGTGACCCATGGCGGTGACGACGCAGCGGCCGTTCTTCGCGGTGAGCGTGAGAGCGGGGTCGACGTACTCGCCCTTCATTTCACCGACCGTGATGATCGTCTTCTGACACATGCGACCCCACGTGACCTCCATGATCGGCGCGATCGCCTCTTCCATCGACGGGAAGGCGTGCGTGGCACCGAACTTGAGCGCCTGCTCGCGCTTGAACTGCGACGGGTCGATCGCGAACACGTGGCGCGCGCCCGACGCCACGGCGCCCTGGAGCGCGCTCATGCCGACGCCGCCGACACCGATGATGGCGACCGAGTCACCCGGCTTGACCTCGGCGATGTTCGTCGCCGAACCCCACCCGGTGGGGACACCGCAGCCGACGAGGGCCGCGAGCTCGAGCGGGATGTCCTTCTCGATCTTCACGGCCTGAGACTCGTGGACGGTCATGTAGGGCGAGAACGTTCCGAGCAGGCACATCGGGATCACGTTCTCCCCGCGCGCCTGGATGCGGTACGTGCCGTCGGCGATCGACTGACCACTGAGCAATCCCATGCCGAGGTCACACAGGTTCGAGTGGCCCGAGGAACACGACGGACAGCGTCCGCACGCCGGGATGAACGAGAGCACGACGTGGTCACCGACCTCGAGATCCTTAACCCCCTCACCGACCTTGGTGACCACCCCGGCGCCCTCGTGGCCGCCCATCGCGGGATAGGACGCCATCGGCGTCGCACCGGTGACGATGTGGAGGTCCGAGTGGCACATGCCGGCGGCTTCCATGCGGATCTGCACCTCACCGGCGACCGGGTCACCGAGCTCGATCTCTTCGACCGACCACTTCTCGTTGACGCCCCACAGCAACGCACCCTTGGTCTTCATTGAAACACCCTCCCCATACCTGATTTTCGGTCGCTGTGACGATAGCCACAAACCTTTCAAATTGAAACACGTTCCAGAAGTTGGGTAGCCAGACTGCTGGAGTTGACCCCTTCTCGCCACACCTCAGGAGAGCGGCATGGCCTACTTCGAACCCAACGAGGACCAATTCCAACCCCTCCCCGCCGCACAAAGCCTATGGTCTCCGGACTCGATCAACGGATCGGCCCTCGCCGGGCTCGCGGCACACGCGATTGAATCATCCTGCAGCACAATTGGGTACCGCCCAGCGAAGTTCACCCTGGACATCTTCCGGCAGCCGTCGTTCGCGCCGCTGCAGACCAACACCACACTGGTACGAGAAGGTCGCAGCATCCGTATCGCCGACGTGCTCGTTCAACAAGGCGATCGCACCGTCGCACGAGCATCGATGGTGTCCATCCGACCTAATCAAGACCCGCCAGGTGCGAGGTGGTACCCCAGCGAATCGATGACCTTGTCCGACTCACTGGCCGCCCAACTCCCCAAACCCGGGGTTCTCTGGGGCAGCGACGAACACCCCAACCGCTGGAGTACGTCCATGCCGGAGCACCAGAACGCCGGCCGGAAACGACTCTGGTTCGACCCGCCGCAGGTCGTCCCGGGCATCGACAACACCCCGTTCGTCCGCGCCGCCATGGTTGGCGAACTCACCAACACCCTCACCAGCTGGAGCGACCGCGGTATCGGATTCATCAATCACGACGTCACAATCCTGCTCGCGCGACAGCCGATCGGTCCGATCGTCGGAATCGAAGCCGACAACCACATATCCAGCGACGGCATCGCCGCCGGAGCAGCGACCATGTGGGACACCAACGGCCGATTCGGAATCAGCGTGGTCGGCGCCGTTGCCCATCTCGCTGGCAGCCTCGACTCAGCAAGCAGCCCCGAGCAGTGGGCAGGCAGCGACCAATCCCGCGAAAGCGACTTCGACTCAGCGACAGCAGTGAACGTCTCCTCATGATCCATGCGAGACGAGGACCTCGACGAGTTCGCTGGGGACGCACCTGACCACTCTGTGCTGCCGGCAACCCCGGCGTCGAGCCACAAGCGGGGCAGGCGGCCCCGCGGAAGTGTCAGAAACTGGGCTTCGTCTTCTTCATCGACGAAGATGTCGTCGAGGTCGGCGCTCAGCTCGACGAGCACCCAATCATCCGCGCCTCCAACGAACACGGGCGCCCGGAAACAGCGACTGACCAGCACAGACGACACATCCCGGGCGGTAGGCCGGCCCACCTGATCGGCCCATTGCCGAGCATCGAGACACGCTCTCGCTGCTCGGCAATTTCGTTTGCGCCAACGCATCTCGAAACAAGCTCCGACCTGCGCAGGTGGAACGTCCCTGGCGGGGATGGTGCGTGCGTTAGCGCCGACGGCCGCCGCCGAGTTCGCGGCGGGTCGTAGTCTTCGGGCATGGGGGAATCGACGAAGGTATCCGGCCGCGTCCTGACGGCATCGGCGCTGTGCGTGGGCGCTGGAGTTGCGTTGGCGATGACCGGATGCACGACCGACGATCGGGCTGCCGAGAGCGCGGACATCACGACGGACGTCGTCGAGGCGCAGGCGGAACCGCAGGTGGAGTGTTCGTCGGGATGGCGGGACTTCGGGCCCCGCGCCCCGGTACCGCCGAGGTGATGGTTCCGGACGCGCCGCTGTTCGCAGAGGTGTGCCGCTACGAGAAGGCCGGGGGAGAAGAGACCAAGTCCCCGCCGCCACTGACGGCGTCGGGACGTATCGACGGTGCGGAACTGGCCAGCGTCGTCGACGCGTTCAATGCGGCCGATGGACCGGCGAACCCCCGCCGATGCGGAAGGCCGCCGCAAGTCGGGGACCCTGCCACGATCGTCTGGACCACTTTCCACTACGCCGACGGCCTACCCGTACTGGTCGGCTGGTCGGGGCCCTGCAACCAACTCGGCAACGGCACCAAGACCGCCGACAAACTCCCCCGCCAGATCCCGCCCTACTGGACCAACCCCGAGTGGCGATAGGAACAACCGGCTACCTGCGCATATGACACGTTCCGGCCGGTAGCCGGCCCCACCTGATTGGTCATTGCCGAGCATCGAGATGCGCTCCCGATGCTCGGCACTGTCCTTCTACTGCAACATATCTCGAACGATCCACCGGTTGACCGGATCGCCGGACAGCTGGACCTCGACACCGGGCTGCCCGACCTGCAGGAGGGTTGAGCCTGCCGGGTTTCAGTGGCAGGCCGCAGTCACGCGGTCCTGTTGCTGCGCGGGAACCGCAGTCGGGCTGCCAGTGACCGCGCACCGGGACATCGCCACTCCCGCTTGGCGCTCTCGGCGGCGGTGATCAGCTGCAGGATCTCCTCGATCAACGTATCCACCTCTGCCGGGTCGATCTCGAGACCGCCGGAGAGATTCAAGGCGTTGATGATCTCGAGGTCACTCCAGGCGCCTCGCAACTCGTCGGCGAGCGGGTTCGAGTGGTCTTCGAAGCGGATCACGATGTCCTCGAGCGCCCACGCGAAAGCGTCGAGCGATCCGCCGGCGCGGTAGCTCGCGACCGCCGCATCAGCCGCGGAGATCTCCTGCATCTACGCCCTCCCGGTCCGGCCAACTGAATGATGTCCCAGGCGCACCCAGGGGTGGCAGCCCAACCCCCTGCGCGACCGAAGGTCAGGACTTATCGCGGTTCGAGGAGGCGTTGAGCAGCTGGACCCCGAAAAGCACGGCGCCAACCACTCCGGCCCCGATGATCACGGCTGCCGAGAACTTAGGGACATTCGGCTGGAAGATGAGGACAATCCCGCACACCGCCAGCAGGGCCGTGAGACAGCATTGCCGGACCAGGATGCGCCGGCGGATCTTCTCGTCGGCCCGCGTCGACATCTGGTCTTCTGGGCGCATGGTTCTCGGCTCCTCAGTTCGGGACTGCAGATGTCAGGCGGTGCGGATTACGTTCCGTCGTCGGCCCAGGCAACGCCCAAGAGTCGCATGGCCGCGGTCAGGTCTGGGCGTTCACTGGGCACAACGGTAGTACGGGGGTGCGACGTGCCGGCCGATCCCGGCGCTCGCTCGGCCGCTGCGAACAGTCGGGCGGCGGCGAGGACTTGCGGCCCGACGTCCGCGAGGTCGCCGTCACGGAGGAGCAGCGCCGGAGGCCGATCGTCGAGGATTGGGTCGACCTTGGAACCACGTCTGCGCCACCTCAGGGGTGTCCCGCTGCACGATCAGGCGGGCCGCGCGGTACGCGATGCGAAGTCGTTCGACGTCGGCCTCATCGTTGAAGGTGTGCGCGCCGTCGGCCCACTGGCGGACAGCCCAGGTTTCCTTCGCCCGACCGAGGTACGCGACCAGCTTCGCCCCGAGCAGCGCACGCAGCTCTGTGACCAGCTGAGACTGCGTCATCCGGGCGGCCTCGTTGTGCGTCGAGGGACCGGGGCGCGAGTGTGCAGTCGCCATGCCAACCCATCTCCCGGTCACGACGGGCCGAGCGTCGACGGCGGCGTCATGACCGTGATGCCCGCGTTCACCTGCAAATCGGTCAGCAGATCATCCCGGTCGATCAGGGAATCGGTGCGGGCGACGCGGTATTGGGTCGGCTGGAGCGACGAATCCGTCTGGTCCCCAGCAGAATCGAACAGCGCGATGGAGGCGCTGGTGTGTGACAACTCGTGCCGCGCCCAGTACCGGATGCCGTGGTAGCCGGCAGCGTGAAGCGCCGCGGCCCACTGCTGGGTGAGGGCGTAGTTGACGGTCGTCGAGATCTCTGCGGTGACTCCGAACCGGATCGCGGCGTTCGCGGTGGCGTCCGCGACGATCAGATCCCGGCCCACGCTCAACGTCGAGATCGCACGAACCGCCGCGTCCGTCCGCGCGATGATCCGGATACCGGCCCACGCCTCGAGTAAGCCCACCAATTCCGATTCGGCGACATAGCAGGTCCCTGCCGGGCCGGGTAGGTCGAAGCGGTTGTCGAGGCTGGTGCCGAACCACCACGGGTTCAGCTTCGCCGAGTGGGACCGGAACAGGGGGGCTCCCGCGCGGACAGTGATCTGTGGGAAGTGGCCGCGCAGCTGGTCCGGCGCCGGTGGCGTGGTGAGATGCTGGCTCGCTCGCGGCGACGTCACGACGCGAGTCGACCCGCAGCCTGGCGGGCAAGGGTCACCACGTCGGCGGTGTCGCCGTCGATGAGGGCCTGGCGCGGAGTGCGGCCGTCCAACTCGGGCTGCTCGGTCGACAGCCAGGAGGCCACTGTCCACGGATCGACGTCACCCGCCCAGGCGGCGAGCGTCTCCTTGAGGCCCGCGAGGGGGCGGTGCGGCGAGGTCTCTGTCAGTCCTCCCGACCAGTAGCCGAAGGTGCCGTCCTCTGCTTGGAGGCGCAGGACTCGACGCGATTGCACGGCCTGGCTGAGTGCCTGCTTCGTCCACTCGGTGATGTCGAGCATCTGCCGAGGCGTGAGGATCGGGCCGATGTGGTTCTCCCACGCGCGACGGGCCTTGAGGTTCGAGAGCACCCGTTCGACACCGGCCTTGACGTACTGGGCATCGGCAGCGTCGAGTCGCTCTGCGGGCATGCCGCTCGCTTCGATCGCGTCGTCGACAACCTTCTTCAGTGGCGTGCTCATGCCACCATTCTCGACCAGTCAAGCGGTCAAGTCAAGCGGTCAACCGTGCTTCTGTCACGGCACGGTTGTCCTCGGTCATCCGGAGGGCGTTGACCCACCACTGGTGGAACTTTTCGTGCTCCTTCGCTGTTGGCCTCGAACTCGGCGACCATGGCGAGAGTTTGCAGGAACAGCTCGCCGAACGGGTCGACCCAGTCGTAGATCGAGCTGCCGAGCCCGAACAGCACATCGCGCTCACGCAGGCCGGTCAAGATTTCGCCAGCCTCGGCCATGTTGCGGGCGAACCGGTCGAACTTCGCCGCGGTCAGCACGACCTGCCGTCCGTTGCTGGCTGCGGCGGCGGAGGTGACCGCGGTCAGCGCGTTGTCCAGGCCAGTGCGGTTCTTGCGCGTGGTGCCGGAGAACCCCTTGTCGATGAAGATCCGCTCGCACGGCACTCCGAGGGCCAGCCGCTGCTCGGTCTGGATCTCGACATCCTGCTCGTCGGTCGAAAAGCGACAGTAGCCCACCCTGAACGGTTCACCCATGCTCGAATTGTTCCTGCCAGTTTCAGAAGTCGAATGGACGGGTGTCAGGAGTGCTGTGCACTACCTACTCATCCTCGCTGGCGCGCGGCTCGTTCAGGACGGGCGAGGTTGAGGTTGTTGTAGAGAGCTGATCGTTTCAGTCCTGTGTTTCTGCACAGTGTTTCGATCTTGAACTGCCGTGTCTCGACATCGAGCGTCACTCAAATGCTAAACAAACCTACCGGTCGGTTGACGGCGCATTGCTAAGAGTTTACCCTCTGCTTGCACGTGTTGCGTGCATCACAGTCGGAGGGGGATATGAAAAAACTAGTTGGGATTGTGGGCGCCGGGGCACTCGCCGCCGGCGTATTGGGCGGTGTGATCGTCACGACGTCGGGTTCGTCTGAGCCCGTGGCGATTCAACAGGTGGCTGAGACAGAACAAGCCGCGCCGGCCCTGTCGTGCGACACAGTACGCGGGCTCGACAAAGCGGCTCAGGTGCGCGGCGTGACGCCGGGGCCGGAACAGTGGCCGCCGACACAACCGGGTTTCGAGCGTGATGCTCCACGGCCCGAACCGCCGATCGACCCGAGCACCGGGAAGCCGAAGGGCGGTGACGTGGCGCCTCTGTCGCTCGATGAAGTCGACAACTCACCCGACTTGGGTGAACGTCCCTGCGGCGAGGTCGTGGAGAAGATCCGTGCGAGCACCGTGCAAGGCGGCGGCTGGATTTGCTATCTCGAGGACGGCCGATATGCCAGCACCCTCCACATAGACGCACCGAAGCCCATCGAAACCAGGGAGCAACGCGACAGCGCCTGCCGCACCTTCGGATTCGCAAGGAGCGTGCAGTGATGAAGAAATTCTTTGGCACTCTCGCAGCCGCTGCGCTGTCAGTCGCCGGACTCTTGACTGTTGCGGCACCTGCGTCCGCGCATCACGCCATCCCCGGCCCCGAGGGCAACTACATCACGGACTGGGTGGACGTGGCCGACCGGACAACGCCCTGGCCGATAGACCAGGCGACCCAGACCTGGGACAACGGACTCGACAGCAACCGGATCAACCTCACCTACCGCTGGTGGGACTGCACCAAACTCAACGGATGCATCATGATCTGGGAGACCCCGGGCCTAACTCTCCCAGGTATAGGCCAGGCCTACGGCGCAACTCTCGGGCAGTTTGACGGCAACGGGAACTTCCGCGGAGCGAACATTCAGCTCAACACGACCCTTGCCGTCACCCCCAACCAGCGACTCAAGACCGCGTGCCACGAAATGGGGCACGCACTCGGGCTTGGAGAGCACCCCGGCGGGCCAGCGGGCTTCAGGGGAAGCTGCATGGTCCAAGGGTCAGCAGATGGCCCCAATCCGGTTGTAACGTATCCGGACTGGCACGACTACGAGGCGGTCAACTCGCAGAACTGACTGCGCTCGACCGTCAGTATGACGATGGAATGAGGACTGCCCGGCGAGCGGTAATGCTCTCCGGGCAGCCCTCTTCTACGGGGCGTCCCGGGCACCCCTCGACGTCGCCCACAGACCAATTCGACGGTCGGTAGCTGACCATGAACACCACTGCCAAAATTTGTTGTCAGTTTCAGACGACCTCGTCACGACACCCTGCTCACCCAGGACGTCGTGCAGTCGACGTCTGAAACTGACACTGGTCGCATTGTCAGTTCCAGAAGGCGACTGCACGATTTTCAGCAGTGGTGTGCAGAGGAAACCTGGGTGAACTAGCAGCCCTCAAAATCACCGGCCGCGACGCGGTAGTGCCACTTGCGGCGGGCGGGACTGTCGGTGGCTGCAAGTAAAATAGCCTCACGCCCGAATGTCCGCATAGGGCCGGTCGGAAAGCCATTTTGGGCCACTGTCCAAGGTTCCAAGGAGGACCAAACTATGCCCCAGTGCACAGCCCCCGTCAGAGGCCACATCAGGGGCGGCGGTGCCGACTGCCCAGTTCACGGACGCAGTGGAGGATACGGCTACTCAACACCGTCGTACCAGCCCTACTCACCACCGCCGGTCACCTCTGCTGTCAGGACTCGAGGCTCGACGAGCAGCGGAGGTGGGCGTGGTGGAGGCCGCACCACCCGTCCCAGTTGGTCGCCCAGTACCTCAACTGTCTCCTACACTCCGCAGCAGGTGCGCGACCTCGAGCCCATACGTACGGCGGTCTTGGTCCGAACGCAGGGGAAGGATGTGTTCCTCTGCCACGCTTGGCCCGACCGTCAGGCTGATGCGAAAAAGGTCTACGACTTGCTCATAGGCGCGGACGTTTCGGTGTGGTTCAGCGAGGTGACCCTGAGGCCCGGCACGGACATGCGCGTAGCTATCGACAAGGGACTCGTGAGTTCGCGCATTGGGATTGTTCTAGTGACGCCGGCCATGCTCGAGAAACTGAGCACCGATCGAAGCATCGCGAGCAACGAGCTCAGTGCTCTGCTGCGCCGCAACCTCCTGGTGCCGGTCATGCATGGTGTGACGTTCGAGCAGCTCGACCAGGTCAGCCCTACGCTCGCGTCGCGTGGTGGTTTTAGCACGGCGGAGGAGCCTATGGAGGACATTGTCGTGAAGATCGCCGAACTCGTCGGGACACTCGACGCCGAAGAAGCCGACGAGCTCAGCATGAAATAGGTGCCGAGTAGCACCGAATTGCGAAGCGCTAGACGGTATGGAGTGACACACGACTTGTCGTGTGTCACTCCATACCGTCTAGACAGCGGCATCCGACGTATCGATCCGGGCGTAAACTATCGCATCGAAAACGATATTAGCGTGTCCGCAATATGCACCACCTGGGCGCGAGGGAGCGAGCGACGTGTCCAATTACCCCGTCGAAGTGCCGACCCGAATGCTCGTCGAGAGCATGGTTCGGGAGGGACAGCACCGTCGACGCCGGCGAGTTGTACTCGGTGGCGAATGCCCTGGGAATGTCGGACCAGCAGGTCCGGCTCTGCATTCGGCGGCTGGTGACCGATGGGCAGTTCGTCCAGGAAGGGCGGGGACGGCGAGCAGTCTTACGGGCGACGGAAAACTGCGAGATCGCGGTGTCCCCCAACGTCGAGTTCGTGCGCTTCATGTACGCACAGGATCGTGGGGACGCCCCGTGGGACGGCAAATGGCGTCTGGCAGGCTTCGCGATACCCGAGCCGATGCGACAGGCACGAGATGCCATGCGAGAGGGCATCGTTCATCTGGGTGGTGCAGCGGTTCAGGGAGGGCTATACCTGTCTGCGAACCCGTGGGAGGACCATGTTCGGGTCCTTGCGTCGCGACTCGGCGTTTCCGAGCACCTCTCGTACATCACGACGGAAGACGCCAGTTTTCGGGGCATCGCCGACCCGCGTGCGATCGCAGCCCTCTTCTGGCCCCTCGCCACGATCGCCGACGGACACCGTCGACTCTCCACGGTCGCGCAGGATCGGCTCGCACGTCTGCGCAGTACGGACCGGACGGACGAGACGGAGATCATGACGATCGCGATCGAACTGGCATCCGAGTTCACCCGGGCCACGGCGCCCGATCCGCTGTTGCCGCCCGAGTTGCTTCCCGATCCTTGGCCAGGGCGCGACGCGAGGCGGTATGTGGCCGAGTGCTGGTCGATCCTCGTCGACGCGAGCCCGAAGTCCGCGGAGCCACGCCTCTTTCGCGCGTACTCCGACGTCGTCGCAGAGATAACCGGGAAACGCCGCCAGCGCGGGTAGCCCGGCACTGGGATGGCCAGCGACCCGCGACCGCTGCCCGTGCGGTGTTCAGCGCCCTTCCCACGGATATCCGTGGGAACGGAAAGCTTGCGCGATTCTGTCGCGACCGCCCTCGACATCGTCGCTGAAAAGCTTGCGCCCCTCCGAGGACTCGATCGTGACCTTTCCGTTCTTGCGGAACACCCCGCCCACCTGGTGCCGGGAGATGACCCTCGTATCGTCGCCCTCGACGATGGTGATCGAGGCGTCAGTAATCGTCAGGTCCGCGCTGTGATAGGTCAGGAACAGTGCGATCAGTACACCCACCAGCGCAAACACAACCGGGCGCCCGATCACCATGATTGGGGAATCGAACGAAACCAGGAACTCGACCACCCCCTGGTCTGCGCCAAACGCGCATTCGGCACCAGCGACGTCACCCACGGCACCCACCTGAGCGACGGGCGCCCGCTCCTCCGCAGCCAGCAGCACGAAACAGCAACACTCGGGCGGCTCTACCCCGACCTGGTGATCGGCCCCATCGACCAGCCGACCGCGATCATCGACGCAAAGTACAAGCCGCTAGCCGACCCACGTGGCGTCGACCGCGCTGACCTCTATCAACTGAACGCCTACCTCGCCTCCCACACATCAGACCCCTTACCGCGAGGCGCGTTAGCCTACGTTCAGTTCCCCGACCAGCACACCGTCGCGCACGCCGAGCGCCGCGGCCCCTGGCGCACCATGCGTGGGCACTCCGTATCGTTCGAACGCTTCCCCGTCACCGAAGATGAATGCGTCACAGCACTACGAGCACTGGTCACCCACCAGCGCTAACCCACCGGTCGCGAGCCCGAAATACTGGTACGGCAGTTCGAGTTTCGCGCGGTCGGGGTGGGGCGGCGCTCCTACCGGACCCGTCACAATGGATCTTTCCTCTGAAAGACACCCGGTGCGGCCTCCCACACCACAGCGATTCCCCAACTCTGCAGTAGATCAACCAGATCCGCCGCAGGTTCGTCCGGGACGAGCACAGCCTTCGTGGTGTGAGTGATGTGCCGGGCGTAGTCGAGGATCTGCCCGAGCGCGAGCCGGATCGTCGCCCGGCCGCTATCTGACTTCACTTCGATCAGCTCACCCGTCGTGACGTCGAAGAGGTCTGTGTACAGCCGATTCGACTCCCCCGGCAGCACCACCATCTGACGGCACACTCGGTGCCCTTGAGCTTCGAGGAATCGCAAGTATCGGTCCTGCAGCGCCGACTCTCGGCGCTCGGCCACTACCAGACTGGGACGTTCCCGCTCGAATGTCTCTGTGGTGCAGACCTCGGGAGGGATAGAAGTCACGCACGCCGCCGACAAGTCCGCCGCTGATCGGCGGTCCTCCCCCACCGCTTCCACGGAGGCACTCGAGGCCACGTGCCCACGAACTGGTGTCTCATCACCGACGCGCAGGCTCAAGGTCTCCAGTAGGCCGTCCAGGGCGGGGTGCGCGCTTCCGATCTCGGCGATGGCAGCCACTGCCTCTTGCCGGAACTTCTCATCCTCGGATACGAGAGCATGGGCCTCGACGCTCAGGCCAGCCTCCGGATCGAAGCGGCGCACGACATCCCGCGGACGTAGCCCTCGTCGGTGATCGGCGTCGGGCAGGTCGATCTCCCACCACGGCGAATCCGCCAGCGCGATCCACGGCATCGCCGGGTCCGGTGTACTTCTGGTGAGCGCAAAGGGAGCTAGCAGCCCGTTCAGCGACTCTCGTGCGGCCGAGAACGGCGTTAGTCGAGCGGCCGACGTTCTCGAGATCGCCCACAGCAACACCACGTACTGATAGAACGCCGCCTTACCGTCCTGACGGTGCACGGACAGCCGATGGAGGGCGTCGAGCAGTTCCGCCCGCCGAGATCCATCGGTTCTCCGCGACGGGTCTTCATGCCGGGGGAGATCTCCACCTGCGGGGTGAGGCTCACTAGCGGGAGCAATGCCGCCGCCGAAGGAACCAGGGGTGCCGTCGTGCGCAGCATTGTCGCCGCCGGATGAGTTCGCGGAACCAGGGGTGTACGAGCGACCGTTACCAGAAGCGCGCGAGGGGGCCGGACGTCCGCGAGTGCTCTGTCCGACCCATACTCGCCACGCGTCTGGGCACTCGGCGTTCGTGGTGCTGTCCCCGGAAAGAACCGCCGTCAGCCAGCTGCGCCGTACGACCTGTGTGTCCAGAACGGTGAACCGTGCGCGGTAATTCTCGAACTCCTGCCCTGAGAGTCGGTGTCGGACCACGGTCAAGTCGTTCTCCGCACTCGATGTGGGTTCGCCCGGGGCCAGGAGGCCAACGAACCGTACGGCGCGGCCGCGTCCGGCCTTCTCGAACAGCAAGAACAGCGGGACTAAGAGCCGGTCCGTCGCCGCACCGCGGGCCGCGGTGAAGGCATCGCGCAGCAGGATGTTGCCGCCGCGTGTGGTGTTGAGGAGGTTCCGGCCGGGCTTGCGATTGTCGCCGAAATACGTGAACACCCCCGTCTCCATGTCGAGCTCGTCCGGCCATTCCTTCTCCACGCCGCTGGTGTAGAGCACTGACAACCGGACTGTGCCCTTCGTCGGCGACCCCGCGTGCCGGAAGCCGCCCTGGTTTCCCACCGGGAGCAGCTTGGCCAGCGGGTCATCCGCGGCGTTGCCCTTGGCGCCTCCGAGGTAGACGGCGCCGACGTACAAGTCGGCGTAAGCGAGTTCCTCGAATGGGACGGTTCGGGTGTCAGTCGACATGATCCGGAACCGTACTGCGGAGATCGGACACCGCTACGCCCGAGGCGGACACTGACGCCGCCCGCCACCGCGGAGAGCCGGAAGCACCCTGGTCGAGGTGGCCGACGCCCACCCGCACCACCGCACACACGCAGTGGCCGCGCACCCCGACAGCACAACAGGAGAAGGACGCTGACTGGCGCTCCACCGGAAGGCATTCGACCGGCATCACACGACCCGCATCAGCGAGACAGGCCGCAGAAGCTCCGTCCCTGGCGGACTCTGGTACATCCGCCCGCGCAACTGCCCTCTCGATCCGATATCCGCTGGACAGGATGCCACCGACCAGGCTCCGATAGACAGGACAACGCCCGAGCGGGCCGGCGACACGAGGAGGCACGATGCGCGATCCGGAGAGAATCGATCCGATCCTGACCAAGCTGGGTCAGATCTGGCACGCGAACCCGGACCTGCGACTGACCCAGCTCCTCGTCGCGCTGGCGCGGACAGGCGAGACGATGCCGGGCTTCTTCTACACCGAGGACGGCCACATCGATGCCGCCATCGACGCAGCTCTGGCGGTCGGCCTCGGCGGCAGTCGTAGGCCAACAGGCTGACCGGGGACACCATCTACGACACGCCGCGATAGTGACGCCGCGAATCGAGAGCTCCGTGGAACCGCCCCGGTGCTGGAACCGCCGGACTATTCACTGTGGTTCGGGCGACCGCACGAAAGTCTGAGTGGGACAGTGAATCGAAGCTCAGCATTGTCGATGGCGACCTGAACGACGACAACATGATCATGTGTGGCGAGTTCGACGTTGCAGCCCGTGACGTAGCCGCTCGACGTACCCGAAGTGTGCCTGCATCCGCTTCGGGTTTCGTCGTATCCAGGGAGAGCCCTTCGGACGCCGCATCGGGCGGCGGTGTTGCATGCCAGCCAATGACACGTCCGATAGGGGTGGACGTCCCGAGAGATACAGCAGGCCCACGCCTTCCGAGACACCATCGGCCCCATCTCCGGTGATGCGTCGACCTGTTGAGACCAAGTTCGTCTATGAGACGGGCACCGCCGCTCCGCCGCGGCGAAGATCGGGCCCGATCGCGAGTGGGAGCTGAGGCACGACCTCTGCCAAGGCCGCGCACTGGCGTCAGGCGACGAGTGGGTTAGACCCGCGCATCGACTCCGGGACTCGGGGCGCCCCGTACGTCTCGGCGATTGGAGTCGAACGGAAGCAGCGGTCGGCGGCAGATTCTTCGGACGAGCCGTACAGTGGAGGGAACTTCTCATTCCCGGCGATCTCCTCACGCCAGAGATTCGTTCCGGTGATCGAGTACAGGAACAACCCCCGGCGCATTCACGGCACCGGCGATGAGGGCCACCGGAGCCCTCACGCGAAGCTGCGCGCGAGCCGCCGAGAGGCCGCCGAGGGGTGTTCACCAATGCCGGTTCATTCTGGCCTGCATGCGGATTGGATAGGTTGACCAGTCGGTAATCACACTTAAGGAGGGCTCCCGATCACACCAATCTGGATGAGTTCCAGGTTAGTGGCGTGCAGGTTGCCCCTAGGGGCGGTTCCACCGCGCAGTTGGGCGCTGAGCGCATCCTGAAGTTTTGAACAGAAAGGGTGGCGGGCCCGCCGACGTTCCGTCCTCCCGGCTAATCCCGAGTGCTCCGGTCGTCTAGTGCAGATTCTCCTGTTCCGCGTCTCGAAGACGCACCTTGGTCGGACCGACCGCTGATCTACGATTTGCGCATGCCTCGCGGTCCCGTCTTCGACCCGCTTGATCGAGAGCTCTTCGACACGCAACGGCAGCGCTTCGACTGGAGCCTGTTGCAGAACGGATCCGTGTACAGGTACGACACCCGATTCGGGCTCGACTGTGCTTCTGGGCGACTCGATGAACTCGGCTACCTGGTCCATCGGATCGATCTGCAGCACAGCATCACCGTCACCGACGTGCACACGGCGTTGGCCGGTGCACTGTCGTTCCCCTCCTCCTATGGCAAGAACCTCGATGCCTTCAACGACCTGATGTACGACGTCGGCGAGTTTCGATACGGCAGCGACCCGGATTCCACCGGCACGGTCCTCGCCCTTGCCGGCTACGACACACTGGTGAACCTGGACCGTCACACGGCAGATGCGCTGCTGACCATCTTCGCGAAGCATGCGCGCCTGGCGGCGCTCTTCTCGCACCCAATGTTGTGCATCGTCGAATCGACCGCCGAGGACCTCGGTCCCGTCGACGGACGACCGATCCGACTTGGGAGCCTCTGGGACAACCCGCCGAGTTCCTGGCCGATCACCGAGAAAGAGATCGTCGAGTTCCAGTTTGACACCACCAACGCTGACGCTGCCGCTGCAATCGAGGTCATCGGATCCACGCTCGAGGAGCGGGTTGGCAGATGGGCGAGGTGGCAGATCCTCGACCCGGTCCAACTCGATGTTGATGATTCAGCCGAGTATCTCGTAGAGCAACAGCAAAGTTGCGATGTGGTCGTGTCGGTGGGAATACGCGGTGTGGGCGACCTCGGCGAGATCGACGAGGACATCTATCTGGCTCTGCGTCATGCCGACCTGAGAGTGGGTTCTTCAACTGGTGCCGGCTACCCGTTCGGCGCGGAAAAGGAGCACGTCCTCGGTAAATACAGCGAGCTGCGCGATAGCTCCGACGATCAGTAACCTGCCAGCATCCGCCCACGCTCAAGGCCATACGCCGCGCGACAGCATCGCGAATGCCGCCCGCCGCGAAGATCTCGTCGCACCCGCTGAACGCTTCGCGGAGAAGGGTGTTCACCAATTCCGGGCCGCGCTGAGCTGCATGCGGATTGGATAGGTTGACCGTTCGGTGATCACAACCGAGGACGACTCTTGATTACGCAGAATCTGGTTGCGTTCCTCTTTGCAGCGCGCGATCCGCAGCGTCATCCCGCGCTGGCGCGACCCGTCATGTGTCCCCGGTTGGGTTGGACGGGTGGGCGACTCCCCAGAGGTAGGCGTTAAGGATCGATGCTGGGGAGGTCGGCCCGTCGATGATGGCTTGTTGGAACACCAGGGAGTCTGTGAGGGAGATCAGTTCCTCGACCCGTTCGTCGGAACTGGGAAGGCCTGCTCGGGCAAGGAACAACGCGGTCGCTTCTCGGGTCATGGCGTGGACTTCGGACTGTCTCATCAGTTTCCCTCGCAGCAGGGGTGCGTCATCGAGCTCGAGAATGAGTGCGTAGCGGGCTCGCATGTCGTCGCGGCGCTCCGCAAGTGTGTCTACGAGTGCCGCGATCGCGGCCGCGAGCTCAGCGATGCTCAGTCGGTGCTCGGTCTGGGGCGTGGCGTTCAGGGAGTCTGCAAATCGCTCGGCGTCAGCAATCGCGCGTTCCGCGAGTGCGTTGACGATCAGTTCGAGTAGCGCGATCCGGGTTCTTGCATGGTGGGAGGTCGATCCCTGCGGAATCCCGGCTTCCTGGTCAACGGCTCGGTGTGTGAGCGCGCGAAGGCCGTCCCGGGCGATGATGCGGATGCCGCTGCTTGTGATGCGTTCTCGGCGCTCGTAGCGATTGGTTGCTCGCGTAGACACGCTCCGATGCTACAGGTGTAGCGTGAGGGAACCTCGCCGCTACAGATGTAGCGACCGGTTGCGTGGGTTGTCGCGGAAAGAGTGGGACTCGGTGGCCCGGCTCGGCTATCGACCGTGCTCATATGGCGGCCATGCAGGCCGGACTGTCTGCCCGGACGCCAGGCCTGTCGCGAGGTGTGAAGAGATGGTCCGACCAGGGGAGGATGCTCAATGCTGATCGATTTCGTTCCGGACGAGAAGCTGTTCCCGTTCGAATCTCGCTGGTTCGAGTCATCTGCCGGTCGGGTTCACTACATCGACGAGGGGGTCGGTCCGCCGATTCTGTTCTGCCACGGCTCCCCAACATGGAGCTTCGTCTACCGCCACATCGTGAAGGGCTTGCGCGACCGGTACCGGTGCATCGCCGCGGACTACCTGGGGTTCGGACTGTCCGAACGGCCGACGGATTTCGGCTACCGCATCGCCGAGCACACGACGGTCCTGAGTGAGTTGATCGATCATCTGCAGCTGGACGGTTTTGTCGTGATGGGGCAGGACTGGGGTGGGCCCATCGGGCTGGGCGCAGCCATCGTGCGGGCAGATCGCGTCAGAGGGATTGTGCTGGGCAACACGGCGTTCTGGCCGATCGAGCCACTCGCCAACCGGGCATTCAGCGTGATCATGGGCAGCCGTCCGATGCAACGCCGCATACTCGGGGAGAATCTCCTTGTGGAGCGGTTCCTGCTCGGGGAGCTGGGCAGCAAGCTCACCAAGGCGGAGGCCGACCACTACCGCATGGTCCAACCCACAGCAGAAGCGCGACGTGCCCTCGCGGTGACGCCCAGGGAAATTCGTGCGGCACGCCCGCTGTTGGACCACCTCTCCCGAGAGGTTCCTGCTCTACTGGGGCGCAAGCCGACTCTCGCGGTGTGGGGGATGCGGGACGTGGTGTTCCGCCCGAAATCGTGTATCCCACGGATACGTGACGTATTCGCCGATCTCGACGTCGTCGAGCTGCCCCATGCGCGGCACTTCATCCAGGAACATGCCCCTGAAGAGATCGTCTCGGCAATCACGAAGCGGTTCCCATGAGACAGGCTGAGGGAGAAGAGACTGCGAGAGACAGTGGGTGGCGCAGAGAGGACGACTGGACTGGATGGATGGGAACAAGAGAGAGGCCAGAGCCGGGGGTGTTCACCAATGACGTGCAGAGCTGGGGCACAGGTGGACTCGTTTGCCTGACTGGTCGATAGTCACACCGTTCGAGTGCCTGTGATCACGCAGATCTGGATGCGTCACGCGCCTTTCAACAGTCCGGCGTCGCTATCGCGGGTGGCCGTCCCGTGCGCGCAACCAGCGCCCTTCGACCGGCGGTTTAACGACTTAGGGTCTTCGCTGCGGCGTTGCCCTTTAATGCCCCAGCGATCAGGACGGTGAATGCCGCCGCACACACGATCGCTGCAGCG
Organism: Paraburkholderia sp. RHO2; assembly: GCF_050955445.1. Classification (NCBI taxonomy): domain Bacteria; kingdom Pseudomonadati; phylum Pseudomonadota; class Betaproteobacteria; order Burkholderiales; family Burkholderiaceae; genus Paraburkholderia; species Paraburkholderia sp. RHO2. The sequence continues at coordinate 447,425 of NZ_CP162618.1, read as the reverse complement.
ACAGCTGACACCACGGATCCGAAACCGGCCATGACTCCGATTACTACCTGAATGCACAATCCCACGACGGCTGTCCACACCGTCCGGCAGAAGAAAGGCCGCGCAACCTCATGGGCAAACTGCCACGCTTCTGGACTCGACATCGTCGCGTTCGTGCGTATGCCCACAACGAGATTCGGTTCATCTCCAACGAGTCGAGGTAGCAATCCAGCGGCCACTGCGACCAGAAGCGTCATCGCTGACAGCGGGATCGTCAGTCCCAGTAACTCTGATGGGTCCACCAGCTCTGCCCCCCTTATTGGAAAATTTCGGCCAGAACGGACATTACTGGCCAGGTGCCCGACTGCATGCGAACCGATGCACAGTTCGAGCGCCCTTGATTTGAGTGGTGTGCATGTCGTGGTGGGGTGACTGTTGGGTGTGCGTCGGCCCGCCGTGGCGCCCGTCCCGTGCCCGTTCTGGCGGGGACCGCCCGTTGATAATTCCGGCGACGGTGCTGGTTATCCCCGAGATAATGGCCGACGTGGAACAAGTCGAGGTCGTCGTCGCCCATCACGAGCGCGTGACCCTACGCGTAGGCGACATTTTCCTGAAGATCGACGCTGATCAGAGCCACACCGACGTCGAGGTCGAGGCGATGGCCATGGCGCCGATCCCGACTCCACAGATCCTGTGGCGCAAACCACCCGTGCTCGCGCTCGCCGCCCTGCCTGGGACGGCACTCGGCCGCCTCGGCGAACCCTCGACCGCGTCGTCGGCGGCGTGGGCCGCGGCGGGCGCCGCAATACGGGTGCTGCACGACTCGCCATTGCCGCCATGGCCCGGCCACGATCTCGACGAGATCGCATCCCAGCTCGACCGCGAATGTGCGTGGATCGTCACCAACGGCGTCCTCCCCAGCGAGGTGGTCACGCGCAACCGCCGGATCGCCGGGGCTGCGCTGCGACCGTGGACACCGGTATTCACCCACGGCGACCTCCAGGTCGACCACGTATTCGCGGCCGGTGACCAGATCACCGGCGTGATCGACTGGTCCGAGGCAGCCTGCGGCGATGCCCTCTACGACCTCGCGACTCTGACGCTCGGACACCCGGAACACCTCGGCGACGTCGTCGCCGGCTACGGCACCGACGTCGACCTCGAGGTAATCCGTGCGTGGTGGTCGTTACGAAGCCTGCGGGGAGTCCGCTGGCTGGTCGAGCACGGCTTCGACCCGACCACGCCGGGTGGCGAGGTCGATCTGCTGATAAACCAGGCGGTGTAGCACCAACGAGAGGGAACACCCCCACCGAAAGGATGGTGGCGCCGCTCACCGCAGGCGTCACCGACCACTCTTCGGCTAGGTGACCTTCCGCTTCCCGTAGCGGGCTTCGAACCGAGCAACCCTGCCACCGGTATCGAGGATCCGCTGCTTCCCGGTGTAGAACGGGTGGCACTGCGAGCACTGCTCGACATGCATCGTGTCCGCGGCGGTTGTGCTGCGCGTGCTGAAGGTGTTCCCGCAGCTACACGTCACTTCCGTGACGGTGTACTCGGGATGGATCCCACTCCTTCATCTCTTCCCCCTTCGGCAGTGGCATCGGGTCTCGATGCCGTGTCCGGTTAGTGACGCTAACGGACGCGGAAGCCCGCTGTCCGGTCATTTAGAGCTAGGCCGACAGCGGACGACTCCATCCGTCTTCGACCCTCAGCCGTGGCGCGCCGGTCGCCCCGGGGTGACTGCCAGGTGCGCGCCGGCCCGTGACCGGTCCTGCGAAGCGTGCCGCTGGGCGGCCCGCCGTGGCGCCCGTCCCGTTCCCGGTCTGACGGCGGTCTCGGCCGCTCGTCTCCCCATCCCAGAGGCCTACCTGATTAGGGGGTGGAGCTGGGCACATCCAGCTGATGCGTTGTCCGATCGACGACTGGGAGGCGCGCGATTGCATAGTGGGCATCGACCTTCTGCTCGCCGGAACGGTCGAGTGGAATCCACGGGCGGATCGCACGACCGTCGCGGTCGACCAGCCACAGCAGCGGACATGTCGCGCCGGGGGTGCAGCGGTCGGTGAATCCTCGGCCTGATTTGCCACCCCACGCCGCCTCGATCCACCACGCCTGCGGATCCGAGCGTTCGGACAGTGCGGTCAATGGCTCGCCGAGGTCACCCTCGCGCCGCACTTCATCCACTATCGCGGTCTCCCCGGCGGGAGTCTGTCCGTCTGGGCCGAAGTAGGTTCCGCCCCCGAGGGAGTCGCATTTCACGACGGCCACCGGGTCGAAACCGTCGGGGACCGTGCCTGGTTGAGGTGGTGTGAAGCTCTGCGGCAACGGCGGCGGGAAGTGGCCGGCGAACATGCCGGGGTCCAGGCAGGTCACCTGCGGCACCACCTGCGCCGCGTCCGGTCGACCCGGGGGCTGCTCGTGCAGGTAGACCAACCCGGCGGCCGCGAGGCCAGCTACCAGGATGACTGTACCCACATCCCATCGCCGCATCATGCAGACGATATCCACTCCGACGGGTGGTGACACCCGCCTCGCCGCAGGCGACATCGACTCGAGCTCGCGGCACGCCTGTTGTCCTCGGGTGACCGCGGGATGCGCGCCGTGCCGCACATCCCGCGCCCGAGAGTTACGTGTCCGCGAGTTCACGGCGGAATCCGAGACTCACCCCCCGCCTATACGTTCACCCCGCTCGCTCGGTGGTCCCGTCACTTCCGCGCCGCCGAGCAGCACCAGGGTTGATGTTGAGCCGAACACCTTCATGCACCACTGCGTACGGCACATCGTCGTTGTTGTCCGGGTCGCCCGAGTCCGCAGGATCGGGCAGTTCCGCACTCGCCTCGATGACGATCTGTGCCCGCGCCGCACCTGGATCAAACATCTCCTGAAATGGCCCGACGAACGACCCCCCAAGCCCGCGGCGCTTCGCCCGAATAGCCCCCCACCCGAACAGCACCAACGGGCCGATCATGACGATCAGCACTAGTAATTCCCCCATACGCGCGAGCGTACCGATGCGATCCTGGGCTCCGCTCAGGCAAGAAGGAACAGCCGGTTGAGTGCGCGCCGGCCCGCTGAGGCGGTCCGGCGAAGCGTGCCGCTTGGCGGCGCGCCGTGGCGCTCGTCGCGTGTCCGTTCTGACGGCGGTCTCGGCGACCGATCCCTGAAAACAAACTGAACACACGACAGTGGGCCAGCAAAGTTCGAAACATGCTGGCCCACTGTCGGTCTCGGTCGATCAATGGGTTACTGGTGGGCCGACCAGCGGCTCCCACACAAGCCAGGCCTGGTACAGCACCTCGTAGAGCCACTGCGGTATGAGGATGCCGTTGAGTGGCACCAGGGAGTTGTCGTTCATCAGTCGCCTCCAATCAGGGGCAGTGTCCGCCGAGGTCACACGGGATGCAGACGCGGAAGGTGTTGCGTTGTCCTCCCGTCGACTACGGGACGTAGACGGTTGCGATGCCCGGTGTGACGAACGAGCTGCCGGTGTGTACGACGACGACAACAACCTGCCCGGTCCCGGTCGGCAGGACCGCTGCCGGGTATCCGTCCACTCCGGCCGACATCGGGGTGGAGCCGGAGGCTCCGCTAGACAGGTTCAGCCAGCGCACTTCGGACAGTTGTAGGCACCCTGATCTGCCTTCCCGTCTGCGTTCCTCCGGACCGGCGATCGTCACCGTCCCGGGCTGTTCGCCGACCTCGGCCACGCAGCGGACCGCGGGAAAATCGAAGCTGCCGTACGGGTCGATCTGGAACGGAACGGTGACCGCGGCGGAGGCGGCGGCCGCCGGCGCCAGAACCGAACCGGCCACGATGGCCGCGCCGGCGACCGACCGGCGCAGGAAATCGATCATGGCGACCTCCAAGAACAGCACTGTCGATCAGCTCACGGCGGCGGTGGGTAGCCGGGAAAAACGCCTAGCTTCCAGAGCTGGTAGGAGATGTCGAAGAGCCACCCTCTGGTCTGGTCATTCAGGAACGGCACGTACCGCAAGTCAAGCATCGTCATCACCTACAAAGTCAGTGCGGTGGGATGCCCCACAGCCAGAGCTGGTACACGATGTCGTAGTACCACTTCGGCACGAAATAGACGCCAAGCGGCGTGGGAGTGTTGTCGATCATGGTGACCTCCAAGGAGGCCAGTAACCCCCGGATTTGCTGGCCCGCTGTCGTCTGGTGTCAGTCGACCGGCACGCCGAGTAACGAAAGAACGTAGGCGAGCGGTGCGAGGTTTCCCCAAAAAGCCCAAGCTGTTGCTCCCATTCGACTCACCTCCTCCTATGGGCAGTATCCGCCGAGAACGGGATCCATGGGGTGGTGGCGATCCAGTCCCGTACGCCAGCGGAAGGTCCTTCAGGTACACCACTGGCCAGTCATCTGCACCGGCCCCCGAGGGAGCACGGCAGCACGCTGATGAGCCACAGTCGCGTGTCCTCTGGGAGAAATGGGATGAACCAGATCCAGGAATCCATCAGAGCACCCCGATCGAGACGAGCCAGGTGATAGCGGCCACGTACAGCGGGCTGAGCGGCCCCCAGAACATGGAATAGTCGAGCATCGTCATCGCCTCCTACAGGCAGTATCCGCCGAGAACGGGAAGTCCATGGGGGGATCGCCTCCTAGAACGACTCCCTCTGGCTACCTGTGACGCGCTGAAGGCCGCGTGAACGCAACGCAGACGGCCGACATGTTGGCCATAGAGGGCGGTACCGGCGGATTTCTTGAGGATTCGTCTGCCACACCCAATGCGACCATCCGTTTGCTGGGCAACCCGCGCCTTGCCTCTGGTGGCCGCCGCGGCAATAACCTCCCGCCCTGTCGATGCGCCGACAGGCGCTTCCCGTTCCATCAGTTTGAAACGGCGTGCCCCTCAGCGCGGTTCAGGGCTCCAGGTGTTGGCCTGTCGGGTGGTTGACGGCCAGGTGTCGTGCACGTACCAGACAACCCAATAGACCGGGAAGAACAGGACGGCACCGGAAGCGGCGAGTAGACCGGCATCGCGTCGACGCTGGCCGATCGCGGTCAGTACGCCGAGCGTCAGATACCCACCCACCGTGAGCAGCAGGAAGAGCGACACCAACAACCACAGCACGCCCCACAACGTACTCGATCGTCGTTCGGCTACGCGCGGCAACGACTGCGACTGTTCGGCACCGATGTCCGCGTCCGGCTTCCGGCACGGTTCACGCGTGACCGGCATGGAGTACCCGCGCCGTGCCCGAGCGCATCCCCCGGATTCACCCGACACTCGACGAATGGCGAGCTACCGAGATCGCACAGACCCCGACGGGGTGTTCGTTTCCGATGTCGCTCGCCGACTTCGTCACGGAACTCTTTGGGATACGGTTTCGGCACAGGGATCATCCTTCCAGCAGTGCCTCCTGGCACCACAGATCAGATGTCGCCTACCCGTGCAGCAGTCCCTCCCCGTCGCGGTGACGTGCCGGGTCCTCAGAATCGCGCGTCAGCCCTACTATCGCTGGCTCGCCGAGCCGGTGACCGCTGCCGACCTCGATGAGGCGTATCGGGCCAACGCCTTGTTCGACGCCCACCGCGACGACCCCGAATTCGGGTACCGGTTCCTCGTCGACGAGGCCGCCGACGCCGGCCAGAAGATGGCGCCGCGCACCGGGTGGCGGATCTGTTCGGAGAACAAGTGGTGGAGCTCGTTCGGCAAGAAACGCGGCACCAAGAACGTCCGTTCCGGACCGCCGGTCCACGACGACCTCGTCGCCCGGAACTTCACCGCCGATGAGCGGAATCGGTTGTGGCTCACAGACATCACCGAGCATCACACCGGTGAGGGCAAGCTCTACCTGTGTGCGATCAAGGACGTGCACTCGAACCGCATCGTGGGCTACTCGATCGACTCGAGGATGAAGGCTCGTCTTGCTGTCGATGCCCTCGATTCGGCCGCCGCTCGTCGGGCTGCGGCGGGTGATCTGTTGGCCGGCTGTGTTGTGCACAGCGACCGCGGATCGCAGTTCCGTTCACGGAAATTCGTCCACGCTCTCGGCCGGCACTCGATGGTCGGATCGATGGGCCGGGTCGGCGCCTGCGGCGACAACGCGGCAATGGAATCGTTCTTTGCCCTGCTGCAGAAGAACGTCCTCGACCGCCGTCCGTGGGCGACCCGCGCCGAGCTCCGGATCGCGATCGTCACCTGGATCGAACGGACCTACCACCGCCGCCGACGCCAGGCCAGGCTCGGCAAGTTGACCCCCGTCGAATACGAGACCATCATGACCACGCCAGCCGCTGAGGCTGCGTGACCGAATCTGTCACCGAATCGTGCAGCAGTCCCCCTTCTCGTAGATGCCCCTCAGATACCGGAAGTTGCTGGCAGCCTGAGCCTTCCGTTCGGAAGCTGAGCAGCAAGCAGAGCGCTGCCCCTGCGAGCGCGCTGGCACACGATGCGAGACAACCCCCGAGTAGCGCTTACTTCAACCTCTGACGGCTACCGAAACTGTAGGCAGCGGCACTCCTCCCACACATGTGCGTAGGGTCTACGCGGATAGCGTCCCGAGCCCGTACCGCACCGGCTTGTCGCTGGACCCGGTCAATTTTTATACCGTCCGGAAGGTTACTTTGGTTTGGCATCGTCTTGCAGAGGGGCTGAGGCGGGGTCCGGGAGGGACTTTTCATCATGCGTGACACCACGAAAGATCCACGGGCATCGGATTCCGATGTCACCGAGAAACAGGGCAGACGATTCCCCGCGGGATGGCGGACAATTGTTGTCATCGCAGTGATCACGGCGGCGGCGACGGTGCTGGTGTTCACCACGGTCGACCCGTGGACGCCCCTGGTCGGGTTGTTCAGGGGCGGTGCTGATCTGGATGTCTACCGGGACGGGGCTCGGCATGTGATGGCTGGGCTGCCGCTGTACACCGAACCGGTGATTCACGGTCTGCTGTACACCTATACGCCGTTCTCGACGCTGATGTTCATTCCGTTCGGGCTGCTGCCGGGTGGGATCGACAAGTACCTGTGGATGGGCGTCAATGTCGTTCTGCTCGCCGTCATCGTCGCGCTCTGCTTGCGGATGCTGGGCTACTGCCTCACTGGCCGCGTCCTTGCCGTGTCGGCGCTGCTGGCCTGTAGTTTCGTGTTTCTCGAACCGGTCCGCACGACGCTGTTCTACGGGCAGATCAACCTGGTGGTGATGGCTCTGGTGCTGTGGGATGCCTCCCGGGACGAGCGCAGCAGGCTCAAGGGCATCGGGGTCGGGATCGCGGCGGGAATCAAGCTGACGCCGACCTACTTCGTGCTCTACTACCTCGCTTTGCGGCAGTGGCGCGCCGCCGCGGTCGCGACCGTCACCATCGCCGCGACGATAGGTGTCAGCTGGGCTGTGCTGCCGAGAGATTCGTGGCAGTACTGGACAGAGACGTTCTTCGATTCCACCCGAATCGCCGATGAGGGGCACGCGGCGAACCAGTCACTGCGCGGGGCGCTCACCCGGATCATCGGCGAACCGACTCCTGGGTGGCTGTGGCTGCTGCTCGCGGCAATCATCATCGCCGTGAGTTTGTGGGTGGTGGCGCGACTGCACCGCGGTGGAGAGACTCTGCTTGCGGTCACCATCGCAGGCTTCACCGCCTCGGTCGTCTCCCCGTTCTCGTGGAGCCACCACTGGGTGTGGTTCGTGCCGCTGGCCGTCTACCTCGCACACCGGGCATTGACGAACGCGTGGTGGTGGCTGGGAGTGCTCGCGCTCTTCGGCGTCGCTGGATCATGGGCCTACCAGTTCCCGGGCCGGTTGGTCGTCGGGCTGTACCTGTTCCCGCCCACATGGATCCCGTGGGACGTACTCGTGAACCTCTACGTCCTGGCCTACGCAGCAATTCTGGCCGGCGCGGCTGCCATCGCACGCCGACTGCCACGGGATCGTGCGCCGCGAAGGCATACTCCGGCGGGAGACACGTCGCTGCTGGCCACGGAGTTTTCGCGAGCTGAACCAATGCCGTAACGCAGACCCGATTCAGCGCGACACTTTCGGTGTCCGCGCATTCCACTGGAAGGGAAAGAGATTCGATGGGTTCTCTCGGTATGGTCTTCGACGGGGTCGCGGTGAACGACCTCCTTCTCACAGGCAGCGCGGTGATCGCATTGATCCCCTTCGGCCTGGCATTCGACGCGATCGGTGGTCTGCTCGGATTTCCTCATGACGTCGTCAACGGTGCCTGGAGATCGATCCTCCAAGGACTTAGCGACCTCTCCTGAGCGAGCCGCTGTACCAACACCTGCCACCCCGCTCAGCGATACCGCCAGAACGGTGCGGACGGGTCAGTAACGGAGTCGGACGACTCGACGAGACATCAGAGAGAACGGCGGGGAGGGGCGTTCGACGTCTCCTGCGGTCACGCAACGCCACAACAAACAGGGGGAGATCGTCATGAATGTACGCAGATTAAGGCACTTGGTCACTGCGGCAGCGATTACCGCAGCAGCGGTGCTGGGTGGGGCCGTTCCCGCAGCAGCTATCCCGAACGCAGATCCGTTGGCGCCGGTCGCCGCGGCAGCGTCCAGCCTGGCCTCCGGCGACAGTGTCGCCCCGCAAGGAATCACCACTCAGACACTGATCGCTGCCCGCAACGCGGGATTCCCGATCTACGAGGCCATTCGAGAGGTGCCCGTCTACGCAACGAAGATGGGCGCGACATACGCGACCGAGTACCGGCGCGTCTACGAGATCGACGCCCTGAACTCGCCGACAACGAAGTTTGTCGGGGTCGGCGCCGCCGCGCCAGACCGCTTCGCCGTCGTCCATCAGGGCCTCGAACCGATCGTGGTCAACGTGCGCCCGCCGGCAACCGTGCAGCCCTTCCAAATACTTACCTACGATGCGACGCCGCAAACGTGGTGGAACAGCCCACTCGTCCGACTCCCTGACGGCGGCCCCAGCGTCGGTATCGCACTCGTCCGCTAGAGCGTGTCTGACAAATGTCGTGTCCAGGCGATGACGGCGTTCAGGACGATCGCGGCCCGGTAGACGATGGCGAGTTTGTCGAAGCGAGTGGCCAGACCCCGCCACTGTTTCAGGTGGCAGAACCGGCGTTCGACTACATTGCGGCCGCGGTAGTCGATCGGATCGAACGCCGGGGGCCGTCCACCGCGTGCGCCCCGTCGGCGGCGGTGCCCGGCCTGATCGGAGGGTTCGGCGATCACCGCGCCGATTCCGCGGCGCCGCAACAATTCCCGGTGGGATCGGGACGAGTAGGCCTTGTCGCCGCGGACCCGGTCCGGCCGGGTGCGTGGCCGTCCACCGCCGGGACGCGGAACCCTCAGATGGTCGAGCAGATGCGGAAAGGCCGGTGAGTCGCCCGACTGACCGGGCGCGACGAGGACGACCAGTGGTAGACCGTGGCCGTCGACGAGGTGATGGATCTTCGTCGACAGGCCGCCCCGGGAGCGGCCGATGGCATGGTCAGGCGGCTCGATCCGCGGATTCGTGTAATTCGACCGTGCCCCCTGTGTAGCGGGCAGTGTTCGTAGCGTGCTGATGAGCACGGACAATGGTCGAGTTCCCCGACACCGCCCAGTCGATCGCTCCGACAGTGTCCGCGGCGGTGAGCAGTCGCTCGAGGACCCGACCCCAGGTGCCGTCACCGGCCAGGCGCCGATGCCAGGTCCAGATCGTCTGCCACGGACCGAACACCTCGGGCACATCCCGCCAGGCGATCCCGCACCGGTAGCGGTAGACGATGCCTTCGATCATCGAACGGGCATCGGAGAACGGCCGTCCCCGCCGCCCCGTACGGGCAGGAAGCAGATCCGCAATCGCGTCCCACTGCGCGTCCGAAAGCACCTGGAATCGAGTCACCCGGACATCATCGGCTACCCACTGGTCTCGCACCGAGAGTCGATTGCCGTTGACATCCCGATTGGTGGCCGCGCGCCGGGCTAGGCTGCGGGCGTGTCGAGAGCAGTGTGGTGGGTCTCCGTGGGGGCTGCGTTGGCCTTCACCGTGTGGGTCGGGACCTCATGGACGATGGCTGAGGTGTCGTTGGCGTGCTCGAAGACCGGCGAGAGCGGATCCTCCTTTCGGTGCGATGACCGCATCATCCACGTGCTCGGAGTCTGGCCGCTGATCGGCCTGGGACTGCTGCTCTCGACACCACCTGTGGTGGCCGCGCTAGCAATGCGAAAGTGGGTCTCCTGGTTGGCCGTCGCCGCACTCGTTGGTTTGTCCATCGCCGGGCTGGTGAACTGGACCTCGTTTTGGGGATCGCTTCTCTTCGCTGTCCCGCTTGCGGCCCTTGGATTGGTCGCCACCGTAATGCAGAAGGCCATCCCGCGCCTGGGAACACCACAGAGCGGTTCTGCGGCAGCGGCGGCGTAGACGCAGCGCCGAATCCGGCCCCCTGGGCGAGCCTTTTGTCAGACATGCCCTAGCTGCGCCGACCCCGATTACGTTACGGCTGGTCGGATTTCCCTTTGCGTAGAGTAGGCAGGAAAGACTCGCCCGCATGTCGTCATCGCGACGACTACGGAGAGAACTGAAACGGCCGCCGCGGCGGCCAGTACGGCGTCGCGGAAGCCCACGATCTCCGTGTGCGAAGAGCAGCCACCGCGAGCCAGGGGTGAAGAGCTCCGCGCATGCTCGGTTCCATCGGCACCCTGCAGGATCTCTCGCCTATCGCGGCTGCTGCGCGCCCGTTCGTCGGGACCAGCGGAGACCCCTACAGCGCAGTCCTCAATATCTCCGTCGCCTCCGCATGCGGCGTCCCAGTCGTCAAGCACGGCAACCGCGCCGCACGCTCGACGTCCGGCCTCACCGACGCCCTCGGCGCCCTCCGGCTCCGAACGGACCTCTCCCCCGACCGGGGTGGTCGACGTCTTTCACACGGTCGGTCTCACTACGCGGCGCCAGTACCTTCCACCCAGGATGTGCACACGCCCATGACGTGGGACCGCACGCATCAGCGCCGCAGAGCACATATCCGTTTGATCGGCATCACTCCGCATCCTCGACGCGCTCAGGAGTGACGGTGCGACGCCCACTTCCACAAGACACGATACCGAGTGCGAATAGCCAGGTGGAAAGCGCGGCGATGGACCAGAATCCCCAGGTAGATCCGTGTTGTTCGACCACGGATCCGGCGAGGGCTGCACCGATAGCATTTCCTCCGACGAGGGCGCTAGCTAGCACAGTCATGTAGAACGATTCACGTCCGATCGGCATGTGCACCGCGGCGAGTTCGTACACCGCGACGATGACCGGACCGATACCGATGCCGAGCAGGGTGAGAGTGGCGGCGAGCAGCAGTGGAGAGTCGACGAACGTCGCCGCAGTGGCAGCTGCGACGGCGATGGCCGCCGATGCGAGCCATCGTTGGTGCAGGTTCAGCGGTAGCCGGATCAGGCCGACGGCGATAGAAGCGGCACCAGAACCGATCCCGAATCCCGCGTAGATCAGACCCGCGTTCGAGATCGCCCCGTGTTCTCCAGCGAAGGCGACGACGGAGTTGACCTGAGCGCCGAACAGGGTGCCGATGCTGATCATCGTGACCACAAGGGTCACCCGGTCGGCTCGCACCAGTGTGCGCACCGGCGTGACCGCAGCGGTGTCCCCCGTCTTCCGTGGCACCGCCCGAGCGGTGCGGTGCTGGCCGAACAAGAAGCCGAACACCAGCACGATCGCCACGCATGCCACCAGTGGCGCTCCCGCCGATCCTCTGGCAATCAGGCCGACGATGACCGGACCGAACACGAAGGTCAATTCGTCAGCGAGGGTCTCATAGCCGAACGCCGCGCCCGTGACACGCTTGCGATCGGCCCTCGGAACATGGGCGTCGATGATCGCCGACCATCGAATACGCGAGAAGGGCCCCGCAGGAACGATGGTGAAACCAGCAAACGCACTGAACATCAGCAGTAGAGGCAAACCCCCTGTCGCAGTGAAGAACACCGCCGAGATCGACGCAGAGTTCGCGATGATCAACACGTAGCAGACCCAACGCTGGCCGAACCGGTCGGCGCACACCCCAGCCAACGGACCTCCGACCGCAGCGCCGAGTGCGTAGCAGCCGGCAGCTAGACCGCCCTGGGTGTATGAATCTCGTACTAATGCCACGTAGGTGCTGATGCCCAGCGTGAGCATGGCAAACGGCATCCTCGCCAGAACACCGATCGGGAAGAACCACAGCCCGGAATGGCGTGCGAGCAACGCGAACGGTCTATCGGATGCGGTGAGATGTTGTTGATCTAGAGCAGACACACCAATGCCTTGTCGGGGTACGCCGAAGCGGTGTGTCGACGTCCCACCAACACCGTCGACACCCAAACCCAATGACTAGGACGACGGAGCGTCCCGACATAACTGCGTGCAGCAGCAAACATAGAACCTGCCGACACGCCCAGTCAAACCAACGCCTCCGCCGACCCTCGCCGATGCAGACCACGTGCACGTTCCGAAACGAAGTGGCCCAGTGCGCAACTGGTGACTCAGCAGATCGTCGGTTCTGAGACAGCCCGCGAGAGCGGGCTACGTCTGGCGGCGGCGCTCGAACGCGGATTCTTCCACAGCGTCGAACAGCAGCGGGGAACACACGCAGCCCGAATGCTGTGACGACAGTTTGTGATGAAATCGATTGCGGTCTAGCACGTCAGGGCTTCTGGCAGGTCACTGCCTGGACTGGCGGGGAGCCTTTTCGCCGGAGTGCCAGACATAGACGAACGCGTGTCGACGGGCAGGCAGCACGGTTGGACAATCGCCGGATACTATTGGCCGCCAGAGTTATCAGACCTCCTGCACGGGCTGAGGATCAACCTCTTCAGCTCCTCGACGCAGACTTGTGAGGAAGGTGTCCGCGGCCATCGACAGAGTGATGTGGCGGTGCCGATCGGTTCGGCAAGCACAAACGGGCCCGCATGGCAGGCAGGCCTGGACCTCCGATCCACGATGATCTCGTCATCCGCAAATACATCGCTGGCGCCCCGAACCGGCTGTGGCTCAACGACAGACAGAGCGCCACATGTACCTGTGCGGGATCGAAGATCATCTACGGCAACCGTGTAGTCGGGTACTCCAATCGTCTCGCGGATGAAGTTCCGTCTCGCGGTCAGGGCGCTGAACAACGCCGGCGTCCGCCGTGATGACGTTGCCGGCTGCGCCCAGCCTTCGGATCGCGGGTCGCAGACTCGGGCCCGAATGTTCTTGTTTTCTTTGGATTATCACGACAGGGCGGGGCCATTGGACACGTCGGCGCCCCTGGCGCCGACACGGCTATGGAGATCTTCCTCCCCTCGCTGAAGAAGAACGTCTCGACCGTCGGTTCTGGGCGAGGTGACAGCTGCGGAACTCGAGCGCAACCTGGATCGAACGGATGCACCATCGACGCCGCAAGCAAGACATCGATTGGCCCTGCCGAATACGAAGCAATCATCACCACGTCAGCCAGTCAGGACGGGTGACCTAACCTGCCACCGGATCGTGCAGCAGACCCAGGGTGTGCATTGATCTGCAGTGCACATGTCTCTGGATCGAACGACCCCCATCCCAAGCGGGACGAGCCAATCAGCATCGAGAGGTACTGGCACGTCGGCTGACCGCAGGCCTCGTCGGCGGCAGCCCAGGAGAATGGAATCTGCGCGTCCAGGGAATGCGCCGATCATGCGCTGCGCCGGAGAGTCTTTCGTCGCGAACTCCACCCTCGTCGTCGTTTCCCGCGGCAAGGCATCGAGTCCGGTCGGAGGGCCAGGATTCGGGCAGGTCGAGCTCCCGGTCGATAGGCGCGTGCCCGGCACTGGAAGCGTAGGCGAGGAACGCCCCGATCTGGCAGTCCTCCACCCGACCCACGGTCCACGAGCACTGGCGTTGCACGCACGCCGGGTGCCCTTACTTCAGGAAGCCGGTGCCGTCGACGATCAACACCCCTGAGCGGTCGCCGAGGCGGTCGACCAAGTAGTCGCGGACATCTCACGGATCCCGTCAACCTCCCAGCTCGCCCGCCCCAGCAACCATTTCATCCCATCCGGGCTCACGTCACCAGCACGCTCGGCCTAGTGTCCACCGATTCCTCCGCTCCAGGCCCGCCACGTACTGACGGATCTGGGACCGAGGCCCCGACCCTCACCGACCGGACCGACCCGAAGTCCATCTGATGCAGCTCTTCCAGCTCGGCTGCAACCACATCGACAACCACTCATCACGAATCGACGACCTGCCAAGCAAAGTGCCGTTGCAGTACCAGCGCCCACGCTCATCCGGGTCAGATGCCGGTGTAAACCGTTTTGCCCCACGTGTAGAACTCGATTGCGGTACGCCCCTGCTCACGAAACGTGTTGGTGGAGGAATCCTTCACTCCGCCGAACGGGACATTCAGATCGAGTCCCGCAGTCGGGCGGTTGATCTTGATCACGCCGGCCTGTGCCCGCGCAGCGAAATCCGTGGCACGGGCCAGGCTGTCGGTGCAGATGCCCGCAGTGAGCCCGTAGCGGGAGTCATTGACGGCGGCCAGACCCGATTCGTAGTCCGCCACCTTCAGTACCGCCACCACCGGACCGAAGATCTCCTCCGTCACCGCCGGATCGTCGGGTTCCAGATCGGTCAGCACCGCGGCCGGGAAGAAGTATCCGGCGGACGGGTCCGCGGAGTACGTTCCGTGGCGGAGCGATGCGCCGCGTTCGACGGCGGAACGCACGGCGGCCTGATCCTGCTCAAACTGTGCGCTGCTGACCACCGCGCCCATTCGGGCGGCGCCGTCGAGGCCGTCCCCAGGCACGTACTGTGCAGCCTCGGCGACCAGGGCCTCGACGAACTCGTCGTAGATGTCCGGGGTGACGAACACACGTGAGGTCGCCGTGCAGGCCTGACCGGTCAGCCCGAACGCACCTGCGGCCACCACCGCTGCCGCTCGGCGCGGATCGTCGAGCACCAGCACGGCGTTCTTGCCGCCCATCTCCAGCTGAACACGAGCGCCGCGCTCGTTCAGGACTTCACGGAGATTCATCCCGACCGTGGTCGATCCGGTGAAAGACAGCCCGGCCACCCGGGGATCGCGGGCGAGCGCGTCGCCGACGATCCGGCCCTTCCCGTGGACCACGTTGAAGACACCCGCCGGAAGTCCGGCGTCGTGCAGCGCCCGTGCCAGATGCGTCGCAGACAACGGAGTGAGCTCGGCAGGCTTGAGAACCACCGCGTTGCCCGAGATCAGTGCAGGAGCTGCCTTCCACGCAGGAATGGCGATGGGGAAGTTCCACGGTGTGATCAGAGCGAACACTCCGAGGGGTTCACGATGGGTGGTGACGGATGTGCCCGGCAGGCCGCTGGGCAACACCTCACCGGTAGATGCCCACCCGAGAGTGCCGAAGAACCGGAGGACATCCGCTGCCCGGGCCACCTCGCCGCGGGCCTCAGCGAGAGTCTTTCCTTCCTCCCGAACCAGGTCCGCGGCAACGTCGGATGCACGCTCGGACAGCAGCGTCGCAGCTTTGATGAGGATTGCTCCGCGTGCCGGTGCCGGCAGTGCGGCCCAAGCCGGCTGAGCGGCGGCCGCCGCCTCGATGGCGGCGTCGACATCGGTGCGACCCCCGCTCGCCGAGTAGGCGGCGAGCTCGTCTGGTCGCGCGGGGTTCCAGCGCGGAGTGTCAGTGCCGCCCAGCCATTCCCCGTTGATGAGGTGCTGTGCCGTAGGAACGTCGGGCTGAAGTGGAGTAGCGGTGGAGTCCGTATTGGTGTCAGTCATCGTGGTCCTTCAACTGGTTGGGAAAGGCCGGGGTGCGCTGGACTAGAGGCTCCGGATGAGACCGCCGTCGCAGCGGAGCGCGGTACCGGTGATGTACGAGGCCGGGGCGCTACACAGAAACGCGGCAGCAGAACCGAACTCGGCCGGTTGGCCGTAGCGTCGGGCAGGGATTGTCTTGCGAGATTCGAGTTCGATCTCGGCGACGGTGACACCTCGACGTTTGGCAGCGGCGGCGTCGAGTTCCGCCACCCGTTCAGTGGCGATCCGGCCCGGCAGCAGAAGGTTGACCGTCACCGAATCGAATGCGACCTCGGCGGCGAGCGTCTTCAGATATCCGGCCAGGGCCGCGCGCCCCGTGTTGGATACGGCCAGATTCGGCAGCGGTGCGGCGACCCCGGACGAGCCGAGCGCCAGGATCCTGCCCCAGCGACGCTCCCGCATCCCCGGAAGGACCCGGGACACGAGCGCATGGTGCGGGCGAAGCAAGAGGTCGAAGGCCGCGTCCAGATCGTCCGGACCGAGGCTTGCCGCCGCGCCGGGTCGAGGTCCGGGCCCGTTGAGGACAAGAATGTCGACCGGTCCTAGTTCGTCGACCGTGCGATCGACGGCTGTGGCGATGCCCTCGGCTGTGGTCAGGTCAGCCGCGATCGCGATCGATCCGGCGAGGGATTTCGAGACTTCCTCGGCGCGATCCTGGCGCCTCCCGGTGATGGCCACACGTGCACCTTCTGCGGCGAGGGCACGGGCCACCGCCAGGCCGAGCCCGCCCGTAGAAGCAGCGATGAGAGCGACCTTGCCTTTGATTCCGAGATCCATCAGATACCCCTTACTTTCAGTGCCTCGTGCGCCTGCTCAGCCTCAGCGAAATGCTGTGCCAGGCCGACGCGGAGCACATCGGGGAACTTCACAGCCGGCGCACGCACAGCCGAATCATTGAACAGACCGCGCTGCCGGAACAGTTCCTTACGAATGGCGAGGGCAATCCGTGCCTGCTGCTCGAAGTTGATCAGAGGGAGGAAGGGCTGAAGGACGTCGCGAGCCTCGTCGTATCCGCCTGTCTGCCAGGCCCGGACGCAGGCCACCAGAGCCTCCGGAAAGGAGAAGCCCGTCATCGCGCCCGCGGCACCGGAAACAAGTTCGTCCAAAAGCCCCTGCCCGCCGAGCCCACCGAATACAGATACGTCGACCGCACGCGTGATCTCGCCGATGGCCACGGAAGTGGGCGGGGCCTCCGCCTTGACTGCAAGTACGAACTGGCAGCGCTGGACGACGTCGATCAGAGCAGAGGTCGAGATCGAGACACCGCTGGCGGCAGGATAGTCCTGCAACACGATGTTCACACCGGTGGCGCGATGAATGGCTTGGAGATGTTCGGTAACCACCGCACTGTTCGCCGAGTTCACCTGGATCATGAACGCTCGGATGCGGTCCTCGACCACGGATCGGGCTGCCACGATCTCGTCGAGCACCTGACGTGTGGTGAGCGCGGTCACCCCCACCACCAGCGGCAGGTCGGAGGCGTCGGCAACGGTCTCTAGCACCACCTGACGCTCATCGAGGGACAATGCAGCAGCCTCACCGAAAACCCCGAGCACGGTGAGCCCGACAGCCCCGATCGATTCGTAGTGCTCGACAAGGTGGGCCAGGGAGTCGGTGTCCACATCCTGGGTACTGCCCTGAAACGGTGTGGCGACCACGCCCCACACGCCACATTCGAGACTCTCGCGGGTGGGATTTGCTTGCGAACTCATCACACTTCCTTCGTGAATCACAACTTCGGATGACGAATCAGTAGTCCGACCACACCGGTGACCGCTTCTCCTGGAACGCGAGGACGCCTTCGGCGGCGTCCTCGCTGTCCAGGGCAGACATCAGTGCCGGTAGCCGCATGCCCCGGGCCTCGGCGGCGGTCAGGTGCCCGGTGCGGGTGACCATCTGCTTCACCGCACGAACCGAACTAGGGCGTGTCTCCTAAATCCGGGCGGTGGGATCGGCGACACTGTTCCGTGTGTCGCGCACCGAATACCTGACTGATGAACAGTGGGCGTTGATCGAGCCGTTGCTTCCCACGTCCGACGGATGTCGGGGCCGCCCGTTCCGGGACAACCGTCGGGTCGTGGAGGGCATCGTCTACCGCTACCGGTCCGGAGTTGCGTGGCGGGACGTTCCCGCGGATTTCGGTCCGTGGCAGACGATCTGGAAGCGGCACCGCCGCTACGCCGGGGACGGCACCTGGGACAAGATCCTCGCTTCCCTGCTGGCGCATGCGGATGCGAACGGGCTGGTCGACTGGACAGTGTCGGTGGACTCGACGATCTGCCGAGCCCACCAACACGGCACCAACCTCACCCGCGACACAGGGGGATCTGTCGAATTACAGGAACCTCCGGAACGAGCCGGCTGACCACGCCCTCGGTCGCTCCCGTGGCGGGCTCGGCACGAAGATCCACCAGCTCGCCGACGGACACGGCCGGCCACTCGTCCTGCTGATCGGGCCAGGTCAGGCCGGTGACTCGCCAATGTTCCCCATCCTGATGGGCGCGTTGTCGGTGCCCCGGTTCGGCCGTGGAAGACCCCGAACCCGCCCGGACGCGGTGCTCGGCGACAAGGCCTACTCGTCGAAAGCGATTCGCGCCCACCTGCGAGCGAGAGGCATCGAAGCGATCATCGCCGAACCGGACGACCAGAAACGTCACCGCCTCCGGCGGGGCAGCCGCGGAGGCCGCCCGGTCGGGTTCGACACCGAGAAATACAAGGGCCGCAACGTCGTCGAACGATCCTTCGCCACCCTCAAACAGTGGCGCGGGCTCGCCACCCGCTACGACAAACTCGCACTCACCTACCGGGCCGGCGTGGTCCTCTCAGCGGTCTGTATCTGGCTGAGGTCCCTCACGAAATAGGAGACACGCTCTAGGTGAACATGCGAGGATCTGCTCAATCCACCGGTCCACCGCCGCATCGAGCTCTGCGGCCGGAACAACCTCATTGACCAGGCCCATCTCCCGCATCTCGGCCGCGTCGGCTTTGCGGCCCGTCAACAGCATTCCCATGGCCTGGGTGTGCGGGACACGACGGACCAGCTGGTGGACGCCACCGTCCAGTGCAAGCCGTCCGACCCGCGGTTCCGTCAGACCGAAACGGGCGCTGTCTGCGGCGACCACGATGTCGGCACCGAGCACGATCTCCATGCCGCCGCCGAGGGCATAGCCATTGACCTTCGCGATGACCGGCACGTCCAGGGTCGTCCGCAGGCTCAACCCGCCGAACCCGTTCGGGTCCAGCTCGGCCCAGTACTGCAGTCCCGTCTTGCCAACGGCGGAGGACGTCATGTCGGCCCCGGTGCAGAAGGCCTTCGGCCCGGAACCCGTCACGACGACCACACGGATGCGACGGTCCTGTTCGAGCTGCTCCCAGATTGCGTTCAGTCGGGCGGTAGTTGGTCCGTCAATGGCATTGAGGACCTGCGGCCGGTCGATCGTCACCGTGGCTACGCCACGCTCGATCGTCACAAGGACTCCGTCGGTGGAGGCGGTCACCGGAGTACACCTGCCTCGGTCAGCTGCGCAATCGCGGCGTCGTCCAGACCGTGCTCTTTCAGCACCTCCGCGTTGTGTTCGCCCAGGCGAGGTGCAATGCGCCGGATCGACGGCGGCGTGCTTGACAAGCGGATCGGCGCGTTCAGCATCTTGACCGTGCCGACGGTCGGATGCTCGGCCTCGACGATCATCCCGTTCACGTAAGTCTGCTTGTCGGCCAAGGTCTGCTCGAGGCTGTGCACCGGGGCATTGAGAAGGCCTTCTTCTTCGAGCCTCTCGGTCCAGTATGCAGTGGAGTTCGTCGCGAAGCGCTTCCGGAAGATCTCCTGAAGTGCGGGCTTGTTCTCGAACTGCAGTTCTTTCGTGGAAAACTCCGCCCGGAGCGTAAGGTCCTCGTCCAGGCCCAAGGCCCGCGAAATACGAAGGAGCGGATCCGGCGTGAATCCGCCCACCATACAGACGGCCCCGTCGGTCGTCGGAAATACACCGGTGAACGGCATTGCGCCCCAGTTGACTTCGAACCCGCGATTGAGCTGTACGCATGCCTCCTGCATCTGCATGTGCAACATCGAGTCGTACATCGTCACCTCCACCTTCTGGCCGATGCCGTGGAGGTCGCGGGCACGGAGTGCCAACAGGATTCCCTGCATCAGATGCATGCCGGTCGTGTAGTCGCACAGCGTGGTCGGGTAGACGGTCAGCGGGACGTCGTCCGAGTCACGTCGCCACATGACACCGGAGTACGCCTGCGCGATCGCGTCCTGGCCACCCTTGTGCGCGTAGGGTCCTTCGGTGCCGAAGCCGGTGCCCGACGCCCAGATCACGTCCGGGTTGTCCTTCTTAAGATCCTCGTACCCGAATCCCATCCGTTCCATCACACCGGCACGGAAGTTGCTGACGACTACGTCAGCGTCCTTCATGATCTGCCGCAGCAACGCCTTGCCCTCGTCGGTGCGGGTGTCGACGCTGATGCTGCGCTTGTTGCGGTTGATCGACAGGAAGATCGGGTTGTCCTGGCCATCGGGGTCGGGGAAGGAGTTTCGTGCGATGTCACCTACCCCGGGGCGCTCGACCTTGATGATGTCGGCGCCGTAATCCCCGAGCAGCTGTGTCGCGCTGGGCCCCATGTATACCTGCGTGAAGTCGACGATCTTGATGCCCGACAGCGGCAGTACCGCGCCGCCGGCCCTCCTGGCGTTCACGTTGTCGGTGGTGCTCATGCTCGAACCGTCTCTTCCGTATCGATGGTGGCGTTGGCAGAGGGGACATCGCCGGGGTCGGCGTTGTGCTGGTGCATGCCGGCCTGGATGTCAGCTGCGGACACTTCGCGCACGGTGATGCCGTCTCCGACGGCGAGGGCTGCGGCGACACCCACAGCCTGACCCATGGCCATGCACGGCGGAATCTCGCGCGACATCTTCTGTGCTTCGGGGGTCGCCGAGTAGTGGCGCCCGGCGACGAGCAGCTGATCGACCTCCTTGGGAAGGAGTGAGCGATACGGGTAGTAGTAATCACGCCCGCGGGCGACGGAATCGGCGAAGTGCCGACGCGTGGCCACGTCGTCCTTGGTCATCACGTACTCGCCCTCGAGGAGGCGGGTCTGCCGGACACCCATCTGGGACGCGACATCCAGGATGTAGCAGTTGCTGAAGCCGGGGAGGTGTTCTTTGACGTGCTCGACGGCTTCGTAGATGCGATCGCGAGCCGCGAAATCAGCGGCAGTGAGGTCAGCGGGATCGGTGCCGTCGAAGCCGCTCATGTGCGGTGCGTTGCACCATACGACGCCGTCGAGAGGGGTCTTGAGCCACCACAGCTCCCAGGCCCCGCCGAGAAGGCGCTTGATCTTGCGGTTGATCGCCCGGGCCTCCTTCGGGTTCTCCTGTTCAAAGCGTTCAGCCGCCGCGGTGTCAACGCCGCCGAGACGGAAGACGAGTGTGGTGATGTAGCTGTCCTTGATGTGGCTGGCCCCGGCTCGAGACGCGACGTCGATATCGCCGGTGGTGTCGATGACGACGTCTGCCAGGAATGCCTGGGGTCCGGACTTCGTCTCACACACCACGCCCTTGATCACGCCCTCATCCACGATGGGCCGTGAGAACCAGCTATGCAGACGCAGGGTGACGCCGGCCTCCCGAATGAGGTCGTTGGAGACCCGCTTCCAGCCGTCGGGATCGAAGGCCGCGGCATAGCAGATCGGCTTCGGACTGGTGTGAGTGTGGAAGTCGAAAGTGCCGAATCGACCCCACCGGTTCCACACCTCGGTCGAGGCACCGAAATCCTCGGCGGGCGGGACGATGGCGAGACCCAAAGCCTGCAAACGTTCAACGTACTCCGACACGATTCCCTTGACCGTGATCTCCTGCCCGTTGATCATGTCGTCGAGAACCAACACCATGCCGCCGGACGCGAGCCCACCCAACGATGAATAACGCTCGAGGAGAGTGACACTCGCTCCGGATCGGGCGGCAGTGACGGCGGCCGCGACACCGGCGGGTCCGCCGCCGACGACGAGAACCTGGGAACGGTTGACGACCGGGGCGCGCAGATCCTGGCTCGTGATGCGCAGATCGACAGAGGTCATGACTAGAAGGCCCTACTTTCCAACGAAGATGCCGTTGACACGGCGAGCGAGTAGATAGAAGACGATGCTGAGGACGGTGAGGACCGCTACGTAGGCCGGGAAGATCCAGTGGGCGTCCATCGACTGGAACCAGACCAGAAGGTAGGAGGCGGTACCGCCGAAGACGGCGACGCCGACTCCGTAGCCGAGGGCAACGCCCGCGCCTCGGCAGGACTTGGGCATGAGGGAGGTGCTGACCACGTTGTACAGAGTCAGGTTCGGGATCAGGACCATGGCTCCACCGAGCAGGACGACGGCGAAACCGCCGATTCCATTGTGCGAGTAGAGGAGCATGAGGAAAACCGCAGGAATCACGAGGGCGCGCGTCCACAGGAACCAGGAGGAGATGGATCTGCGGTCGGTCAGTTTCCCGATGACGAGGCTGCCGATGACCAGGAGGATACCGAGCGCCGTGGTCACAGCGAAGACCTCCGAGGGATCTTCGTTGAAGTTGCTGCGAGCCGTAGTCGGGAGCCCCACGTTCCACGCATAGTTGTAAGCCTGCACCGCGCCGACCACGAAGATAATTGCAAGGACGCTGAGCCAGTACTTCCGGACAGAGGTCCAGACCGCTCCGGTCGTGTTGTCCTCCAACTCTTCCTGACGCATGGTCTCGGGAAGCCCTCGGCGCATGTAGATCACCGCGACGCCGAACGCGGCGCCGATGAAAAATGGTACTCGCCAACCCCATTCACTCATGGTCGCGCCGTCCAGGACCAGACTGCACAGGAAGCTGACGAGGGAAGCTAGGAGCACACCGAGGTTGACATAGAAACCCATGACGCCGGCGACCATACCCTCGCGACCTTCGGGAACGAGCTCGACCGCGTGCGCTGTAGATAGCGGCGCTTCGATACCGGTCGAGATTCCCTGGACGATGCGGCAGCCGACCAGGATCACACCGGCCCAAGCACCGATGTGTTCGTAACTGGGCGTGACCGCGATGATGAGCGTGGTCACAGCCATCGAGCTGATCGAGATCAGCATGACCCGTCGGCGACCGACGCGGTCTGCCATCGTTCCGAGAATGACGCCGCCCATCGGACGGAAGGCGAATCCGACCGCAAAGACGGCCAGGGTGTGGAGGGTAGCACTGAGGGGATCGGTCGAGGGGAAGAAGTTGGGGCCGATGAAAGCCGACAAGAGTCCGAAGACCATCCAGTCGTACCACTCAAGGGCGTTGCCGAACCCGAGACCTCGTAGGCCCCGTCGGGCTTCAGGGCTCAGTCGGTACTGAATGCGTTGGGTAGGGGTGAGGGAGTCGAGCATTGGTCTTGTCCTTACGCTGGCACCCTGACGGGCGCGAGAGTGTATGACGCATCGCCGCTTTGGGGACGCGTGATGTCCGGCCGACTCGACGGCCCGACAGTAAGGAAGGGAAGCGGACGCCCCGGCGATGGGCGCCGGTGCACAGGTGGTGTGCCTTTGTCCGCGGCTGCTACGCAGACCTCTTCGTAGCGATTGGAATACCCGGGGGGAACGGCGACTACTCGCCTGTCTCCGGGAAGGGAGATGTAGTTGTATGCGTGCTCAGGAGTCGATCGACCCGAGGTGGGCGCCGGCGCACAGTGCGGTGTGCATTTGTCCGCGGCGGCTACGCAAACCTCTTCGTAGCGATTGGAATACCCGGGGGAACGGCGATTGCTCGACCATCCCCGGGAGCGGAGCACTCAGGGCGCACGAGGATCGGACGGTGCACTGCGGGGCTACCATGCATGGGGTGCACTGACCCAGATCGCCTGGCAGACTTCGTCGTAGGTGTTCTTGTACCAGTGAGGAATCTCCGAGGAGAACGTAATCGAGTCGCCAGCCTCCAGGGAATAGCATTCGCCATCCAGATAGATGTCCTTGCGGCCGGAGAGAATGATGCCGAACTCCTCGCCGCTGTGGCGGAACGGGGTTGCGCTCGTGTCGTGTCCAGGCGGTGTTTCAATCCATTGGGCCTCCAAGGTTCCATTGAGATCCGGTGTCAAGAGTTCATAGACCGCTTCACCCATCGACTTCTTGGTCACGCCGACGAGATTGCGCCGTTCGTGTTTACGGACGACGGGGGACTTGCTCTCGGGTTGGCCGATGAAGAACTTTCCAACCGGAATGCCAAGTCCGTTGGCGAGCTGCCACAAGGTGGTGAAGGAGGGGTTCGCCCGACCGCGTTCAATCTGGCTAACGATTGCCGGGCTCAGTCCGGTGATCTCGGAGAGCCGCGCAAGGGTCATGCCCTTCTCCTTGCGCATGGATCGGACTTTGTCGCCGACGACCGTCAGCTGAGCGCTCGCGGTCGCGGAGACATTAGCGGCACCCTCGGTCGCCATCCGACAACCCTCCAATCGGTGACCTAACTCACAAACCAGGACTCCCGTAACTATAGTGAAGAACTTCAGGCAGTCAACCCCTCGACCTTAAGTATCCTAAAAAATTCCGCTAGATCATCTATTTGTCCAGTGCGTCGGCGCGAGACGGCCTCTCTCCACGACCACAGGTCTACACAGCATCGAGATCGCAGTGGGATGGCGAGCTCATTGCTGACGGCGGACCCCAGCACTGACACTCCGCGTAGACAACGTCCTCGGTGCACTGGTCTTTTTGCTTTGGCCCGCGGCAGCTCGGACACGTGCGTGGTCCACTTCGCTTCACCGGTCTTGGTGTCGAGTACCTGTACGTTCCGTGCGAAGGTGTATCCCTTGCACTCGCCTTCAGGGGTGCTGTAGACCGGCAGAATCCCACGGTCGATAACCCCATCGGGGTTCGACGTCAGCAGATCATCCTTCTGCCACAACACCTTCTTCGACTCAGGGGCGACGGCGGCCATCGTAGCGGCGATCGCGGCACGGTTGTTGTTGTATCCGCGGTCATCGGTGCTGGTCAAAGCAGCGACGAACAGTCCATTCTCGGTGTCCGCCAGGAGCGCGTCGACCTTCGTATTCGGCAGATCGATCGTGGCACGGGCGCCACTCCCCTGCTCGTCGGCGACGGTCCCGGTCGGGCGCGGCCCTCGGAGTACCAACGCGCCGTTGGCGGCGAGTCCGCCGACGGGCCGGGCATTCGTGTTCGGTGGGGGATCAGTGGCGATGTTCGCTGGGGCCCTCGAGTGCCTTTCCGATGTGGATCTTGACGGCCTTGTTGGCCGCTATCCAACCGCCTCCGACGGTGACGGCCACGGCGATCAGGAGGAGGACGAGGACCTCGGTGGGGAGGTCTTGCTTGGTTATTTGGCTTTGGAGAGCAAGCCCTGCTCCGGATCCGGCGCAGGCCGTACAGGTTCCGAGGAGGACTGTGCGGAGACGCAGTGCGGCGACCTGGTGGCCGGTCGTTTTCGCCGTGATGCTCTGTCGTACGTGGCCGTTTAGTAGTCGAAGATTGAGGTAAGTCGGGACGAGGAGACCCACGGCCACGACAGCCAGGAGTACTGCGAGGTAGGCGATCAAAGTGTTTCCCTCTCGGATTGTTCAGCGGGGTGCGAGGCGGAGACTACCTTCACGCTGAGGAAGGTTTCGCCGTTGTTGTACTGCGCGCAGAGTTCGGCGTTCGTCTCGTAGAGTGCCTGGTCAAGGAGTTGGGTGAATGTCCATGGGGGCGTTGGGGTTGTCCTTGAGGTGGTCGACGGCGTTGAGGGGACTCCTCGAGGACAGACAGGGTGGTGGTGACGCTGCGGCTATTGGGCTCGACGTTGCCTCCGGTGCCGACGGGTCGGCCGATCTTCTTGCTGTCAGTTGCTTCGCCTGGGCGCCACTCCCCTGTTCGTCGGCGGCCGACCACCGGTCACCCGCCGTAGCCCGACGGGCGGCGGCCGAGTCGAGGGCGCCGACAGCAAGACGCGCGTTAATCCTTGAGTCGATCGAGTAGCCCACGATGCGGTTCGAGTACACGTCCTTATTCGAGGAGGATGGAGAATGTCGCGAGCGGCGCATCGGGGATTCCCCAAATCTGTTGAGCATCATCAAGCAGCGCTCCACCTTCCAGCAGGTAGGGCTGGTAGTCGACCCTCGGGAAGTTGTCATAGTAGGTTCGCTGCACGAGGCTCGTCGGAACCGTCGCCGTGTCGAAGATGACCCCTGGCTTTCCTTCCAAAAGAACTGAGAACAAGATCAGTCCCGACTTCTCGATCACCTCATAAGAATCGGACAGAACCCGGATCCGCCCAGGCCTGTCCAGAACAGGCGTCGCGGAGTCGGCCTTCATCATCTGCGGCGTATCCCAAATCTGGCGCGGGTCAATCACTTCGTAACTCCTAGATACTTGGCGCTCTGGTCTCGTGGCGTCCTGATGGTTGCAGCCGCCGCTCGTCTGCATCGGCCGCCCCAATGCTGTCGGATTGGACGCCACGGTAGAGACATCCAATCCGAAGCCGCTCAGGCCTGGCACGCCGGAATCACGCAAGATCGGGACCATCCTCATGGGAAAGCAAGTCGAGCGCCTTCCCGTCAGAAGTGAAATCACAATGAGCGAAAAGGATCTCATCTGAGCTCGTCGCGGACGATCAACGTCCATCTGGATGCAGTTAATGATCACGGGGCAGTCGCGAGCTGGTCGATGCCACACCACCTCTGTGTCCGCGCCGCCACCGGCTGATAGGTTCACAAAAGGGACATGCGACTGGGGAGGTAATGAACGCATGACGGAGGGGATTCATGGCGTGTGCAGCTACGTATACCCCGGGGAGATGGGCAGCCGACAAGGCGGCGACTTCTTCCTCGGGGAACAATCTGAGAGGCGGACCGCACCGGGTCGCCGCTGCCGGAAGAGGCACCCAGCGTCGATTCGACGGCGGTCTCTTCATCCCAGCTTCCTCACTGAGCCCTGACGATCTCTACCACCCATTGTCGTCCAATCGAAGGACGCCATGCGCCGCGTAAGCCCGGGGCTGGCGACCACGACGTTCACTTGGAGCAGAGACCCAGTGGTGATGCAATCAGACCTGCCGGCGGAGCTGCTCACGATCAGCGGCTGCTGATTCCGTCCAATCCCTCAGCACTCGGCTCCGGATTGCTCTCTGGTTGCATCGCCGCGGATCGGAAAGCGGTCCATGGGGCCGGAATGGGTCGCATCGAAGTATTCCCTCCAACACCCTCGGCCTCCCCTTCATGCTGGTCAAGGTTTACGACGACAGGATGTGAATCATGAAGTACGCCATCCCCTATCTCCTTCTCGGCATCTGTGTCGCTCTCCTCATTGCGGCCCTGAACAACAGGATGAAGAACGGTAAGGGTCATCCTCTCACCCGGTTCCTGACCGACTTCGCTGCGGTCTATCTCCTGCTCGGGTCGGGTCTTGCTCTGTTGGTCTTCGACAGCTTTGTGGGGATGGCAATCATTGCGACAGGATTCCTCGAGGGTGTTTCCGCCTTCAACTCCTGGAAGAAGTTCTCCGCGTACAGGCGTTCCGGGTCGACCGAGTCAGCACAGTAGGTAGGAGCAGTGGTGGATTACTACATGATTCTCTTGGCCATCTCGATCATTCTGACCGTCTTGGCCAGCGTGGTCTTTCGGAAGCGCAGCGAGGAGCATCCCAAGAAGGCCATCGTCGTGTCGCTGGTCCTGACCCCTGTATCCATCGTCCTTCTTGCCGTGGCGACGGCGATCTCCTTCCCGGACCTGGTCGCGTACATTCTCGTCGCCTGCATCTTCGTGAAGCTGTCCTCCGCACGGTTCTACTGGCAGGAATTCCAGAAGGTCAATCGAGGGTAGCGGCGTAGGTCACCTGAACAACCGTCTGGAGGGGGAGAGCATGACTTGGTACTCGGAGTTCATCAAGAGGATCCGACGAAGGAAGATCCGAATGGTGGTTCTTCCAGTCGAGACTCGCCATCCGCATACGATCGGCGAGAAGAACAGCTCAAAGGGAACTGGCACCCTGTCCGACGACGAGGTGGCTCGGTTCTACGCGGCGGTGACGTTCCTTCAGTCGGCGATTCCCCAGGGATTGGGCAAGGAGTGGTCGCATCAGCCCTACTCGGGAGACGGCTACGTGCTCACCGAGCGCATCGATCGTCCCACTCTCATGGGTTTCGTTGGTTATGGCGGAATCCGTAAGGCCGATCACGGCTATGACCTCGTGAATTGCGACGAGCGAGGCTACGAACAGCCAGAAACTAAGTGTGCGCGGTTCGCGGATGCCCTCAAGGCTTACGCTGCCGATGCTGTCAGTGAGTCAAGAACCCGGAGCGATAGCCTCGCCCCTGACCCGGTCTCGTGGAATGTGGGATGGCACCGCAGGGCCTGACGTTGAGGTGAAGAATGTAACCGGAATGTGGAGAGAATGCCGTTTTGCTCTCCGGGATGATCCCGAAGTTTGGATCGAAGGGTCGAACCTCGATGCTGGCCTCTCTCACGGCCTGTCGATGACCTTCGAGCAGTTCGTGTGGACGATCATCGACCACCCTCCAACCGATCCTGACGGCTGGGAGAAGAGGCGTCGAAACTGGGACTCCTTCGGATAGCAAATGCTGTTCGGAGTGAACCGGATCCTCCGACAGAGGCACCCGTTGGAAGTCCTGGGCGGGACGGGAGCACCGAGGCTAGCCTCAAGTGAGGCTGCGTCGAGCACCTACCAGTCAGGAGTGAAATCCCTATGGAAGAAACGGATCTCAGCCGAGAACAAGCCGTTCTGCAGGCCGCAATCGACTACATCCTGTCTTTTCCGATGCGGTCATCCGACGAGGTACCGATCGAGATGGCGTCGCGGGCCGGCCTGATCAGACTCAAGACCGGCGATACGGTCCTCTACCCCGCGTTCCAGTTCCGATCGGACGCCACACGGGAGCTCGTCGAAGAGATCAACGCCCTTCTCGAGGCGCAGGACGATCCCTGGGCGGTCGCATCGTGGTGGTTCGCCCCGAATCCCTGGACGGAAGACCAAGCGATGCCCATCGAGCTGCTCGACAATCCGAGCAGACATGACGAGCTCTTCTCTCTTGCTCAGGGCGAAGCGAGCGAGGTGCTGACGTAGGGCCCGCCAGGAACCGACGCGCTGATCGCGATCCTGAGCGCCCGTGACGCTCGACTCGATAGATCGATCGAGAGCGACCCCGATCGGCGCTCCGCGGCGACAGAGGGACGTCGGAATCGACTATCGGAGAGCCGGTTCGAGTACTGCGTCATCGAACATTCGGATCAAGTCGGCCCAGGATGGCTCATCCAAGTCGCGCGTCTGCATGACGTCGAACACATCCAGGTGGAAGCGCCCGAACGATGTCCTGGGGTGCTACATGATGGCCGGATGTCTGATATGCAACCGCAGCCGCGCACGATTGCTCCACCTATGCCTGGACACGGGATCCGCCCGCCTCTTGGACAGTTCCTCGTATGGATCGGGTTGGGCGTAGTACTCGGAAGCATTGTCAGCTCAGTGCTGTTCGTGGTCGGGGGGGGGATGGAGGCCAAGACTCCGGGATGGGTAGCGGTCGCGTTGATTGCGCTTGCGATCGGCGTCGGTGGCGGCGCAATAGCATTCAGCGCGTACCGCCAGAGCACGCGAATCCAGTGGTGGCATCTGCTGCTCGCCGCCTTCGGCACTAGCCTCTTCCTCCACTCGCTCAACCGTGCAACAGACCTGGGTCTCTTCGCAGTGATCGCCGGTCTCGTCAGCTTCGCCGGACTCATCTCCCTGATCGTCGGCGGAATCATGGCGGCCGTGCAGGCTTCGAAGGAACCAACCCCGGCACCAACCGGCCCCCTGGCAGCACCCATTGTCGGCCATACCGCTGACGGACAACCCGTCTACGGCGCGCCGATCCACTCCCAGCGAACGAACGTCTTCGCGATCCTTGCCCTCGTCTTCGGCATCCTCGGCGGACTGCTGGCCCTCGTCTTCGGCCACATCGCCCTCAGCCAGATACGGCGCACCGGAGAGAGCGGTCGCGGTATGGCCATCGCTGGACTCGTCCTTGGCTACATCTCCATCGTCTTCTGGCTCGTCATCCTCCTCATCCCATAGCGCCGAACCGTGGAAAGGGGCGGGTCGGGCCAGCCCGGATCCACCGTTGGTCGGCCGGCAGCCTGGTTCATGCCTCGTCGTACTTCTCCCAGCAGCGCGCACGCCACCGGTATCGGATCCCCTCGTCCAGGTCGTACTTCTGCATCACGTCGGACGCGTCGAGCAGCAGCGCACGGTCGTTGTCTCGTGGGATCGACGGCTTCGCACGTCGAAGTTGCAGCTTGTCGCCAGCGGTGGTGCTCTCCTGGAACGATACGAGAACCCGTGCCGCGACCTCGTCGATCAGCTCCCTGCTGACAGTCTTCTCGGTTTTCTCCGTGGATCCCGCTGTGCAGCGAGGTGCCAGTGACACGCGTTGCGGCGGACGCAAGCAGATACCCGGCGTCGATGTAGAGATCCGGTCGACCTCCTATGGCCACTATTACACGCGGGGCCGACAGCATTGCCTACGTCAGTGCGCTGCCGCGTACGCGAAGCACCGTCAATGCACGTAAGGTGGCGGCACCAATGAAACCGGATGACCCTATTACTGCAATACTACGTAGGTGGCACTCCTGCACCGAATGCATGCACACTGCTGAGGCCGTTTCGGTGCGGCGCCGTTCGGCCGGCGTGTGGTCGGTCATGGTGCTCCCTGATGGGCGGTCGGCGATAGAGAGGATTCGACACAGTGGTCAGACAGGCGAGAGCGCTCGCGACCCGGCACCAGATCGTCAAGAGTGCAGCCGAGCTGTTCGATCGAGAAGGCTACGAACGTGCGACCCTGGCCGATATCGTCGATCACTCGGGGCTGACGAAGGGCGCGTTGTACTTTCATTTCAAATCCAAGGACGAATTGGCCGCGGTTGTCATCGAAGAACAGCATGCTGTCTCGATGAACGCAGTCAACGCGATTAATCGCACGGGCGCACCAGCACTCGAGCAGATCGTGATGTTCTGTTACGAGATGAAGCGAGAGATGGTTGACGATCCTATCGTCCGGGCCGGGATTCGTCTGACCCTCGAAATGAGCGCGGTGGCAGGCCCGCCGAAGCCGTACCTCGACTGGATCGACAGTTGTGAGCAGATGTTCCACGCCGCGATCGAGCAAGGCGACGTGCTCAACACCGTCGACCCGGCACACCTCGCCCACTACTTCGTCTCCGCCTTCACCGGCGTCCAGCTCGTCTCGAACGTGCTCACCGAACGGGCCGACCTCGATGAGCGTATCGACCAGATGCTCACGTTCGTCCTCGCCGCGATCGTCCCACCGCGGCGACGCGCGAAGATCGACCGGATCCGTCATGCGCGTTGGGTCCCGGCCATCGCGTGATCGCGAGGCTTCACTGGGATCGACAGCCGCACGCTCCCGGAGGCGTGTGTCTCACCCCACTGTGAAAACTCAACCTCGACGCCGCCTTCTTCGCCTTCGAGGATTCGGGCTGCGACGGTGGTGGGCTCGTCGAGTTCGAGGAACCGGCGGAATCTTATGTCGACGTGCTCGACGTCCGCACACGACTGGCCCAACCGCAGTCGAGCGGCCTGCCGCGCGGCTTCGAGGATCAGGACGCCCGGCACGTGGTCCAAGGGATGGTCAAACAACACTGGATGGGTCGGATCGCTTCTCAGCAGCCATTTTCCACGCTGCGCTCCCGCGGGATGCGGTCCCAGGACGACTGCCCGCGGATCCGGCACGCACACCGCATCCGAGTCTACGGGCGGCAGCTGTTGCGGCTGCCCGACCGCCCGGGCAGCATTCCCCTGCCACCGCGCGCGCTCGTACGCAGATGGGGAGAGCACATTCGCCGCAGCTGAACCGTGGCCGATTATGACTCCGTCCAGACGAAACTCGAGCGTCACGCTGAACGCCGAGAGAATCCCCTGGCGCTGGGCGGTTCCCGTCACATGCGCATCGATGGTGACATCCGCCGGCCGGGCTCCGATCGCCAGCAGATCCACGCTACATTCGACCTGCATCCTCTGCATCGTGAACTTGTAGTCCATCGGCACCGCGTATCGCACGTGCGCAAGATAGATCGCGCACTGTCGCACCGTCTCCGCCAGGAGCATCGTGTCGTAGCGTCCCGTGCAGGTGCGATAGAAGGCGTGCAGTCGCGGCCACTGCGCCCCGACAAGGAACCGGCCGTCATCAACTGGTGCGCAATCCGTGAGATACACCTCCGCGATCGCCTGCCGATGCACGAACCGCCTCGCGACAGCCGACTGAAAGCTCAACACTCGATCCATCCCCCGCGCCTGTCCTCAACATTCCAACCAACCGGCTTTCCCCGGATACGGACTATAGCCCCATCCGCATTGCGAAATGTCTGGGTTTGCAGAATCAGTCTTCGAGTCAATGACATTCGCGGTTCCAAGACTCTCGCAGCGAACAGCCCATCCGACACGCACTACCATACCGGTGCGTCGGTTTTATACTCTGCATCACTGGGATGAGATGACACGCTGTAGAACACGGTGTCGAGCGGGAAGGGAAACGGTCCGGCAGCGCAATGCCCACACCTCGGGACATTGCCTCCATCGATGCCGACACTGTTAGAGAACCCGGAGGTCGACAAACGCCGATAGCTGGAATATGGCTCCCAGGAAGGGGTTGCGACTCGTCGATTGCATCCCACCTGTTGCCACACAGGATCCTGAGCGGTTGCCAACCACTCTCGACACGCCCATATAGGCCGGGGC
Organism: Paraburkholderia sp. RHO2; assembly: GCF_050955445.1. NCBI lineage: Bacteria > Pseudomonadati > Pseudomonadota > Betaproteobacteria > Burkholderiales > Burkholderiaceae > Paraburkholderia > Paraburkholderia sp. RHO2. The sequence continues at coordinate 414,987 of NZ_CP162618.1, read as the reverse complement.
TTTCGGGGCCGATGTTCCGTCTCGATCCGATGGACGGGGCTTCAAATCGCCCTTCTGTGTGGTCGCATCCACGTCAAGGTGTCATCGCAGCTCAGCTGCCGTTCCCTAGAACTATCCCGATTCTACGTAGTCCTCAGAACATCTGTCAGACAGTGACGTTCGCAGGCGACCAACTTGCTCTGTGTTTGCGAGGCCATAACAAGACTGGCTGACCGGTATGTGAGAGTCTGTCCCCTGAGAGATGACCGAGGGCGGCTCGGCCCTGTCTAGGCCAGCTGTTGTTTGACAGGAACCTGGGAGCTCGCAATGCGGTGGCGCTTGGTCTCCTCCCCCGGTCCGAAACTAGGAGATGATCTGTGCCAAAGAAGCCAGCCTTTTGGGCCGCAATCGGCGCCGACGCTATCACTGTCCGAGATTTGACACCGCGACTTCCCAGTGCGTCAACTGTGACGTTGAGGGGCAAGGCTCCCGATCCGGCGGAGGAGGACCGGGCGATCAAGACGCGTGGTTCTGTCGAAACCTACAGTTTGGCCGCCGAGACCACCAACATTGCCTATCTGCCCGACGTGATTTCGCGCGTAGCCTCCGACGACCGCAAGCGTATATCCGTGCCGCGGACCTGCTGCAGAATCCATCTGTCGAACACCAAAGCCACAGCCCTCCCCGGTTCCATCTACCCGAGGCCCAGCGGGTGGTCCGATGCACCAGGCCTGACACGATCCCCTCCTCGAATCCGATGGCACGACCATCGTCGACGCATTCGTCACCGTCAAGGCCCAGGACCGAGAAAAGACCTGCGCGAGTATGACCTTCATCGGTTCGATAGACCATCGTTATCCAAGTGCTTTGGGCTCAATTTGCTCTCTTCTGTGGAGGTTGATTGATGGCAGAAACAGGAATGGACGACGCAGGGAGAGCGCTACGGCGATTGCGGCGGGAGGCCGGTCTTTCCTTAGCCCGACTCGCCGAACTCACCCACTACAACAAGGGATACTTGTCCAAGGTGGAGAACGGCAGAAAGCCCATGACGATGGAACTGGCTCAGGCCTGCGATCGGGTTCTCGCCGCCCGCGGGGAACTGGTCGGATGCGTCATAGCTGCGGCACCCAAGATTCGCGGTGAAGGACTGCGGGTGGCACAGCTACCCGCAGCGCCCCGCCACGTGTTCGGCCGAAGGCAGGCACTTGAGCAGTTGGAACGGCTCCTCATAGGTGACGGCGCGCCGGGCGGTGTACCGGTGGTCTGTGTCGATGGCCCGGCCGGCATCGGGAAGACCACCTTGGCGCTGCATTGCGCCCACGCAGTCTCGCACAGGTTCGGCGATGGAACTCTCTACGCGGACCTCGGTGGCCGCACCTCGACCGGGTCACCAGAGGCGCCGGTGGACGTGCTGGGCCGATTTCTGCGCGCTCTCGGCGCACCGTTCGACTGCATTCCTGACGGCGAAGCCGAGCGGGCTGCCGCCTTTCGTTCGCTGCTGGTGGGCCGTTCGGTTCTGGTGGTGTTGGACAACGCCGAAACATCCGCACAGGTAGGGCCGCTGGTACCTGGCACGGAGGGGTGTGCCGTAGTGGTAACGAGCCGCATGCCACTGACCGGCCTGTTGATGGCACCCGCACCCGCGACTCGGTTTCCCGTGAGCCCGTTGACTCTCGATGCCGCAACCGATCTCATCCGATCGGTGATCGGGGACCGCCGAGCCGGTGCCGAGCCCGATGCGTTAGCCCGCGTCGCCCGACGCTGCGACTACCTGCCTTTCGCTCTGCGCGCCGTTGCCGTGTGGCTGACCGCGCACCCACACATAACAATCGCAGAGTCGGACAGCTACCTGCCTATGCACGAGTCCGCGCTGGGTTGGCTCTCGAAAAGCGCCGGTGAGTATGAAGGCCCCATAACGACACTCGAGCCAGACCGGGTCATTGCCCGTCCGACCGTCGGCCCAGGGATCACGGATGCCGACAAACGCCGACTTACCAATGCAGGCTGATTGCGGTCCCGCACAGCTTGCTCTTCACATACCGATTCGCTTGTCGGACGCGGAGCAGTTCGTGTCCGGAAAGGACGTTCAGATGACTCTGCTCATGCACAACAAGGTCGCATTGATTACCGGTGCCGCACGTGGACAGGGACGCGCACACGCGTTGCGGTTGGCGGGCGAGGGCGCGGCCATCATCGCCGTCGATCTTTGCGCCACGTTGCCCGGTGTCTCTTATCCATCGCCCGTACCGACCGACCTCCACACCACCGCCGAATTGGCTCGAGCGGCTGGTGCGAAGGTGGTGGCCGCGATCTCTGACGTCCGCGATCTCGCAGATCTGCGTGCAACTGTGGACGAGGCGGTCGCCGAGCTGGGGCGCCTCGACGTCGTCGTGGCCAACGCGGGCATCTGTATCCCGCGGGCCTGGGACAAGGTCACCGAGCAAGACTTCGACGACACTATCGGTGTCAATGTGCGCGGCACATGGAACACAGTGATGGCGGCTGCGCCGCATCTGATCGAAGCCGGTGGCGGCTCGATCGTGCTGATAAGCTCCTCGGCAGGCCTCAAAGCACAGCCGTTCATGATTCCTTACACCACAAGCAAATTCGCCGTCCGGGGAATGGCCAAGGGGTTCGCCGCCGAATTGGCGCGCTTTGGTATCCGGGTCAACAGCGTGCATCCGACCGGCGTGGATACTGATATGGGAGGCCGAGCCATGCTGGCTCAGTTGTCCAACGCCAGCCTGGCCGATCCCCGGCTGCGCGGCATGCTGGTGAACATGCTGCCGGTTCCGGGGATCTCCGTCGATGATGTGGCCGAGACGGTGCTTTTCCTGGCCTCCGATGCCTCGCGGCACATCACTGCGCACGCGATGGCCATCGATGCCGGAATCAGCGAGTTCTGACCGACGTTGTGACGCCCGCGACGGTTGAACGCAGTTGGGAACGAAGCACTTCGGGGGTTCTGATATGCAGCACTGACATCCCCAATTCTCGGGCGATATCGATCACCTCGGCACGATCGTCGATCATCAACGATTCCTGCGCATGCGTCTCGCAGTGGTCCAACACTGTGGCGAAGTACTCAGCCGACGGCTTGACCTGGCCCATTCGCCACGACGAGCACAGTCGGTGAAAGTGCTTGTAGTGGCCGAAGCGAGAATTCTTCAACTCGTCCCAGTGCTTGGCCTCGTTGTTGGCCAGGACTACGGTCAATCCTGGATGGGACCGCACGACCTCGGCCAGCGCGGCGACGTTGTCGTCGTAGCAGTGCACGTTGGCGAGGTAGAGCCGATCCGCCCAATCGGCATCGAACTCGTGGGCTCGGGCAGCGCCCGCCGAGGTAAGCGTGTCGCGCAAGACCGCATGCACATGATCATCGCCGCTCTCGTATTGATACGCCGAGCCCTTCAGTTGCGCCAGGAGTCGATCCGGGTCCGCAGCGTAACGCCGCGCGAGGTCCCCGACGAAACGGGTCTCCTCGATGATGTTGTTGAACAAAACCCCACCCGCGTCCACCAACAGCGTTGTGATCATCACCAATTCCATCCTGTCATTTGCAGAAACAACGTCTCGACACTCCATAAAAGATTGGTTACTTAATCATGACTCTGTGGCACGATCTGGTCGGCTACAATTGGGATTCCGGAACGCGGAATTGGGGATTTTCCGACACTGCACTCTATGCGCTCGGAGTGGGAGCGGGTGCGGACAACCCCGGTGCCGAGTTACAATTCACCACCGATAATTCGGTCGATTGTCCGCCGGCGGTATTGCCCACTTTCGCCACGACGTTGCTCTCGCGAGAGCGGCAGCCGTCGTTCGGCGATTTCGACCCGGTCCAGCTACTGCACAGCCACCAGTCGTTGACCCTGCATGGCCCGCTGCCGACCACCGGCACTGCCGCGTCAACCTCACGTCTGACCGCGCTCTACGATCGGGGGCACAGCGCCCTCGCGGTCATTGATTCGACTTGCGTGGACCCGAGCACCGGAAGACCTCTGGCCGACCTGCGTACCGGACTGACGATCAGGCGAGAGGGTGGCTTCGGCGGCGAGCCCGGCCCTGACGACCCGTGGGATCGTCCAGACAGCCCTCCCGATCAGGTGATCGATTACCGCACAGCCCCGAATCAGGCACTGCTCTACCGGCTGAGCGGCGACCGTAATCCGCTGCATTCGGACCCGAAAGTCACGGCCCGAATTGGTCTGCGAGGTCCGCTGCTGCATGGCCTGTGCACGTTTGGGTTCGCTGGGCGGGCGCTGCTGCACGCGCTGTGCGGCGGTGATCCTGCCCAATTTGGGACCATTTCCGCCAGGTTCACCGCACCGGTCTTCCCTGGACAGACGCTGTCGGTGCGCATCTGGGAGCGCGGCAACGATGCGCTGTTCCAGGTGTCCACCGAGCGCGGAATCGCGATGGATGCGGGTCTGTTCACCCGCTCTGGGTGACCAACCGCTCACGATGCCCGGACCGAATCTGCATACCACTGCGCAGTGTCGCGCAGCCCATCGGCCAGCCCGATCGTGGGCTTCCACCCGATTTCTGTCAGGCGGGAGATGTCGAGAAGCTTGCGGGGGGTGCCGTCTGGTTTGCTTGTATCCCAGATGATTCGGCCGGTAAATCCAAGGGTATCAGCGACCATGGCGGCCAACTGCGCGATGCTCATATCCGTCCCGATTCCGATATTGACCGATTGGGCATCGTCGTAGTGGTCGAGCAAGTGCAGGCAGGCCGCCGCGAGGTCATCGACGTGAATGAACTCTCGACGCGGTGTTCCGGTACCCCAGACGACGACCTCCTCCGCACCCGATTCGACCGCCTCGTGGAAGCGGCGGATCAGCGCGGGCAGCACGTGCGAGCGGGTGGCGTGGAAGTTATCTCCAGGGCCGTAGACATTTGTGGGCATGGCCGAGATCCACCGCCTACCGTACTGCCGGCGGTAGGACTGCACCGCGATCACACCCGCAATCTTGGCGATTGCATAGGCTTCGTTGGTCTCTTCCAACGGGCCGGTCAGCAATGCCGATTCGGGAATGGGTTGTGGACTCTGCTTGGGGTAGATGCAGGACGAGCCGAGGAATAGGAGTCGATCGACACCGACCGCGTGTGCAGCGGTGAATAGGTTGGTCTGGATGCGCAGGTTGTCGTTGAGGAATTCGACGGGTTCGGTGTTGTTGGCGTTGATTCCGCCCACCCTCGCGGCGGCGTCCACGACCACCGCGGGCCGGACCGAGTCGAAGTAGTCCGTGGTGGCCACAGCGTCGGTCAAGTTCACGTCGACGGAGTGCACGCCGACTACTGACGTGAACCCCTGGTCGCGCAGGTGGCGGACGATAGCCGAGCCGACGAGTCCCGTCGATCCGGCCACCAACACTGTCGCCGAACGGTCAAGAGGAGCAGTCTTGGTCATTTCCGTCCCAGTTCTTGGTCGGTCAGAACCGGGACATTCGCACCCCGGCAGTAGAGGGCGCCCAGTGCCCGCAACAGCGAAACGGACTCGGGGGTGCCGCGGTGGCCAGAGGCTATCAGTAATGGGGCGTCGATACCGTTCGCATGAAGGGTGTCACGCAATGGCTTGAGTAGCACCGGATGTGGGCCTATTTCCAAGAACGCCCGGATACCGCGGCCCGCCAGCGTGCTGACTACCTCGGTGAACCGCACGGGTTGCCGCAGATTGCGGGCCCAGTAGTCTGCGTCCGCGCTGGGTTTCGAGCCGGGATCGACGGTCGATACCCAGGCGGTGTGTGTTCGGGCCGGGGCCAGATCCGCTAGCTCAGCACGCAATTCGGGCAGTACGCTGTCGACCCGCGGACTGTGAGAGGCTGCGGTGATGCGGATCATCCGGCAGCGCACTCCTTCCGCCTGGAGCTTCTCGATCAGCGCTGTGGTGGCCTGCTCGTCGCCGGTGATCACCGTCTCCTCCGGCGCCGAGTGGGCGGCGACAACAACTGTGCCGCCGATGACCGCGGCGCACCGGGCCGCCGCGGTCTCGCGATCCAATCCGACGGTGGCCATCGCGCCGCCGTCACCCGCAGCGTCCAGCAGCCGACTTCGTACCGTCACCACCCGCGCTGCCTCGGTTAGACTGAGCGCCCCAGAGACATGTGCAGCTGCGACCTCCCCCAGACTATGTCCAACGACCGCCGCAGGGCGAAGCCCACGCGCCCACAACCACCGTGCGGTGGCAACCTGCACTGCAAAGATCAGTGGCTGTATTGCGGCCGGAGTGTCCTGCGACGTTTCCGCCTGCCCAGTCAGTGAGCGGAGCACACCGCCGGGCAACAAGTCGTCCAGCTCGGTGAGCACTTCCGCGGCCTCTGGCGACCAGTCCAGCAGCGCACGACCCATGCCGGACCACTGGCTACCGTGCCCGCCGAAGCACCATGCGACACGTGCGGCGGCGCTGTCGGCCTTTCCCGTCACCCAGCGTGGGCTGGCCAGGCCGTCGGCGAAGTAGGTCAGTCCCTCGATGAGCCCAGCTCGGTCCCCCGCCGCAACAGCCAGACGATAGGCCCCAGGTCCGCGGCGGCCGGCCGCCGCGGGATCGTTGCCCTCGGAAAGGGATCTCGCGTCCGCCAGCGCCGCATCGGCCAATCCTGAGTGATCGGCCGCTGAATAGAGCAACAACCACGGTGGTACCGCCGATGTCCCGTCGGTATTGAGCATAACCCCCTCCTTGCGTTCGGGTCGAAATTCGTGCTACTTCTCTCATTGCATGATTGATAAAGAGTCGGGTTCAATCAGGGCGAGGGTTCGAAATATTTGCCGTTCGACGAAAACCGTCGACAATTCGAAGAGATGGGATATTTGAGCATGCCAGAAGATTCCTTCCAAGGTACAGTCGTCGATACTGTCCCGGCCTCACACGCATTCCTCGTGATCGGCATCCCGGGATCCGGAAAGAGCTCGGTGTCCGACGAATTGGCGCGACGGTTTCCGATCAGCGCACATATCGAGGGTGACCACCTGCAGGACCTGATTGTCTCTGGCGGGCATCTTCCCTCCCCGGAGGAAGATCGGGAGGCCGACCGGCAGCTTCTGTTGCGAGCCCGAAATGCCTCGGTGCTGGCCCGCAGCTTCCACGCCGCCGGTGTAGTGCCGGTCATCGACGACGTGGTGGTTCGTCGCGCGCATCTGGAGTTCTATCAGGAGCACATGAAGGACCTCCCTCTTCGGCTGATTGTGCTGGCACCGACGCCGGAGACCGCAGGAAACCGGATCGCGGCGCGCGACAAGAAGCTAGCCGATGACTGGTCCTTCCTCGACGAGGCCCTGCGCTCCGAGCTTGAGGGTGAAGGCACCTGGATCGACAGTACCAACCTGACGCTGACTGAAACCGTCGACACGATCCTCGACAGGAGCTGAGAGTCAGATCCGTTGTGCGCCATCCGCATCATCCACCGTGGATGATGCGGATGGCGCGCAACCAGGTCCGCATGTGGTGTGCGCTGCGATGCAGGAAAGCCCGTGCCTCTGGTGTGTACGCCCGTCCACCTGCCTGTTCCGCGAAGTCTTGTAGGCCGTAGCTGAGCGACTCGTACGCCTCGGCGTAGTCGGAGCCATCCAGATGGAAACCGGTGAGCCAGTCCAGCAGTTCGTCCATGAACCGGATCGCGGGCAATTCAATAGCGAGATCGTCAAGCAGGTCGTGCACATTGCGCTTATGGTCGACCAGCGGGCCCCCGAAGCGGACCGCATGACCTAGGTGTTTGGCGCACGCCGCGACGAAATAGCCGCTGAAGATGTCTCCGAACCGCTCCACTGGTGCGCCACCAATCGGCTGGCCCATCCGCAAGAAGTAGTACGCGGGCAGGGAGTCATGGTGAACGGCGGTGTTCTGGGAGTTGATGGGGCACCAGGTATCTCGTGCGAGTACCGCCGTCTCGCCGCCGTAGCCGATCACTTGAGGCCGGATGGCCAGCCGGGTGACCGCGTCCACATCTGGATCGTCCAGCCACAGCCCGGCATTGACTCGGACGTCTTCGGTCGACTCGAACGTAGTCATCCGCGTCGCGCCCTCCCTTGGCCCATAAGGAAATCCTCGCGGAAAAATCCGGCACGGATCCACGGTCAACAGATCACAGGCGTTATACCACCCGGTGTCGGTCGACACGACCCGATAGCTTGTTGGGCCCTGCAGTACGACTTTGTGCTCGTTCAGGAAGGGCTGATCGACAGGCAGATTGTCGTCGTCCATCGACACTGCGAAGGAGCTGTTGTTCAGATACGACAGCAGGTATCCGATATTGCGCCGGTTGTCGGAGTCGTACGGAATCAACTCCGGCACCCCGAGTTTGGCGAGCAGTCGGTCCTGTTCGTCGATATCTGGTGCCACGATCATGGCTCCGCGGCCGCGGGCACGCTCGACCGCGTTGTGGAACGCGGCCGGCGTCTTGCGGTCGGGGATTACGACGAGCCGGGCGCCGGTCTCGGCCAGAGTGTCGGTGAACTGCTCCAGAAACTCCCCGGAACCGATCGTGGTGATGACGATATCGATCGTGTCAGTCATGTTCCTTCTCCAACTCCAATGCGGGGATGTCCCGCCACGTGTGTAGCCGTGAGGTTGCGGTGATGATCGGGGCACTGAGCCACACAACCATCACGATGGCCAGCCCGAGCCGAGGACCGAATACGCTGCCCAGTCCACCGCCGACCAGACCACCAACGAACAACATGCCGCGGCTGATGAACCGGACGCAGGCGACGGTGCGCGGCAGCAGTTGATCCGGAGTCAGCATTTGCACCAGGGTCGCCTGGCCCACGGTGAACACCGTGTACCCGGCGTGGAACAGCAACGCCCCGGTGATGAAAAGAAGCAGTCCGGATCCCTCGTGGGTGAACGGAAGTAGCAAGCCCGCGGGAGCGAGGACCGCGGCTGGTATCCATGCTGCCCGCGCGGTGCCGATCCACCGGCTGATCCGGCCCGCAATGGACGCGCCGATCAGCGCGCCGATTCCGACCGCTCCCAGTAGAAAACCTAGCGTGCCAGGGGTGACCCCGACGTCCTTCGCCAGGAAGATCACCACCAAAGCCTCGTAGGCCGCGAAGCAGCAGTTGCCGACCGCGGAGGCTGCTGTCGAGGCGAGAATGACCGGATTCCCGGACACGAACCGGATCGCCTCGCCCATGTCGGCGAGTACACCGCGACCGGCGGTCTGCGGTGCCGACGCCTCGATATGCGACCGCATTAGTAGATTGCAGATCACCGAAACGGCGAATCCCGCCGTATTGACCAGCGGAGCGACGTGCGGGCCGAGCACCTGCACTGTGAATCCGGCCAGTGCCGGCCCGAATGCCAGTGAGACCGCGCGGGCGACCTGCAACCGGACATTCCCGTAGAACAGTTTGTCCCGAGGTAGCATCTTCGGCGGCATGGACAGATACACGATCTCGTAGAACACTGTCGCGCAGCTCACCAGCACGTTTGACAAGTACAAATGCCACAGCGCCAGATGTTCCGTGGCCGCCAGCACCGGCACCATCGCGACGATTATCGCGCGACTCACGTCGGCAGTCGCCAGCACGGCCCGTGGGCGTAGTCGGCCGGCGTACACGCCCGCAGGCAGGGTCAGCAGCAGCCACGGCAGATATCCCGCCGCGGTGATGAGACCAACCTCTCCAACATTCGCGCCGAGTGTATCGACGGCGAGCAGTGGGAAGGCGATGACCGTCGCCATACCACACAGCTGGCTGATTCCGGAGCCGATCCAAAGCAAACGGAAGTCTCGTCCGAGCGTCTGCTCCGAAGTCGCAGTTACTGCTGGCACCATGTTCGAATGTAATCCTATTGGTTCGGGCCGACGCGGGCGTGCCCTCCCACTCATAGCTGTATTGATGCAACGGAACTCGCCCTGATGAAGGTCTCGAGCTCGGCGCGCGCCTTGTCGTCGGCCATCTGGACCGGCGGGGACTTCATCAGGTACGCCGACGCCGGCAGGATCGGGCCGCCCAGGCCGCGGTCCTTGGCGATCTTCGCGGCGCGGATGGCGTCGATGATGATGCCGGCCGAGTTCGGGGAATCCCAGACCTCGAGCTTGTACTCCAGGTTCAGCGGGGCGTCACCGAACGCGCGGCCCTCGAGGCGGACGTACGCCCACTTGCGGTCGTCGAGCCACTCCACGTAGTCCGAGGGACCGATGTGGACGTTGCGGTCGTGGACCTTGCCGGCCAGCGGGCCGTTGAGGTTGGAGGTCACGGCCTGCGTCTTGGAGACCTTCTTCGACTCCAGGCGCTCACGCTCGAGCATGTTCTTGAAGTCCATGTTGCCGCCGACGTTCAGCTGGTAGGTGCGGTCCAGCACGACGCCGCGGTCCTCGAACAGCTTCGCCATCACGCGGTGGGTGATGGTGGCGCCGACCTGCGACTTGATGTCGTCGCCGACGATCGGGACACCGGCCGCGCGGAACTTCTCGGCCCACTCCGGGTCGGAGGCGATGAAGACGGGCAGCGCGTTGACGAACGCGACACCGGCGTCGATGGCGCACTGCGCGTAGAACTTGTCGGCCTCCTCCGAGCCCACCGGCAGGTAGGACACGAGGACGTCGACCTGGGCGTCCTTCAGGGCCTTGACGACGTCGACGGGCTCGGCGTCGGAGACCTCGATGGTCTGCGCGTAGTACTTGCCGATGCCGTCGAGGGTGGGGCCACGCTGGACGGGGACGTCCAGCGGCGGGACGTCGGCGATCTTGATGGTGTTGTTCTCGCTGGCGTTGATCGCCTCGGAGAGGTCGAACCCGACCTTCTTGGCGTCGACGTCGAACGCGGCGACGAACTTCACGTCGCGGACGTGGTAGTCGCCGAACTTCACGTGCATCAGGCCGGGAACGGTGGAGTTCTCGTCCGCGTCCTTGTAGTACTGCACGCCCTGGACCAGGGACGAGGCACAGTTACCCACGCCCACAATGGCAACACGGATGTCGCTCATGATTTCCTTTCGCCGGGTTCTTGATTGAGACGGACCGGACATCACACGGGCCCGTCCGGTCATGGAGTGGTGGGTGCCGTCCCGGCCCGTGCGGACCGTTCGGCGGCCAGCGCGCAGCGCAAGGCGGCGTGCGAGTCACGCCAGCAGCCCGCAGCCGGATCGTGCGGGCCGCCGGCCACCTCGACAAGAAACGCCTCGACCTGGGCCCGGTAGGCGCTCGCGAATCGATCCCAGTACCCGCTGTGATGCGGTGTGATCTGGGCGCCGGGCTCCTGCGCCTCATTGACGCCGGCGAGCAAATTGCCCTGCGCCCCCAGGATCTCGGCTCGCACGTCGTAGCCCAGAGGCTGCCAGCGGCCTGCGGTGAGCACGGCCAGCGTACCGTCGTCGAGGCGGAGCATGGCGGTCACTGTGTCAAAGTCGTCGATCTCGGCCAGTTCCGGTCGCGACAACGCGCCGCCATCCGCACTCACCCGTTCGACCGAACGACCGGTGAGCCACCGTACCAGGTCGAAGTCGTGCAGCATCAGGTCGGTAAAGATGGCGCCACTCTCGCGCAGCCGCGCGGTCGGCGGTGGGGTTACATCGTGGGAGACCAAGCGCAGCAGATGGATTCGCCCCAGTTGCCCCGCTGTCGCCCGCGCGCGCAGATCTGCGAAGCCCGGATCGAAATGCCTCTGGAACCCGACCCACAGCGGGACGCCGCGCTCTTCAGCGAGCGTGCCGATCCGCTCGGTCTCATCGAGATCGGTGGCGAGCGGCTTCTCGCACAGCACGGGGATATCCGCCTGGACCAGCGACTCTACAAGCGCGGGATGGCTTGAGGTCGCCGAGGTGACCAGAGCCGCGTCGCAGCCTCGGTCTATAAGCTCCTCGACCGTTCCCACGATGGTGGCCTTTTTGGCCGCGCGGGCGAGCCTCTCCGATCGATCTAGATCGGTGTCGAGGCAGACCACATCGTACGGCCCGAGGGCGTCGAGGTGGTCGGCGTACATCGCGCCGATCTGGCCGCAGCCGACTATGCCGATCACTGGTGTGCTCATCGGGCCGCCCCCTCCGCGATTACCGAATGAGCAAGTGCCACCAGGTCGCTGGCGGCACAGCGCTCACGCAACCGGATCCCCCACTGCCGTGCGGCCACCGTGAATGCCTGGTTGTCGAGCACTTCCGCTAAGCCCTGCCGGATGTCGATGGCTCCGACCTGCGGCTGCTTGGCCGGACCGGAGTAGCGGTCGGTGAAGGCCAGCCGGCCGTGCGAGGTGGTAGTGCTGGTGCGTAGCAACACGCCCGCGCCGCGGTCGGCGATCAGATGTCGGCCGTTCATCTCCTGCTCAGACATGAACGGCATGATTACCGAGGGCTTGCCATGCAGGAGGGTGGCAAGCACCGTCGCTGATCCACCGTGGCTGAGTACAACGTCCGCCCAAGCCAATGGCACGTCCAGGCCGGTGAATCCGGCGAGATGAACATTGTCCGGGATGGCCAACCCGGACATATCGGCGAAGCCACCGGACACGTAGACCGTCCACGGCTGTCCGGCGCAAGCGTCGAGGATATTTCCCAGCGCTTGTCTTCCCACTGTGCCGCCACTGCCGACGGTGACATAGATCCTCGGCAGGTCGGTGTTCGGTGGCGGATTTCCGGCGGGACGAGGCGGATTCCAGTACATGGGGCCGACGTAATGCAGCTCACCGCGGTGCGGCGGCCCGTCGACTGGCTCCAAGTCGGGATGACTGGAGATCAGTGTGACGTCGCCCCACAGTAGGTGTTCGGCACGCTCGACCGGCCCCAAGCCTAATTCGCGTGAAATCGTATCCCACACAGGCAAACTCGATGGATGGGGGAGCAGGACCCGCGGGGCCACCGTAGACCACGGCATCCAGCCATTGACCCGCGTGGTGACGAAATCCGCGTCGGCCAGAGAGATCACGGGTAGTCCCGCCGCACGCGCGGCCAACGCCGCGGTGGGCGCCATGTCGACTACCACTGCCGTCGGCTGGCACCGCTCGATCAGCTCCCTGTCAGCGGCGATCCGAGCCCGGACCCGATCCTCGCGGTGAAAGCTCGCTGCGACCGCGAATACCCGTTCCACATTTGCAAAGGGCAGGTAGGGAGGAACTGAGTGCCGGTTGTTCGGCCGGGGTGCCCCGGCGGCGGATTCGAGTACCGGGAATCCGGCCTCGTGGACCATGGCGCTCAGTCCGGAATCTGCGAAGATCACCTCGTCGCCGGTCTCGGCCAGCGTTGCGGCTAGCACGAGGCATCGTCCCGTATAGGCTGCGCCGCCACCGAACCCCCAGGGGAAGAACAGAATTCGTTCACTCATGGATATCCCATTTCGTTGTCCATGATCAGCTCGTCATCCCGCCATCGACCGCGATCACTTGGCCGGACACATAGGAGGCGGCTGGCGAGCACAGGAACGCCACCACCTCGGCGACCTCCTCGACCCGGCCCGGCCGGCGGAGCGGGGTCCGTTCGATCACAGAATGCCTGGCCTGCTCGGAGAGCCCCGTGTGTGCGGGTGTGCCTTCCATCAGTCCGGGGGCAACGCAGTTGCAGGTGATTCCGAACCGCCCGTACTCGCGGGCAGTCGTCCAAGTCAGCCCGTGTAGACCCGCTTTGCTTGCCGCGTACACAGCCTGCCCCGGCTGTCCGCGAAGCCCGGCCACGGAAGACACCAGTACTAACCTTCCTTGCGACCGCCGGGTCATCACCCGCAGCGCCGCCCGCACACTGCGGAACGTGCCCGCGAGGTTGGTATCGATCTGCTCGTCCCATTCCGCGTCGTCGGCGGCGACCAGGAGCCGGTCACGATGCACGCCGTGGTTGACCACCAGCGCGTCGATCCCGCCGAGTTGGGCCTCCACTTGATCGACCATTCGCCCAGGCGCGTCCGGCTCTGAGAGATCCGCGATCACGAGAGCGGATTTCGCGCCCGCCGCACGCACCTGGCCAGCTACCGCCTCCGCGGCGTCAGCGTTGTGGTGGGCGTGCACGGCCACCGCCGCGTATCCGGATCGGGCAAGCGCGAGCGCAATCGCCCCGCCTAGCGGTCCGGAGCCTCCAGTCACTAGCGCCACGGGTGGGGTCATGTCGCCGCGTCCTCGGAGACCGGGAAGCAGTTCCGTGCGATTTGCGTGAAACGCTCCCGCAGCCGAGGCAGTGCCTCGGGGTCATGTGGCCCCTGCACGCCTCCCGCTGCGACCAGGGCCTCTCCCAGTCGATCCAGTGCGGTCTGTAGTGGGCGGGCGAGTCCAAGCACCCTCGGATACACCGTGAGCGGTTCGGGGTGTTCGTGCGCGGCGATCAGGGCGGTTCCCAGACGCTTGGCACACACCCGGGCCGCCAGGGCGGCGGCCCGCACCTCTCCTACCTCCGGCGGCAGTCCGACGTCGGCGGTTAAGGCGAGCGCGTGACCGTAGATGAACAGCTGCGGCTGAATGTCGCCGAGGGCCAGAATGTGCAAAGCTCGGGCGGTCACTAAGCCCAAACCCTCATCCCCCAATTCATCGATTAGCGCACCGAGGGCTGTGGCTCCTGCGATCAGCAGCGGCGTATCGCCCGCCACTCGCTCAGCGAAGTACTCTTCGCCGCTACGGTTGTCCGGTTTCGCGGTCAGCTCGACCGCGCCGACCCACGTGAAAAGCTGACGCTGTGCCTCTGTGATCTCCCAGCGTCGCCGGAAGCCGTCGTTGGGATCCCCGTCGGTGTCGAGGACGGTCATCTCGCTACGCTCCGGCGAGAACTCCACTGCAAGCACCGCGTGATCGTGGAAATGATACCGGCCCTCGTACTCGTCGCCGGGAAGGTGGAACCGGTCCGGTAGCACCATGATTGGCTCGCCCGCGCTGAGTCGATCTAGCACGAACGGTACGTTGCGGGTGCCGTCGTCGAACGCGGTGCGATAGTGCACGCGGCATCCGTCGAAGTCTTTCGCGAGGTCGCGGCCGACGGGGTCCAAGGGGCCGTTGAGTGCGCGGGCCACCGCAAGGGCTTCCAGCCCCCGGAACCGCAGTACCGCCTCGATGCACCGCAGTACGCAGTTCAGCCCGTCCAGCGCGCGGTCACGCCACCCGAGGGCGCCCTGCTGATCGAAGGTGGGCAGCTGGTGGCGGGCCGTCGAAGTCATTGCAGCTCGCGACCGGCGGCGCGTGCCCGCGCGGCCAGCGTGTCTGCCAGCGCCCCGAGGGTTTCGAATACGGTCCAGTCCGTTTCCTCCTCGCTGTAGGGCACGCCCCATCGCTCTTCGAACCGCGAGAAGACGACGATCAGATCGAGCGAATCCATGCCGATCTCCTGCAGGGTGGTCGACGCGTCGAGCGACTTTGGCAGGTGCGGGCGTTCGGACAACACCGTGGTGATGAGCTCCATGACGATGTCGCGCTCACTGTCGGTCCTGGGGGGGTTAATGTTCTCTGTCATGTGATGCTCCTTCTGTCAGCTCTCGTTCTCGATCAGCAAGCTTCGGCGTAACTTCCCGCTGCCAGTCCTGGGCAGCGCGTCGACTCGGCGAATCACCGCGGGCACTTTGAACGACGTCAGCAGGGCACCAGCTTGACGACGCAGCGACGCGGCGTCGAAGGTATCGGACCCCGCCTCGACGAAAGCCCAAACCTGGCTTCTCCCATCAGGTCCGGAGCGACCCACGACTGCGCAATCGTGAACGCCCGGCAGCGAGCGGATGACCTCCTCAACCTCGACCGGGGAGACCTTGTTGCCGCCAATGTTGATGACCAAGTCACTGCGCCCTGTCAGCCGGAGCTCACCTCGCTCGAGCACACCGAGGTCACCGGTGGTTACCCACCCATGCGTGTCGGCCAGCGGAACTGCTCGGCCGGCCTCGAACCGCACCGGAGATAGTCCGGGGAAGCGGACCGCGACCGGTCCGGGGGCACCGTTACCGGCACGGAGCTGCACCTCAGGAAGAGCGTGTCCCACAGCGCCCGTCAGGGAACCGCCCTCCGGATCGAGAGTTAGCTGCCCCAGCTCCGAATTGCCGTAGTGGTTATAGACTGGGACGCCCTCTGCGCGCCATCGCTCGACTGCCTGGGCGGGCAGCGTGTCGCCCGCGCTGACACACTTGCGCCAGGCCGTCGTCAGAGGGATACCAGAACGCCCCCACCAGTCGAGAATGATCGGGACTGTCTGCAGGATCGTCGGCCGGTGCTGCTGGATCAGCACCCGCGCCTGGGCCGGACTCAGGGGTGCTTCAGGGACCAGCTGGCATGCTCCGGCGGAGAAGACCGCGAGAGTGCCAGCCTCGATGGCGTAGCTGTGGCCGAGCGGGCTCGTGGTGAGCACAATGTCGTCGGGATTGATGCCGAATGTCTGCGCGAACACCGCCGAGTTATGCAGCGTGCCGGACCATTCCCTGGAGATTACCTTTGGCCGCCCGGTCGTACCCGAACTGGTCATCGCGAACGTCGGATCTTCACCGAGTCGCGTTGCTGGCCTCAGGCGCTCGATCCCCTTCGGTCCGATCACCATCGCGGCGTCGAAGTCAGCCAACGCAGCCGTGCGCTCGCCCGCAGCCATCCGTTCCTGCAGGACGAGAATAGCCGCGTTCGCAGCGTTGGCGGCAGCGAACTCAACGATGGAATCCACTCGGGAGGTCATCACGATGCAGACCGGCGTGCCCGCCTTGACGCCAGCCGTCAGGAGTTCGCGGGCGCGTTCCTCCACGGCCCGCGCGAGCTCGGCGTAGGTGGTTGTCCCACGCGAATCGATGACGGCCGGTCGGTCGCCCCTGCCCTCGCGGATGTGGCGGTTAATGACATCTAGGAGTGTGCCGTTTGTGTTCATTCCGCGGCCCTCACTGTGCATCGATAGGTTTGTCGTCTGCCTACCGCGACCGCCGTCACTGGATCCGTCAGGTGAGCCCGCCGGGTCAGTGCTTCCGCGATAGTCGTGATTGTCGCAGTCGCCCGGACGTCGGCGACCGGACAACTCACCACCGGTCCTGTGTCCACGGCGCCGATCTCGGCCAGCACCTCGGCTCCGCGAGTACGTGCAGAATCGGCGGTCTCAAGCAGTAGGAATCCCGCCCAACCATCGGTGAGGTCGCTGCCCAGCGACGCCGCTGCGGCCGGGCTCAGCAGCTCGTAGCCGCCGCACAAGACCGCCTGGCGCCCGTCTAGCCGCAGCCTGCGTAGCGCAACCGCCAGTGCCTGCATTCCCGCAGCCACGCCTAGGACTGTTGCGCTGAAACCCCGCAGACGATGCCGTAGGCACAGCAGCGACGTGACGCCATGAGGATTGAAGTAGATGAAGGACTCCGGCGCCAGCGAGGACCGCGCCCCCGCGTCGAGCCGGGCCCTGATGGTCTCCGCGACGTGACCGGTTCCGTAGACCGAGCCCATGACGCAGCCAGTGCGATCCGGATCTGGCCCGTTATTTAGTGCAGTGCCCGCGATCTCGCTGATTCGCTCAGGCAGCTCACGGGTGAGAGTGTTCACCTCCCGCCTACCATCCGCCCCGGCAGTGTGTGCTCGCCACAGGTTGGTGGTGTCGACCGGTCCCGAAGCCGCGGCGGTGATCACGATCGAGCTATTCATCATGGCCTCCGAATGACGAGAGCGGTATTCATGCCACCGAGCCCGCACGAGATGGTGAGGGCGGTTCGTAGTCCTGGAACACGTCGTGGCTTGCTCCCGCCAACGAGGTCGAGGTCCGAGTAGGTCGGGTCCACGGGCTCGGAACCCCAGGTGGGTGTGACCGCCTGATGAGCCAGCGATAGCACACAGGCGAGCGCCTCTACCGCACCCGCTCCGCCCTGTAGATGCCAGAGCACACCTTTGACGCTGTTGACTGGGACTGAACTCAGGTGCTCGCCGAATACCGCACGTAGCGCGTCGATCTCGGCATCGTCACCGCGACGGGTACCGGGACCGTGGGTGTTGATGAAGTCGATCTCGTCGGGGGCCACTCCGGCATCGGACAGTGCGAGTCGCACAGACAATTCGATCCCATCCGAGCCAGGGGCGGCCAGATGTCCGGTGGCGTTGGTCAGCCCGCACCCCGCCAGCACGGCCCTCGGGGCGGCGGCCCCACCCGGGGAGCAGTAGTCGAGCGGTTCCAACCGCAGCACCGCCGCACCCTCGGAAAGCCCGATTCCTCGCCGCTGGGAACTGAACGGCTTGCATCCTTCTGGGCCGAGAGTGCGCAGTGAATTTAGCCCGAGGAACGCCATATCGGTCACCGCGTCCGCACCACCCGCAACGGCGGCGGATGCGGCACCGGATGCGACTAGATCGCGCGCGATACCGATAGCCGTCGCGCCGGCGGCGGACGCGCTTGCGACGGTAATCGCCTCACCACCCAGACCGATTCGCTCCGCGCACGCCGCAGCTAGGTCGCCCGCCAGGTGTCCTGACCGCGGTGGCACCACACCGGGATCGGTCGTACCCAACACGAGCGCGGTCCGCGCCAGCAAGGAGTCGTCGAAGCCTGCAATAGACTCTCGAACCGCGGTTTCAGCGAGGTCGAGAACCCTCCAGCCGTCCTCGTCGACCGCGTGTCCTGGTACCTGGCCCGCGGAACGCACCGTCGCACCCGCGACATCGAACCTGGTGATAGGCGGCAGATGTGACTCACCTCGAGACAGCGCCTCCCACAGCGCGGGCACCCCGATCCCGCCCGGGCTACACGCACCCATGCCGGTGATCGCCACTGCATTCCGCGTGGCTTCCTGCGCCGCCCTTACTGGGTCGACGCGCGTTGTCATCTTCATCGTTGTGATCCCCGATTCAGCTCGGCCGCGAGCGAACCGATGCTCGACGACTCCAGCACCGCATCGTCGCTCAGCGCGACACCAAGTTCCTGCTCCAGCTCACTGATAACTCCGATGAGCAGCACCGAATCCACTCCGGCCGCGGCGAGCGACTCCGTGTCGCTCAGCCAGGGCAGCGCCTCGTCCTCGCCTAGCCGTCGAGCCAGGCGGGCCCGCACCAGCGCGAGGACTTCCAGATCTGTGTTCGGTCTCATGCCACACCAGCCGCGAGTCGCATTGCCTCGTCGCCGGCCTCCAACACGTAATCGATATCGGCGTCAGTAATGGCTGCGCACACGAACCAGTGGTGTGTCGGGTGCAGCATCACGCCGCGCCGCGTAGTCTCCGCGAAAAACGTGTCCTGCAACAGGCGTGAGCGTTTTTCGTCAGGATGGGTGAAGGCCAGAAACGGCATTTGGGGCACCCCACGTACTTCGGCGGGAACCCCGTACTTGTGTACCAGCCGCGCAAGCCCGTCCTGCAAGCGTGTGCCCATCGCCTTCACTCGGGCCAATGCTGTCCCGTCGGCGAGCTGATCGATCGTGGCCACCGCTGCTGCCATCGAGACCGTATTGGAGTAAAACGTGGATGAGATATGGGTTTTCCCGACCATTGCCATCACATCGGCGCGACCGGTCAGGGCTGATACCGCCCAACCATTGGCCATCGCCTTACTGAAGGTCGCCAAATCGGCTTGCACGCCGAACAATTCCTGCGCGCCACCTAGCGCGACGCGGAATCCTGAGCGCATCTCGTCGAACACGACCAGCGCACCATGCTCGTGCGCCAGGTCGATCGCGCCCTGTAGGAATCCCGGTGCTGGGCTGTCGAGTTCGAACGGCATCAATAGTAGGCAAGCGATCTCGTCGGGGTGGCTGCGGAACACCTGGCGCAGGCTGTCCAGATCGTTGTACTGAAATGTCGCAACCTGACCGCGCACTGTCTCCGGAATGCCACCTGGGCGCTGTGCGGCCCAGTCATGCCAACCGTTATAGCCCCAGCGCACCAAGCGGTCGCGGCCGGTGTACGCGCGCGCCAGGCGCACCGCGGCACTTGTTGCATCTGACCCAGTCTTGAGTATGAAAACCCGCTCAGCACCGGGGATCGTCTGCACTAGTCTCTCGGCCAGCTCGACGTGAACTTGTTTTCGCAGCGAGATCGAGAACCCCTCCTCGATCTCCCGCTGTGCAGCCTTGGTTACGAGCGGGTCAGCGTGACCGAGGATGATCGTCCCGTAGGCAAGAATGAAGTCGAGATACTCGTTCCCGTCGACATCCCAGACCCTAGCGCCGCGCGCGCGTTCCCCGTATACCGGATAGGCGCCGTCGACGAGCCGGTCTCGCTCGATCACGTAGTCCTCTTCGGAAAGGGTGGCATCGACCAACCGGCCACGGGCGAGTAGCTCCCTCGACCGGTCGAGGCAGAGCTTCTTGGCAAAGTTGGTCATGGTTTAGTCCTTTCCCGCAGTGATATAGTTCGGCCCGACGGGTTCACGACACTGCCGGTCCGGCCTTCGGCCCACGCACCAGCTGGCCTGGCAACGCACCACTCGCCTGCCCATCGCGGTAGGTGATCTCGCCCGCGACCACGGTTGCGGCGTAACCGTCGGCCTTCTGGATGAGCCGGCCGCCACCGGCTGGCAGGTCGAACACGAACTCCGGCGCGCGCAGGCTCAAATTGTCCAGATCGATAACGTTGATATCGGCCCGGAACCCTGGCCTCAGGAGCCCTCGATCGCGGAGGCCATACAGCTGCGCGGTATCCCAGGTCTGCTTGCGGACAACGAATTCCAACGGTAGTCGCTCGCCGCGATCCCGGTCGCGCACCCAGTGCGTGAGCATCGACGTTGGAGTGCTCGCATCGCAGATCAGCCGGCAGTGTGCCCCAGCGTCGCTGAGCCCCAGCACCGCCTGGGGATGCAGCAGCATCTCGCGAATTGGGTCCAGGGTGAATTCCGAATACCCGAGGAGCGGACGGAAGATCATTCCGCTCGTGTCCTCGGAACTAAGGAAGTCGTAGATGAGCGCCTCCGGATTCGCTCCGCTGCGCCGAGCCAACGCATCGAAAGACTGGTCCGCCGCGGGTTCGTAGTTCGGCGAAGTGGTGCTCATCGGGAAGTGCCGCTCGTAACCCTGCGGGAACAGGGCCGACCGCGGATCTGCACCGACTGGCCGCTCGCCCAGAATCCGTTCGCGCAGAGCCGGATCGCGCATCGCGGCACGCCTCTGCGGTGCCGGCAGATGCGCAATCTGTCGGTAGGACGGGCGCTTATGGAACGGATGGGTAGAGTCGAGGCTGACGATCACGCTGAATGGCCGACCTGCCACCTGCGGATGTAGATCCGCTCCGCCTGCCACTGCGTCTTCCGCAATCTGCAAGAGTTCGCGCCAGCCGTCAGGGTCATTATCGTTCTGAAATAGACCGAAGGTGATTGGCCGGCCGACCGCCGCGGACAGCTTACGCATCCATTTGATCTCGCCCAGCGGGTCGTCGACCTTCTCGCCGCCTGCACCCAGAGGCACGAGTTGGAACACGCCGGTGCCGACCTCGCCAAGCACACCGCCCAACGAGAAGAGTTCTCTTTCGGCAGCGAAGGTTCCCGGCACAGGATCGCCGGTGATCGCCAGGTGGGTCATGGTGCGCGAGGTTGAGAATCCCACAGCCCCCGCCTTCAGGCCCTCCCGAACCAGCCCACACATCTGCTCCAGATCATCATCGGTTGGCGGTTCGTTGGCCGCGCCGCGATCACCCATCACGTATGCGCGCAGCGCGCCGTGCGGGACCTGTGCGGCAACGTCAATGGCCCGTGGCACCTTGGCCACTGCGTCGAGGTACTCGGGAAAGGTCTCCCATTCCCAAGTGATTCCCTCTGACAGTGATGCGCCGGGGATGTCCTCGACACCCTCCATCAGGCCGATCAGCCAGTCGTGGCGGTCGGGTTGAGCGGGCGCGAAACCGACGCCGCAGTTGCCCATCACCACGCTGGTCACGCCGTGCCAGCAGCTCGGGGTGAGATGGGGATCCCAGCTCACTTGTCCATCGAAATGGGTGTGGATATCAACGAAGCCTGGCGTGACCAGATGACCTTCAGCATCGATTTCGGTGCGGCCTCGGTCGCTACCCACGCGGCCGACTCTGGTGATGATGCCGTTGTCCACGGCGACATCTGCGGTGCGGGTGGGGCTACCCGACCCGTCGCACACCGTTCCGTTGCGAATTACCAAGTCATGCAATGCTACGTATCCTTCCGTACCACTGGCGTGAAGATCAGGTTCTGGTAGCTGTAAACTTCTTGGGGCACATGCGGTACCGGTTCGCCGCGCCTCAGCTCCCACGCCTGGTATCCGGCCGACAAAACCGCCTCGATCAGCTCTCGACTACGTGGCGCGCCCACGACGTCGAGGTCGCCGACCTCTAGAGAAAGAGTAGGTCGCTGGCTCGCCAGCACCTCTCGCATCCCCGAAAGGACATGTGCCTCGGCACTTTCAGCGTCGATCTTGACGAAGTCGACGACAATTTCATGCTCACGAACGTGGTCGTCCAGGCACACCGCCTCGACCCGGAGTTCCTCAGAGGGAAGCCGCACGCGGACAGACTCTGGAAGCCGCGCCTGGAATGCGGAGTTGTAGGCGCTGTATCCCAATCCATGATCGTGGAAGACCAGCACATCGCGTTCAGACCACACTGCAGCAGGAACGACAGTGACGTTCGGGCGGCGGGCCGCGTTCTCGCGCAGCACTGACAGAGTTGAGGGTGTCGGCTCGAACGAGACCACTGATCCCTGCGGCCCGACGAGAGCGCTGGCCAGCATCGTGTAGTAGCCGATATGCGCCCCAACGTCGAGAACCGTTGCACCCGGGCGCAAATGGTCCAGCAGGTAAGCGGTGAGATCGTAGTCGACGAACCCATGCCGGTGAATTGCGATTGACACTTCTTCTGGCAGAGCGATCGTCATCCGCTGGCCCCAGAATGTTCGAGCGGTGGAGCGTCCTCCGATGCCGCGATGGCGGCGAGCCCGCAGGTTCCCAACAGTGGGGAAGGAGGTCCGCACGGGATGCCGCAGCCGTTCCTGCACTCCCCCGCGGGCCCGACGATCCAGAGAAGCACGCCATGTGGCGTCTATGCCGTTGGTCAACGCGCCCACGCCCCCTCTGGCAGTTGCAGCTCGGCGTCGACCATGATCCGGGCCAGTTCCTCGGTCGAGGTTTGCGCCTTCCAGCCGAATGCAGTTCGGGCCTTGCCGGCATCCCCGATTAGGGACTCAACTTCCGCGGGGCGCGTGTATGCCTCGTCGTGGTGGACGAACTCGCGCCAGTCGAGTCCCACATGTGCGAAACACTGATCGGCAAATTCGCGTACGGTGGTCCCCACACCCGTCGCCAATACGTAGTCGTCGGGCTCGTCAAGTTGCATCATTTGCCACATTCCCTCTACATATTCCGGCGCGTACCCCCAATCCCGAATCGCGTCGAGGTTGCCCAGATATAGGCGCGACTGCAGACCCGATTTGATTCGCGCGGCAGCCTTGGCGATCTTTCGCGTTACGAACGTCTCACCCCGCCGAGGCGATTCATGATTAAAGAGAATTCCGTTGACTCCGTAGATTCCATGCGCCTCGCGGTAGTTTCTGGTCATCCAATAGCTATAGACTTTTGCAGCACCGTACGGGCTGCGGGGATAGAAGGTGGTTTCTTCGCTCTGCGGCGGCGGGGCGGCTCCGAACATCTCAGACGAAGAGGCCTGATAGAAGCGGGTGTTCACATTTGCCATCATGATGGCTTCCAGGAGTCTTGTTGTGCCGATTCCGGTGACGTCGCCCGTATATTCTGGCTCGTCGAAACTGACACGAACGTGCGATTGCGCGGCTAGATTGTAAACTTCGTCCGGCTTAATTCGAGCCAATAGAGTCGCAAGCCTGCTCGAATCGCAAACGTCACCATAATGCAGAATAAGGCGGCGTCCGGATTCATGCGGATCTCGATATATGTGATCGAGTCGTCGAGTATTGAACGACGAACTCCGCCGCACTATACCGTGCACCTCGTAGTCCTTGGCCAGTAGCAGTTCGGCGAGATAGGAACCATCCTGACCCGTAACGCCGGTAATCAGTGCACGTTTCATGGGGCACTGCCTCCTTATCGCGGGGGACGAATTACAGTGGGATGAATTGCGGATTGAACCGCTCGTGCACGTACACGCGCCCCGCAGAGTTGCAGTCGATAATGTACGCCTTGCTGCAGCACTCCATTCCGTCCACAGGCCAAATATCCCGGCCAGCTGCGAGGGGTTTCCGTTTCATAGCTAGGCCAATCTTGCGTAGGTGCGGTCCAAGCAATTCGTCATCGATCGGAACAAGTGCGTCTCTTTCCGGACCGGAGATGATCACGCGATTGACGCTGATGACGTCGTGGCTGGTGGTCAGAATTCGAGACTTCCGGTCGACCACAATCGCTGAAGGTTCAGCACCCAGAAGATCGCAGCCAATGTCCGGAACGTCGTCAGCGCGTATCAGACATTGCTGTTCGACTTGCACCTTCAGGCGGTCGGCAAGTAGTGCTTCGAGCAGGACGGTTGTCGAACTGTCCGCACAGAGCAGCATCCGTGTCTGCGGTGGCGCCGACGAAAATTCCGGCAGCGAACCATGTGAGGTATAGCCTT
The DNA here is from genome assembly GCF_050955445.1 of Paraburkholderia sp. RHO2. NCBI lineage: Bacteria > Pseudomonadati > Pseudomonadota > Betaproteobacteria > Burkholderiales > Burkholderiaceae > Paraburkholderia > Paraburkholderia sp. RHO2. Next base: position 390,652 of record NZ_CP162618.1, on the reverse strand, counting down.
CTTCGTATTCAGGAGCGAACGAATGCATATGAACTCCATCGGTTGACCCGCCTACCCTGAACGGGGATTCGTCTCCCATGCCAGCGAAGTGGGATGCTGCTCGATCGGGGAACCTTGACGCGGTTTCAAGACCAATACTGCCCCCCCAAGATTCGTTTTTTCACATACTGCGCCTCGAAAACTCTCAACGGCCGGTCCGGTGCGCCGAAGACTGCCTACAGCATCGCTGCAGAATCGGACCCCGACAAGGGGTTGCCTGGTTGCCTGCTCGGAAGGCAACCGGGCAACCTTGAATCGCCCCGGTGAGTCCGGAGACTTCATCTCTTGTGAAGGATGGAGTCATGTCAGGTTCGAGGAAGTACCCGGCCGAGCTGCGTGAGCGGGCCGTGCGGATGGTCGCCGAGGTGCGTGGCGAGTATTCGTCGGAGTGGGCGGCGATCGAGTCGGTTGCCGCCAAGTTGGGCATCGGGTCGGCGCAGACCCTGTTGAACTGGGTTCGTCGCGATCAGGTTGATGCGGGGAAGCGTCCCGGGGTCACCAGCGAGATTGCCGAGGAACTCCGCCGGCTCCGGGCCGAGAATCGAGAACTCAAACGCGCCAACGATATTCTGAAGTCTGCCTCGACTTTCTTCGCGGCGGAGCTCGACCGCCGCAATCGGTGATCGTCGACTACATCGACGAACACAAGCAGGAGTACGGCACCCCGCCGATCTGCCGCGTGCTGACCGCACACGGCTGCAAGATCGCGCCGTCCACCTACTACGACGCCTGCGCCCGCCGGCGACAGCCCTCGAAGCGACAGGTCCGTGACGAGGAACTCAAGGTCGAGATCGCCCGGGTCCACCGGGAGAACTACTCGGTGTACGGCGCCCGGAAGGTGTGGCTGCAATGCCACCGGGAGGGCGTCGAGGTGGCCCGCTGCACGGTCGAACGCCTGATGGGCGACCTCGGCCTCGACGGAGCCCGCCGCGGCAAGGCTAAACGCACCACGATCGCAGATCCCCAGGCGGGGCGTCCGGACGATCTGGTGCAACGTCAGTTCTGTCCGGAGGCGCCGAATCTGTCGTGGGTAGCGGACTTCACGTATGTGTCGACGTGGTCAGGGTGGGTGTACGTGGCGTTCGTGGTTGATGCGTACGCCCGCCGGATCGTCGGGTGGCGCACCGCGACCACCATGACCTCACAGCTGGTACTCGACGCGATCGAACACGCGATCTGGACCCGAGGGCGCGAGGGCATCGATGATCTGTCCGGGCTGATTCATCACCACGACCGCGGGTCGCAAGGCGGATTCAACCGGTCGATGCAACACCGGGCTGCTGGATCGATCGTAGGTGTTTGCTGAGGGCTTCGGCGGGTGTCTTCCATCCGAGTGCCTTGCGGGGTCATGTGTTGAGGGTGTGGGCGATCGTGGCGATCTCCTCGGCGCTCCACCGGGACAGATCTGTACCTTTCGGGAAGTACTGGCGCAGTAGTCCATTGGTGTTTTCGTTGGTGCCGCGTTGCCACGGGCTCTTGGGATCGGCGAAGTAGACCTTCACGCCTGTATGAGCGGTGAACCGGGCATGATCGGAGAGTTCCTTGCCCCGATCCCAGGTGACGGAGCGGCGCAGGTGATCCGGCAGAGCTGTGATTGCTTGTGCGAGGGCATTTGTCATCGTCACGGCTCCGTAGCCGGCGAGGGCGGGCCCGTTCTTCGTGCGTGGGACGATCCCGTAGCCGTTCTCGCGAGGAAGAGGGATGAGCATCGTGAACCTCGTCGTCCGCTCGACCAGGGTGCCGATCGCGCTGCGCTGCAACCCGATCACCAAATCCCCTTCCTTACGTTGTAGTGGTGGGCGATGTCATGGCCGGTCGTAGGGTCGTGATCGCTCTCCTTGGGACAGCGGGTATGGCTGAGATCTCCCTGCCGGTGTGACGGCTCACTGGGAATGGCCGCCCGCTGTCCTGCTGTCAGCTCGACCGCTCATTGAGACTCGCGCACAGATCGTTGGGTAAGGACGTGTCGGCGCGGCTGTCAGGCAAGGAGACGCCTGTGAGGGATGACGATCTGGAGGTACTGCGTGAGCGAGTTGTGGGCTGGGATCGATGCGGGTAAACGTGCGCATCACTGCGTCGTGCTGGATTCGGCTGGCGCAGTGGTCTTCTCGAAGAGGGTCGACAACGACGAGAGCGCGTTGCTCGACCTGATCGCGGCAGTGCTTGCGATGGCGGACGGTGATCCGGTGGTGTGGGCGACGGACCTCAATACCGGTGGTCCGGCGCTGCTGATCGCGTTGCTCGAGGCCCACGGCCAGCAGGTGCTCTACATTCCCGGGCGGATCGTTCACCACGCCGCGGCGACGTATCGCGGTGACGGCAAGACCGATGCGAAGGACGCGCGGATCATCGCCGACCAGGCCCGGATGCGCAGAGATCTGCAACCTCTCCGAGGCGGCGACCAGATCAGCACCGATCTGCGGCTGCTCACCTCGCACCGCACGGACTTGGTCTACGACCGGGTCCGGATGATCAATCGGTTGCGGGCCCTGCTGCTGGAGTACTTCCCCGCCCTCGAAGCAGCATTCGACTACTCCAAGAAGGCGCCGTTGGTCTTGCCCCGCGGGTTCCAGACCGCCGACGCTATCCGGCGCATGGGTGCAACCCGGCTTGCGACATGGCTGCGTAAACGCGGCTGCCGCAACAGCTCTCAGATGGCAGCCAAGGCGGTCACCGCCGCGGGGGCTCAGCACACCACGCTGCAAACGCAGTCGATGGGCGCTGCGCTCGTGGCACGCCTGGCATCCAAGATCACGGCGCTCGATGGGGAGATCGCCGAGATCGATGCGATGATCGCCGAACGATTCGCCGAGCACCGCGACGCCGAGATCCTCACCCAGCCTGCCCGGGTTCGGCATCGTGCTGGCGGCAACGTTCCTGGCCAACACAGGTGGTGATCTGGCAGCGTTCGGGACGGTGGATCGGCTGGCGTCTGTCGCCGGTGTTGCTCCTGCTCCACGCGACTCGGGCAGGATCAGCGGCAACCACCATCGGCCACGCCGCTTCAATCGGCGCCTGATGCGCACCTGCTACCTCGCGGCGCTGTCGAGCCTGAAGAACAGTCGCGCCTCACGGACGTTCTACGACCGCAAACGCGCCGAAGGGAAGAGTCACAAGCAGGCGTTGATCGCTCTTGCTCGCCGGCGGATCGCCACCTTGTGGGCGATGCTGCGCGACCGCACCCTCTACCAGGAACCGGACCCAGTGAACCTCGCTCCGGCTGCTTGACAACAGCATTGAGATTCCCAATGCCCAGGAACCCCGCGATCGGCGACCTCATCGGGACGCTCGCTGATGAGTGTGTGCGGCGCGACGTGTGCCCAGGCCTGCCGCTTCGCCCGCGCTCTCGGCACTCGCAGCGCACGCCCGGTACGCAGGTGCACGACCATTGCGCGGTCGAGCCCGCCGCGACTGCGGACATAGAGTGCCTGGTAGATCGCTTCGTGGCTGATGCGCATGGACTCGTCGTCCGGGAAGTCCACCTCGAGCCGGCGGGAGATCTGTTCCGGGCTCCACGCGGTCACCCACGCCCGATCACCCCGATGCGGCTTGTTGCGGCCCTTCCACTCCGGTGCGGCAGGCCCGGCAACCACGTTGCCTTTAGCGTCGCGGACAACACCAGCGAGCTTGTCCTGCACATACTCCCGGAGCGGAGCGTTCGACACGAGCTTCGCGGTCTTCGGACGCCGCGCAACCAACTCCGCTTTCCACTGCGCCACCGACGCCCGATAGTCGAGAGTGCCGCCACGTGTGGCCGCATTGCGGCGCAGCTCCCGTGAGATCGTCGACGGATCCCTGCCCACCGCGCGAGCGATCTCACGCCCCTGCGCCCCTCGCTTTGAGTAGCGCGATCTCCTCCCGCTCCTCGAACGACAGATACCGGCCAATGAGCGGGGTGATCATGAACGTCGGCATCCCGCCACGATCCCGGAACCACCTGGTACCGACGGCGGGCGACACGCCGACCGCCGCCGCTGCTGCCTCGCTCGTCACGCCCGTCGCGATCTCACACCAGAACCGCCGCTCGACCTCCCGTCGATGTGATGGCGCACCAGGCGACTTCATTGGGGATCTGCCCGTGAGTTCCTTCATCCATCCTGCTGGACGTCCCATCGCCACCTCCATGATCGAGGTGTTGCGACGACCGATTGAATTCGCCCAAATACACGTCGGTGGCCTTCACCGAGCGACTCCTCGACGCCGGCATCGATGCCTGGATCGGCGCCACCGGCAACAGCTACGACAACGCGCTCGCCGAATCGATCAACGGCCTCTACAAGACCGAACTGATCAAGGCCCAGGGCCCGTGGCGGACCGTTGACCAGGTCGAAGTCGCCACTCTCGAATGCGTCGACTGGTTCAATCACCGGCGGTTGTACGAGCACTGCGGCGACCTGCCGCCGGCCGAGTACGAAGCCCTCTACTACCGTGATCACCGAACTCAGCCGGTCGCTGAGTTCTCAAACTCGTAAGTCTCCAGACATTCCGGGGCGATTCACCTTGACGCATTCGTGGTGCCGCAATGGTGGGCTCTAGACGGTATGGAGTGACACACGACTTGTCGTGAGTTCGCCCCGAGTGGGTCGGCGCCCCTCGATCGGTGAGGCTCCGCCCGGCACGGGACCGACGTCAACGTCGTTCATGCTCGCTGCGCTGCGCGTGCTCCACGTTGACATCGACAGCCTGCGCCGGGCGGGAAGGCAGTGATCGAGAAACGCCCCCGGAAGGGCCGGCTGTGGACCGCTCTTGCGGGCCGGGGCCTCACGCACAAGATTCGTGGGTTACCGAGCAGACGAACCCGTCTGTTCGGCCTATCCGACAATTGTGGGAGGCCCCGGTGTTTACCGAGCGTACGAGCGTTGGACTGGACGTGCACGCACGTTCGGTCGCGGCAGCGGCCATCGACGGTGTCACGGGTGAGGTGTTCGCGGCCCGGTTGACCCCGTCCTACGAGCACATCCCGTCCTGGATCGCGGACCTGCCGGGACCGGCAGCGGCGGTCTACGAGGCCGGCCCGACCGGCTTCGGGTTGTATCGGGCGTTGACCGCCGCCGGGGTCCGGTGCGAGGTCGCCGCACCCTCGAAGCTGCAGAAACCGCCCGGGGACCGGGTCAAGACCGACGCCCGGGACGCGGTGCATCTGGCACGGTTGCTGCGCCTCGACGAGATCACCTCGGTGTCGATCCCGACCGCGGATCAGGAAGCGGCCCGGGACCTGGTGCGGGCGCGCGAGGACTGCCGCGGTGATCTCATGCGGGCGCGGCATCGCCTGTCGAAACTGCTGCTGCGGCACGGCATCGTCTACTACGGCGGCGCCGCCCCGGCCGGAGCGCACGACCGGTGGCTGCGCACCGAAGCGGCACCGCAGTTGACCTCACCCGCGACGCGGATGGCGTTCGACGCCGATTACGACCACGTCTTGACGATGCAGGCCCGGCGCCGGTGACTCGACACCGCGATCGAGGAGATGGCCACGGCGAGCGAGTTCACCCCGACCGTCCACCGGATGTGCTGTCTGCGTGGGGTGAGCAACCTTGACCGGGTTCGGGTTGGCCGTGGAGATCGGGGACTGGAATCGGTTCACCGGCAACACGATCGGATCCTTCGTCGGATTGGTGCCGTCGGAGTACTCGTCGGGTCCGTCACGTGTGCAGGGCGCCATCACCAAGACCGGGAACACCCACGCCCGCAGGCTGCTGGTCGAGGCGGCCTAGTAGGACTTTGTTAGGTCGGAAAGGTGTGGTGACAGATCGGGCAGGTGCCGATCCAACGGGCAAGTACGCGTTGGAGTTCGCGGACGATGCCGTAGAGGGTCAGCCCTGCCCACCGGCTTTTGGGTCGGTTAGTCGCAGGGTGGTCAGGAACAGGTGGGCTGCGGTGACGAGGGTGGCGTGGTGGTGCCAACCGATCCAGGAGCGGCCTTCGAAGTGGTCGAGGCCCAGGGCGACTTTGAGTTCGCGGTAGTCGTGTTCGATGCGCCAGCGGAGTTTCGCGAGGCGGACGAGCTCGTCGATCGGGGTGTCGGCGGGCAGGGTGGAGAGCCAGTAGTCGGTGGGTTCTGTTGCACCGATGGGCCATTCGGCCAGTAGCCACACCTGCTCGACCGATCCGTCGGTGGCGCGAGGCACTCGGTGGCCGGCGGGTCGGGCCCGTAGTGCGACGAACCGGGAGCGCATGACGGCGTCAGGATTGCCGGGTGTGGTCTTGGTGCCGCGCCGCCACGACACCTCCTGTGCCGCATCCGGTCCGGCGGCGACCACCATGTCCTTGCAGCTGGACTTCGGCACCCGGTAGCGGGCGGTGAAAGGACGGCCGGGGCCGATCCGGGGCGGGGTCTCGGGTTGGGCGTCGGCCGGGTAGACGCCGGTCGCCGCTTTGACTGCCACCATGTAGGGGATACCGCGGTCGGAGAGTGCGGCGCGGAACTGTGCGCCCTCGCCGTAGCCGACGTCCGCGACCACGACATCAGGCCGGGGCCGGCCCCAGGCGATCAGTTCGTCGATCATCTCCACTGCCATCTCCCATTTCGGCCGGTGCCGCTCCCCGTCGGGTATCGCCGACTTCTTCCGACGTGCCGCGACGACGCCCGCGGCGTCCGGGTCGTCGGCGCAGGTGTCGTCCCAGCTCTGCGGCACGAACAGTCGCCAGTTCAACGGACACGACGCGTCGTCGGACGCGGCGTGCACACTGACCGCGACCTGGCAGTTGCCAACCTTGCCCAACGTGCCCGAGTACTGCCGGGCAACACATGGAGAGGAATCGCCGTCCTTACCGAACCCCGTGTCGTCGACCACCCACGCGTCCGGTGTGATGAGCTCGCACGCCTTGCGTGAGAGCACCATCCGTACCGGTTCGACCTGCCACGGGGAGGTGGTTACGAACTGCTGCAACCGCTGATGATCGACACCGAGTCGGGCCGCCATCGGCTGCATCGACTTGCGCTCACCACTGAGCATCAATCCTCGCGTGTACACCCCTGCCGTCGCCAGCCTGTCCTTACGCAACAACGACGAGAACACCTCACCGACAAAGGAATCAAGACGTTCATCGACCTCGGACAGGGCTGCGGCATCCACCCGATCATCGTCTCGAAAATCACGCCGAAACTCGAGACCCTACACCCAACCGTGACAGACCTAACAAAGTCCTACTAGACGGTGGTCTCCAATCCCGAGCGGGTGGCAGCGCGACTGGCAGATCTTCTACCCGAAGCGGAAGTGGAGATCTTCGCAGGCACTGGCCACGGAATCCTTGGACACATCCCCGATCAGGTATCGTCCTCGGCGCCTTCCACGCCGCCGCGCTGACCGGACAGGGGATCGCCAAAGAGGAAACCCTCACTGCCCCAAGTGAGTTGACAGCGCTCATTTCCGGCCAGCTTCAGCGAGTGAGCAACCGGGACGCGGTCATGCCGCCAATGGATCCTGACCTCGATGCCGAACTGATTCTGGCGGCTGCCGCCGGGCTCGCTCAGGGGATGCTTCCCGGCTACGGCACAGCAGAACTGGCTCTCCAACTCGTCGAGCGCCTTCTCGATCGCGTACTCGGGCCAAGAAATCCTCAGACCACCTCATAGTCGGCCGTGAGAATCCTGTCCGTGGTTCCGGCCCCCTCGATGGCCGAAGCAACAGTTGGCAGTAGGCGAGAGATCCACGGGTCTCTAGCTGGTTGATGGCTGTTGTGGGTGTACAGCGCCGCGAGTCCGCGCTTATGCCTTTCACCCCATCGAAATCGGCTTGGTGTGCGGTGGCTATCTCAGCGAATTGGTTGATCGCAGCGACGAGGTGGCTGATGAAGCTGCCGCCGCCATGGCCGGCGCCGGCGAGGCGGCATCGCCGGTCGCGAGAAGCTGGTTCGGTGGCTCGAGTGCATGGTCTACGACCGCCCGATGATCACCGAGGAGCGGATCGAGGAACGCTGGGAGACGGCCCCGCGGATACGGTCGGGGCATCGAACGCAGCCTCTCAGCAGAGCTCGATCTCCACACCGGAATGGGTAAGAAATCTTGGGGCAGGTCAAGATGTCAACCAAACTGGGGGCAGTCCCCAATCCGAACTCGATCAGGCCGGGACGCCCGGCTCACGAAAGATCGAGGCGAGATCTGCTAACACTCATTCCGTCGGATGATTGATCGCGAGGTGCCGATGATCGCCAGTTCGCCTGAGCGCACTGATTCTTAGTTGGCAATCTTCCCGATTCGCATGCAAGTAGTTGTCGATTGACTCATCCTTGATGATCGCCCGGGAGCGAAGCGAAGTGCCTGATCGACCAAATCGAGTAGAGCACGGCCAAGTTGATTACAGAAATGCAGGCCACTGAATTCGAGCCTGTACAGGCATCTCGCTGCCCTGCCAAACGCAGTCATCCCATGGGGACCGTTGCACAAACTACGTGCCACCCCGAAGTGACCGCACTCGGTGAACCGAGGCACCTCCGGACAATTCGGATGATACTCGGCGCCTGTCATCGGGGTTCAAACTACGTCCTGGGTATGCGATCGGAACCCCGGGAGGGTAGGCGATGAGATAGTCCGCAGTCACTCGGTCCGCGACAATCTTTTTCCCCTCATCCGGCCAATCGTCATTGCAAGAGGCTGGCTTGTGGTTCTTCGCTATTGCCAAGAGTCCAGTCGCAAGCGCCTCGACCGCCTCACCCCCAATGCCGATCGTGACGTTGGCCAGGAGATCGTGACCAACCGGGTGCGGCAGGTAGACGCTATGTTCGTCGATCAGCCTCCGACGGACGATCGACGCCGCGCCACCCATCCGCATGGTGAACCGCAGTTCGTCCGGCTCGTACCAGTCGGCGACCCGGCGATCAATCTCACGACAAGGGCGCAATATTCCTTCCTCCGTGAGTCGAGTCCGCAGTCGGCCGTGCATGGCCAGCGCCCGATCTACACTCGTGGCACCCTCATGTTCGGCATGTGCGCGCGCAAGGTCGAGCGAAGCCATGATCGGCCAGGACGGCGACGAGGTGTGGTGCCGGTACATCGCAGACTCTGTTGCCTCTATGGACTTCTGGGGCCCGAGAACGTGCACGTACGCTGCTTGCCGCATGGCACACATCGTCTTGTGTGCTGAGTGCGTGACCCAAATCGAACCCGAGAATTGACCATCCTCGCGGAGGCGTGCACCCACGACAGTCGGTGAAAGCGACCCTGTACCAGGATGAAAGGTGTGGATGCCGGCCCACGCGTCGTCGAACACTATGTTCGTCATCGGCGACATCTCGTGGACCGTTCGGAGGACCCGATCAGTTCGCAGGCGGAGGCCCCCGTAAGTTGATGCCCCGAGCACAAGCGTATGAAAAGGATCATGTCGCCGTTGCGCATTGGAAAGCTGCGCCATCGCAGCATCAAGGTCCGCCACGCCTGGACGATCTGGTAGCGCCGGGATCCGAGTTGTGCGCAAGCCCATTAGATCGCAAGAGAAGTGGAGCGACTGGTGCGCTCCGGGATCGATCAGTGTATTGGTTCCGAACACCGCCGCGGCTCCAATTGCGATGGCGTTCGACACGGTAGTGCCCATCGAGACGAAGAGCGTCGCGTCAGAGAAGAACGCATGTGCCGCACGCGCTTGAGCCAGGGCAAGGGGGCCAGTCGGCCAGAAGGGAGAGTCCAGCAGATCGCGGCCCCAGGACACGTCGATACTCGACAGGTCCGACAAGGCAAGCTGCTCGTAGGCGGCACGGAGCTCCACATTACAAATCGGCAGATCCCCACCCCACGGTACTGCATGGAAATTGTACCGTGTCGCTGCTGTGATGCCGCTCAACATTGACACTAGCGGCAGAGGTGTACCGGCAGTCACCGCGCTCCGTCCGAGATCGTCGCATAGTAGTTGGCCACGGCCCGCGGATTCGGCCCTCGATACAGTTCACGAACCGGAAGAGGCGGAAACCCCTTCTCCTCCAACATATTCGATGTTGTAACAGCCAGGAGCGAGTTTCCACCCAACTCGAAGAAGTCGGAATCGCTGTCAACCTGGATGCCAAAGAGTCGGCTCCAGATCTGTTGCACGGCAGTATCGATATCAGTGGACGGCTGTACGGCGTCTTCTGCAGCGCCCTTGCTGAGCGCAAGGCTATTGAGTGCCTCGACGTCCACTTTCCCGTTGTGCGTGAGGGGGAACGAGTTCACGATGGCAATCCTGGACGGCACCATATATCCCGGAAGCCGCTGTGCGGCGCGGCGGCGGATATCGTGTCGGGCCATCGGGGCTCGACCGACTAGGTAGGCACAGATCCGAATGTCCTGCGGATCGTCGGGCTCGGCTCGTGCGACAACTACTGCGGACTCGATCTCCGGCTGCTCGAGCAGCACACCACGGACTTCATCGAGTTCGATGCGATATCCGCGGATCTTGACCTGGTTGTCCATCCGGCCCAGGTGTTCGATTCGACCGTCGGGCAGGGCACGGCCGATGTCACCGCTACGGTAGTAGCGAACATCGGTCTCGGAGTCGGTGACGAATCGCTCAGCCGTGAGTTCTGGACGGTTCACGTAGCCGTGCGCAAGCCCGACCCCCGACACCCAGATCTCACCCCTGACGAAGGGGGGAACTGCGCGGCCCGCGCTATCCCGGATCTCGAGGCCCCACCCCGGCAGAGGTCTGCCGACACTGCGTGGATTCGTGAGCACTGCACGCCGAGTCAGTGACTCTGCCGTTACGTGCACCGTGGTCTCGGTGATGCCGTACATATTCACCACGCGACACACCTCCTCCGGCATCAGATCGAACCAGCGCAACGCAGGCGCAGGGTCCAGGGGTGCACCGCCAAGCACTATCAGGCGCAGCGCTGTCGATCCAGGTGCGCGTTCGGCCGCGGCGACGAGTTGGCCGAACGCCGAGGGGGTTTGACTGACGATGGTGATCCGCTCACTGCGGACTAGTTGCCAAAATTCGACGGGTGACCGCGCTACGAAGTACGGAACGACGACGAGGCGCCCTCCGGTAGCCAGACAGCCCCAGATCTCCCACACCGAGAAATCGAATGCGGCCGAGTGGAAGAAGGTCCAATTATCTTGCGCGTCAAGGGAGAACTGAGTCACGCCAGCAGCGACCAGCCTCATGATGTTGTCGAGGGGGATCTCCACACCTTTGGGCCGCCCAGTAGAACCGGACGTGTATATGACATATGCAGGAAGATTCGGATCGCTGAGGTCATCAGAAGCACCGGCCATGGGAGCGACCGCATCTAGAATTTCCTCAACAGTAACCGTGACGCCGTCGAACCCCGCTACTATCTCGGCGTCCCCGATCGACAGGCGTGTCCCGGCATCCGACAGCACGTATCGGCACCGTTCGGCGGGCCAATCGGGATCGATTGGAACATAGGCAGCGCCAGCGCGAATCACGCCGAGCAGTGCGGCAACTAGCTCTATGGATCGCGTGAGACACACCGCCACGCGATCGCCGGCACCGATTCCGCGCGCGCGTAGACCCGCCGCGATCCGACCACTTGTCGAATAGAGGTCACGATAGGATATGGATTTCGGACCATCGATGACGGCAACTGCGTTCGGATCACACGCACGATCTCGGATGGAATCAACGACTGTCCTGGTAGGGCCATCAAGCGTAGCGGCGCTGGGAGAGCCTTGATGAGACGAGGCGAGAGGCCGGTGCCCAACTAGTGCCGAATCCTCGCTTTCCAGCAGATCGCCGCAGAAGCGAGCAACATCGGTGGCGAACTGCTCAAGTGCGATGGCGGAGACGATCGCCGTGCTCGCGTGAAAGGACAGCACTGCTTTGCCCTCGCCGTGCAGTTCGAGATGGACTGCCATCGCAAACTCATCGAAGGAGCCCAGATCGTAGTGAATTCGATTGGACTCCAACATATTGTCAATGTTGTCTACGACGATCAACACCGTGTCAAGGCGACCGTTGCGCCCCAACTGTTCTATCCGTGATTGGTCAAGAGGCATTGAGTTGGCCCGGAGGCCAGCGGGTTCAAATGCGTCACAGAGCTGCGATACTGTCTGTTCTTGATTACAAACCTGATTGCAGCACAACATGATCGACATCGGCGTACCGGCCTGTAGAAGCCCGGTAGCTACCGTCCGCGTTGAAGCGTATCTGCCAAGGACCGAGGAGATCGCTGCTAATGCGGCCTCGTGGATGCCGGCTGTATCGCAGTCATAGATCGTGCGCTGCGCGACACCGATCGAATGCTCTTGACTCCACTGCGCTGCATGCTCGACCGAGCCCCATCCCACGCCGAGTCTCGTGCCACTCTCGACTGCGGCTATTTCCTCGCCAAGCATAGGGCTACCACCAAGCATAGGGCTACCACTGTTGTTCGCCGGACACGGAGCGGTGTCGAGACCGTTCACGAGCCGACCCAACGTCGCACGATCGGCGAATCGGCGATCCGCAACGACCACTAGAGCCCATCCGTCGACGAACTGAGCGACGGTAAGCCGAAGTCGCTGCCCTGCGGCGGCAGCAAGCACGCGCTCGGACTCACGCCGCAGCCATCGCTGTGCGGCGCCGCTTTCGCGGGTGAACGGCAAAGTTTCCGTGTCGACGTACCAACCGACAGCAGCATCGGAGTCGGTCGAGCGCTGAGTCAACTTCGCGACCGCAAACCGCAATTCGCCGATGTCCGGTCGTCCGTCAGTGAGCACCGCCAGACCGTGGGAGTGGATCATGTCGCCGCTCACCTGGCAGAGTACCCTCCGTCGACCGGCATAGCCGTTCCGGTGACTTGCCGTGCTGCATCCGAAACTAACCACACAGCGGCGCCTGCCACGTCCTCCGGCTCGATCAGCCGGTTCATAGGCTGTGACTGCACAAACGTGGACTCGTAGTCCGTGGCCGGCAGGTCTAGCGCGTGCGCGATCTCTTGAAGCATCCGGCCTTCGACGGAGGCTTTGTCACGGACCGATCCTGGGCACAGAGCGTTCACGCGCACCTGATGTGGGCCGAAGTCTAGAGCCGCCGCCTTAGTGAGTCCGATGAGTCCGTGTTTCGCCGCTACGTACGCCGCGAAATTTCGGTAACCGACCAGGCCCGCGGTAGACGAGATGTTGACTATGCTGCCCGCCCGACGCTTGATCATGCCGGGCACGACGTACTTGGTCATCCGCCACGCACCGTTCAGATCGATGTCAACCATTAGTTCCCATTGTTGTTCGGTGATCTTGTGCACCGGTTCACCTGAGGGTGCCGCAATTCCGCCAGAGTTGATGAGGGCATCACATTTCCCGTAACGGGCCAATGTCGCGAGAACCGTGTCACGACACTGCTCGGTCGAGCGGAGATCACCGAGAACCACGAGAGCAGAGCCGCCCACCGCCCGGCACTGTTCGGCAGTGCACTCGAGTTGGCTTTTGGTGCCGAGTGGGTAGGGCACGCCGTCGATGTCGGCACCAACGTCCATCACTGCAACATCGGCCCCCTCGGCTGCACAGGCAACCGCGCACGCCCGTCCAAGCCCACGCGCGGCACCTGTCACCAGCACTGTCTTGCCGGCCAGACGCATCTACTGCACCGCCTTGACCGACGTCTGCTCGACGACCATGCTCACGATCTGCGCACTGTGATCCGTGAGATACATGTGTCCCCCATCCATGTCGACGTGCGTGACAGTTCCCGACGATGTCGCCCCCGCCCAGCCGGCGACTGCCTCAGCTGGCACCAGATCGTCGTCTCGACCGCGCAGCACCGTGATCGGCGCGTCGATCAAGCGTGTCGGGTCAGCACGGTACGCCTCGTGCATGCCGACGTCGGCCCGCAGTACCGGCAGGATCAGCTCGCGCAGTTCAGGATTCGCGAGTGCGGGGTGATCATATCCTGCGAAGTTCTTGACGCGTTCGACGAATTCACTGTCGTCGGCGGCGGATGCGGTGGCGTCGCGACCGTCATAGGGCGATGGGGATCCACTGGCGAAGAGCCGGGTGACGACGGTGCCGGTCTGCTCGATCGCGATCGCCAATTCGAAGGCCAAGACGGCACCGAGGCTATGTCCGAATAGAGCGACGCGACGCTGGTGAAGATCGACGGGCAGTTGCCCGGCAAGATCGGCCACCGCGGCGTGGATGGAGGTCAGCGGTACCTCGTCGAATCTGCGCTCGCGGCCGGGCAGTTGCAGTGGGAGGATCTCCACCTCGTCCGGGCTGACACGCTGCCACGAATGGAATGAACTCGCGCCACCACCAGCGAAGGGCAGGCACAGCAATAACGTCTTGGACACCGTGTTCTCCATTTCAAAAGTTGTGCGGTGGGGTCAGTCCACTGCCTGGTGGGCGCTTTCGCCGCCGACCAGGCGGTTGACGATGTGGTTCAGGGACGGTGCACGCATTAGCTGCGCGATGGTCACTTCGACTCCGTAGTGGTCTGCGAGACGGTTCTTGAGATCGATCACGGTCAGCGAATCGAAGCCGTTCGCGAGCAGTCCGGAGTCGGGATCCATCTCGGGATCGGCGGCGCCGCCGGCGAAGTAGGCCATCGAACGGTCCACGAGGGTGCGCGGGCCTTGAGGTGTCGGCCGGGCAGCCAGCTCTTTACGGAGGATCTTTCCGGCCGGGCTCTTCGGTATCCGATCAACGAACTCCACGGCTCCGAGTCGTTTGTACTCAGTCACCCGGACGTCAATGAACGCACGAACCTCGGCCGCGGTGAGTTGTTCACCGTTCCGAACGACCACCCACGCACGCGGACGTTCGTTACCGTATTCATCACTCATCGCCGTCACCGCCGCATCGGCGATCTTATGGTGAAGTAGCAGCACTGCTTCCAACTCGGCTGGTGCGACTTGATAGCCGCGAACTTTGATCAGCTCCTTGCGTCGATCGACAATCTTGACGATGCCGCCGGGCCCGATCGTCGCGATATCTCCTGTGTGCAAGAAGCCATCCGCATCGATAGTGTCGCGTGTCGCATCCGGGTTTCCGAGGTATCCCGCCATCATGTTCGGACCTTTGAACAGCAGTTCCCCTGGCGTGCTGATGCCCTGCTCTGGCGGTTCGATCTCGGCGCCGGTGTCAATATCGATGAGCTTCTGTTCGGAGTTTGGCACCAGGACACCGACGCTGCCGGCAGGGATGTCGTTCCAGCCGTGCGGAACTAGGTGACTCACCGGGCTCAGTTCGGTCATGCCATACCCCTGCCGCACCGTACAGCCCAAGCGTCGCTCCAGCGCCGCTGCCAGGTCGCCGTCGAGCGGCGCGGCACCCGAGAAAACTGTGTGGACACTGCCGAGGTCGTGCGCGTCGACTGCCGGGTCCTTCGCGAGAAGAAGAGCGATCGGCGGAGACACGAATAGAAACGTGCATCGATATCTTTCGATCACCGACAGATACTCGAGTAGATCGAACTGTGGAAGCGGGATCAGTCGCGCGCGATTCTTGAGTGTCGTGCACAACGCGAGAGATAGTCCGTATATGTGTGCGAAGGGCACTACCGCCAGTACGGTATCGGTCGGCGCTACTCCCAACAGATATTGGGTCTGGGCGACGTTCGCGACGATGTTGCGGTGCGTGAGCATCACGCCCTTCGGCCCCCCCGCGGTACCGGACGAATACGGCAGCAGGGCAACTTGATCAGGGTCCGGCCCGGGTCGCTTTCCTGGCGACGTCGACATCACCGCCAAGCTGAGATCTGGCTCCGGAATGATCCTCTCGGGCGGCATCCCGGCCCGACTCGCCGCTTCGCAGGCGACGCCATCCGCGGCGCCGCGCGCGACGAGGAACTTCGCCCCGGAGTCGACCAGTTGATGAAGGACCTCATCCGCGGTGTAGCCGGCATTGACGGTCGTCGCAACTGCACCCGATTCCAAAATCCCGTACACCACTACCGGATACGCACGTGAGTTGGGAAGATACACCGCAACGGTATCGCCGCGCCCGACGCCAATCGACGACAGTGCCTTCGCGAATTCGGCAATCTGCAAACGTAGTTCGCGATAGGTCGTTTCAC
The DNA here is from genome assembly GCF_050955445.1 of Paraburkholderia sp. RHO2. Lineage (NCBI taxonomy): Bacteria > Pseudomonadati > Pseudomonadota > Betaproteobacteria > Burkholderiales > Burkholderiaceae > Paraburkholderia > Paraburkholderia sp. RHO2. The sequence goes on along the minus strand of NZ_CP162618.1, from coordinate 374,690 downwards.
TGCCGGTCGCAGGGTCCACGAGGGCGACGCCGGCTGATGCTTCGGGTGTGAGGTCACCGAAGATGTAGTCGTGCAGCATTTCGTCCGGAATACGGACGCTGGGCAGTCTGCTGTGCATGGCTCAGCCCTCCTCAAAGGCGCCGGCTGCTATCAATGTGGCGATCGCGTCAATGTCGACGTCGAGTGGCCGGTCGGAATCGACAAAGGGAGAAGTATCGCGCACCAGGCGATAGATCGCGTGCGTAGCCGGTGTCAACACCTCGGTACCGCGAAGGTCCGCGGCCTGACACAGGGCCAACAGGTGGATAGCGGCGACTTTGCGCACCAGTTCGATGACTGTGCGCGCGTCACGTGCAGCGATCGTGCCCATGCTGACCTTGTCCTGGTTGTGGGCCTCGGTCGATCTTGAGAACGAAGTAGCGGGCATCGTCAGCTTCAGCGCCTCCGCGGTTAACGCCGAGGCTGCGATCTGCATGCCCTTGAAACCGTGCAGTACTCCGGTCCGCGAATCCGTCGATTCCAATCGCGGAATCAGGTTCGCGGTCAGACCGTTGTTGAACTTCTCGTCCACCACCAGTTCGAGCTGTCGATCCAACATGTCACCGACACTGGCAACCGCGGTCTTGAGCGAATCCATTGCCAAACCCACGTGGCCGCCGTAGAAGTTCCCGCCGTTCCAGATCCGGCCCGACTCGGTGTCGAACAGCGGATTGTCGTTGGACGAGTTGATTTCTATAGTGAGCCACTCCTCGCTCCACATCAGCGTGTCGAGAAGGACGCCGACGATCTGCGGCGTGCACCGCACCGAATACCGGTCTTGGAGTGGATGCTCGAGATACCGGATCTCGGCCGGATGATCGAGCTGTTCCAGTGCGCGGTCGCGCACAGTTCCCGTGCCTAGCAGGTGGCGCATGAGTTCCGCGGCTTGCACCGTGCCATGATGCGGCTTCTGATCGACAAGGAAGTCAGAGTAGTGGTCCGGATTCCCCTTCAGGACCTGGCTCGCCAACGCCCCGCAGACTGTTGCGACACGCGCAAGCCGGCGCGCGTCTTTGATGGCAAGCGCGGCGTACGCGGACATGAAAGAGGTCCCGTTGACAATGGCGAGCCCCTCCTTCGCGTCCATGACCAGTGCTTCGAGACCGCAATCGGTCAGGGCGCGCTCGGCCGACTTGCGGACTCCTCGATGCAGCACCTCACCACGGCCAATGAGCATCGCACCCACGTAGCTCAACGGCACCAGATCACCGCTGGCCCCGACTGACCCGAGTTCCGGAATCAAAGGGAGAATGTCGTTGTTTATACAGTTGACGAGCAGCTCAACGAGCTCAGGCCGCACGCCCGACCAGCCGCGAGCAAGGCAGTTGGCACGGATAAGCAGAGTGGCGCGTGCGATCTCAGCGGTCGCTGGCGGCCCAGTCCCAGCGGCCAGGAAGCTGATCAGGTTGTCTTGGAGCGCCGCAGCCTTCCTCCCTGGAATCTGTTTCGCGCTGCTATCGCCGAATCCAGAGGTCACACCGTAGATCGGGATGCCCGCGGCGACGTAGTCCTCTTTCATCACGTTCGAAGCCGTGATTTGTTTGTGCGCGGCGTCGGAAAGTCCGACTAGATCGGTGATTTCATGCGCCACTGCGGCCACCGTGTCAAGGGTGAGACTGTGGCCGTCGAGGAGGATGTTCGTCATTTCTGCGTCCTTACGATGTCGTTGTTTGGCAAACCATTCTCCGCGGGGCCGGTGTCACGGACACCCCCATCGCCGCGCTAGCTCGTTGTTCACCGCCTTGCCGACCGCAGCCAAAGGAAGGGGCCGATCGAACTCGTCATGGGTGCATGCGATGACTTCGGATGTAATTCGACCGTCGACCTTCTCGTCCCACTGCCCTCGCAGCAGCTCTGCTTGCTGACGGTTGCCGTCCCGGTCCAGTCCGGCGTGGAATAACATCATGTCCCCCTGATAAACCGGCGGCGTGAAACCGGCAAGCAACTGGACATTGTTTCGGCTTACCGCGCCGATCCGTTCAAGGACGTGGTCGAAACCTTCCTGCACGCGGAGGGTTTCGTACTTGGACCACATAGCCGCCGAGAGCTCTTCATCAACGCGGCCCTGCTCGATGGCGTCCGCCAGTCGCCGGGTAACCGGCCAGCTGTCGAGCAGGGCAAGGAGTCCGACCTCGTGGCCTAGCCGGCGCAGCGATTCGGCGAGCGCGTGGGCCACTACCCCACCGAACGACCAGCCGAGCAAGTGGTACGGGCCAGCGCACTGCACGTCCAGAATTCGGTCGACGTAGCTCTTGACCATGGTCTCGAAAGAGGGCGCAACCGGACTGCCGTCGAGGCCGTCGGCTTGGAGCGCGTATATAGGCCGGTCCCGAATGTGGCGTTCGAGTCCAAAGTACGGCCAACCGACCCCACCCGCAGGATGGATGCACCACACCGGCGATCCGGTGCCCTCGGCCCTGATGGTCAAGGTGGACGAGAGGAACGATTCGGTCTCGGGCATCCCGTCGTCCAGCCGCGCTGCCAGTAGCCCAACCGTCGGGCATTCGAACACGACCCGAATCGGGACCTCGACCCCCAGCACGACCCGAATCCTGGACACCAACCGCGTCGCCAACAGCGAATGGCCACCCATCCTGAAGAAATCGTCGTCGAGCCCGACCCGATCGACACTCAGCACTTCACCAAATACCGCAGCCAGCAACACCTCCCGCTGCGTCATCGGCGCCCTGAACTCCGCTTCGCTCACCAACTCCACCGCCGGCAACGCGTTGCGATCAACCTTTCCGTTCACCGTCAACGGCAGACGATCAACCACCTCCACAACCGCGGGGACCATGAACTCAGGCAACCGACCAGACACAAACCGCCGAACATCAGCAGACAACTCTGCAGCGACGGAGCTAAACCCCTCATGTGCCACTACATACGCCACTAGCTGTCGGTTACCGGACAGCTCGTGCGGCACCACCACTGACTGCAACACACCGGGATGGGCCATCAGCGCAGCTTCCACTTCACCAGGTTCTACTCGGAAGCCTCGGATCTTCACCTGGTTGTCGATGCGTCCGACAAAATCAAGCAGACCGTCGTGCCTCCACCGCACCAAGTCGCCGGTGCGATACAATCTGCGCGCACGGCCAGTCGGATCAGCGATAAATCGCGCAGCAGTCAATCCAGGTTGATGATGATAGCCGCGACCCAGTTGCGCTCCCGCAATGAACAACTCGCCCGCCACGCCCACAGGGACTGGTTTGAGCCGCGAGTCCAGTACCTGCACCTCCGTATTCGGCACGGGCCCGCCGATCGGCAGATCGACGCCTTGAACGGCAATGAGATTCGCATGGATCACATCACTGACTTCGGTTGACCCGTAGAAGTTCCAGACATCGGCCCGGGAAGTAGCCGCGCGCAATGAGTCGAGGACGGTGTGAACCACCGGCTCGCCCGAGAGAATCCATTTGTCGAGCACAATCGAGTCTGGGAACTTGTGCGACGCGAGGACTGCCGCCAGGGCTGGGATCGTCATGATCTCGGTCACGCGGTACCGATCCATCGCTTCGATCATCGCGCGGGGGTCGCGAACGGAGTCGGCGTCGACCACCACGATCTGGCCGCCGCGGCTCAACAACGAAAGGATATGGAAGCTGGAGTCGATGAATCCGGGTGCCGTATTGGTCATGCCGACCGGCATATCTCCTAGTTGGCGAGCACACCAGGTGAGTCGATTGGCCAGCAATTCATGGGTCCCGGCAGTGCCCTTTGGCGTTCCTGTAGACCCCGAGGTGTAGATCACGTAGGCCAGGTTCGAACCACGTGGAGACTTCTTGTGTTCGATATCGGGGTAGGCGGACTCGCCGACCGGCACCTCGTCATCAAGGCGGCGTCCCTCGATGTTCAGGCAAGGCAATGAGTCAGGCAGCCCGACGAAGCCAGCGGTGAGGGCGACGACTGGCTCGGCGTCGGCAAGGATGTACTCAATCCGATCATTCGGGTAGTCCGGATCGATCGGCAGGTACGCGCCGCCGGACTTCACCACCGCAAGCAATGCCACCACCAGCTCGACCGACCTCGGCAGGATCAGTGCCACCACCGATTCTGACTCGACGCCGATATCCACCAGCCTGCGAGCAAGTCGATCTACTCGCCGGTCCAACTCCCGGTACGTCAACCGAATGTCGCCTGAGATCACCGCCACCGCGTCCGGCGTTCTGGCGACCCGAGCCTCGAACAGGTCGGCTGCGGTCATGGCCGGCACCTCAAGCTCAGCGCCTTGCCCCCACCGTCGGGATCGCATCTGGTCGGATGCGGACAGGATTGACACATCTCCAACACACAACAACGGATCGTGCGTCAACTCGCCGAGTAGCCGGAGATATCCAGCGGCGAACTCCTCAACGGTTGTCCGATCGAACAGATCCGCCGCGTACTCGACGACGCCAGTGAATCTGGCAGACGCCGGGTCGTCGGAGATGTTGAACAGCAGGTCGAATCGCGACGACTGTTCGAGCACCGGAAGCATCGTCACGTCCACGTCCGGCAGGTCCAGTTCGGGCGTCTCGTTGTTCTGCAACGCCAGTGACACCTGGAACAGCGGGTGGTGCGCCGGTGACCGTACGGGGTTCAGCTCTTCCACAAGCCGCTCGAACGGCACGTCCTGATTCTCGTACGCCGCAAGGGCCTTCTCACGCACCTGCGCAATCAGGTCCGCGAAGGACATGCCCGGATCGATGCGGGCCCGCAGCACCCAGGTGTTGATGAAGAATCCGACGAGATCACCCAACTTCTCGTCAAGCCGGCCTGCGATCGGTGACCCGATCGGGATGTCGTCACCCGCACCGAGGCGATGCAGCAGCACCGCTAGAGCGCTCTGTAGGACGACGGACATCGTGGCACCTCGGCCAGCGGCCAGTACCTCGAGATCGCGCCGCAACCGCGCCGGGATCTCAAAGACCACAGCATCTCCACGGTAGCTCGCCACTGCTGGCCGCGGCCGATCAAACGGCAACACCAACTGATCCGGCAAACCATCGAGTTCCCCACGCCAGTAACGCAGCTGCGCTGCGAGCACACTGTCCGAATCTTCGGAATCTCCCAGGAACTCCCGCTGCCAAATCGCGTAGTCCGCGTACTGCACCGGCAGAGGATCCCACCCCGGAACCCCACCGGAAAGACGCGACCGATACGCAACACCCAGATCGCGCAGCAACGGAACCAACGACCAACCGTCACCCGCGATGTGATGCAGCACGACTGCGAGAACGAAGTCATCGGTAGCGAGGCGAATCAACCGACACCGCAATGGGATGTCCACCGACAAATCGAACCCATAGGAAGCCGCCTCGGAGACCAAGCTGTCGATGGATTCGACTGCACCGTCAACGATTTCGATCGGAACAACCACATCACACACTTCGAGCACGCACTGTCCTGGAACACCACCGGTCTCCGCGAACACCGTGCGCAATGATTCGTGACGCCCCACCACATCGTCGAGGGAAGAAGTCAGCGCGTCAACGTCGACCGCGCCGCGAAGCCGTAGCGCAAAGGCGATGTTATAGGTGGGCGATGGTCCCTCGAACCGGTGCACAAACCACAACCGCTGCTGTGCGAACGACAACGGCACCAAGTCTGGCCGATCCATCACCCGCACCTGACCGCGGACCTCCAGCCCGTCGTCCAGCCGCGCTGCCAGTAGCCCAACCGTCGGGCATTCGAACACGACCCGAATCGGGACCTCGACCCCCAGCACGACCCGAATCCTGGACACCAACCGCGTCGCCAACAGCGAATGGCCACCCATCCTGAAGAAATCGTCGTCGAGCCCGACCCGATCGACACTCAGCACTTCACCAAATACCGCAGCCAGCAACACCTCCCGCTGCGTCATCGGCGCCCTGAACTCCGCTTCGCTCACCAACTCCACCGCCGGCAACGCGTTGCGATCAACCTTTCCGTTCACCGTCAACGGCAGACGATCAACCACCTCCACAACCGCGGGGACCATGAACTCAGGCAACCGACCAGACACAAACCGCCGAACCTCGTTCGGCTTCAATGTATTCATCGATCTGTTTGAGTAGCTGCCGCTCAGTTCCAGTCGCGTGTGGCGGTCGACCAGGAGAACTCCTTCCTCGTTCGCGCCCGCTGATCTGACGAAAACGGCATCCATCAATCCGGTCCCTGGAGCCCAGGTGACCCTGACTCGGCATCCGAATCGCGCTCCGAGGTCGTGGCAATCCTGTGGCAGCAGGCAGGAAGTGTTAGCGACTGTGTCATCATCCAGGATGCGCTGCACCGTCTGCAGGTCGCCCCTAAGACCGGCATGCGGGATGTTCACTACTGTGATGGCCGAATCGTTGCTGGTCGCCAAAAGCTCTGCCAGCGAATCTTCGTCGACGAACTCGACGACAGCATGCTCTCCGAGACTCCGGATCTGTTCGGGGGCTTTGAACAAAGTGACGTCGTAGCGATACCGTGTGAGCTCGTTCATCACGCGGCCACGCTTGAGCGAGATATCGACGGCCTCGAAGCCGCCCAAGCCGTCGGAGTCGGCGAAGAAATGGGGGGCGAGCATTAGTTCTTTCTCGCGGCGGCGGGCTTCCTCTGCCTTGGCAGGGACCTCCTCATCCGGGTGCTTCGCCGCCTGAGTAGCGATGAGGAACTCGCGGTGCAGCGCCAGATTTCGGATGTCTCCGATGAACAGGGCCCCTCCTGGGGCGAGCAAGTCGAACACCTGGGCGATTACGTCCTGGAAATATTCGACGCTCGGGAAGTACTGGACTACCGAGTTCAAGACGACCGTGTCGAAGTAGCCTTTGGGGTAGTCGCTCAGGTCATGCGCGGCCCGACCTTCCAGATGGATCTTGTCGCGCCAATCCGGTGTCGCCATTTCGAGGGCCCGCTGCAGCTCGGCGATGGTGCTGTGGGACAAGTCTGTGCCCCAGTACTCATCGCACTTCGGCGCGATCTTGGCGAGCAACAGCCCTGACCCGACGCCAACCTCTAGTACCTTGACCGGCGCGAGTTCGAGGATCCGATCCACTGTATGCTTCTGCCATTCGCGCATGTCTTCGATGGGAATCGGCTGTCCGGTGTAGCTGCTGTTCCAGCCGTCGAAGTCGTCGCCGAGGTGGGGCGCGGTCGTCGCTGTTCGGTTGTCACTTTGCCGTGCGTACAGTTCGTCGTAGAAGGTCTGCCATTCTGCAACCTCGGCGCGCTCTGCCTCCCGGTCACGTTCGAGTCGTTCGGCATCACCAACGATGAAAGCGACCAGTTGTTGTCCGCCGTCTGCGCCGATCAGCTTGCGGGGCACCACCACTGCTTGTGCCACTCCCGGATGGGCCATCAGCGCGGCTTCAACCTCACCCGGTTCCACCCGGAAGCCACGGATCTTCACCTGGTCATCAGCACGACCGACGAATTCGAGCATTCCTCCGGCACGCCAGCACACCACATCACCGGTGCGGTACATCCGGCCTCCATCGACTAGCGGGTCAGCCACGAACCTGGAGGCGGTCAGTCCGGGCCTGCCCCGATAGCCACGTGCAAGTTGCACACCGACGAGGTACAGCTCACCGGGCACGCCCACTGGCAGCGGCTGTAGGCGTCGATCCAGGACCCTCACACCAATATTTGTCGCCGGGCGGCCGATTGGGACTGATATGGATCCGGCTGGAACGGAATCCGCGGCGAACTGGGTGGCGCATACCGTCGATTCGGCAGGACCGTATCCGTTGACCAGGGTGGCTGACGGATAGCGTTCGTTGAACCGTCTGCAATCTTCCACGGGTAGTGCGGCTCCGCCTACGATGATGCGATCCAGGCCGGAGAGTCTGCGGGCGAGGAAGTCCGGATGCTCGGTGAGCGGCCCGAGCAAGGGTGTGGTTAAGAACATCGCAGCCACCTGATGCTCGGCTATCAGCTTGGTGATCTCCGACAGCTCGGTTCGAGGTGCAGTGGCGACCACGACAGTGCCGCCACCCAGCAGCGCCGGCCAAAGTTCGATCATGGAAGCGTCGAAGGCGGTCGATGAGTGCATTAGTGAACGCTGTCCGGGCGCCAGGGGCCAGACATGCGTGGCTAGGTTGACGATGTTGCGATGCGTCAGCGCAACACCTTTGGGGGCCCCAGTGGAACCGGAGGTGTAGATCGTGTTCGCCACTGTGTCTGGGTGGAGCCAACCGAGGTTGTCTTCGGCAGACTCATCCGCCGCAACCAGATCGCCGTTCGCGGCTGCACCCGACCCGAGCACGTCGACATACAGCCGTCGAAGGGATTCCGGCAGAGAAATCACTCCCGCTGTCGCATGATCGGTAAGGGCCACAACGGGGTCTGCGTCGGCGATAATATAGCCAATACGGTCACTCGGATAGGCCGGGTCGATCGGCAGGTACGCACCGCCCGCCTTCAACACGGCCAACAACGCAACCACCAGATCTATCGATCTCGGCAACGCGACAGCCACGATCGACTCCGGTGCAATGCCCACGCCGGTCAACACGCGGGCCAACTGGTTGGCGCGGGAATTCAGTTCACGATAGGTGATCTGCTCTCTGTCGGCGATCACAGCTACGGCGTCTGAGTGCTCGACAACCCTCGCCTCGAACAACTGGGCGACCGACGCCTCAGGCACGTCCGGCGCGACACCGGTCCCCCATTCGGCCAAACGCATCGGCTCATCGCCGACTAGAATCACCACCCCGTCGAGCGGCGCGCTTGGATCGGCAGTGAGCTGATCTAGCAACCCGACGAACCGGGAAGCCAGCAGCTGTACCGTCGACCGATCGAACAGATCCGTCGCATACTCGATAAAGCAGGAGAACCCGCCGGTGACGGAGTTGTCTGCAACGTTGAACAGCAGGTCGAAGCGTGAAGCGAGGTGCGCGACGGCGGCTACGCTCGCATCGATTCCCGGTAGCTCAAGGGTGGGTCTCGCGTTGTTCTGGAATGCCAGTGACACCTGGAACAGCGGGTGGTGCGCCGGTGACCGTACGGGGTTCAGCTCTTCCACAAGCCGCTCGAACGGCACGTCCTGATTCTCGTACGCCGCAAGGGCCTTCTCACGCACCTGCGCAATCAGATCGGCGAAGGACATGCCCGGATCGATGCGGGCCCGCAGCACCCAAGTGTTGACGAAGAATCCGACCAAATCCTGAACTGATTCGTCGAGCCGGCCCGCGACCGCCGATCCGATCGGGATGTCGTCACCCGCACCGAGGCGATGCAGCAGCACCGCTAGTGCGCCCTGCAAGACCATGGACGTGGTCGTGCGCGGAACACGGCATTCTAGGACGGACGAGGTCTCGGTGGGTGACGTTGGAACGATCCGTTCGAGTCTGCTTCGCAGCTCGGCCGGGATCTCGAAGACCACAGCATCTCCACGGTAGCTCGCCACTGCTGGCCGCGGCCGATCAAACGGCAACACCAACTGATCCGGCAAACCATCGAGTTCCCCACGCCAGTAACGCAGCTGCGCTGCGAGCACACTGTCCGAATCTTCGGAATCTCCCAGGAACTCCCGCTGCCAAATCGCGTAGTCCGCGTACTGCACCGGCAGAGGATCCCACCCCGGAACCCCACCGGAAAGACGCGACCGATACGCAACACCCAGATCGCGCAGCAACGGAACCAACGACCAACCGTCACCCGCGATGTGATGCAGCACGACTGCGAGAACGAAGTCATCGGTAGCGAGGCGAATCAACCGACACCGCAATGGGATGTCCACCGACAAATCGAACCCATAGGAAGCCGCCTCGGAGACCAAGCTGTCGATGGATTCGACTGCACCGTCAACGATTTCGATCGGAACAACCACATCACACACTTCGAGCACGCACTGTCCTGGAACACCACCGGTCTCCGCGAACACCGTGCGCAATGATTCGTGACGCCCCACCACATCGTCGAGGGAAGAAGTCAGCGCGTCAACGTCGACCGCGCCGCGAAGCCGTAGCGCAAAGGCGATGTTATAGGTGGGCGATGGTCCCTCGAACCGGTGCACAAACCACAACCGCTGCTGTGCGAACGACAACGGCACCAAGTCTGGCCGATCCATCACCCGCACCTGACCGCGGACCTCCAGCCCGTCGTCCAGCCGCGCTGCCAGTAGCCCAACCGTCGGGCATTCGAACACGACCCGAATCGGGACCTCGACCCCCAGCACGACCCGAATCCTGGACACCAACCGCGTCGCCAACAGCGAATGGCCACCCATCCTGAAGAAATCGTCGTCGAGCCCGACCCGATCGACACTCAGCACTTCACCAAATACCGCAGCCAGCAACACCTCCCGCTGCGTCATCGGCGCCCTGAACTCCGCTTCGCTCACCAACTCCACCGCCGGCAACGCGTTGCGATCAACCTTTCCGTTCACCGTCAACGGCAGACGATCAACCACCTCCACAACCGCGGGGACCATGAACTCAGGCAACCGACCAGACACAAACCCCTGTACATCCGCAGACAACTCATCAGCAGGACGCGAACAACCGGCATCAGCAACCACAAAGGCCACCAACTGGTATCCGCCAACTCCGAACTCACGCGGAACCACCGCGGACTGCGCCACCTCGGGGTGCGCCACCAGTGCGGCTTCAACCTCCCCCGGTTCCACGCGGAAGCCCCGGATCTTCACCTGATCATCGATGCGCCCGATGAAGTCCAGTAATCCATCAGCACGCCACCGCACCAGATCGCCGGTGCGGTAGACCCTGCCACCTCCACCCGCCGGATCGGCAATGAATCGCGCTGCCGTCAGACCAGAACGCCCCCGGTACCCACGCGCCAACTGCGCACCGGCGATATACAATTCCCCCTGCGCCCCGATTGGCACAGGCATCAGACGTGAGTCCAGTACCCGCACCGCCATATTGGGCAACGGCTGCCCGATTGGCACCGAAGCCTCCCCCACCATGAAATTGGCAGGAGTCGAGGTAGCGAATGTCGTTGTCTCCGTGGGGCCATACACATTGGCAAATGCGAGGTCCGGATAGCGTCGCACGGCTGACGCGAAGAGATCGGGTGACATCACCTCGCCGCCGACCAACAGATAACGGAGGGCGCTCAGTTCACCGCTGACGAATGTTGGATGCTCGACGAAGTCGCCGAGCAAGGGCGTCGTCAGGAACATGGCGGAGACGCCGTGTTCGCATATCAGCTTGGTGATCTCCGCTATATCGGACCTTGGTTCGGTTGCTATGACCACGGTTCCGCCGCCGATGAGCGCCGACCACACCTCATACGTGGAGGCATCGAAGGCGGTCGACGAGTGCATCAGAGTACGGCCCGCGACTCCGGTCGGCCACACATGCGCGGCCAGATTCATGATGTTGTGGTGGTTAACCGCGACACCTTTGGGCTTTCCGGTGGAGCCAGATGTATAGATCACGTATGCAAGGCTGGTCGAGAAGACCGAGCCCCGACGCTCCACGTCAAGAATGTCGGCACCCGCGAGTCGCGATGAATCATCCAGCTCGATTTCGTCGATGACGACCTGCGGGAGGGATGCTGGCGCTTTGTCGGCGGTTTCACGATTGGTCACCGCAGCGACTGGTCGGGAGTCGGTCAGGATGTAGTTCATCCGATCGCTCGGATAGGCCGGGTCGATCGGCAGATAGGCAGCACCTGATTTCAGCACCGCCAGCCACGCCACCACCAGCGCCATCGAGCGCGGGATCATCACCGCGACCACCGATTCCGGCCCAACACCCAGGTCGATCAGCGTGCGTGCCAACCGATTCGATCGAGCGTTCAGCTGCCCGTACGTCATGTACTCGCCGTCGGCGATCATTGCGAACGCCTCCGGACAATCGGCGGCTCGGGACTCAAACAACGTGCATACGGTGCCCACGGGAACTGCCGGCGCGATTCCCGAACCCCACTCCCGGATCCGGTCATGCTCGCCTCGGACCAATACACTTGCATCACCGACGCACGTCGCGGGATTCGCGGCGAACTGCTCAAGTATCCCGATGAATCGCAGCACCAACGACTGCACTGTCGACCGATCAAACAGGTCGGTCGCGTACTCCAGTGAACACCCGAATCCTTCCCTCGCAGTGTCATCCGCAATGTGGAACAGCAGGTCGAATCGCGACGACTGTTCGAGCACCGGAAGCATCGTCACGTCCACGTCCGGCAGGTCCAGTTCGGGCGTCTCGTTGTTCTGCAACGCCAGTGACACCTGGAACAGCGGGTGGTGCGCCGGTGACCGTACGGGGTTCAGCTCTTCCACAAGCCGCTCGAACGGCACGTCCTGATTCTCGTACGCCGCAAGGGCCTTCTCACGCACCTGCGCAATCAGGTCCGCGAAGGACATGCCCGGATCGATGCGGGCCCGCAGCACCCAGGTGTTGATGAAGAATCCGACGAGATCACCCAACTTCTCGTCAAGCCGGCCTGCGATCGGTGACCCGATCGGGATGTCGTCACCCGCACCGAGGCGATGCAGCAGCACCGCTAGAGCGCTCTGTAGGACGACGGACATCGTGGCACCTCGGCCAGCGGCCAGTACCTCGAGATCGCGCCGCAACCGCGCCGGGATCTCAAAGACCACAGCATCTCCACGGTAGCTCGCCACTGCTGGCCGCGGCCGATCAAACGGCAACACCAACTGATCCGGCAAACCATCGAGTTCCCCACGCCAGTAACGCAGCTGCGCTGCGAGCACACTGTCCGAATCTTCGGAATCTCCCAGGAACTCCCGCTGCCAAATCGCGTAGTCCGCGTACTGCACCGGCAGAGGATCCCACCCCGGAACCCCACCGGAAAGACGCGACCGATACGCAACACCCAGATCGCGCAGCAACGGAACCAACGACCAACCGTCACCCGCGATGTGATGTGCAACGAGAACGAGAACGAGCTCACCTGGGACCGCCGAACTCGATGTAGAGATCAGTGTGGCCCGCAGTGGAATCTCGGTCGCCAAGTCGAACTCGTAGTTCGCTGCGTCGCAGAGCGAAGCCTCGGAGAACTCCTTCAGAAACGTCACCGGGACCGACACCGTGGCAGCGTCGAGGACCCGCTGCGCTGGGGTCCCATCGACATCCTCAAACACCGTGCGCAACGACTCGTGCCGCGCCACAACATCGTTCACCGCGAGAACAAGCGCATCCGCATCTACAGCACCGCGCAGTCGCAGCGCGAAGGTCATGTTGTAAGTCGCCGAGGGCCCCTCGAACTGGTGCAAAAACCACAACCGCTGCTGTGCGAACGACAACGGCACCAAGCCTGGACGCTCCATCACCTGCACCGCAGTGCGGACCCCGCCCCCCGAGGGCAGTCGTGCCGCCAACAACGACACCGTCTGGGTAACGAACACCGTCCGAATCGGAACCTCTACGTGCAGTACCGCTCGAATCCGGGTCACGATCCGAGTTGCGAGGAGGGAGTTTCCGCCTAGGTCGAAGAAGTTGTCGTCCACCCCCACCCGATCGGCACCAAGCACCTCAGCAAAGATCTGGGCGAGTGCCCGCTCGTCGCTACTGACCGGAGCGCGATACTCCACGACCTCTGGTCGGGCAGTGAGCTGAGGCTGCCAGAGCCGCAGAGGTTCATCTCCGACTACCGATCGGGTCGGACCGGCCGCAAGCACCGCATCTCTAGTTACCGGCGAATCCTTGATTCGAGCAATCAGCTCTAGGGTGGAGCGAATCTGTGCGCTGTAGAATCGCAGGTCCTCTGAATCAAAGAACCTCGCGTCGGCTTCGAGATGCAGCACTGTTGGCGCTTCTTGGCTCGCCAGAAAGGTGATCGAGAGATAATCGAATGGCCCGATCGTGACCGGCTTCAATATTGCAGGGCCACCAACCTCCACCGGGCGAAGAAACGGCACCACGTTGATGATAGGACCGAAAAAGTCACCCGATTCGTGTAGTAGGCCAGATACACGCCGAATGGCAGGAATCTGGAGGCGGCCATGCTCGATGACGGTCAGCATCTCCTCGCTGAGCGAGCGAAGCCAATCGCCAAACGGCTCGTCGCTCGAAACATCGATCTCCATGGGAACCTTGTTCGCCAGAAGGTTGGGCCGATCACCTGCTGCATATTCCCGATTGGACGTCGGAATCTGCACATAGAATCGCGGCCTACCGATGTTCTGGTGCACCATCAGTGCGCTGACCGCGGTCAGCAGGCAAGGCAGAGTGACACCAATTCTTGCCGCGAGCGATCGAGCGCCATCAATGACGTCGGCGGGCAACTCTGTCTCGTAGTGGCACCCTTCCGAAGTCACCTCCTCACCCTCCGCGCCGCGCACGGCCCCAATCGCTCGATCGACATATCCGCTCCAAAATTGCTGGTCAGCGCGATACGCGGTTGAGCTCAAGTACTCTTGGTCCGCTAGAAGCGTTGCTTCGAGATCGCCGACTCCTGCCACGCGACCATCAGACCCGGATTCGTACCGATCTGAGATCCGACGCAACAGAACAGCGAGGCCGCCGGCATCGATGACTATGTGGTTGAACGCGAAGGCTATAAAGAACCGACTCTCCGCCACTTTCACTACCGCGACGCGGAACATTCGCGAGGCCGTCGACTCTATGGCGGTTCGACAGAACGTCTGAACGAGATCGTCCGCCGCGAGGACGGGGCTATCCGCGTTTGAGCAGTCATAATAATCCGGAATCCAGTCGCCGAGGGGTTGCGGTGCCTGTACCGGTCGATCATCGTGCTCCACGATTTGAACGAGAAGATTATCGCTCTCAGACAAAGAATCCCGAATGGACTGCCGCATTCGATCAATGTCAAGCTTGGCGCACAGGTCCAGGTAGGCTGAAATGTTCTGCAGAGCGCTCGATTCCAATTTCTGGGCGAACCAGATGGCCTCTTGAGCCGAGGACAGAGCAAACTCAGCACCTTCGTTAAACACTAACCCTCCCGACCTGAACCCTTCCCCCCGTCGCCGGAGAGTTCAACAGGAGCGACCATACAACGACTTGTAGTCCAAGTGGTCCGTTTCTGGACCTCTTCGGGCATCGCGCTGGTCGAAAGTGGTGCCGCAGGTGTTGGGCAGCAAGCCTATGAGCTGCGTTTTCAGATGTGCACGAGGCGGCGAACCGCATGTTGGTTTGGGCCGCGAGTCGTCCAGGGACAGAGCGACTCTCTGGCGAGTTGTCAGTCGGCCTGCCAACGGATCACGAGGCACGGTGAGCCGTAGAGGCCCCAGCACCTGGCAACCTCGATGACCTGCGAGCGGCGCTCCCGATCGCGACGCGCCGAGCCGTCGGCTAGATTGGTCCGCCAAGAAATCGGGTACCCACCGAGGGTTCGCTCCGATGCAACCCAATTCTGTTCCGCTCCTGCGGAGTCCGTCGGTCTGGTGATGACGCTCTCCATGACAGATAGAGCGAACGCGGTCACTCCACACGAAGGACACTCCGCCGCGTCCTCGCCGGTCGCCAACCCAGCGCTCGAGGCCCCAGGGGGCATGGATACACGCTCACCCATGGTGACGAGGCACTGACGCAGCCTCGCCTACACCCCTCTGTTCTTCTTCGTCCGTCGAAATGCCCTCGCAGCATTCGGATTTCAGCAGGTCTGGCGGCTGCGCGTGGATCCCGCCGATAGCCCGCCAAATCCCGGATCGCCTGCTCAAGCACAATGAGCACTTATGATGGGCGGAGGATCAGGAGTTTCTGTAGGCTCCGTTGTCCGAGGGGGCGTGGAAATGGTGAGTGCAGCGCAGGCCGAAGAGTGGATGCGGAGCTACGTCGCTGAAAGCCTCTCCCAAACCGATATCGAAACGTTCATCGACGGTGTCACAAAGTCCATGGGATCGGATGTCCCCGAACTGTCTGCCGACGCAGATGTTCGGAGGGACCTCCAGTTGGCCGTCCGCAGCCAGTTTCGCAACATCCTGGCCGCGAGGCAATCCGACACCATGCCCTTGTGGTCTGCTCCGGTAGCCGCGGAAGCTCATTCGCTCGCCCGAACGATCGCGCGGCGGGGACTCGAACTGCGGGTTCTCTCCAACCTGTACCACGCCGCTCACCGGGCCGTGTGGCGGTTCGTAACGGAGTTCATCAACAGCGCCGCCGTGACCGCGGACTTCAAGGTGCAACTCGTCGTCATGATGTGGGAGCAGACGAGCGAGGTCATGAACTCAATGCTCGAGGAACTCGCCGCCACCTACACGCACGAACGTGAGAGGCTCCTCAGCGGAACATTCTCCATGCGGGTGAACACGGTCCGTGAGATCCTGGACGGCAAACTTGACAGCGCCGAAGACGCATCCGTACAGCTCAGCTACCCGGTCCACCGCGTCAACACCGCCGTGGTGTTGTGGACGACCGACCACGCGATCTCGATCGATTCGCGGATCTTTGAGCCACTCGCATCGCGGCTAGCGCGGTCCGCATCAGCGACGGAGTTCCTCTGCGTACCATCCGGCGCGCGGGGATTGTGGGTTTGGATGGTGACAGGGAACGACGAAGAATCCACAATCGATTCCACACTCGTACCTCCTGGTGTGAGGGTTGCATTAGGCCGGCCAGGGCAGGGCATCGACGGTTTTAGGCGAACTCACCGAGAAGCCCTAGCGGCTCAAGAGATCGCCACGTCCGCACACCGGAGCCTGCCCGTTACCAGCTATCGAGACGTCGAACTCGTCTCAATGCTCGCGTCCCGACCTCACGCCATGAGCACACTTGTCGAACGGGAGCTACCCGGGCTCTTGGGCGACGACGAGCTGTCCGCACGACTCCGCAGTACGCTGCGCGCCGTACTGTCGCACCCAGGAAACTTCGAGGCCGCCGCTCGCCAACTCTCTGTGCACAAGAACACCGTGAGATATCGCGTGCAACAGATCGAGGAACGCCTCGGACAGCGGATCGCTCGCCGCGCACTGCACCTCGAACTGGCACTCGACTGCTTCGACGCATTCGGGGACAACGCGATCGCACATGTACCCACCGAACAAAAGGGTCCAGGCAGCTTGGTCAACTAGGCCAAACCACTGCCCCGGCTTGCCTGCAAGGCTGACTAGCAACAGCCCGAACGAGGAGCCAAAAGTGTCCACACCAAGCATTTCTGAAGGTTTCGATCCCACCGATCCGGACATCTACGTCACGCACGTGCCACACGCGGAGTTCGCGGAACTACGCAAGACAGCTCCAGTCTGGTGGTGCCCACAACCACCGACTACCGGCGGCTTCCACGACGATGGCTACTGGGTCGTTACGCGACACGAGGACGTCAAGGAGGTCTCGCGCAGCAACGTATACTCCACGTGGGAAAACACCGCGATCGTGCGGTTCGACGACGACATCCCTCGCGAGGCAATCGAACTGCAGCGTCATATTCTGCTGTTCAAGGACGCCCCGGAGCACACCAAACTGCGGAAGATCATCGCCCGCGGCTTCACCCCACGCGCAGTGGCCAGCCTGAAGGAAACTCTGTCCGAGCGAGCCGCGAAGATCGTCGCGGAAGCGCTTGCCTCCGGGGCAGGCGACTTCGTCACCCAGGTCGCGAGCGAACTCCCGCTGCAAGCGATCGCGGAGCTCATCGGCATCCCGCAACAGGATCGTGGCAAGGTCTTCGACTGGTCCAACCAGATGACCGGATACGACGACCCGGAGTTCGAAGGCGACCCCCAGGTCGCATCGATGGAACTCCTAGGCTACGCCTACCAGATGGCAGAAGACCGGAAGAAGTGCCCCGCTGACGATATCCTCACCCAGCTGCTTCAGGCCGACATTGACGGTGACGAGCTCAGCCCCGAGGAGTTCGGGTTCTTCGTCATCCTGCTAGCAGTTGCGGGCAACGAGACCACCCGCAATGCCATCACCCACGGGATGATCGGCTTCCTCGAGAACCCCGACCAGTGGGAGCTCTACAAGAAAGAGCGCCCGCGCACCGCAGCCGATGAGATCGTTCGCTGGGCCAGCCCAGTCACCGCATTTCAACGGACGGCGTTGGAAGACACCACGCTTGGCGGTCAGAGGATCAGAAAGGGCGACCGGGTAGCAATGTTCTATGCATCGGCGAACTTCGACGAGGACGTCTTCGACGACCCTATGAAGTTCGATATCACGCGGGACCCAAACCCGCACTTGGGCTTCGGTGGGACTGGGGCCCACTTCTGCATCGGCGCAAATCTGGCACGACTCGAAATCGACTTGATCTTCAACGCCATTGCCGACCACATGCCCGACATCACGAAGCTGGGCGACCCGAAGCGACTCCGTTCCGGGTGGCTCAACGGCATCAAGGAGTTCGAGGTCGACTTCGGTGGCCGGTGCCCGATCAATCACTAAGAGCTTGTCTCACGTGGGAAGTTTCTTGAAACAGGTCAGCGCGGCCGCAAGGTGAAGGAATGCGATGAAGTGCTCGCCAGAGCGTTCGTAGCGAATAGTCAGCCTGCGGTAGCCGGTCAGCCAGGCGAAGGTGCGCTCGATCTTCCATCGGTACCGGCCGAGTCGGTCATTGCGGTCGATGCCGCGTCGGGCGATACGCGGGACGATGCCGCGCTCGCGGAGCCAGCGGCGATGCTTGTCGTAGTCGTAGCCCTTGTCGGCGCGCAGCTTTGCTGGTTTGCGTCGACGAGGCCCGCGTCGGGACTTGACTGCCGGGATCGCATCGCCCATGGACTGCAGCAGGGTGCTGTCGTGGGCATTGGCGCCGGAAATGTCGACAACCAGCGGATTCCGTTGGCATCGGACAGGACATGGATCTTCGATCCCTGTCCGCGGTCTGCCAGATCGTTCGGATGCCGTGGGCATCGAGTAGATCGATCAGGTCGTCGGCGGGTTTGGCCGGTACGACTAGCGCCGCTGAGGACGCGCCGACGTAGCGGCGGTAGTCGAGGATCTGTCCGAGTGCGAGGCGGATTGTCGGCCGGTCGGCCGTGGCCTTGACCTCGATCAATTCGTCGGTCGTGTGGTCGTAGAGATCGGGGTAGAGGTCGCTGTCTCCTTCGGGGAAGGCGATTCGGTGTCGGGAGAGCTCGTGTCCGAGGCCGCGGAGGTGTCGGGCGTACTCGCGCTGCAGTTGGGCCTCGTGTCGCTCGCGGTCTCGGGGTGCGGGCTCCGGAGTCGACGAGCTCGTGAAACGTTCGGTGTGACTGACTTCGAGCGGCACGGATGTCACGGTCGGCACCCGCGGACGAGCTGCGGAGGGGCCGTCTCGCACGTCGTCGAGGTTCAGATCGCGCAGCAGCGGGGGCAGCGTCTGGTGGTCGCCGATGATCTGCGCGAGAGCGGCGACGGCGCGGTCAGCGAAGGCGGGTTCCGTGACGATCCGTTCGTGGGCGGTCCGCGACAGGCCGGCGGGCAGGTTCAAGCGGTTGACGTCCTTGTGCGTCACCGATCTGCCGTCAGGAACGACGAGTTCCCACCACGGTGATTTCTTCAGTGCGAACCACGGATTCGCGGGAGAAGGCGCGCTGTGGTCGAGCTGAAACGGGCTGAGACACCGCTGTAGCTCGGGTGACGCCTCCTGGTACGGCACCAGCCTGGGTTCGCCCGCTCGGGCGCGCGAGATCGCCCACAGAAGTGTCACGGGCTGATAGAAGGCGGGCTTTCCGTCTCGGTTGACGTGGGGTCGAAGGTCTTTCAGGTCACCAAGCAGCGTCGCCTCTGCGGGTGTGTCCTCCTGCTCGGCGATGGCGACCACCTCGGATCCTGTGCGCTCGAGAACGCGGATCACCGGATCCCCGCCACTGAATTCCGATGACGTGAGCAGGGTGCCGGTCGCGTTTCGGTGGGCGACACCGACGATCGCTTTCGAGTCGTAGAGCTTTCCGTTGTATGCGAGGCGGTACTTCGTGGCGGCACCGAAGCCGTAGTCGGTGAGGAACCTGTCCTGCCGAAGTCGATCGTGCTCGTCGAGTGCGTCGAGGATCGCTGATCGCGTGATGTCCGCCTGGTGACTGCCGGATCCGACTCGAGGTCCGCTGGGCTCATAGTCAGCCCGCGCGGAGTTAGAGATCGCTGGAACTGCGCTGCGCCCTCCGCAGACTGACACCCGGTCGTTGCCGAGTAGTCAACGGCCACAACAATGCTGCCTCGGTCCTGCTCGATCAGATCACCTTTCGGTGCGGCAGGTGCGACACCGACGTTCCTGCCCAATCACAGTGGGACACGCCGAACGCGCCGATCCCTCGGCCGCTGCGGCGCAGCCTCCCGTCCTCGGATAGTTCCCAGGCTCCCGTGGGGTCCCTTCCCGATGAGGCGATCATCTCCCCAGAAGGCCCTTTCCTTTCCCTAGCACGGAATATAGGATTTCCTATAGAGGGAGGGAGTGACATGACAATCAAAATGGACCCCGAGCAGCTGATCGCAGACCTGGGCCGGCAGAAGGCCCGGGAGACCGCCGCCCACATCGCGTATCTGCGGTGCCTGCGCCAGCTCCACGAACGCGGGTACACGCAGGTCACGCTGGCCAGGATGGTCAAGGTCAGCCAGCCGACGATCAGCGACATGCTCCGCCGCGCCCGCATCGACGCACCCGATGTTCGCCCCGGCACGCACGGCGGCACCGCCTACGAGATCGCGGCCCGCTACGCCGCCGGCGAGATCGACCGCGCTGTCGCACTGCGCGAGCTGATCGGATGGCAGTACGAACCACCCGCCGACCCGAACCCGTTCGAGTGGGTGAACGACGGCGCCCCTGTGGTCGAGGGCAGCTTCAACTTGCAGATCGGCCGTGCGCTGCGCGACGGGCTCCTCACCGACGAGGACTACGACGCCCTCCTCGATGCCCTCGCGGACGACTGACCTGTGCCGACACCCGACGAGATCGAAGCCCGCCGCGTCTACCTCGCTTCTCTGTCCACCCGGGACGCGGACAGTCCCCTCCAGCCCGACACCCCGCACGCCTCGGTGAACAATCGCCGATGGTTCCGGCACATCGACGGCAAGCTGACTCCCACACTCCGCCGCGCGAGGCTGCACGAGCAGATCCTCGAGCAGTGGCGGGAGTCGAACCCGAACGTCGCAGCGGAACGGATGGCCATCATCATGGCGGGCCCGCCCGGCGCCGGTAAGTCCTCGACACAAGACCAGCTCTTCGACGGGCTGGATCGGAGTCAATGGCGTGAACTCGATGCCGACGTGTTCAAGCGGGACCTCCTGAAGGCGGCGGTCGCGGACGGCACACTGCAAGAGCTGCTGCCGCCGCATCTGCGCGCGCGGCCCGGCGAGGCCAGCCGCTTCTATCCGCTCGAGCTGTCCGCTCTCGTGCACCGCGAGTCGACGGACTTCCTCTTCGATGCCGCTATGCGCGAGTCCGTTGCCCGCGGCGAGAACCTCATGATCGACGGCACCCTCTCATGGAAGGCCCACGCCGAGAGACTGGTTGGCGACCTGAGCCGGGCCGGTTACACGATCCGGGTCGTCGACGTCGAAGCCCCGCAGGAGGTGGCGGCGGACCGGATCGTCCACAGATGGCGCCTGGGCCTCCAAGGCGCTCTCGAACACCCGGCCGACCCCACCGCTCAACTCGGCGGCCGGTGGGTGCCCGCGACCGCCGTCGCCGGCCTGTTCACCGAGTTCCGCGAACCCGACAAGTTGCCGCTGCACGGCAAGTCCGTCACCGAAGTCAACGCCTCAGAGGTCAGCGCAGCACACACCGCGGTCACCCAGTACGACCTGTACCGGACAGCGGCCGCCGATCTGCCCGCCGAACACGTCGAGCGGCGTGAACGCCTCGCCGAAGGCGGGCAGCTGACCGTGACCTGGACCGCCGCCAGCACGACACCACAGCCACGCGGGGCCGAGCACCGCGAACCAGTCAGCGCCATCGTCGAACCCAGCGAACTGATCACTGTCTTCGGCGATGCCATCGTCGAACCGACCGAACCGATCGCCGAGCGGCCAGTCGACGAAAGTGTCGCCCGCGGCCTCGGTGCCGGCACAAATCTCCGGCCGCTACGCAACCTACGCAGGCCGGAACCGAAGCCCGACCACCGCCCATCGGTCGACGAAACCCGCACAGCGTCACGAGGACTCGACCACGGTGTGGGCGGCGAACACGGCTTCTGACCCACACCGGCATCGGCCGCAAAACCGTCCTAGGATCGACCGGACGGGTGGGGCGAACTCTCCTTGCTCGCCCCACCCTCAGACAGCACAGACACTCTCACTACTGGTGGGCGATACCTGACCGACCGCCGCAAGTCCGGCGCTTGAGGCGAAGTCGCGCAGAGCAGGAGCGATCGCCAAAGATTGTCAGGGGACCGGGCTACGGTCTATCCCAGCGGCAAGGAGTGGGCCGCTACCCAACACGACATGGTTTGGGGCTCAGCGAGGTCCCGGCCCGGATCCGCGGGCCGAGGCCCTCGGATCTGCTGGTAGTGGCCCACTCGGCGTCAGTGCGATCGCGCCAAGCTCATCCGTCAGCTTCACCGGATTAACGCTTCTCCTGTCTGAAGGCAGGAGATTTCACGCTCAGACCGCAACCGGACCATCCCCCCCGAGGGAGGCGATCTGATTGTCTGACGTCGTCGACACGTGTGTGGCCGCGCTCTGCCACAGCCAGGATCACCCCGGCAGCGTTCCGATCCCGACCCGCGGTGTACCCGCAGGCCGTGCACCGGAAGAGTCGTTCGCCGAGTCCGAGTCGCTGCTTGGCTCTCGCGAAACAACCCGAACACCTCATCGTCGTATAGGCGGGCCGCACCAACACCACCCTCCGGCCAGCCCGCACACCACGCTCGAGAAGTTCCCGTTTCGCCGCGCCGATCGCCGCATCCGCGGCCTTACGCGCCATCGACGACCGCGCCAAGAACCTCGGTGTGAAGTCCTCGACCGCGATCAGATCATGGCGCTCGACGACCTTCTTCGCCCACACACGGGAGTCATGCTCAGTTTGGCGGGCGGCCTTCTTGTGCAGCCTCGCCGCCTCCCGCCGCGCACGCAGGTAACCATTGGATTGTGGTCCGCGTTTGCCGGTGTGACGACGGGCCATCTTCTGTTGCGCCCGCGCGAGTTCCGCAGCGCACCGTTTGCGGTGCCCGAGATACGGCAAATCGAACTCGCTGTCGGTCGTGGTGGCGGTAGTGGACACACCCCAGTCGACACCGATCCCACCCGCCCCCTCCGGCACGGACGGGACCTCACGTCGGACAACGAACGAGGCATACCAGTTCCCCAGCGAATCCCGCGTGATCCGAACACTTGTCGGCTCCGACGGCAACCCCCGCGACCACACCACCGGCACCGAGACACCCTTCGGCAGCACCAGCCGGCCGTCGCGGATCCGGAACCCCCCGGCGCGTGAACTCCAACGACAACAGAGCCTTCTTACGCGACTTGAAAACCGGCCAGCCCCGACCCTTCACCGTGAACGACTGCTCCAGCGCCTGCGCATTGGTGCGCAACGTCTGCTGCTGCGCCACCTGCGAACCCTCTCGCAACCACGCATTGCGCGACCGCGACGCGGTCAGGAACCTCGACAGCTTCCCGAACGTCGACCGCCCACCCGACTTCTGCTGGTGGACAGCCTCGTTCCACAGAAACCGGCACCGATGCCACTCCCCAACCAGTACACGCTGCGCCCGCGACCCAGGCCGCAGGCGATACGTGTACCGCACAACTTCCCCACACACGGCAACCTAACCGACACCACCGACAGAAAGGAGGACGGCGCTTCCTCTCCCCGTGAACGAGAGAGTATCCGCGCCAAACATCCGATGACCGAGACACAGTCAGCGCCAGCCCGCGCGAGACCAGTTCGCGCTCTACGACATATCACGGTGTGCATACCCAACAAGTCGGTGCCGTGGGGTAGACACACTTCGACAACTACTTGGGCGGGGAGATGCTCACCCCGCCGGTACAGGGGGGATCCAGTGGCCGTGTTTCTCATCTTCAACGCACTCTCCATGCTCAGTGCGATCATCTGCGCGCGGCGGTCGTATCGCCGCCACGGCCGCGGCGGCCGCGCGGTGATGGCCGGCATCGGAGGGCTCTTGATTCTCCCGTTACTCGTCGTCGTAGGGGTGTATCTGGCACAGCCCAGAGACGTTCGCGTCAGCTAGCCACGCCGCTTAACCGCAGGTCAAACTCACCTAGAGGGCATTACTGTAGTAATATCTATCTCGATGCCGCCCATCGTACGTGGGGACTGCGCGTAAACGCCGCCGCAGCCGAGGAGCTCGTGTGCACGCGAAGACGCCGATCACGGCGCGGTCGAGTGCGAGGAGCATGGAGCACACCATGGCACCGCGGGACGAGGAGTCCCCGGGACAGACCCCAGGAAATCGACCCGCTGATCGCGGCCGAGACACGACGGACCCTCACCGAGGGGATCGGGATCGACCCAGCATCGCCCCCAGCCAGCAGCAGGCCCAGACCGACGGGGAGGCGCTGCGCCTACAGAAACTGACCGAACACGCAGCACAGGACGCCGAAACAAGCAAGGACATCGAGCCCGCAGGACACGAACCAGCACGCGGCGCAGGCAAATGCGCCGGCATGGCGAGCCGCCCGGAAGGTGGTCCTCGAACAGGAGCCGTATCCACAGGTGCGGGCAGCGCGAGCGGACTTCGAGGCCTGGGCCGACAGCGTGACCGAACATCAATGGGACGCAGCACGCACAGCACCGGATCCGAATCGCTGGCGCACGCCGAACGTGCGGCCGCTGAAGGCAGCAGAGCGGACCGTCGAGCGGGTATGGCTCGAGAAGCCCGGGTCGTTCCGCAGCCTGGCGCAGGCACCGATCGCGCAACGGATCGAGGACAACCAGCCGGTACCGATGACCGCGCACGATCCGATCATCGACGACCTGACGGCACTGATCAACGACGAGATCGCGCGCAACCCGCCCGCGGACCCGGAGCTACCGTTCTAGCCCAGGCCAGATGGGCGAAGGTCCGTGACCAACTCACCGAACTGGAGCGGCAGGGAAAGCACCTGTCTCGCACCCTGACAGCCGCCGAACAGGCACTGGCCACCGCACACGAGCATCGCCTCGGTGACGAAGTCGAGGTCACCTGCCAGTTCATCAACACCGCCACCGCGCAGCTGAGGCGGATCCGCGCGCAGTGGCGCATACTCAACGACCGCGAGAGGGCGCTCCGCGACGAGGCCCAGTGTCGGCATCAACCCGGCACCGCCGAACTCCATCCCGACTATAGGCATGAACGAAACCACACTCCCGAGAAGGAACTCGACTCGTATAACACGGCCGACTTCACGATCCGACTGGCGCAAACGTCACCGCCATAGGATCGCGACATCGGTGGGGCGTCACCCACTTCAACTCGCGCCACCCGCACACATCAGATAGGGAACCATGAGCACCGAGAAGATCAGCGAAGCCGACGCACGAGCGGCCTACGCACGCCTTGCACCGATCGTCGAAATGGATGGGGCAACCGTCGACCCTCGCGATGAGGAGCTGACCGTGCAGCTCCTGCAGGGAACCATCACCTTCGAGGAAATGATCGCAGAGATCCTGCGCGAGAAGAACATCGGCACGTGACCAAGCCACCGGTCTGGGCGAAGAACTATGCCGACGCCTGTACACGGCAGTCACGCGTGAACAACGCACGATCTGGCTCCGGCATCCACAGAGTCGTGGCTGCGCTGGAGTCGTAGCTGTTGGTGATGAAGTCGAGCAGGGTGGTGAGCTGCGGATTGTCGGTGGCGGTGTGCCGCCACAGCAGCGCCACCGGGTAAGCGGGCGTCGGGGTGACGATGGGGATGCGGCGGATCTTCGGGTGCCATGGTGTCGTGGTTCCTTCCCCGCCGAAGGTCGCCAGCGTGGCCGACTCCGCGACGCGGTCGATGATGTTCGCGAATCCGATGCCGCCGGGGTGCGGCTCGGTGTCCATTGTGATGCCGCAAGATTCGGTGAGCTCCGGTAGAAGTCCCCGACCTCGGAGTCGACTCGTCCAGGGCCCCAAGCTCACCGCCAGATCAGTATTCGGGTCATCACGGCCACACACGATGCCGACCCGAACCGCAGCCGAGGTCGAGACCCGGATCGTCGAGCTGCGCATGCGTGACCGCCGTGGACCGGACTGGCTCGCAGCCGAACTCGGGGTGCCGGCGCGCACCGTCTCGCGGGTCCTGCGGCGACAGCGGGCGCCGCACCTGGCAGACGGTGACCCGCTGACCGGCAAGGCGCTCCACTCGCCGAGAACGACAGCCGTGCGCTACGAGCGCGAGTGGCCGGGCGAGCGGGTCCACATGAATGTCAAAAGGCGCGGCCGGATCCCCGACGGCGGCGGATGACGCCCACCCGGACGCGCAAGCGGATCGACCGCCCGCGACCGCAGCACCCGGACAGGACTCGACTATGTACATCCGCTCGTCG
This sequence comes from Paraburkholderia sp. RHO2, assembly GCF_050955445.1. Lineage (NCBI taxonomy): Bacteria > Pseudomonadati > Pseudomonadota > Betaproteobacteria > Burkholderiales > Burkholderiaceae > Paraburkholderia > Paraburkholderia sp. RHO2. The sequence continues at coordinate 348,428 of NZ_CP162618.1, read as the reverse complement.
ACGACCATTCCCGGCTTGCCTCCTCGGAGATCCTCTCGGACGAAAAGGGCTCCACCTGTGCAGGTTTCCTGGCCCGTGCGATCGACTACTTCACCTGCCACGGCATCACCCGCATCGACCGGCTGATGACCGACAACGCCTGGGCCCTCCCGGTGGTCGCTACGGGCGGTCTGCGCCGACCACGGCATCCGGCAGAAGTCCATCAGACCGCACTCCCCGCGGCAGAACGGCAAGGACGAACGCCTCAACCGGACCCAGCAGTGGGCCTACTGGCAGGTCTACACCGGCAACGCCGAACGCGCCGCGGCGCTTGCGCCCTGGCTCGAGTACTACAACACTCGACGACGGCACAGCGCACTCGGCGGCCTTCCTCCCGTCAGCCGTATGGCCCCAACCTGATGGCGGGTACAGCTAGAGGCATTTAGCCTCTCCCCCCGCCCGGGAGCGAGGATGCTCGGTGCTGCTTTCAGGTCCCGGTCGTCGACCGCCCGCACGGACACGTCCACGACCGGACCTTCCGCAGCCTCGGACCCTCGGCCCGCCCGCGCACCGAGCCTGCGACGAGGGGAAGAACCTGCCCACCCTGGCGAAGGCCTGCCCACGCACGGGCGACCTTCTCTCCAACACTTACGCCGATATTCGAGGCCACACCTCCCTGTTAACCGGACGCAGCGACTCGCAGCCTTCGCTGATGCCCGAGGACACCGGCCCGACGAGTTCGGCCGCGCTGCACTCCTCATCCGCCAACGCGGCACAAGCAAGAGGTGCCGCTCAACCAGCTCGAAGACCAGGACCACGCCCGTGGATGGCTCGTCATCGCGCAGCGAGTCCCCGCGTGATGACCTCGCAAACCACCCACAGCGTCCCTCGCTCTCGACACCAGCCTGGCTTCCTGGGACGCTTTGTACGGAGCATCATTCAATCCACGGGGGCCGGGGTGGAGTGGCCATGGGAAGCACACGAGGAGTCCTCGGAGCGACCTCTGATCGTCGTCGTACCAGCAGCTCGTACGTCTCGGCAGGCATGGCCCTGAGCTGTTTGATGTTTGTGATCGCCGTCGTGTTGATGTCGGGATGTGCCAAGCAGAATCCTGATCCGTACGGGGCCAAACCGCCGGAATCCGCGGGTATGCCGGAATCCAACGGTGAGCCAACAGATTCTGCAAACGCGCCGGGTGATCCGGACGGCGGCCGACCCCCGGCCGCGAAGGGCTCACCGATCAAGATTCCGTACTTCCAGGAGCGTGGCAAAGAGTTCGACACGGACTTGAAGAAGGACATCGAATCCGCATTCGCACAGGCATGCAAGGATGCGGGCAACAGTCCCGGCTGCGTCACGCTGTCGTATGTGATCACCTCTCCGGATCATGGGCACTGCAGGTTCGCCGGATTCGACCCCGATCGTCCGAAAGAAAGTGATGTTGTGACGGTCGATGCCGGGACGGCCGTAGTAGTCAAGCTCAGCGGCAGCGAGCCGTGTCCGCTCTCTTACACAGACAACAGCACGACAAGCAGCACCACGACCGGCAACAGCACGACGGGCAAGACCACGACAGGCAGCACCACGGCGGGCAGCACCACGGCGGGCAGCGGTACGACAGGCAACGGCACGACAGACAACGGTACGACAGGCAACGGCACGACAGACAACGGCACGACAGGCAACGAGGTCGGGCCCACGGAACCGGCCGCACCTTCCGGCGGATAGTCAGCGACCTCTGGAAAGCGCATGCCAGACAGTCTCAGGTCCAATCGGCGTGTTCGGGCTCCAGGCCGTACACGAAAGGTGACCACGGGCCTGCGCCGTCCAGCTACGAGACAACCCGTGACAGGTAGTGATTCACCCGTAGATACCGGCCTATCCCGGTTTGGCAGGGTAGTCCGCAACATCGCCGCACCGACGACCCTGCTCACCGCACTGTTGTTCTTCTTCGGCTGGTCGCATGCATACTGGTTCTTCGACTACTTCGGCGTCAACTCGACGACGCTCGGGCTGACGACCCAGGACTATCTGATGCGCAGCCAGGATTCCCTCTTCGTCCCGCTCGCAACCGCGGCGTGCTTACTCACGGTGCTCCTTCTCTTTCGCAGGATCTTCCGTGAGTTCGTGCTACCGCGGATCGATGCCAGCCGTCGATCGCTGACAATCGGAGCTGCCGTCATCGGACTGATCCTTGTCGGCATCGGTCTGACCAGCAGCGTCGTAAATACAGTGCTCGACAGGTATATCGCTCTGCCGGGCTTGTCCATCGTGGCCGGGACACTGTTGATCGTCGCGGCCCTCCAGCTGCGGCGCACCAATCAGCAGATCGACACGTCGTATGCAGACTCGCTCAGCGCGGGCGAGTGGGCGACGGTCTTCATTCTCGTTGGTCTCGGCCTGTTCTGGGCCGTCTCCGACTACTCGGCCGCTGTCGGAACCCGACGTGCAATGGAACAGGTCGAACACCTCGCGGAACAACCGAGCGTGTCGATCTATTCATCGAAGAGCCTTGGTCTTTCCGCGCCCGGCGTCGTAGAGCTTGGCTGCAAAGGCGCCGACGTGGCCTACCCTTTCCGCTACGACGGACTGAAGCTCATCCTTCAGTCGGGGGACCAATATCTGTTGCTGCCGGCCAAATGGAGCCGTGGCAACGGAGTCGCCTTCCTGCTGCCACGATCCGAGGCGATCCGTATCAACTTCACCCCGGTGGGAGCCGCCCCGCCGCCCGAACAATGTGGATGAGCACCCGCGCCCTCACCGACCTCCGTCAGCGGGCGGAGCGGGTGACAGCGTCCCGCTACGGCCATTTTGCCGCCGGACTCAGCGTTTGCGGCGTCGAGCAAGACTGTGCAACTGGGGTTGGAAGGCAATGCGGTTGGGACGGAATCAGCTGCCGGCGGTAAGTGCGACTTCCTCGTAGTCGAATATCGTGCCGGTCGATTCGTCGAGTGCTGACCTCACAACTCCTCCAATTGATCCGAACCTTCTTCCACGACCGGACCCCGATCGACATGCTCAAGGCGTACGGCTCGCACCGGACCTCTACATGAGAGTCGACGAAGACAGTCTCAGCGCACCCACCCACCGTCGTCGCCAACCTGACAGCGACTGCGCGGGCGCATGGCTTCGTGTGGCACCGCTATTGCGGCACAGCAATGTTCACCCCACATGACGACAGAGGGGCCATCACGAGCCTCGCAGACCTACAGGCCGCGGCTCTGCCCGCGACGGTGACCGGCCTGATCGCCCGGTTCGGCGATCGCCGCGCCGATTCCGCGGCGCTGCAACATTGCCCGGCGGGATCAGGACGAGTAGGCCGTGTCGCCGCGGACACGGTCCGGTCGGGTACGCGGCGCCGTCCGTCCTCGACCCGCGGACCCCTTCAGCTGGTCGAGTGGACGCCGGAAGGCCGACGGCCGCCGAGAAGAACCATATGATCGACACGACGGATGGGACGAGATGCACTGTCGCGCCTCACCCGGTCCGATCGCACACATTCTCACTCCTGGGGGTCACATGACCAGCAGCCGCAAGACCGACGCGCAAGCACGCGCCTCGCTCGCCGCGATGGAACCAATTATGGCGATGGAGGGGCGCAGCATGAGCGAGAACGACAAGGAACTCCTCGTCGACGTCATGCGCGGCACCAAGAGCCTCGACGACGTGCGCGCTGCCCTGCTCCACGAGAACGGGTTCGGAACGCACTGAGATGGCTCCACGCTTCTCGCAGGAGTGGGTCGACTACTTCATCCCCGAGACCGTCGCGTGGCATCCGGACGGGATGCCCGACCTCGACAAGGCGGTCATGAAGAACCTCGTCATCCAGACGCCCGAGTACCCGCACGGCGTGCCTGACGCCGACACCCTCCACCGGTACGAGGGCATCGCCACGTACATGCGCATGGACGAGCTGAACGATAACCCGATACCCGGCCGGTTCAACCTCAAACATCTCCAACGCATCCACCACCGCATCTTCCAAGACGTCTACCCGTGGGCCGGCGAGCTGCGCACCGCACCCCGCGACTGGGCGATGGTGAAGACAGGTCCCGACGTCGCCGCCGTGCGCGCCACCGCGCGCAGCGCGCCGGAGATCCCGCACGCCTATTTCACCGCCCGCGAAGTACCTCAGGCCGCGACCGCGGCACTCGACCGCATCGCCGCGAAGGACAACCTACGCAGCATGAGCCGCAACCAGTTCATCAACGAGCTCACGAAGATCTGGGCACGCGTCAACTACGTTCACCCGTTTCGAGAAGGAAACACCAGAACCCAGTTCGCGTTCTTCCGACAGCTCTCCTCCGAAGCCGGGTACGTCCTCGACACCGAACGCTTCCGCGACGGCAACCACACGAAACAGAACGACAACTCGCCCGTCGGCGATCTGCGCGAGCAATTCGTCTGGGGCCGCTTCGAATACATGCAGACCGGCGATCTTCGACTGATGCGCGGCGCACTCGACGCCGCCATCATCGAAGCCCCTGGCGTCGACCACGGCGCGACCAAGTCGGCAGCCGCGCCGACCATCGAACGCGACTTCGACGCGAACGCTCTCAGCGCCGCACCCACCGGACACGTCCGATCGGCGAGCGCGATGATGTCCGGTTGCAACGCCGCACCGAGTGCAGCCGAGGAGCACGACCGCGTGAACACCGAGCGATCGCAGACCCGTTCCGTCGACGCCGGGTACGAGGTCTAGACGAGAGTCGCCGGCCGGGGCAGGGGTCTGTCTGCACATGGAACAACGCTTCCGCGCTGTAACCGTTCCCGAGAGCTTCACGCACCGCGAGTGAGCGCTGATCGCGAGTCCAGCCTCGCTCGTCGATCACCGCTCACCGATCCGTCACGACGCGACAGTGGCCGACTCGGTGAACGCCTGTGGGGCGGCGGTATCTGCGCTAGCCGCCGACGAACTGTTCTCAGCCATGTCGAGGGCGATACCTGCAGCTGCTAGGTTCTTCTTCGCTTGCTCGACAGTCCTCTTCGCCTCGCGGGTACTAACACCCAGGACCGAGGCAAGCTCGGTCACCGACGCATCGGCGCTGAACATGACGACGGCCCGCGCGTAATCAATCAGCAGAGCATCCTCCTGCGCTTGCTCCTCCGGCGTCAGGCCACCGTCCGCTGACTCGGCTTCCTTCTGCGCCGCCTCGATCTTCGCAGCAAACTCTTCACGGATCTTCTCGATCTTCTTGTCCCGTGCCTTCACCAACTGCTCGATCTTCCGCTCGGCCGCAGTCGACCGCGAGTCGACGATCGCATCTAGCTTGGCCAGCTGTGCGGCAACTTCATTGATCGGTCCGGCCAGCTTCTCCAGTTCTGCCTGCCGCGCGAGCAGGCGCTCCCGCTCCCGACGGAGGTTCTCGCGAACATTCGGGGCGGTGTGGGGGCGGAGGGAGCGGCGTGCCGCCGCGTTCGAGGACGTGGCCATGGGCCGCAGTGTATCGGCTCACTGCGGGCGGGGCGGGCGGGGCGTTCCGCACCTGCGGAGCCGGTGCCACTTCACGTGTCAGAGCTTTGGTCACCTCCACGACGAATCGACCTGTCAGGTGCCTCACACGCGCAGCCCCCCAGGGCATCCAGAACCATCGAGGTTCAAGATGCCCTGGGCTGACCTACGGTCAGCCCAAAAACCCTTACACACCTCATGCACTAAAGTTGCGAGCTGGCACAATGGCCCGCGTGATGACTGTCCACAAGCTCAGCGCGGGTGACGGTTACACGTATCTGACCAAGCACGTCGCGACCGGCGATGCCACCGAGTCGCGCAAGGCTGATGCGGTCGACTACTACGTCGCCAAGGGCACTCCCCCGGGCGTCTGGTGCGGCAAGCTCGCCGAGAAGGTCGGCGTCGCCGTCGGCACCGAAGTCACCGAGGACGCTATGCGTTCGGTGTTCGGTGCGGCACGCACACCGAACGCCTTCGCGACCCGGCCTGGGAAGGGAGCTTCGCTCGACGAGCGCCTGGATTGGTCCGCGAGCACTGCTCTCGGCAAGGCGTTTTCGTGGTACGAGAACAGCCAGGAGTTCGTCAACGACGTCGAGGAGCGTTGCTCCGCGTACAAGGCCACCTACGGCGAGTACCCGGATTCTGCTGCGCGGGCGGAGATCCAGCGCAGTACGGCACTCAAGCATCTGCGCCGCACCAGGGGCGACCGGGCCGACCTGTTGAGCGACGAGGAGATCACTAAGTTCGTCAGCGAGCAGTACGCGAAGATGCGACAGCCCGTCGCCGGGTACGACCTGGTATTCACTCCGGTGAAATCGATCTCCCTGCTGTGGGCTCTCGGAGACGCACGAGTGAAACAGGCTGTCGAGAAAGCTCACCGTCAGGCGGTCGACGAGACGCTGTCGTGGATCGAGGACGAGGTGATCTACACCCGCCGCGGCGCTGGCGGCGCGCGCAAGGTCAAGGCCGAGGGTCTGCTGATCGCACGGTTCGATCACTTCGACAACCGCATCGGTGACCCGAACCTGCACACCCACAGCGCGATCCTCAACCGCGTCCTCGCTGACGGGACGTGGACGACGATCGACGGCAGCGTGCTCTACAAGGCGAACGTCGCGGCGTCCGAGCGGTACAACACCAGGGTCGCTGATCTGGTGTCACGCAAACTCGGTGTCACCTTCGCGCCCCGCACCGATACCCCTGTCGGAAAGCAGCCGGTGTACGAGGTCGACGGAATCCCGGTGAGCCTGCTCGAGGAGTTCTCCCGGCGCGCTCAAATCGAGGATCGGCAAGCCGAGCTCGCGCGCGAGTACAAGGAGAAGTACGGCAAGAACCCGCCGAAGAAGGTCCAGTACGCGCAAGTACAACAGGCGACTCTCGACACCAGGAATGCGAAGAACCCGCCTCGTTCCTTGGCGGAGCTACGGGAAGAGTGGCGCGAACGCGCGTCCGCGATTCTCGTCGAGAACAACCCCCAGGAACTGGTAGATGGCGTCCAGAACGATCGTGACGCGCGTCCGCCGTTCGTGCCGGCGAACCTGCCGTCGCTCGTCGAGGAGGTCGCCGATTCGCTGTCGCGCAAGGCCGGATCGTGGACGGTGTTCTCGCTAAATGCCGAGATTCAGCGCCGTTTGCGGGAGTTCAGCTTCGTGGAGGATTCTGACGTTCTCACGGTCGAGTCTGATGCACTCGAACTCGTGCTTCGCGACTACTGCCTGCCGACCTTCACCGAGGTCTACGACGCTCCGGAGCGGGTGAGCGAGCGGGTCGAGCGTGGCCTTCGGCGCATCCAGGATGTCGATCGCGCCGAGATGCGATACACCGCGCAGTCGGTGCTCGACGCGGAGGAGTTCATGCGCGAGCACGCGGCGATCGACGACATGCACACCGTCGCCGATCGCGTCATTCGCAGGCAGATCCGGCGTGCAGGGAAGAAGGCCGGCCACACTCTCGGGGCAGATCAGGTTGCCATGATCGAGCACTTCCTCACCGCGGGGAAGAAGGTCGCGGTGGCCGTCGGCGCCGCAGGCGCCGGCAAGACCACCGCCGCCGCTGTCATCGCCCGCGCGTGGGAGGACACGAACGGAAAGGTCATCGCGCTCGGCCCGTCAGCCCGCGCCGCCGAAGTGCTCGGTGAGGAGATCGGCGTCGAGGGCCGCACGATCGCGGACGTGCTCACCCGCGCCCGAGTCGGCGTTCCGACCGGTATCGAGTCCGGTGATCTGCTCCTCGTCGATGAGGCCGGCATGGCGTCCGCCCGCGACCTGGCGGACCTGACCCGTATCGCTACCGAGGCTGGCGCGGTGGTGCGTCTTCTCGGTGACCCGCAGCAGCTTGCGTCCGTCGAAGCCGGTGGCGTGCTGCGAGATCTGGCCGAGCGCACCGACGCCCCATTCCTTGAACAGGTCCACCGGTTCACGACCGAGGGTGAGGGCGCCGCGAGCCTTCTGCTGCGCTCCGGAGCAGAGAACGCGCTCGACTGGTACACGCGCCACGATCGGATCAGAGAGGGGATGCGGCACGAGCTCGCCGACAAGGTCTTCGACGCCTATGTCGCCGACATCGAGGCCGGCAAGGTGGCATTGATGGTGGCACCGACGAATGACCTGGTCCGCGAACTCAACACCAAGGCCGCCGCCTACTACCGCGCCGACGGCACCGTCAGCGGGCCCGGCATTGTGCTGGCCGACGGCCTCGAAGCCGCCGTCGGCGACGTCGTGGTCACCCGCAAGAACAACAGCAAGTTCGTTGTGAAGGACTCCGATGGCAAGCGCACCGGTCGCGTGAAGAACGGCGATCTGTGGACCATCGTCGAGATCGGCGACGACGGCTCACTGCGTCTGCGCAACAATGTCTCCCGCGGCGTAGTGACCGTCGCTGCCGACTACATCACCGACAATGTGCAACTCGGCTACGCCACGACCGTGCACCGGTCGCAGGGCATGACTGTCGGTAGCTGTCACGTTCTCGCGGCCGCGAACATGGACCGACAAGCGTTGTACGTGGCGATGACTCGCGGCAAGAACACCAACATCGTCTATGCCGCGCACGACGAGCTTCCGGACTGGGACTTCGAGCATCTACCCGGCGAGCACCCTGCCGCGGTCGATCTTCTTCGCAAGATCGTCGCTCGCGACGGCTCGCAGCGAACCGTCCATCAGATGATCGAGGATGAGCAGCAGCGCGCCGAGTCGTGGGACCGACTGCGCAGCACCTACAACCTCGCCGTCGGCGCACTCTACGAGGATCTGACCGAGAACCTGCTCGGCCGGATCCTCACCGAACGACAATTCTCCTGGGTCCACCAGCTCGGCGGCTGGGAGAAGATCGTCGAGATCGTCGCCCAATCCGAGACGTTCGGCTGGGACACCCGCACGCTGCTCTCCGATGCGGCCGCCAAGATGCGCGCCGCCGGAAAGGCCGGCGAGCTCGATACCGGGCGGCGTGCGCCTGGACGTACCATGGCCAAGGCGCTGCAGGAGACCATCAGCACCAAAAACGCGGACCCGCCGCTCCCCCGGCGGCGGACCGACGCCGTGGCCCGGTACTCGGTTCCCGCCCTCAGCGATGCCGCGGCCGAGACCGATCCGATCCTCGCCGCCCACGCACGCTCGCAGCAGGAGCAGATGCACGCCTACGTCGACTCGTACACGACCACGGCGGTCGAGGAGAAGGCTCCGTGGATCGTGGCGCTGGGCGACCCTGGAAAGGACCCGCGGAAGATCACGCTGTGGGAGGACGCTGCACGCGAAGTGGCGATCTCGCGGATCAAGGCGGACGCACCGGCCGACGAAGCTGACCCGCTCGCGCACCTCTCCCCTGCCTGGGCAGCCAAGGTCGGGCGGACGATCGAGAAGGTACAGGCAGCACCTGCGCGCGAATCTGTCTCACCGTTCGAGAGCTACACGAATGCCGAACTCGTGGTCGCTCGTACGTCGAGTCGCCGTCGTCTCGGGGAGAATCGCGCCGCGATCCTGCGCGCTCAGGACGCGCTTGACGAGGCCCAAGGCAAGGGATCAAGCACGTCCGCCGTGGACACGGCCGTCGCAGCCGTCGAGGCGGACGAGCGGAAGATCCACGCCGTCCGGCACGCCCGCGAGCACCTGGATCTAGTGCAACGCTCCGGTGTCGCGACACCGCAGCAGATCGATGAGGCGGCCCGGACTGTGGCGAACGCCGAGGCGGCCGCTCCACCGGAACGCCACTGGCCGGTGATCGAGAGGTCCGCGCAAACCAATCGTGCCGCCGCCGCACGTCGGACCCGTGCACACGTGACTGATGAGCGTGTGGTCGGCAAGCTCACCGACCGCATCGCACGCCTTGAGAAGTCCGCCGACGCAGAACGCGCGCGTCTCGAACTGATCGACACCGAACTCAAGAACCGCAAGTCGACGGGGACCTCCGGCCCGGCGCAGCGGAAGCGCCCGGGGGCGACACCAGCGCCGCAACCGCTCGGACAGGAGGTCGCACCGAACGTCGAGCGCGATCACGACACCGAACTGGATATGTGAGATCACCGGATCCTCGCAAGGGATGCGAGGGGGGAAGCAGGAGAAACGACATGGCTGACAACGACAACAAGCGCCGACTCCGTCGGCCGATCCGGTCGCAGGGGACCTCACCCAACGTTCAACGGCCGACTGACGCAGCGGCCGCATCTGTGTTCCCACAGCCTGCTGCGCCTATGCCGGACTGGGCACAGTCAGCCCGGCGCCCAGCGCGCGAGCAAGCTCATCAGGACGTCAGCGACGTCACCGCTTTCCTCTCCAAGGTCGACCGGCAGCGGGAACAGGGACATGCGACACCGAAGCCACGCCCCATGCGCGAGGTACTCGGCGCGTTCAACAGCTCGCCCCAGGATCAGACGAGGATCCAGGTGCTCGCTGCGGCCGCCGCCGCCCGCCATCTCGAGGGCATCCAGTCTGCGAACGCGCAGCGGTGGGAAAGGCTGGCCCAGGAGAACGCCGCTCGTCTCGAGGCGCTGCGCTCCCAGCAGTACCACCGTGAGCAGGCCGCCTACCAGGCGGCGCGGATGGCGCCGGAACAGGTTCAGCAGCGGGACACCGAACGGTCCAATGCCGAAGCGGTCTCGGACAAGCGGATGTTCGACGCGGCCGCTGCCGTCGCGCTCGGCTACGTCGCAGCCCGCGCTCTGCCTCCGTTCGACAAGCTCGACTCGCTGTCGACGGAACACTTGAATGTCCCAGAACCACGCCCGGAACTCGACGTCCCGACCGACCCAGCTGCAGAACTGACGGAGAAGCAGGAGCCAGACCTCGAAGCTGAGACCACACCGGACACCGAACTTGTCGCAGAGCAGGAGACGGCTGTAGATCCCGCCGCAACGCAGGATCCAGAGGCCAAGGCCCAGGCCGACGTATCGGCCGACCTCAAACCCGTGGCCACCGACACGCCCGGGACCACGCAGGCGCCGAACCGACGCTCCGAAGTCGAGGAGATGGGACAGGCACTCAAACGAGCCGGTCGCGGCCTGGCAACTGCCATCGGACCGACGCACGGCGACGACGAAGTCGCACCGAACCTGTCGCCGGTGAATCTGCCGCAGCTCGCCGAGGAGCTGCTCGAAGCACTCGGAGCAGTGAAGCTCGGGCACCCTCGGTCGGCGAAGGAGATGCTGAACATCGAACGCGAACCCGACCAGAACAACGAGGTCGCGTTCGTTCAAGAGGTGGGAACCGAACGCGACCTATCGATGACACCCAGTATGTAGTGCACGACGACGGTGGGGCGCCCGAGTTCGGGGCGCCCGCCGTCGTTTCAGGAGACCGGTGGCGTGAAGCACGCCGTCGTGATCACCGCGGCGATCACACCGAATGCGCCGAGTCGGTTGCTGGCAGCGGCTGTGGAGCGCTTCCGCATTGCGGCGACGACGGCCGCAACGCCCATCGCTGCCAGGAGGGCGATGGCGGCAAGGATCGTCGATGGAACGAGGTCGACCGAGTTCGCTGGCAGGTCAGCGGTACGACAACCGGGTCCGCACAAGTGGGGTGGATAACTCTTCTACCCCTCAACCGTTGTTGACGATGAGGTCGAAGACGTTGCTGGGGACGTCGTCTGCGGGCATAGCTGGCCAGCCCATCCAGTCGCGGGTGGTCTTGGCGTTGGCCATCGGTCCGGTATCGCCATCGAGGATCACCCGCAGGTGAGGCTCGAGGTGCTGGATCCACCAAGAAGACATGGCGGACATCGAATCTGATACCCGGGCTTCTTCCCATGCGTAGTGCAGCGCGGTCAGGCGTGCGACGACCTCGGGGTATGCCCACCAGCGTGCATCCCACGACAGTCCACCGTCGGAGTCGCCAATCCGCCGACGGATAATCGGGAGGAAGTACTGTTCGACGAACTCGACGACGTTCGCGAACTGCGGCTCGATCAATTGATTCTCGTCGACGCCGGCATCCCCTTTGTACTCGCCTGGTTCCGGTTCGCCGTCCACGAAGTCGTCCTCGTCGTCCAGTTCCTCATCGTCTTCGAGATCGTCAGCATCCGACGTGTCGGGATCGTCGTCCTCCCGTGGGAAGACCGCGTCCTCGGTGGTTTCGCTAACGGCATCCTGGTTGTCCGAGGTATCAAGCTGGGCCATGTTCAGTCCTTCCCGAAGAACTCGGAATCGAAGAGGGCATCGACGCGAGAGGCATTCATGTCGGTATCGGCAGTACGGATCGGTGTCGGCGCGGGAAGGGGAGCGATGTCCGCGGTCTCGGGCTCGACGGGGAAGTTGATCACGGGCGGGCGGTCGGAGATGCCGACGGGCAGCGCTTTCTGCTCCTCGGGCTGTGCACCCTTGTTTTCCTTCTTCGACTGGCGGATCTCGTCGGCGAACGGCGAGTTCGCCCAGAATGCTTTCCGGACGAGAACAGGTGAGCTACCACCGATCGAAACGATGGCACGGCTGACGGGCAGGGCCTTGAGGTCGCGGTACTCGAAGATGTTCTCCTTCTGCCAGCTCGACGACACGGTCGACTGGCCGGCGGCGAAGATGCCGGATCCACGGTTGCGGGATTCGCTCTCGACGTAGTGGGTACCGATCGCGTTCACCAGGCTGTTGAGGTACGCGTCGTCGTCGACGTTGCCGCCGTACCAGGTGACGCTGCAGGCATCGACCATGCCCTTGAACGCTTCGCGGCCCCAGACCTTCTCGCCCTGGGACGGGGACTGCAGGAACGTGATGAGGATGATGCCGCGGCCACCGAAGTGGGAGTACCAGCGCGGAAGGTCTTCGAGCTTGCAGATGTTCGCGGCCTCGTCGAGGACCGCGGTCAGCGGGATCGGCATCCGCTCCGATTCCTGCTGCTCGGAGTATTCCTCTGCGCAGTTGAGAATCTGCCCGACGAGCGCACTCGAGATCGCCGACGACGAGCCGGGCCCATCCTTCGACATCGCGTACATGGTGTCGGTGCGCGCGACGAACTCCTCGGCGATGAACTCGGGCAGGTCGTGAATCTCTTCGCCCGGGGTGGTGACGACGTTTCCGCCGGAGTCGGTGCCGATGGTGATGCGCTCGTTCGGCATGACGGCCTCGGCGTAGCGGGGCTCGTCCAGTGGAGCGAGGAACCGTCGGGCCATGTCGTAGAAGCCGTCGCGCTGCTTCGCGTTGACGGCCTGCTTGCCGCGCATCGTCCGGGCGAGTTCCGGGTAGCCGTACTGCTCGAGCACTGCGGGCGGGATCTGCGACTGGGTGTTGGTCAGCCACTCGACGACGTGCCGAATGTCGCCGCCCGCCAACGACGCTGCCAGCATGTACGAGGCGAACAGGTCGCGGGCGTTGCCGTCGAAGTATGCGTCGACCCGGGCGTTCGCGTCGGTGGCCGCGGAGATGAAGTAGCCGCACACGGCCGCGGCCGACGGCAGGTCGGTCACGGTGCGCAATGGGTTGAACCAGAACGTCGCCCGCTGGCGTCGGTCACCCGTGGTGACGCCCTGCAGGTCGAACAGCCACACCTTGCCCGTCTTGCGGCGCAGGCCGACGGTGTTGGAGTACACGTCGCCGCGGTTCGAGGCAACGATCGCCGCACCGGGAGCGTGGCAGATCGCCGGGATCGCCAGACCGGCCGACTTACCCATGCGCGCGCCGGCGAACGCGATACACACGAACTCCCACGGCAGCCGCAGATCGCGGTTGCCCACGACCGTCTTACCGAGCGGTATGCCCAGGTATCCGGGGTGATCGCGCGGAATGGCCGGCGCGATGCGCTCCGTGGTGGCCGCCAGGTGCTTGATGTTCGTCTCGTCGACCTCGCGGGGGTCGACCATCGTCTGCGCGAGCTTGTCGATCCGCATCTCGGACCGCTTGTCCTTGACCTTCTCGGTGACGCCGAGCTTGCGCAGGATCCACCATCCGCCGCCGACGGCGACGGCCAGCAGGATCAGCTCGAGGATCAGAACCGAGGTCGCGCCGCCGGGCCAGCTCGTCTTTCCGGTCCCGAGGGAGAGGACGAGTGCGATCGGGTTCCAGGTGGGGTTCTCACCGCCGCCCTGGTTGTAGGCGATGGTCGGCAAGAACGCCACCGCGGCGACGACGGGAAGCGCCTTCAACAACACTTCGTCGGAGTTGGCGCTGCCGTTGGGCCGGTCGCGTCGTGCACGTGCCATAGCGAGTCAGCTCCTTATCTACTGCTGGAATCGGTAGTCGGTCAGTCGCCAGCCGTCGTCGGTGCGGGTGACGGTGGTGCGCCAGGTTTCCGGGGTACGCGGGGTGCTCTGCCCGGAGGCGTGCAGGACTGTCTGCCGGCAGGTGACGTCGATTACCACTGTGCGCATTCCGGCCGGCGCTGCCGGTGTGGTGTCGGAGCGAACGCAGTTCGCGGTCAGTGCGTCCTTGGCGGCCGCCCACTTCTGCCAGTCGCGGTCCGGACGAACCGTCGCCCGCTTGTTCTCCTCGACCGTGGCGAGGAGCTCGCCGCCGAGCCATGGCTTGGCCCGCACGAGGGCCTCGGCCTGGCTCTCGTCGATGGCGGGCTGCCAGGACAGAATCGTCTGCATGGCGGTGATCGCGGTTTGGTCGGCGTCGATCTCCTGCGGAGAGAGCGGGTCGATGACGGCGTGATCGTCGCTGCCTGTGTGCGGGCCGCCGGAATCGTTGCCGGAGTCGCTTCCGCAGCCCACGAGTGCGAGGGCGGTCGCGGCGGTCAATGCCACTGCTGCGGTTGCGCGCTGGATCCTCACTACTGGTCCTTTCCGTTGATCGCCCGGAAGTTGGGCTCGTTGGCGATGATCTTGTCGGCGTAGGGGCGGGTCTGGACGACGTAGTCGGTGCCGCCGGTCGGGAATCCTCCCGCTTCGAGGACGGCGTACTCGCCCGCGTTGTACCCGGCGAGGTACAGCTCCATCCGCCCGTTCGGGGCGGACACCTTGCCCTCGGCGATCCAGCCGTCGACCTTCTTGGCGATGTCGCACATGTAGTTGCCCTGCGCCATCACGGCGTCCGAGATTTTGTTGCGGTCGCCGGCACCGGCCGGTCCGGTGGGCCGGCCTTGGTCGTCGACCGGATAGCCGTACACGTTCCACGTCGCGTCGATGAACTGCGTGTAGCCCGCCGCGCCGTCTTCGTTGTGGCCGTGCGGCTGGAAGCTGCCTTCCTGGGAGAGCTGCGCCGCGAGCAGCGACGGCTTGATCTGTGGGCAGATCCGCCCGGCCCGTTCGAACCACGGCGCGAACTCCGGTGGCACGCTGCCCGGGGCGATGCTGTCACCGAGACCTTCACCGGAGATCACGCAGTCAGCGCCAGCGGCCGACGCGCTGCCGCCGCCACCGGGGGCGGATCCCCAGTTGAAGCCGTCTTCGTTGAATCCCTGGCCCTTGACGGTGATGTGGACGTGGTCGAAGTGGTTCTGGGTCTCCGAGCCTCGGTCCTCCATCAGGTTCGGGGTGCCGCCGACCGGGTAGTAGGTCTGTCGCCAGATGGCGTACTCGACGTTGAAGGGCTCGGCGTTCGCCATGACGTAGTCGAGGATCTCGTCGCCGAGCTGGACGCCGGGGCCGGACATGTAGTCCGGGATCATCGCGTCGATCGCCCGTCCTTCGGGGTGGTCGCCGAAACCGCCGCCGTCGGCGCGCCATCCGCCGAGTGTGCTGATCCGGTTGCCGAACTTCGCGTGCAGGGCTCGGATCAGGCGCTTGGTATCGACCTGCATGTTCGCCTCGGATCCGGCTGACGCCGGAATGGGCTGCGACAGATCACCAGCGAGCACCTCGGCCGGGGGCTTCGGCACCGCGGTCGGCGGACCGGCGCTGTCTGCGCCGGGTGCCGGCGCGGAGTCGTAGTAGGGCTGCGGATCGACGGCGGTGGTGCCCCATCCCCCGGGCCAGACTTCCCAGTGCAGGTGCGGGCCGGTGGAAACGCCGCGGTTGCCGATCGTGGCGATCTGCTGACCCGCCCGGACCTGCTGGCCGACCTCGACGCTGTAGGTGTCTATGTGGCCGTAGACGGTGGAGACGAGCTGGCCGTCGCGGACGTGGTCGAGAACGACCCACTGGCCGAAACCGTCTGCGGTACCGGCGTTGCGGACGGTGCCGTCGGCGGCCGCGTAGATCGGGGTGCCGATGTCGCCGGCGAGGTCGATACCCTTGTGCTGCTCGCCCCACCGTGCACCGAACCCGGACGTGAGCATGACGGTGGAGGGGTCGACGGGCTTGACGAACGAGCCCAACGGCGCGAGCCGGTCACCGCCGGACGATCCGCTGGACGGTCCGAGGCAACTCGTTCCGGCCTGCTGTTCTTCCTCGTCCTGGATCCCGACCATGAGCAGCAGGATCAGCATGAACGGAACGAGAGCCAGTGCGACGATCACAGCGATCAGCCCGGTCCCCCCCTTGTCGTTCATTCGCTCCTCAAGCCCTCTCCCCGTCCGTACTTCGCCACGAGCGCCCGATTCAGCTCTCGCGCCATCGCCAGCTCCGTTTCGAGCGCCGCCACCTCCTTGACGGTGCGCCGGGGCCGCAGCCCTGATCGGTTCACCCACGCCCGGACAGTCGTCTCCGCGACGTCGAGTTGCTTGGCGGCCGCCCGCGCCGCAGCAGTGAAGCTGTCACCCGCCCCAATCCGGGTGACGACCGCACGAATGGCTGCGTCGCGGGTGTCGTCGTCGACGACGGTGTACCGGCGTCGCTCGGAGGTCATGCTGCAAATTCCTTTCCGCGGTCCTCGTCGGCCGACCGCAGACGGGCATCGGTGTCGTGGATGCCGGAGGCTGCCTCGACCGGGGGCACCCACACCTTGAACGGGGTTCCAGGGGCCGCGCCCTCACCGAGTTTGAGCAGGAAGTGACCGACACCGGCCGCAGTCCGCTTCGTCTCCCGAACGGTCTCGGCCGCCGAATCCATCGAGTTCGCAGAGACGTTCACGGCGGCCTTGCGGCGGGCCTGCCGGACCGCCTTCTTCTCGTCCACGGCCGACGTCCCGTCGTTCGCCCAGCCGGTGAGCATCGCCCGCTCGGTCTCGGAGAACTTCATGAACTTGCTCAGCCGGTCGACCTCCGCCTCCGGGACGGGGCCGATGATCCGGGCGCGGGAACGCTCGATCAGGCCCAGGCCGCCGGCCTTCTCCAGTTCGGCGATCGAGTGCGTCACGGTCGTCATCGCGACACCGATCGCCCGCTGCAGACGCTGAACCGCGTCGACGCGGGCGACCATCATCGGGCCACACGCCAGGACCTGCCAGAACTCATCCATCACGATGTGGAAGGCCCGGTTCGGGCCCAGGCCGGCGTCGGCGAGGATGTGCGCCGCCTCGACGGCCGCGAACGCCTCGTTCCAGCCCGCGAGCAGCACGGCGGCGCGCATCAGCTCGTCACCCGGCGGCACCGACGACATGTCGAGATCGATCATCGGCTTGGTGATGTCGATCCGAACGGTGCTGTGCTGGTTGAACGTCTCACCGAAACGGCCCTTGACCAGAGCTCGCATCGACCGCAGCAGCGGCTTGATCTGCGCCCGGTACTCGTCCCCGTCGTCGGCGACCGCGTCCTCCATCAGCTCCACCGGAGCATCCGAAATGATGTCGATCAGGTCCTGCATCCGCGCAGGGTTGGCGGTGCTGAACACCGAGTCCGGGTGGCCGTAGATCAGACGGATCGCCGAGGCGAGCATCGTCTCCTCGAAGTCCTTGAGCGGACCACGGCGCACGATCTCGAGGAGCGCGCACACCATGTTCAACTGGCGTGCGTGCAGGGCGAACTCGGCACGCTGACGCTCGAGCGATCCCACAGGCAGCTGCTCGATCGCGTCACCGATCGGGCCACGGTCGAGCGGGTTGATCGACCCGGTCCCGTACCCGACCTCGCTGACCTGCCCGCCGACAGCTTCCGCCAGCGCGCGAAGGTCCGGCTTCACATCGCCCGGCGCGATCACATGCGTGCCGCGGCCGATGTCGCCGAGGCAGATTCGCCGCAGCAGCGTCGACTTACCGAACGCGTTCAGTGCGCAGATGAAGCACGACGGCGCCGAGATCGCCTTCATCTTCCACGCGTAGAGCGGGTCGAATCCGACTGCGGCACCGGTGCGTAGGTGCCGGCCCAGCGGCTCCCCCAGCAGCGGCGCCTTCGCGCCGACGATCCACGGGTACATACCGGCGACCTGCACGGTGGTGCCCCGATACTCGACCGGGGGCATCACCGTCGACATCCGGCCGCCGCCCGGGCCGGCGAAGCCCTTCTCGTCGAGGGCGGCGACCTCGCGGTCGAACCCGTCGGTGCGGGACTTGTTCAGCCGCTCCATCGTTGCGCGCAGGTTGTACTGACGCTTGACCAGCACCTGCTTCCACGCCTTCTTGACGCCGTTCGTTTCGGCCGCGACCGCGGACTCGAGCGCAGCGAGATCGGCGTCGGACAGCAGGGAGCGGGCGATCTTGTCAGCCGGGCTCTGCGGCTTCGCCTTGGACTTCTCTACAGTGCGTGTGCTCATCGTCGTCAGCGCCCTTCTAGCTGCTCAGGAACGTCGGAATGGTGGAGTGATCGGCGGGGATGACACCGATACCGAGCGAGGCGGCGAACGCGGCCGACTGCCAGCACCAGGACCGGCGCACCGCCAGGCGGCTCTGCCGCGACAGGTCCTCGATCAGGGCGTCGATCTTCGGAACATCGGAGCTGCCGACCGGCTCGGTGACCGTGACGAGGACACCGAACCGGGTCACACCCGCGCCGCGGGCCTGCTCCATACGTGCCTGCGCCGTGGACGCCACGTCGATCTGCGCCTGCGCCGAGGCGATGCCCATGCTCTTGACGGATCCGCCGCTCGCCGCGGCGAGCGCGTTGCGGTAGTCGCGGTCGACGATCTCGGTTGCCTCGCCAGCCGAGTGCGGGCGGTAGACGATGGCCACACGCTTGATCGGCACCACACTGTTCGGCGACAGCAGCCGCTGCAGCACCCGCTCGGTCACCGCACCCTTCGGGGCCTCACGCATCTCCCACGTCGCAGACACGGCGCCGTCGTGGAAATACCGTCCACCGTCAGGCGTCTCGTGCGCGGTGCGCGGTCCGCAGTCCGCCCATTCGAGCCCGGTTCCTTCACCGGAGTGCAGGCCGCGCTCGACGTCGACCAGCGACGCCGGATCGTAGGAGCGGCGCACGAACGCCATGATCTCGTCGGCGTCCATCGGCGAGCACGGCGCGCCCGCCCGGGCGGCGGCCGCGGTCAGACCGGGCAGGCGGCGGCCGAGCTCGACCGCCTGCTCCGACGGATCCTGCTTGCGCTCAGCGGTCTTCGCTTCGAAGGTGATCGCGATCCGCGCCGCCAGACGGATGCCGCCCGAGGTCAGTCCGGTCGCGAGCTGGTAGTTCGCGTCCCGCGCCAACTGCGGAGCATCCGGGAGGGTGTTCTGGTGCACCGTCTCGTACAGCTCGATGCCGGTCTCGGGCAGGGTCTCGATGACCGTGACCAGGCCGAGAACGTCGGAGGTCTCACCGGTGGCGTTGAGGAACTGCGCCCAGTTGCCGACGTACTGGTCGATCACGTCCTGGTCCACGGTCTCCGCGCCCTGCGGGAACGCGTCGAGCACGATCGTGTAGGCGTCCTTGCTGGGCATGTGGATCATGCCGAAACTGCGGCCGTCCGAGTCGATGCCCTCGTAAATCTCGGTGTCCGCGAGGACGCCCGGCAGCCGGTAGCGGCGGCCCGGGATCCGGGAGAACGTGCCGGACGAGTAGACGTGCTCACCGCGACGGCCCGCACGCCAGAACTGGAATCTCATGAGTGCCCTTTCGTAGCCGGAACGGCCGTCACGCGAGTTAATGAGTGGAATGAAGCCCAAGGCCACGGGGATAGCGACCACGAACGCGACACCGAACCCGAAGACCAGGCCGACGAAGGCGAGGACCACCGCGGCGCCGATGCCGAGCATCGTCGTGCCGAACGTCGCGCCCATCAGGCCCGTCTCACGAGGCCGTCGCCACGCCCCGTAGGTGTGGTAACTCTGCTGCTCGCTCATTTCTCAAAAGCCCCCACGTAGTTCCACATTGGGGCAGCACCCATCGCTGTTGGATCCCCGTTGTCGTTTTTGCCCACTCCCGGTCCACCCGGTTCCGATCCGGAGCTGGCGGGTGTCCCGGATTCGCTGCCGCCTGGTTCGCCACCAGTCGCTCCGCCGGTAGTCGGGGTGCCCCCACCGTTCCCACCCGGCTGCTGATCGCCGCCTGCGCCGCCGAAACTCGCCGGCGCGGTTGCGTACCCTGCGGCACCGCTGGGCGGGGTCGTGCTGTCAGTCGTGCTCGACGTGGACATGCCACCATTCGGGCCACCGGTGGTGGTGGCCGCACCGGTGGGAGCGCCGCCGCCGGCCATCATTCCGGCGCCCTTCATGGCGAGGGCACCGAGCGCCGCACCAGCAGCGGCTCCGCTACCGCCACCGCCGAGGGCGCCGACATTCGGAACGATCATCCGCATCAAGGCCGGGAGCACGAGCGCCGCGGCGCACAGCAGAATCACACCGGTCAGCGCCATCATCGCGTCCCCAGTCCTGGGGTCGGCGGCCTCGATAAACAGCATCGCGGAGCAGCCGATCACGAACGCGCCCACCGGCTTGACCAGCAGCCACGCGATCGTCCAGGAGATCATCTTGTCGAACGCCTGCGAGCCGACCTTCGTGCCACCAGCTGCGCCGGCGATCGGCAACGCGGCCGCCATGAGCACGAGGAAGCCGGTGCGCATCAGCATCAGGAACGCCATCACCAGGCCACCGAGAATGCCGAGCAGACCGATCACGAACAGCAGCGCCATGCCTGCAGGGCCGGCATACAGGGAAACCATGACCATTGCCTCGACGAGCCCGGTCGGGTCGCTGCCCACGGTGCCGTCCATGAACCAGTTCGCGATGCCGTCCGAAAGCTGGGTTCCGAGGATGACCAGCATGGTGAACGCGCCCGCGACCAGAGTCGCGCGAGCCATCTGCCGGAAACCTTCCTCCGACGTGTCACGGATCGACCCGGAACGCGCCATCGCCAGACGTGCGCCGAGCAAGATCATCGACAACGAGAACGCTGCGACCTGGATGTAGAACGTGTAATCGGTGATCTTGGAGACGGTCCTCCTGAACACATCCGCGTCGAGAGAATCGGTCGTGATCCACCAGCCCAGAGCGAACTTCAGGATCTCCGCGCCAGCGTTACCGAACGACAGTGCGGCCTTCTCGGCCGCCCCCTCGGCTACGCGCTCGGCCGCGTCTCCAACAGCATCGAGGCCGGCCTTCCCGATACCTCCCGCTACGTCCTGGCAGGTAGGAATATCGAAGTCCCCTGGGAGAGCATTCACGAGCCCGGAAAGAGCTCCAGAGAACGCTCCGCCTGGAGTGAAGCAGGTTGCTCCTCCTGCAATGGTCTCCAACGTCGAGTGCGAATCAGACTTGTCCTCGCCATCAGTCGTCTTGTCCGGGTCCGCAGTCCCCGTCTGTGCGGGCGGGGCCGGAGAAGTCGATTCCTGCGCAAGCGCCGGACCAGCCGAGAGAAGCAGCGCGGCAACAGCAACGAGCGAAGCGACAAATCCGCGAATGATGACCCGTCCGCTCACCACCATGACGCCCACCCCTTGCCGAAGCTGGCTACGTCGCCGCCGCCCAGCGCAGAGTTGTCTGCCTTCACAACCCAGCCGGTGCCGTCACGCCACACCAACGGCAACCTCGAAACGATGTTCTTGGTCGAACCGTCAGCCGTGTCGGCGGTGTAGCCGAGGTGAACGAGAGAGAGGTCAGGGTTGAATTCGACCTTGATCATGGGAGTCGCCACGCTCGGTGAGCTGTCGGGGATGCCCAGCGGGGACTGCGCGAACTCGCCCTTGGGATCCGACAGCAAACCTGCGTCGGAGAGCATCTTGATCCGGTCGGCGCCCGATGCGAGGTAGCCGCCGTAATGGGCTGCAGCCAGTCCAGCGCCCTGCGCTGTACGTGCGAAGCCCGTTGCGACACCGCTGTCGGTGATGCGAGTGGGACCGTCCGAGGTGGAGAACGGCAGCACCATGTTTCCGTGGATCTGCTGGAGCATCACCCCGCCCGGAGCCTGGTCTGCGGGTCGGTCACCGCCCGGTCGGGACTGAGGAAGCAGCACGCCGTTCTCGTCGAGCGGGACGTATGCGACCCGGCCTAGACCATCGAAGAACGGGTCCTGTTCGAACTGGGTCTGCTCGACCTGGGCGTTGCCTCCGCTGGCGGAGCGATCTGCAGGGACCAGTGGTCCTGCGTCCTCGCCGCGGAAGAGGATCACGATGCTGAACACGAGCCCAGCGATCAGGATGACCGCGAGAACCGACGTGCCGATGAGCAGCTTTGTCGCCGAGTTGCCCTTGTCGTCCTTGGAGGAATCATCGGCCTGCGGGGCGGCCGCCGTGGTGGTGTTCTGTTCGCTCACTTGCGGGTTCCTTCCAGGTTGACGAGGTCTGCGGGCATCTCGTCGAGTGCGGTGATCGTGGCGGCGTCTTCGGTGGGGAGTTCGAGGTGCCAGTCCTCCCCGATCCACACGACCCGGGTGTGCGAGGCGGCCATCGACTTGTCGGAGAAGCGCTGCACGACGTCGACGTTGGCGGCGGACTCGCTGTAGTCGGTGATCGTGTAGCCGACGATCTCCGGCACCGCATCTGGGTCGAGCCCCGAGATGGACACCAGGGCACGGTTCGCGGCATACGTGTCGCGCCCCTCCCCCGGGGCCGCGACGGTGCCGAGGATCTTCGGCCAGTCGTTGTCGGATGCCGTTGCCAGCTGCACGGACTGGGTGATCGCCGCGAGCGCCGAACCCTGCGGGGTGTGGGTGAAGCCCTTGAAGGGCTCCCAGCTGCCGTTACTCGGTCCGTCGGTCTTACCGAGGGGAACCATCACTCCCCCCACCGAGGACCAGCTCGCGATTTCCGGGGCATCGGTCAGTGATGCGGTGGGCTCGTTGTTCTCGGCCTGTTCTGCTCCTCCGCAGCCGGCGGTGGCCAGTGCCACGATCGCTGCCCCTGCCAGACGCCGAATCATTCTTCGTTCTCCTGATCCTGCTGTTGTTCTTGCTGCTGCTGAACTGCCGCCGTCTTGTTCTTGATCTCGTTGACGATGTCCGCCTTCCCGGGCGGGGTCGACGTCTGCGGCCCATACGCCGCCCCGAGCAGGACCGTGGCGATGGCGACCGACGCCGATCCGGCAAGGAGCGCACCGATGTTCGCGGCGATGAACTCCGCTGCCTTCGGCGACTCCAGGCCGGCGCCATGCTTGTGGTCCCACGCCATCCGCGCCCCGACGAAAATCACCTTCGCCACACAGATCACGAAGACGATCCCGGCGGCATACCCGAGCAGCTCCTGGATGTCCGCGACGACGTTGCTGGGAAGTTCCACCGCGGCCAAGTGCTCAGTCGCTGACGCGGCCAAGTGCTCAGTCGTTGAATAGGTGTCAGGGGAACGCATTCCGGGATCGCCCTTTCGCCCTATGCCGAGGTGACGGCGCTGAGGATGGAGTTCGCCGACATGGCGACGATCGCGCCGACGAGGCTGCCGATGAGCATCTTCGCGGCGTCGGTCTGGCCGTTCTGCCACTTCTCCCACGCGAACTTGCCGCCCGAGAAGACCAGCGCGGCAACACACGCGAGGGTGACGCCCCACAGGAGCCAGTTCAGCAGCTTGAGCAGGCCGTTCGCGCCCGGCGGGACTTCCGCAGTGATGTTGAACTCCACTGCGAGAATCGCGGTGTCGATGGTGGTGTGGAGCATGGAGATTCCCTCCCTTAGTTGGTGATGGACTACTGCGCCGGCCGGAGTTCAGGCAGGCGGTCCTGGATTGCCGTGACGATGCCGACGCCGGCAGCAATCACGTCCTCAGGAACCTCGATTACGGCTCCCTTGGTCTGAATCGGCACGCCGTCGATCGCGCGCCAGGTGGGCAGGCTCGAGCGAGCTGCCGATCCGAGGAACCGATGCCACCCGATCGACCAATCGGAGTGGACCGCACCGGCGACGATGGACCGCCGCTGCCGCACATCCTTCGGGGGCTCGCCCGCCGTGTTCGCGACCGTGACCAGGCCGAGCAGCTCGGTCTGCAGGCCCTGGTCACGGTGCTGCAGGATCAGGTCGTGGGCGCTGGCCAGCCCCTCCGTCGTCTCCCGGCACACCACAACGACATACGGGGACTCGGCGTCCCACGCGGTGCCGCACGGCCACTGGTGACGGGCATCGCCCGCGAAGTCCCAGTACCGCGCCAGCGTGGAGACACCGGCGCCGCCGTGGGCGCCGACGAGCCAAACGGCCGGGCCGGGCCGGACGACGTCGATCGGCTCGGTCCGGACGTCGAGGCTGATCCGGTCTCGGGTGCTCATGCGAGTTCTCCTGCCGTTTCGTCGTTGCTGTCCTGGGCTGGGTGGCCGAGGGCGTCGAGGCTGATCCGGTCGCCGCCACTCATGCCAGTTCCCCTGTCGCGTCGTCGTTGCTGTCCTGCGTGGCGGTGAGATGGCCGAGCGCATCGAGCGCATCCGTCCAGGCATCGACCGCACCGGCCGACAGACGGCGGTGGTCGAGGCGGCCCGGCTGGGCGAGCGCCGCATCGAACGGAACCTCGACGAATCCCGCAGTCCGCGGCGCGAGAGCGTCCCGGATCGGCGCGAGATCGAGCAGCGTTTCCGGCATCTGGTGGGAGATCGCCACGATCGTGCGCGAGAGAGTGTCGGCGCCGTAGGTGTTCATCAGCCATCCGAGACCGTCACGCATCCGGCTCAGCGGCTCGGAACGCGCCGGGGCCACGATCACGATGCCGGCCCCGGCCTCGATCAGCGGCCGCAGACGCCGCGAGCGCAGCGCCGGGCCGACGTCGTGGAAGCGCGCCAGGTGGCGATCGGAGAGCAGACCGTCCACGAGAGCCGGGTCGGTAGTGTCGCCGTGTCCGACGACGACCACGCCCGCGCTGCTCACCGCCATGCGCGAGCCCAGCTGGCGGATGGCCAGGGCGCTGTCGACCGCGCCGACCGCGGTGCGGTCGAGCAGGTTTCCGCCATCGGAGGTGCCATCGATAGCGGCGACGTCCGCGCCGCTCCCCAAGCGGAGCGCGGTCGCCAGGCCGTAGGTGGTGGTGGTCGAGGCGGCACCGCCGGAGCCGGCC
Organism: Paraburkholderia sp. RHO2; assembly: GCF_050955445.1. Classification (NCBI taxonomy): domain Bacteria; kingdom Pseudomonadati; phylum Pseudomonadota; class Betaproteobacteria; order Burkholderiales; family Burkholderiaceae; genus Paraburkholderia; species Paraburkholderia sp. RHO2. The sequence goes on along the minus strand of NZ_CP162618.1, from coordinate 323,437 downwards.
ACGACGATGGCCGAGATCCGCTCCGGCTCGTCGACCTTCGGGGTCCTGCGCAGGGCAACAACATTCGTCATTTCCGGTCCTCCACTGTCGCGATCTTCAATCCGCCTTCACCCGGGGTCGTGGTGATCCACTGCCGGTGGATGCCCTCACTGCCGACGGGCGGGATCCTCAGCAGCACGTCCACCGACCAGCGGTTCGGATCCGGCGTCGGCAGCACCGTCACGCAGTGCTCGGTGCCGACCGGGACCGCGTCGATGAACGACTGCATCTCCGGCACCGGCCGCGGCATCACCATCAGCGAGGCCGCCGTAGCGGCGCTGCGCTCGACGTAGTAGGCGTGCTCGAACGCCTGGATCACGCCCGGTCCGCTGTCCCGGCCGCCAGCACCGTTCCCGACGATCCGGCCCGGCTCATTCACCGGTGCGCACCAGGCGGGCACCGCGGCCGTCGTCTCAGATGTCTCCTTCGCTTCTGCCGAGACCGTGGACTCCGGCAGCGGCGGAACCTCGGGCTCGCGGTCCCCGCCGGTAGAGACGATGACCGCGCCCGCCGTGAACACCGACACCGCCGCCACACCAAGGCCGATCAGCGGGACTTTGCCCCACGACCGGCCGCCACCACCAGAACCGTCGCCGTCGGCGGCCGCCGGCTCCGGGTCGGCCGGATCGCTCGGCGGAACCTCCGCCGTCAGCATCGGCGCTGCGGGCAGCGTCTTCTGCGCCCGCATTCGCTCGACAACCGAACGGAATCCGCCACGCGCGCTCTCGGGCTCAGCCAGCGGCTCACGGGGAATGTGCGCGCGAACCCAGTCCGGCGCATCGGCGTACGGGTCGACGGTCAGTGGTTCGAGCTGCTCGACGTACGCATCAGCGCCGTACGACTGGGGCTGCGCGGCATCGGGCGTCCACTCGCTGTACGCCTGCGGGGCCACGGCAGCGAACTGCTCCGTCTCGAAATCACCACCAGCGACGTCGATCGGTTCGAGTTCGGTCTGCACGACCGACGATTCGTCGATCGGTTCGAGTTCGGTCTGCACGACCGACGATTCGTCGATCGGCTCGAGGTCTGTTTGCACGACCGAGTCCTGCTCGATGGAGAGCGGCTCGAGGTCGTGGTCAGGGATGATCGCGTCGTTCGTCTCTGCGAACGTCTCTGTCGGAATGGGGAAGTCCAGTCCGCCCGAGACTGGCGCGTCGTCGGCCGGGGTCTGGGCAGGCCCGTAGTGCTCGATCACGTCGGGGAACAGTTGCTCCCGATTGTCCGTCGACATTCATTCCTCCGTGTAAACGGTGGGGGCGGGGTTCCCCGCCCCCACCGAGGGCTTCACAAGGTCCGTCAGGCCTGCTTGACGCCGTCGCCGACGGCGCCGGAGATCATCTGCGAGGCAACGCCCGCCGACCCGCCGAAGAACGTGCCGAGAGCGCCGTCGATCGCATCGACGACCTGCTGGCCACCCGGCTGGGCGGTAGCCCAGTCGCGGGCCTGCTGGTCCATCGCAGGCGCGGCGGCGACGGTGTCGCGCACCGCGGTCGCGGCAGCCTGGCCGACCGGCCCGGACTCCTCCCACTGCGTGAGCGTGGTTTCGGTCTGTGCGGTGATCGCCTCGGCGTCGATGTCGGGCAGATCGACCTCGATCGGCTGACCCTCGTCGTCACCAGCACCGAACGCGGTACCGGCGACGAAGCCGACCCCGCCACCGAGGACTGCACCCGGAACGGCGGTGATCGCGCCGCCGATCGCGGCACCGGCCGCAGCGCCCGCCACGGCAGTCGGGACCATCACGACCGCGGGAGCCGGGATCCCGATGGCCGCCAGGGGCGCGAGCGGGAGGGCGACGACGCCGCCGATGCCCACACCGATGTTGCCGCCGATGTTGCTGCCGAGCGCTGCGCCCGGCAGGGCACCGAGGCCGGCGCCGATGGCCGCGCCGCCGATGGTTCCGGCGATCTGTCCGGCCGCGACGCGGTCCGCGCGCTCGGCCTCGATGCCGATCGACCGGTAGAACGTCGCGACCTGCGAGCGGATGAGCTCCGAGGTGTTGTTGGTGCGCTCGAGGTCCTCATCGGTGAGCCAGTTCGGCTGCTCGGCGTGGTAGTCGCCGATCATCAGGGTCTTCGGCGGCGCGATGTACATCGGGGCGGGCTCGACGTAGGTCGGCGCGTGCAGCTGCGAGTAGTCGATCGGCGCAACGTAGTTCGAGTAGCCGCTGTACTGGTTCGTCTCGTAGTTGTAGTTCGGCTTCGGGACGTAGGTCGGCTGCACAGCCGGAGGCTCGACCCAGTAGGTCGGCTCGGCCGGCGCCTCGGGCACGTAGGCCGGAGCCTGCGGAGCTGTCGTCGTGCCGCCCTGGGACGTCTCAGAAGGTGACGTCACGCCGCCCTGTGACGGCAGCTCGACCGGATCGGCGTTCGCTACACCAGCCCCGGCGGCGACGATCGCCACGGCCGTCGCCGGAACGATGCTGGCCTTCGCGGCCCGCGAGACCTTGCGGTGCTTACCCATTCGTTTCTCTTCCTTCTTCGAGGGTTTCAGGAGTTCGAGTCGGAGTTCGCGCTGACGACCCCGCCCTGTTCGATCAGCGTCGGCTCCGACGCGCCACTGCTGGTTGTGGTGGCCGTCGTGGTAGTTGCTGTGGTTGTGGTCGTTGTCGTACTTGCTGTGGCGGTGGTCGTCGTCGGCTTCGGGGATGTGGTGGCCGTCGCGGTGGCCGGCTTCGTGGTGCTCGTCGCCTTGGTCGTCGACGTCGAGGAAGACGTTGTGGGCGAACCCAGGTCCGCGGCCGCCGCGGCAAGCCAGGAGGCGACGAACTTCGTCGGTGCCTGACCGTCGGGCGTTGCGGGGATCGCACCGTAGGAGGTGTGCTCGGCCGTGACGTTCCGGTACGACGACAGTGCGACCAGGTCGAATGCGTCTCGGTTGGCCTTGATCTCGTTCTCGACGATCTTGAAGGTCTGCGTCACCAGTCGCGTCGTGGTGGCCGGCGGGATCAGCTCAGGCAGCACACTGACCGCCTTCGCCGCCAGAACAGCGAACGCCGCAACAGGATTCGCCAACCCGACCGTCGCAACGGCTGCGATCGTCTCGGGCGTGAGGACCTTCTTGGCGACCGTGATGGCCGCGTTGAGGCCGATCAGCCCGACCTTGACCAGCGCCGAGGTCACTTCCTGCCCCGTCGGCGGCTTCGCCCGCGGATCCGACGCCTCCGCCAGCCGCTGCGAGATCGTCTTCTTCGGCTGGATCGAGATGTTCTCGAGCGCATTCTTCGGGGCCGAGATGTCCTTGTTGATGACGTCGACCGCGGTCTTGAACGTCGTCTGCGCGAGCGCACGACCGATCGTCGAGACCGCCACGAACGGGTCCCCGCCGATCTCCGCCTGGCCCGCCACATTCACCACCGCACGCGCGATCGGCGCGTTCGCCGGTGCGTCACACGCGAGATCGCCCGTCTGGCACCACGACGAGACCCGGCCCGACAGCGAACCGTAGTCCTTCGTGATGTCCGAGACCGGGCCGATTCCCGCACCCTTCGGGGCGGTGAACGACACAGAAGTCAGTGCCTTGACCTCATCGCCCCCGGTGCCGGGCACCGCGGTGGGAGTCTGCTGCGAGGTGCCAGGGAACAGCCCAGAACCCTCGCTGCGCGTCGGAGATCCGAACAGCGCACCGGCCGCGATCGCCGAGGCCGGCACCGAACCGCTCCCCTTCCCCACCGACCGCAGGAAGTTCGACGCCACGTGAGCACCCTGGGAGAAGCCGACCACTGCAAGCTTCGTCTTGGGGCACGCCGTCAGCACCTTCGTCGCGGCCTGGGCCAGGTTCTCCTCGCCCTTGGCGACCGACACCGCGTAGGAATCGTTGCCTCCCGGGGTGATTCCACCAAAGCTGCCCGGGTACGGCACGTACGCACGGTCGACACTCGCACCGAGCTCACGCGCTTTGGCCAGCATCGGTGACATGACCGTGCCCAGCATCCCGGTATCCGCCTTCACCGGAGCATCCGGCGACGACTCCGTCGTCCCCTGCACGCCAAGCGCATACAGATCCGGGCAATCGCCCACCAGCTGGTCGAGCCAGGCCGTCTCCGCATGAGCCGGCACCAATCCACCTGCCCCTACGACGACGACTACGGACGTCACCGTGGTCGCGAAAACGCGCTTGAACCAGTTCATCCCACCCTCCTTCAGCTCGGCGGCCAGTGAAAACACCTCAAATCCCCAACGAAAATTCCCACCCTTGCCGACCAGAATCGGGCCTCGAGATTTCAGATCACCACCACTGACGCGGCACAGTTGGTTGGATGCGGCTGGAGCCCGAAAGGTTCCCGCCGACCCTGATCTGCCCCGGTTTCGCTGGTCAGGTGGCGAACTGCAGGTACATCGACAAGGAGATTGGGTGCCGCCCCGGACGCTTCGAGGGTTCGACCCCAAGCGACTGATCGAAGCTCGCCACGCCAGCAGCATGCGGCGTTCGGACCTCGCCCGCGTGGCTGGCGTGCCCTACAACAGCCTGCGCAGGTGGGAAGTTGGCGAAGCGGATCCCACGCTCGATTCGCTCGAACGCATCGCGGCCGCACTTGACGTCGACGTGAGCACGATCGCGGTCGTGTCGGATCAATCGCGGATGCTGCAGAACTGGAGAGCCATGCGAGGCCTCTCGCAGGGCGAAGTCGCCGCTGTCGACGTGTCCACATCGACGTATTCCCGAATCGAACGAGGCGGGATCCCGATGAGTGCCGACACACGCAAGCGTTTGGGGGAGGTTCTCGGCATGGACGACCAGACCGTCGCTCGCGCCTGGCAGCAGGCCAATCATCGTCCCCCCCGGCGATAAGGCCGCGAAACCCACCAGAACCTCTCCCCCAACCACATCAAAGCACCCAGCATGGGCGATTACTATCGTAATATCACAATAGTAATATCGAATGGAAGCGACACCGTGACGGGAGCCTCCCCGACCGATCGGGTACACCTCCGCAAGCGGTCGGCAGGTAGATTTGAACCGTCAATTGGTCGTTGAGAGTTCAATCAGAAGGGGTGGATCGTGGCGGCGTTCGCCGAGAAGTTCCGCTACTTGGTCGACAATGTCCACCCCAAGGACCGCGGCCGGTTCACCATGAACGAAATCGTGGACGGGATACGCCAAAACGGCGGCACGATCACCCAGGGCTACATCTCGATGCTGCTCAACGGCACACGACCGAACCCCAGCCTGCAGATCGCCCAAGACATCGCGAAGTTCTTCCACGTGCCGCTCGACTACTTCGCGGACGACGATTCGTTCGGAGACTTCCAGCGCTACATCAGCTGGGTGCGATCGCTCCGCGACGACGATGTACCCACCGCAGCGCGCGCCTACAACCCTTACGCCGACGACGAGAAACCGTCGAACGAATAGAATCGAGTCTCACACCACCGCGAGGTAGACCACAGGCGCGATGACCAATCCAGTTGCCGCGCCTACCGCGATCTGGATGCGAGTGTGGTGACCGAGGGTCAATCGAGACCAGGCAATTGCCGGTGCCAGGAGCAGACCCAGCCACCACCAGGGGCTCAACCCCACCGCAAGCACGGCAACGACACCGCACCACACGGCCATGTGCACTGAGGCCTTGATATGGAACACGCTCGTCCACACCGCGATACCGATCAGTGCAGCCAGGCCCGCACATGTCAGGGCGATCATCTCTCTCGGCGCGTGCGCAACGATCTGCACCACGAGCGCCGTGATGACGAGCGTGAGGATGGCGAGAATCAGGCCGTGGCGCTCCGAATGCTCGGTCACATGGTGGTTCCCGATCCGATCGCGAACAATTCCCTACACGATCAGCAGCGTCGGTAGGGACACCGGCAAAGAGCGCCACGAACACGCCCCACCCCGGGTATCCGATGGACCAGCCGAGAACGAGGCAGGACGCAATGTTCACGGTCCACGGAGCGGCGATCTCGGTCAGCAGACGAGCGAGGGCATTCTTCACGCTCGAGTCGCCTCCTGGCCGGAATCCGATACCGCGGAGAAGGCTCGCCCGACCAGCCGCACCCAGCGAACCGAATCAGTGTCGGCCGACGGACGCAGACCCGACACGGACACGCCCCCAGCCTTTCCCGTACACAGCCAGAGCGCGATCATCTCTGGTGTAACCTCCCGGTCTCCGTGCTCGGGGAGCCCGTCCCGGCGAGCTTGCATCGACAACGCATCGAGGATCTCACTCGCGCGATCTTCCACTCGGCGGGCAGTGCCGGCGGTGGCGTGCGAATCACGGGCGACACCGGGCCACCGGTCTACGACCAATGCGTTGTACAAGGCTTCGAGGTCGCGGCGCTGCGCCCGAACAGCGAACGCCCCCTCGATGGAGGCCCACACGAGTCCGAGCGTGGTCAGAAGTATTCCGATGACGACCAGCCGAGACGACAAGTCGAAGATTACCGTCGAAGGCTCAATCCACCCTGCGCGCGCAGCAACGATGTATCCCGCCCTCATCCAGGCATAGGCAGAAAGAACAGCGACACCCGGTGTGAGGATCGCGAGTCCGCGGCCTGTAGCAGTGTTGACGTCCCATCCAAGCACCGCAACGACCGTGATGGTCGTGCAGAGGACTGCCGCGACTCCCATGACGAGGGCCGCGGCTTCCGCATAGCCAGGCAGATGGGCGTAGAGCTCGTCGAACTGGTAACCACTCTCCGCCTGCGGCACCGCACTGGCCGAGAAGAACAACACCACCGCGGCGACGGCCGAGAGAACGGCACCGATCGAAAGCGGAGCAACCCAGCGATGCTGAACGTCAACCTGGGGAACACGCAACGCCACAATCATCAGCGCGGCACCCAGACAAATCCCGAGGAAGGTGATGTGTTTGACGGCTGACGTCGAGTTGGGAACGCCCGCCGAATCGCTGATGAACCGGTCGACCCATCGAATGTTCACCGTCGTGTGAAACGCCATGCACACGAACACGATCGCCGTGCCGAGAGTGAAGACCGAACGGGACTGCCGCCAGCGATGAGCGCGCGTGATTGCCACCCACCACAGCAGGACCGACAGTGCGAGCATCACAACCACGGTCAGAGCGCCTCGTTGAGCAGGGAACGAATCCGCGCTGACCGCGCACGTCCGGCGCCGGCGATCCGGCGACACAGTTCGGAGGCGAAGCCTTCGGCGTCCCTCTCGAGACGGCGGAGATTTTGGTCATCGGCGGCGTCTTGCCCGCACTGGCGAAGCATGAAGGACGCCATGTCATGCCACTCAGGTGGAAGTGTCCGCCGCACAGTGTCTTCAACGGGAAGCCCCTCGTGCCCGAGCAGGATGTGTCCGAGCTCATGCGCGACGGTGCGCTCCGGAGCAGCCACCCACGGCGAGAACAGTATCTCGTCGCGGTCCGCGCAGTTGCGCCATACTCCGAAGGTTCCGGGAGCGAGGCTGTCGCTCTCCCGGACAATTAACGGACGCTTACGGATCCGCTCCACCGTGCGGACCAGGCCGAACACCGACGCCGACTCGTCTCCGCGGGCGTGGGCCAGTAATTGGCTGACAGCTCCCACGATCGGATCCATGCTTCACCTCTCGTTTCGTGCGCCGGTCGCCTCCCAACGAGCTCGGCACACACCCCGTATCGAGAGAGAAACAACGAAACAACAGGCCGCTCCCCCCCGACAGAAACGTTGACGAACCCTGAGGTTCGCCTTGAGCATGGTACCCGCGGGCACAGACGATCCAGCATCGGGAGACGTGCGTCACCGCACAGATGGACGCAGAGCAAAGTGATCTTGAGCAGCGGATTCAAGTCTGCGACCAAAGCTGTTCGTCGATCATCACCTTCAGCTCCTCGTGGATCGGATTGGCGCTGTTGGTCGGCGTCGGTCCGGTGTCCTTCATTCGCTGCTGCGCTGGCGACAACGCCGGCACCTGGAGCTCGGAAGTCCCCGACTCCCCAGACCCGACTTGCGATCCGCTCCGACAGCTCGACCATGGTGCGCCGCCTCCGATTCGGATCCTGGGCCTCCCGCGACCGGCGTGGCTCCTCGAGCGGCACGCGGTCTCGATTAACGCCATCGCGTCGACTCCCGGTCGGGGTGTTGCTGCCGCCACTGTTTCACGAGGAACCCGTGCGGCGAGTCGCCCACCATCTGATCCACCATCGACGTCAGGGGTCACTCCTGGTCGGCTCGAGGTGTGGGCAGCGGGTGAACCGGCCGCGGGCGACGTCCGGCTACCGGCCGACGCGGTGGGCGGGGACTTTATGTGAGGCGGTTGGTATCGGCTGCTGTCCGATCTGGGGGGGTGAAGGTCCAGGGCTGAACGCCCACGCCTCGTGCCACTCGGATTCGTCGGCGGCAGGAAGTGCGCGGCTGGAACGGACCAGGTCTGGGTCAATCGCCTCAATGGAGGCAGAGTCGTCAGGGACGCTCACCATTGAGTCCCCGAGCGCGGGGTCCTGCTGGGCGAGGAACGCGAGGCCGGCCAGCGGCGCTAATCGTACCCGTACAGGAGTTTGGTTCGGCACGACGAGTCGCCGGAACGGCGTGTATGGGGACACTGCGCCTGCCCTATCGATAACCTCGAGTTCTGCTGATGCAGAGACAGATTCGGGGCAGCGCGACCGCGTCTACATCGGAGATCGTTTGAGCCACCCGACCGGTACGCGATCGCGCTGGCCATCGCCGAAGGCCGCCACCGAACTCGACTACGTCGCGAGCGGCGTCGTCAAACGTCGTCCGCATCCGCAGGACGACCGCAGCGACCCACCGCCGCGGTTCCGGACAGCTGGCGGCGCCAACTATTCCCGACGCTCTCATCTGTGCGCTCGTCACACCCGTGAGACTCGGCCCGTCCCGGTGGCCACGACACAGTTAAGCGGAGCTCCGGCATCGCACCTAGGGCGTGTCTGACAAACATGTAAGCCGCTGTGTGTGAATCTGTTCGGGTGACACGGTTTCAGGTGTTGTCGGATGAGCAGTGGGAGGCGATTGCGGGCTTGCTGCCAGCTCCGACGGGTCGGCGGGGGCGTCCGTTCTCCGATGCGCGGTCGATGATCGAGGGCATCGTGTACCGGTACCGGTGCGGGATCGCCTGGCGGGACGTTCCGGAGGCGTTCGGGCCGTGGCAGACGATCTGGACCTGGCATCGCCGGTTGGCCGGTGACGGCACCTGGGATCGGGTGCTGCAGCGGCTCCTCGCGGTCGCGGACGCGGCCGGGATGATCGACTGGGCGGTGTCGGTGGACTCGACCATCGCCCGCGCCCACCAGCACGCCACGAACATCACCCGCCACACAGGGGGCTGGGTCGAATTACACGAATCCACGGATCGAGCCGCCTGACCACGCGATCGGCCGCTCCCGCGGCGGCCTGTCGACGAAGATCCATCACCTCGTCGACGGCCACGGTCTTCCCCTGGTCGTGCTCGTCGCGCCCGGCCAGTCCGGCGATTCCCCGGCCTTCCCGCATCTACTCGACCACCTGAAGGTTCCACGGGTCGGTCGTGGGCGACCCCGTACCCGCCCGGACCGGGTCCGCGGCGACAAGGCCTACTCGTCCCGCTCCCACCGGGAATTGTTGCGACGCCGCGGGATCGGCGCAGTCATCGCCGAACCCGACGACCAAGCCGGGCACCGTCGCCGACGCGGCGCACGTGGTGGCAGGCCACCGGCGTTCGACCCGGCCGACTACCGAGGCCGCGACGTGGTCGAACGCCGGTTCTGCCACCTCAAGCAGTGGCGCGGCATCGCGACCCGCTTCGACAAACTCGCCATCGTCTACCGAGCCGCGGTGGTCTTGAACGCGGTCATCGCGTGGACCCGACATTTGTCAGACATGCTCTAGATACCACCAAGACCGATACGGATCCGATTCCTCCGCAGGCAGCCCAGCTTCGACTGAGCCACCCGCGGAGACGTACTACACGCGGTTCACGGTTGCTTTCACTGAGCAAGTGCGTCGACGAGTGACTGCTGTTCCTCGTCGGAGTAGTGCTTACGCACCGCTGCCGCCAGGACGGCAGGGTCGACGCCCAATTTGCGGAGCGCCTTGACAACCTTGTCCGCCGGTTCCACTTCACCGGCTGGCTCCTTGGGCTTCGTCTCAGGCTCACGCGGCTCAGGTTTGATCGCCTTCTGGTCGGTACCAGCGTCGTTCGAGGCTTCCCAGGCGGCGACTTGCTCTTCGAGTGGCACCCTGGCGAGCGACCGAGCATGCCGGATAGCGAGATCACCAGCACGCAGAGCCGACTGCAGTTCAGGCGCGAGCTTGAGTAGCGCTCGGCGTTGCGATACCCATCCCTTCGACCGCCCGAGCTTCGAAGCGGCAGCGTCTGCACTGCCGAACTCCTTGACCATCAGCTCAATAGCCTTGGCTTCTTCAAGGACATCGAAATCTCGTCGGTCGATGTTCTCACTGGTTGCGGCCCACAGGACCTCTCCCCTGCTGACCGCGATGCTGTCTCGTACAACAACATCCAGGCCGCCACGTCCGTACTTGACTGCTGCGGCCAGACGCCGGTTGCCGTTGACAACGACGTACTTGGCAGCGCCGATGCCAGCTTCGTCTTCCGGCCAAAGCTTCAGCCACGCAGCACGACTGACAACAGTGCCGGGTTGTAGCTGCCGCTCCGCGATCGTTGACAGGTCGGACAAGTCGCCGACGTCGTCACGCGGGTTGCGAGGGTTCGCCACAAGATCGTCAAGTGGCACGCTCGGGAAGAACTGGCCGTCGATCGGTTCGTCGATCGGATCATCAATGACGGGCTTGGGCTTCTCGGCCTTCTTGCGATCGACTGGCGAGTTGTCGCCGACCGACCCGACGAGTGATGCAAAGTTCGCCCGTCCACCTCTGGGAGCCATCAGCGGTCCCCGTCCGCCAGCTCGAGGCTGAGTTTGTAGAAGTCCTCGCGAGCTTGCAGCGATACACGATTCGTTTCGTACTCGGTCACTACGCGACCTTCAGCTGCCGCCCGGGTATGGACCTTGTAGTGCCGGACGACTGTTCGCGCGAGGGGCCATCCATTCGCCTGCACGAACTCTCGAGTCTGCTCGAGGTCGGTCTTGCCGTCCCGCGGATCCCAGTTGTTGACCACCACGATGAACTTCTTGTTCAGTGGCTCAAGTACCTGTTTGATAGTTCGTGCCGTCGGATCGAAGCAAAGAGGCTCCGGCTCAATCGGAACGATCACGAGGTCGGCGACGTCGAGCACCGCGCGGAGTGCTTCTCCCGACGTGCCGGCACCCAGGGCGTCGGTTCCATCGTCGTTGCCCGACAGATCAATCCATCCAGGCGTGTCCACATAGACATGTTTGATGCCCGGCAGTTTGTCGAGATTGCGGAGGACATCGAGGTTGTCATGAACCTGATCGATGAGGAACGGGAGTTCCTCTACACGCGATGCCCACCAAACCGCCGATCCCTGCGGGTCAACCGAGATGGCTGCGACTGGCGATTGGACGTCATCGTCACCCGCGGTGAGCACGTCCGCTTTCACGGCCGCAAGGTTCATTGTCAGGGTGGACTTTCCCACTCCACCCTTCTGGTTGAGCATGACATGCACAGCCATGTTTACCTCCGTATGCTTCGCCCCTTGCGGGGTTACTTCGGACTTGCACCACCCGAACACAATCTGGATGGTGATCTCACGCTCGTAACACTGTAATCCGTTTGACCCGAATCCGTTTACGCCGCGTGACCATACACTAGACGTCCACAGGTCGATCTTTCAACCAACCGAACCCAACGTCGCAAAATCCGTGGTGTGATCCACATATCCGACGTAGCCGAAGGTCACCGGCCGAATCGACGTCACCGACAACACCACCGAAGGGTGTCGTTCGAAATATCCTCCGCCAGAACCGAATCCACTCATCGAATCTCAACTTCGCTGGCCGGCCACAATCCTGGACGAGTGGATGGACACTCGCCCGGTGGAGGCCGCTCAGGGGAATCATGGTGGTGGAACCGCACGTAACGCAACCGAATCAGGATTGAGAATTTGCGAAACACTCTCGGCGTGTCGAATTTCGGCCTCTTCATAGAAGAGTCACTCAGCCCGCATCTACACAATCATTTGCCTCGGGCAACTCCTCTATAGGGCTTATTTCGTCACTGTGACAGCTAGCACGCGAGAATCGCGTGATCCTCGTAGACCGACTCCCCCATTCATGCCCGCGGTCTTCATGGGCGCAGCCAGATACCCGCCCCTCGAGCTCGCCCTGAGCGTAGACATTGTGTACAAACGGTGGGGTGTGCGGCGCCTCCTACCTTGGGCGACGAAACTTCCATCGAATCCTCACCACACGCCGACGAAAGCGTCCAGTCGAAGGCGGATTACCCAGCCTCTCGAAGGCCTCTGCAGTTTTGTAGAGAAGGACGAGCCTGTTGACTCTTGCGGCTTTCCCATCCCATAGTTCCGACTGATCCTTCGGGGACGACCACCCCCGTGGTCTATGGCACAGGTCCCCCCTCCCCTGTCCATGCACATTGCGGCGATGCCGCAGGTTCTCGGAACTTCACGTGCGCATTGAGCATACGTCTACCGCGGTAAACCGGCTCTCCCTGCGCGTTCGGGTTTACCGCGGTAAACCGGCTTCCCATACGCGCGATAGCCGCACCGGCCGTGCCATCGACAGCATGGCCGTGGGTGTGCGGATTGCACTCCGCCGGTGAGCGAACAGCTCGCATAGCTATCGCCACCGGCTCACGCGACATCACATGACCGGGTCGCATGCTTGGCCACTCCGCTCGCCCACTTCCATCAACTTCCGGTTTACCGCGGTAAACCGGCTCTGCAAGTGTGCTACGGCCGGCGCGACGAGCGGGAGCGATCGACCACGTCCCCGGCGGGTGACAGTCGGCCGGCGAGCAAACAGTTCACGCTCAGCATCTCCATCGACACCGCATCTGTGGATAGCACGCGAGGCACGACAGCGCGGTTTACCGCGGTAAACCGGCTCTCTGCACATTCGGGTTTACCGCGGTAAACCGGCTCTCCATACACGCGATAGCAGAACCGACCGCGCCATCGAGAGCACGACTGCGGGTGTTTGCGGGGTCTTGCTCTCCGATGAGCGAACTACCCTGACCCCCGTCACGGATGCGCGACCTTCCGCCCCGCGCGGGTGACGGTCGGCCGTCGAGCGGAACAACGCGCGTCGCTTTCGCCATAGACACCCGCGCAACCACATGAGCAGATCGCATCGTGAACCACACCGCTCGCCCACTTCTATCGACTTCTGGTTTACCGCGGTAAACCGGCTCTGCAAGTGTGCCACGGCCGGCGCGACGTGCGGGAGCGAGCGACTATGTCCCCGGCGGGTGACAGTCAGCCGGCGAGCAAACAGTTCACGCTCAGCATCTCCATCGACACCGCATCTGTGGATAGCACGCGAGGCACGACAGCGCGGTTTACCGCGGTAAACCGGCTCTCTGCACATTCGGGTTTACCGCGGCAAACCGGCTCTCCATACACGCGATAGCAGAACCGACCGCGCCATCGAGAGCACGACTGCGGGTGTTTGCGGGGTCTTGCTCTCCGATGAGCGAACTACCCTGACCCCCGTCACGGATGCGCGACCTTCCGCCCCGCGCGGGTGACGGTCGGCCGTCGAGCGGAACAACGCGCGTCGCTTTCGCCATAGACACCCGCGCAACCACATGAGCAGATCGCATCGTGAACCACACCGCTCGCCCACTTCTATCGACTTCCGGTTTACCGCGGTAAACCGGCTCTCTGCACATTCGGGTTTACCGCGGTAAACCGGCTCTCCATACACGCGATAGCAGAACCGACCGCGCCATCGAGAGCACGGCTGCGGGTGTTTGCTGGGTCGTGCTCTGCCGGTTAGAAGACAACCACAGCCCGCGTCGCTATCGCCGCCGTTCGCACGACACCGCATGACCGGATCGCACCCAGGCCACGGTGATCCCGACTTCCCATCGACCCGGTTTACCGCGGTAAACCGGGTCGATGGGAAGTCGGGATCACTTGCGGAGCGCTCCACGCCGCGGCAGCTCGGCCACACAGTTACCTTCGCCAATTACGTCACTGTGACGAATTGGAGCGGGTGAGCGGCTCTCGAAACCTATCTACCTACCTGAACTTCTGCGCACCGCTCATCAAGACCGGGATGGCCGACGACGCGAACTTGGATCACTAAGTTGCCCTGAACTGGGAATGGGCGACACTGCCCAGCGCGATCTGAATCGGCTGCCCATACCCCGGATCCGCAAACTTGGTTTACCGCGGTAAACCATCCCTCAGTAGTCGACGAATCATCCTCAGGACCATCGCAATGCGCCTGAGGGCTAGCGTGTTTACCGCGGTAAACCATCCATCGGGGTCATTCATCTCTCGCGCGAGTAGCGAAGCTCACCAGCTGGTGTGCGTTCCGCCGAACGCGGGGACAACGGGCCGCGATAACAAGGACCAAGTCCCCTTCTATGTTCCACCATTCGACCGACACCAGTGTGAAGCGGAACGAATACTCTGCCCGTTCCTGCCCAGGGGTAGTCCTGCTCGCGCCGCTGAGCTTCAGGTAACAGTTTACCGCGGTAAACAACACTGACGGACGCTGCAGGCGCGGTCGTCATCGACCGGCCGCGGCCGGCACGATCGATCACGTGGATCGGCGACATAGGCGCGCGGGCTGCGGATGCTGCCGGGCGCTGTTTACCGCGGTAAACACACGGCCGCACGGACCGGGGGAGGGGAGTCCGGGGAACGCGAGCAGAGTGTCGGTTTACCGCGGTAAACCGGCGCACCGCAATCAGAACAAGGATGTAGGTGAGTGGCTTCGCCGCCCGCTTGTAACCCGAGAGGTAGCGGCCCGAAGTTCCACTCATGTAATTCACCGGAGCGTACGACTCTCAGGGGAGGGGCCTCGGCACCCAAGCCGTGTGCGCACTGCGTGTTTACCGCGGTAAACAACACTGACGGACGCTGCAGGCGCGGTCGTCATCGACCGGCCGCGGCCGGCACGATCGATCACGTGGATCGGCGACATAGGCGCGCGGGCTGCGGATGCTGCCGGGCGCTGTTTACCGCGGTAAACACACGGCCGCACGGACCGGGGGAGGGGAGTCCGGGGAACGCGAGCAGAGTGTCGGTTTACCGCGGTAAACCGGCGCACCGCAATCAGAACAAGGATGTAGGTGAGTGGCTTCGCCGCCCGCTTGTAACCCGAGAGGTAGCGGCCCGAAGTTCCACTCATGTAATTCACCGGAGCGTACGACTCTCAGGGGAGGGGCCTCGGCACCCAAGCCGTGTGCGCACTGCGTGTTTACCGCGGTAAACAACACTGACGGACGCTGCAGGCGCGGTCGTCATCGACCGGCCGCGGCCGGCACGATCGATCACGTGGATCGGCGACATAGGCGCGCGGGCTGCGGATGCTGCCGGGCGCTGTTTACCGCGGTAAACACACGGCCGCACGGACCGGGGGAGGGGAGTCCGGGGAACGCGAGCAGAGTGTCGGTTTACCGCGGTAAACCGGCGCACCGCAATCAGAACAAGGATGTAGGTGAGTGGCTTCGCCGCCCGCTTGTAACCCGAGAGGTAGCGGCCCGAAGTTCCACTCATGTAATTCACCGGAGCGTACGACTCTCAGGGGAGGGGCCTCGGCACCCAAGCCGTGTGCGTACTGCGTGTTTACCGCGGTAAACACGCAGCCGTCCACGGGGGGGCGGGAGTGCGGGGAACGCGGAACGGAGTGTCCGTTTACCGCGGTAAACTGGCGCACCACCTTCATCAGATCAGGTCCGCGGAGGCTGTGATGCCCCCTACGCCGTCCACGGCGGCGGCTACTCCGGACTCGCTCTTCGAACCAAGAATCCCTCTGATCTGCCTCATCGCGGTTGTACGCGTGGCAGCTGAGGCAGCTCGGGCTGCACTCCGTGCAGCCTCATCGGCAGCTCGTTGACGCTCTCTATCGCGACGTTCCTTGGCCGCCACCGCACGCTCAGAGAACGAGGGTCCGGACCAATCCATGCTGGCAAGACGCCAGCGAAGGAAGCTAATGGGATTGCCCAGCGTCCCCACTTCAGGCCAAATCCATCCTCTGCGTTTCGTGTCGTCACTCAGGGCTCGCGCAATGTCCCGACCACTCCACCTCTCGGTATCGATGGAATAGGCCCTGATTGCCTCGCAGACGGCCCCAATGTGCCGAGGGGTGTTCAATGCTGGCGCATGCCTCAATAGCTCGCCAGCGGCCCTCTGGAGGGCGATTGGGCGCAGCTCTTGGTTCGATGCGGGCCGCTCACGCCTCGCGCGTGCGCTCGCGCGCGTTGTCTTGTACTTCTTAACAGAAGTACAAGAACTAAAACTAGTACTAAGAGATTGGGGGCCATGGCTGAGCGCCTGTGGATGAGTCCGGCGGCCAACCGCGGCGCGGTGGCTCGCGCGTGCAGCAACGCGAGCGACGACCGATTTGGGGGAAACGAGCGCCCATACACTCGTAGCCTTCGTCTGCCGACGTCCATGATGGGCCTCAGCCGCCCACCGTTCGACGGTCCGCAGTAGCCGCCCCCGGGCCATCTCGTGAGCCATGCCGAGGATGGTTAGCACGCGCCGCGACCGTTTGAGCACGGTAACCGAGACACCAGCTCGATCTGCGAGGGAGATTCTGGAGGCAGTGACGCGCCGGCCGGTGCGTCGGTCAGCGCTTCTGGCCATGCTCACGGCCACCGCGTAAACGCGCTCAGGGTCGACATTTTGCTCTCGACAGACTCGTAAACCCTCTGGTGCATTCAAAAGTTCACGGACCTGGCGTTGCCATTCCATTTGTCCTGACCATATGGGCGTTCTTGATTGCATCTCCGGGGAGACTGGAATTGACCATGTTCGCCCGAGTTGATTGCTGGCGGAATTGATTTGCGTTACCAACTCGACGTTAGCCGCAGCGGCGGCAACCGCCTTTGTGAATTCTATTTCTTGCCTATTCCTGCCACTTCTGGAGGCCGTGGCCGGTTGAGGAGCAGGAGACTCGCCGAGCGAGCTCGCCGAATATGTTGTTGCTTCGTCAGGGCATGCGCTACCCTGAGACGTACCGTTCAAGGCAGTCCCTTCCAGGAAGTAGGGCCTACCAGCGGTAAGCCCGGTGGAACGCAGCACTAAAAGTCGAAGCGGCAACTTCGACTTCACGCGAGAGCACCGGTGCCGAGAAGGAACCGAAGAACTCAGCAGCTACAACTCGATCCATCGCTAGAAGTTTCGAGTGACAAGGCCCCCATCCGGGGGCTTTGTCGCGTCAGCACTGCGGTTGAAGATATTCACTTGTTACTGGTCGGTAACTTACTGCCTCCTATTTTTCGGTGGGTACAGCCGCACCTATCTCATCACACACGAAGAAAGGCGACGCACAGCGACTCGCCCGAAATTGAATTCATCGAATCACGCCCACCATTCTCGACAATGCGATCGCCTGCTTCTGTCGCCGAGACGCGATACCGAACTACCGCCCATTTACCGGTATCCAACGTGCGGGGGTTGGCCGGAGAGACCGCCTAGGGCTGGGGCAGTCCCGGTGAGTTCGGGCGGTGAGTGTGCGACGGCGACCCCATCAACGATGACGCTTCCCCGTGTTCCGGATGCAGCACCATCACCCGAATGGTCGGCGCCTACCGGCGTTCGTGCCGATCCGCGGGCAAGGATCTCCAACGGTTCTCCAAGCAATGCGGGCTCATGGTGCATTCTCGCCTGACGGTCTGACCGACTAGCCCGGCGGTGTGAAGGACGATGCTGCCGGGGCCCCCTAGTTCCAATGTGGGAGACGCAGACGTGGCTTCGATCAGGCGTATGCCCCGCCGACACTATGTTTGGCGCGGATACTCCCTGTCCAACGGGGATGGGAAGCGCCTCCTTCCTCGTGTCGGTGGTGGCGGTTCGGTTGCTGGGCGGGGGAGTCGTGCGGCGCACCTACGTGGCTTTCGTGCAAGTTTCATGTGGAACGCGGCTACTCACTAGCAGAACTCGGGCAGCGGACCGACGTTCGGGACACGTCGAAGCTCGTGACAGCGGCGCTGCCAGATAGCGCGTGTGCGGGCTGGCCGGAAGGTGGTGTTGGTGCAGCCCGCACACAGGGCGATGACCTGTTCGCGTTGTTTCGGGAGAGCCAAACAGCAACGCGGGCTCGCCGAGCGAACCTTCTGACCTCCTGACCGCGGGTAGGCCGACGGTCGGGATCGGAGCGCTGCCAGGGCCATAGGCCCAGACCTTCGCCGGACAAGAACGCCTCAGCAGGCCCCGACCGCCGAGAGGATCACAGAGGCACCGGCCGCCACCGACTCGGCATCGAGCACCGGCGGCAACGAGCCAAAGAAGAAGATGGGCCGCCCCAAGGGCACCGGCCGCAACGTCGACACCAAGACTCGGTCGGTCACCATCCAGCTCGACATGCTTGAGGAATCCCTCAACGCCGTCGACTTCCTCAAGACCAACCTGGCGACGCCGCGTACCTTCATCCAGCTGCTCGACCACGCGGTTCGAGATGAACACGACGCTGCGCGACGAGTACGACGGCGGCGAACCGTTCCCACAGCGCGCCGGCAAGCTCAAGCCCGGACCGAAGTAGGGCAGCCGAGCCAAGTAGTGGGGGAGCCTCGCCAGGAATTGCCGCTCCGGTGACGGGACTCGCGAGAGCAGAAGTCAGGAGACCTCTCGGCCATGTCCGACCGTGCAACCCGCCGGGCAACCACGCGCTGGACGAAGACGCCTTCGTTCCCGGTTTATGGGTTACGCCACGATACGGGTATCCAGCTTCGTGCTTGGCGCAGGCCGGAGGATGTCGGAACCCTGCCGTACCGTCCGGCGGATGATGGTGGAGTCCAGCGACTTGACGCTCATAAAAGAGCACGCCGACTGCTGGGACGAGTTCTTCCCTCCCACACCGGACCTCGGGTACCTGTACGTGATCTAGTTCGACTCCGGCTGGACCAAGGTTGGACTGACAACCAACTGGCCTTGCCGGCGAAACCACCTGAAGTCGATCTACCGGAAGCTTGGTCGGACACCTTAGAGGAGCCCTGGAAGTCGTGCGTGGTGCACCGTGAAGACCTCAAAGCGCTCAACGGACGGAAACGATTTCAACCTTTTCGTGCGCGGCTACGGTCGAGAATCGTCGAAGTCCGCCGCGACCGAGCTGTTGGATGCTCGTTCGACTACCTCGTTGCGTTCGCCGACGTCCTCGCCCGAACCGACACGTACCGATAGGCCACGACGCCGCGAACCTATGCGTCCCCCGCCATGCGCTCACCTCGCTCGCTCGGTGGTCCCGTCACCTCCGCGTCGCCGAGCATTACCAGGGTCGATGTTGAGCCGAACACCCTCATGCATCACTGTGTACGGAACATCGTCGTTGTCCGGGTCGCCGGAGGCCGAAGGGTCCGGAAGTTCCGCAATCTCCTCGATGACGATCTGTGCTCGCGCCGCACCGGGATCAAACATCTCCTGAAACGGCCCGACGAACGACCCCGCAAGCCCGCGGTGCTTCGCCCGAATAGCCGCCCACCCGAACAGCACCAACGGGCCGATCATGGCGAGCAGCACCAACAATTCCCCCATGCCCGCGAGCGTACCGATCGGCATGGTCGGAGCCTGAGAAGCTGATCCCCGCCGAGTAGTCACTCCTGCCCAGCGCGAGAGCCCGCGGAGCGACGCAGTAACCACCAGATGACCGTCGTGGCCACGAACGCGAACAGGCCGAACATGGTCACGACAAGGCCGCGGCCGTTCGCGTCCTCGCAGCCGGACAGAGAAAATTCAACCCAGTCTGCAGCGGGGTCCGGTGGGGTGTCGGGAACGTCCGGGACGTGGAGGGTGCCGCCGACTGTGCTCATGATCTCGTCCATGCACTGCGAATATGCCTCGGTCTCACGGTGATCGGACACGAGTCCCCAGGCAACGAGGATGACGTCCTCCGTCGCCAGGCCGACGAACAGGTTTCGCGTCTTCGCAATCACCGGGGGATGATTCTCACACGACGTCGGTTTCTCCGCCTCAGTGCAGCGGCCCGATCCAGAAGTGCGGGATGGTCGCCAGCTGCGGAGGAACCCGGCAGGGTAGCGCGGCAAACGAGAGGAGCGGTCCTGCAGTCCTGTGTCACCGTGTTGCGAAGTCGTTGATCCAGCTCTTCACACAGCGGTGAGACACCCTATGACTGCGGTGGCGTGCACTTGTTTCCAGCCCGTGCGGCGCCGCTCGATGATCAGCCGCCTTCCGAGTGAGGTCCGGCGGGCGTTTGCGTGAGTCGAGAGGACCTCCGAGCCCGTGAAGGCGTCAGCCGCCGCTACGAGTCCGGGTTTTCCGGATCGCCGTCCAACTGCCGAGGCAGACCTGCATCTGCTTGGTAGGGGAGTAACGAAGAAGTGAACACGTCGCGGTGCCGTTGACGAGTTGGTTCGCTTCCGGGCCGCCAGGTGCGACACCGGAGTTCATCGTGTCTGCGAGGGCACGGTCGAGGTCCGCAACAGTGTCGGCGATGGCCCCCGCCATTTCTCCGGCGTGCGGGAGGCCGAGAGTTCGGCGTACTGCTGCCATTGCGTCGTCTCTCCGTAGTGCCGGCGGATCGCTCGTCGCGAACGCCGACGTTCCTGCCCTGGAATGGCTCCACCGCAACCGCATTCGGTCTTAGGTCGGACCCCGGGCAGGTCCGGAAAACGTTGTAGTAGTCACTCCGGTGCGCCGGGTTCTGTCCTCACACAACGTGAGAGTCAAGCCGGGTTCGTGAATCCGGTCCTGCCGCTGCGCCGCGGCCGCGATCGTGGCCTGGTACGAAGAACGCAGCCCGAGAACCAGCGATTTCGTTCAGTGACGAGCGATGGCGGCTAGCCTGCGACTTGTGGTTGGGTAGGAGCCCATTGGAATTCCGTACTGCACGGAAGAACGCGAATATCCGAATTTGCCACGGCCTGGGGCTCAGAGAGCGCCGAGTTCAGAAACGGCCTAGGAGTACCGGTGGTCTTAGACCGCAACGTGCGGCGGTATGGAGATCAGTCTGTCGGGGAGGCTCAAGTGCCCGAGCATGAGGTGGTTGTACACGATCGGGCACCCGAGCTTGCAAGGCGCATCGCAGCTGATGAGGGACCTTGATTGCGGAGGCCGAGGCACCTTTACCAGCCGAGACGTACTCGTCGGGAGATAGCTCCGCGGTGAGCGAACGAACTGGGGCTTCAGGGGCGTCCGTGGGTCCCAGCGTCTAACCCGATGATTCTGCGTGGTCGCCCACGATAATATCCATTACCGCAGTTGAACTTACGAAGCTCCAGGCCAGCCTGTTTTCGGGCGGAAACACCGCCGGGCCTGGGGGAGGCCGCCACCCCGAAAACACCCCTAGGAGGTCCGTCTGCTGCAGAGAGCACGGGCCACTGAGGCGTAGAGCGTGATCTACGCTGAGACTTCGCCCGAATGTGCCGGCTGATACTCCCGCGCTGGGCATCCGTGAGTAGTTCCACGAACTGCGGGGAACCGCTCACGAACTCGGCGGAGTTCGTGAGCTCGCTTTCGCCGACCGGGACGGCTGAGCCAAGTCATCGAACGTCGTGGCGGGAGCCGGTACGCAGGCTGTAATCGGTCCTCGATAGGGAACCCCCGCAGGACCAGCGAGCAGGACAGGTAGCCAGGACTGGCTGGCCGCCGCTGTGTAGGCGCGCGGTTCATCCGCGAGTTGAATTGACCGTGAACTCGAGCACCATCCGTCCGTTTGTCGCTGGAATCGAGGTGTGGAACTCGAGTCCACAGTTGGCGGCAAGCTCGATCAGCTCGTCAACCGTCCTCTCCTTGCCTCCGAAACACATCAGCATGAACAGGTCCATGCCTGTGCCGACGCCGTGCCCTCGTACCGGCTCGACCACCACCACTGAGCCGCTCGGGGTTGCCGCGCGCCTGCACTCGGTCAGGATCTTCCGGGCGTGCTCGTCGTCCCAGTCGTGGAGGATGTCGGAGAGTAGGTAGGCGCTGGCTCCCGCGGGCAACGGGTCGAAGAAGCTGCCGGAAATGGCGCTCGCCCGGTCCCCGAGTCCGTCGGCGGCGAACCGTTCGGCGGCCGCGGTCGCCGTGGGCGCCAGGTCCAGGACCTGGCCCTTGACGCCGGGATGGGCGTGCAGAATCTCGATGAGCAGCTGCCCGTCTCCGCCACCGACGTCGACGATGTCGGTAAAGCGGCTCCAGTTCAAGCTCTTCGCGATCTGCGGTGCCTGTTCGAGGAACCGCCAGTTCATCTGGGCGTCGAAGGTGCGGCGCAGTTTCGGCTCGGCGTCGAGATCCGCCCAGAAGTCGTGCCCGTACCGGTGCGGATAGGCGGGTGCGCCTGTGGTGACCGTTTCGAGAAGCTCGACGAAGGCGAGTTCGGCGCGACCGCCTGCGCAGGTGATGTCGAGAAGTGGTTTGACCCCTTCGGGGGCGTCCTCGTTCATCTGGGCACCGAGGCTCGTGGGCCGGTAGCGGGCGGGCTCGGCATCGAGACCGAAGACGCCGATCGTGACCAGGTGGTCGAGCAGGCGTCGCAGTGCCTGTGTCTCCGTTCCGGTTGCAGTGGCGAGTTGCTCTGCTGTTGCCCCGTCGGTGCCTGCGTGTTCGACCAGGCTCAGGGTCGCCGCTACTCGGATCGCCATGGGTGTGGCCAGATCAGCCAGCGTCATGATCGACTGTGTTGCGGTTGGTTTGTCCACAACACAAACCTACTCACGCCGACGTACCTCCCAGTGAGAAATGTCCTGTCTGACGATCGACAAACAGGACACCTCAAACTGTGACTCGCGGCGACAGATGGCGGGGTTCTCGCGTCGTCAGGTGGCGTCAAGCAAGCCCGCCGCAGTCACCGGGCGGGTTGTCTCATCTGTTGCGAGGAGTTCTCGGATGCTGGCATAGAGGTGACGCCGGAAGATTGCTTCTGGTTCGCGCCAGTCAAGATGATGGTTGACCTCGAGGGCGACAATTCCGTGGAACGCTCCCCACCAGGCGAGAAAGTCGTCGAGGAGATCGTCGTCGGCCAGCAGCTGACTGATCGTGCGTCCTCGGGCCTCGGCGTATTGGGCGGCGATTGGTTGCAGCACGTCGGTTTGCGCGGACACGGTGGACCCGCCTGGCGGTGCGGCGTACCCGTCGATCTGGTCGAAGAAGATGAGATTGAACTGTCGGCGATGTTCGATCGCCCAGGACCGGTAGGCAAGTGGCCCGGCGGCGAGGCGCTGTTCGAGAGCCAACCCTGCCGATGCACCGAATGCAGCAGCGATGTTGGCTTCGAGCGATTTGTAGCTCTGCACGATCAACTCGGTAAACAGCTCGGCGAGACTGGGAAAGTAGGTGTAGAGCGCGGGCGCACTGACCCCCACCTCGCGCGCGATCCCGCGAAGGGTGACCGCAGTCGGCCCACCTTCCTCGAGTCGCCGGCGCGCTTCGGCGACGATGTCCTGCTTGAGTTCTCGACGCTGCCGATCACGCCTGGGTTCCTTCGTCATCCTGCACAGGATACACTTAACACCGTTAATCAACCGAACATCGATCAGAAAGCAGGGTGTTGTGAATCAGACTGTCGGAATGACGCTCGATTGCGTCGACGTGAAGACCGCGGCGATCTTCTGGAAAGCCGCTCTCGGCTACGACGAACCCGTCCCGTACACAGACGGTGCGCAGTTCCATGGGCTTGTTTCACCGGGCGGCGGTTTGCATCACCTCACACTGCAAAGCGTGAAGGAGCCGAAAGATGTCAAGAACCGGGCTCACTTGGACCTCTTCGTCGATGACCTCGACTCAGAGGTCTCGCGACTAGCTGGCCTCGGTGCGCGAACACTGGAAGAGCACAACGACGACGGCGGGTATCGCACCGCCGTACTGGCAGACCCCCTGGGAAATGAGTTCTGTGTCGTCCAACGCTGAGTAGCAGCCTCTCATCGCGGCCCGCCGGCCTGAGTGCCCGGCGGCGCAGCGGAATCGTGACCGCTCAGGAGATCAGAACTGTCCGGTACGTCGATCGTCAAACAGGACACCTCGCCGAGGCGGTGCCCTCGCAATCGAGGCTTGCCGAGACCACAGCAAAGGGCTAGGTATCTGGATAGTGCGGTGAGGCGATCCGTCGACGCCTACTCCGCTCGACTCTTCGCCGGTCGCAGAGGTGCTGGCGGAGTGAAACCTGCTGGCCACTTCGTGCCCGTCGAATGGTCACACTTCGTCAAGTTCGCGCCGAACAGGTTCGCGTCGGTCAAGTTCGCGTCGATCAGGTCCGCACCGAACAGGATCGCGGCAGACAAGTCCGCGCCGGACAGGTTCGCGCCGGACAGGATCGCCCCGGGCAAGTTCGCGCCGGACAGGTTCGCGCCGGACAGGTTCGCGTCGGACAGGTCGGCTTCCGACAGGTTCGCCCCGAACAAGTTCGCGCCAGTCAGGTTCGCCCCGGACAGGTCGGTTTCCGGCAGGTTCGCGCCGGACAAATCCGTGAGGAACAAGTCCGCTCCAGTCAGGTTCACCTCGGACAGGTCCCCGCCGGACAGGTTCGCGCCAGTCAGGTTCGCGCCGGACAAGTTCGCCCCGACCAGGCTCGCAGTCCTTAGGTTCGCGTTGCTCAACCTTGCAGCGGTCAGTTCTGCGCCGACTAGGTTCACGCGATCAAGGTTGATGCCAACAAGGTTCACCTCGGGCAGGTACACATCGGCAAGTTCGAAACCGCATCCCGCCCATCCAGCGTCTGGGACCTGTGTTCGAGCGTGGATGATGTTCACGATTGCTGCCCTGACCTCACGTTCCTCTCGAGGACTGCTGTCGAGCCGGGGACCAGCTATGGGTGCCCGGCGTTGCGTTCGCAGGTAGGCGCACAGGAGGTCGATGCAGACTTGGCGCTCAGAGTCGTTTCCGAGTTCGTGCCAGTCGTCGGCCAGCGATGCGAGGGCGTAGATGCCGGCTAGCCGGATGGCGAAATTCTCGCTCCCGAGCTGTTCGGCGCATGTCGTGTATCGCTCGCGGAGGTTCCGCTCGACCCCTGTCTTGTGTTCTCGGTTGTCGGTGATGACCTTGTGGTCGTGTTGGTTGGCGGCTACCTGGTTGGCGGTGTCGAGCGCTCGCTGCCGGTGGTAGGCGAGTACGGCGGCCGGCACGCCAACTGCGGCGGCCGCGATAAGGCCCACTGTGCGGCCCAGCCCACCCAGGTCGGCGCTAACCCAGCTCACACCGTCCGGGGTGGCAAGTTCGGCGAGCGCCCATGTCCCGACGGTTGTCGCCGCCAACGCGCTGAGGCCGTATCCGACCAATCGTCCAGGCGACACCTGAGTCGAGCGCGACTCGGGACCGTCGCTGCCTAGCACGGGAACAGGCGGATTCGTTGGCGGCACAGGTCAATCTAAACAGGGAGACCGGCTCCGACTTCCGTAGGTGACCGCAGCTCACCCCATGTGTCCCTCTTGTGGATCGTCAAACAGGACACCCACGGTGGCACCTTCGTGTCGCTTACTGAAAATGAATGTCGAGGCGACAGCGAAGATTAGCGAAGCGCGACGCTAGTTTGACTGTCACCGAGCATCCCGGGGCGGGTGACCTGTCCGGGGTGTTCGCTGGTGTTGTCCGTTTGCAATGCCGAGGTCGTCGATTCCGATTCGCAATCGCGATACGGGAATGTCCGTTATGTTGCGTGCCGGGTGGCTACCGACCGTGGCTGCCGCGCACCCCGACGGGGTCCGCACTGTATCCGGAAGGAAACACCCCTCGATGACCATCCTCGATCGCCCCCGCGTGCGGGGCGACTCACGCGCAGCGCGGCGGTACTCGCTGCCGGCGCGTGCGCTGTCGCCGTAGCCCTGACCACCGTTGTTGCCGGACCAGCCGCCGCAGACACCGTCACCAACACCATCGAGGTCGGCCTGAATCCGACCGCGGTGGCGGTCAGTGGCAACCCCGCCTACGCCACCAACGCGAGCAGCAACACGGTCTCGGTGATCAACACCGCCGCCACCCCGCCCACCGTGGTCGCCACCATCCCGGTCGGCCGGCATCCGTCCAGCGTTGCGGTCAGCGGCGATCGCGCCTACGTCGTCAACACCGGCGACCGCTCGTTGTCGGTGATCGACATCGCCGTCACCCGGCCGACCGTGGTCGCCACCACCCCGGTCGGCGTGGAGCCGGCGGGAGTGGCGGTCAGTGGCGACCGTGCCTACGTCACCGACCCTGGCGACACCTCTGTGTCGGTGATCGACATCGCCGCCACACCGCCCACCACGGTCGCTACCATCCCGCTCCGCAAACAGTCGGTCAGCTCTCAGCCGATCGGCTATCTTCCGCTCGCGGTGGCGGTCAGTGGCGACCGCGCCTACGTCACCGACAACAACGTCGGCTCGGTGTACGTCATCGCGATCGATCAAGCTCCCACCCTCGCCGGAACCCCGGCCGCCGGGACTCTTGACCAGCCCTACCGGTATGCGTTCGCCGTCACCGGGCGGCCCGCCCCGACCGTCGCTGTCACAGTAGGTGCACTGCCCGATGGTCTGACGCTCGACACCCGGACGGTGTCCTGTCCGGAACCCCCACTGTGGGTGGACGGTTCGAGCTCACGCTTACCGCCTCCAACGGGATCGGCAAGCCCGCCGTCCTGCCGGTGGTCCTCAACATCACCCCGCCTGCTACCGGGTCACTCGGGTCGGCCGGGAGTCTCGGCTCCCTGACCGGATCCTGACCGACCGACACCACCAAATGAACAAGGCCGTGGCCGCCACCCAATCAGGCTGGCGGCCACGGCCTTTCGCGACGACAAGACTTCGGGTCGACAGAATGAGATGTCCCGTCCTGCACACCGATCGTCATAAAGGACATCCGCGTGGGCAGGTTCCTGCCGCTTACTGAAAATGAGTGCCAAGACCTTTCGGGACGATTCGCTCCACTCCTCCGAGAGATTTACTTACTGAAAACGAGTGTCAACACGTCGTGCGGCATGTTGCCCCATTCCCTCATTACTACCGAGCCGCGTCTCGCGGCATCTCCACGGCGAGGGCGGCGCGGATTCTCTGGGGCGACAGTTCTAGTTCGCTCGGGGAATACCCGGACGCTCGTCGATCAGGTGACGGCACCGTACCGCGACTCGGCGCCATTACAGCGGCGGCACCGGTCATAGGCGTGGGCTCAACCGGCCCTTTCCACCCACACCATCCACCACACGACGCGATCGTCTGACTCTCAACGCGTCCGTCGTCGAACTTAGCAGTGATGTGCACGGCCCGGGTCGGGTAGTCACACACAGGACATTTGCCGAAATAGTTCAGAACGTCATGCGATTCGGACGCCACAACGTTTACGGACCCAACCATGCTTCGAACCTAGCTGCACGGCTCGTCACGTACCGCGTTTTGCTCCAGTCACGCCGGACAGCTCTCCGCATCAGCGATCGCCATACAGGACACCCACTATCGGCACCTTCTGTGATCGCTTACCGAAAACGAGCGCCAAGATGCCGCGCGGCGTCTTGGCTCGAGCCATCAACACCGCTAAGGCCCGTCTTCCGCCCGCGCGGCAAGGAGTTCCACCTCTTGGCCGTCAAACAGGACGGCACTGATGAGAGCTTGTCCCGATCTAGGAGACTGAGATTGCGGTGACCACCAGGCCGTCCGAGATCAACCATCGTCCATCGAACGCGTGTACCGGTGGCCCGCCCTGGATTTGGCCCGGGACCAGGATTGTGGAGCGAAAGGTGTCGAACACCCCAGTGTCATGATCAGCTCGCTCGAACGTGATGTGCGCATCCTCAATCCCAGCCAGCGGCCGGTGAGTGGTTCCCATGCCTTATAGGTAGCTTCCGTGGCGCAGAAGAGAAGCCGATCCCAGTGCACGTCGCTGCGGTCTGTGGTCGAGAGCCATTGGCGTTCGGACTTGAGGCTCACGGCGTCGAGTACACCGTCGGGAAGCGGTCCATGGGGCTCGGCATCGATTCCGATGGATCGGACCTGCATCGAGTACGCGAGGACCGCGGCCCGGTAGTCGTCGCAGTGTGTGAGCCTGCCGACTACGTCTTTTGGCCACGTCGGCGCGACTGAAGGGGCTCGCATGATCGGTGCCGGATCAAGTCCCAGCTCGCCCATCGCGAGGCGAGCGCAATTGCGTGCTGAGGTGAATCCCGTCTCCGCTTGTCGCTGCGCGTGCTATCAGCGGTGCCTCCCGCGGATGAGGCGACAACCGGGTGGATCCTCGAACAGTTCGGCCGCCTCGACACCTGTCGGCAGGATTGCCTCAATCACTGTCCTCCCAGGAAATGCTCGCTACCTCATCGTCCTTCTGGATCGAAGTGAGATGACGTCGGATATGGATCTCGCGGGGGCCGGAGCATAGCCGCCGAGCGCGAAGCGTCCCGCTCGGCGATCGCGATGCAGGACAGGACAGATCGTCCAGTCATAGCGATCCGGAATTTGAAAACGGCTTGGGGCGGCGCGCCCAACCGGATCACTACTCCGGCGGTGCCACGGCGTCAGCGAAGCGTCCGAGCGATCGGCTGACGGATTCGCGGTCGCGCCCGAGATTGGCGAGCATATTGGCGTGGACCTTGAGCTCGCGTGGGAACACTTCGTCGATCAGTGGTTGTCCGGCATCGGTCAGGTCGATGACGGCACTGCGGCGGTCCGCTGGGTTCGGCCTACGAGCGACCAATCCACGGCCTTCGAGCGACGCGAGCGCCTTGCCCACGCCAGCTCGGGTCATCCCGAGCAACTCGGCGAGCCGGATAGCTGACAACCCACCTGTTGGGTATCGCAGCGGGACAAGCAGTTCCACCTCGGTAGCAGTCACCCCCGCGTCGAAGTAGATCTGTTCGACCGACGTGCGTAGCGCCGCCGCGATGCGGTGCACTTGGCCGGCGACCGCCATCGAGGCTGGTGGCATGGGATCCGAGGCTAGCGGCGCTGCACGTAGTCCCAGGTAAGCGCGCGCTTCGTTACGCCCAGTCATGCTTCCGCCTGAGGGATCGTCGAACAGCCCGGCTCCCGCGAGCGGGCCCTCAGCACTACCGAGCCCCATTCGGCGAAGGGTCGCGTCCACGCCAGAGCGCGGCGACCGCATCCAGCAGGAACCCGCAGGCAGCCGCGAGGGCACAATCATCCCGTGACTGCCGACTGGAAAACTCACGGGTGAAATCAGCGCTATCTGACCAGAACCCAACGGTACTCGCTCGGTTGCCCGACGCATTCGCCGCGATCGGGGACGTCCAATGGCTGCCCGGCTACTGCGTCCTGCTGACCGACGACCCCACCATCACCCAGCTCACCCACGGCCGCGACGCCTCGCCTACCTCGAGAGCCTCGACAAACTAGCCAGCGCTGTCGAGTACGCCTGCCTGCAAGCTGACCACGAGTTCCGTCGCATGAACATCGAAATCCTCAGGAACACAGACACCTTCCTCCACACTCATATCTGGCCTCGATACGAATGGGAACCCGAGCAATACCGCCGTATGTCCCTGTGGCTCTACCCCTCCGACCGCTGGACCGATCCCTCCCCCGCCCTCACCCCTGCACACGACCCTCTACGCGCAGCAATCACGAACGCGCTCAGCTCATGACACGGTCCGGATCGAGAAGGCGGCGCGTCCGCACCCGAACGTGGTCTTAAGCCAGCGCGTACTGCACGATCCTTTCGGCGACACCGCGCCAACCTCCGCCGCAAACGACAGACGAGGAAGATGCACCGGTGAACGACCTATACCTGCCCGCGTCCGGGCTGTTCAGCAAGTGGGGATTCAATGACGGCAACGTCATTTGGGAATGGATCGGCGCCGCCGAGGACTCTGGCCTGGTCGAGCTGCACCAGCTCGACGTCGACACTCACGTGGTGCTGATCCAGCTCGTGACCGAGCATCTGCTGCCGCTGGTGCCGGGACCGTTCACGATCCAGCACATCGACACCATCCACAACCCGATCCGTGTCGGCACCTGGCGCGGCGAGGAGTGGGACGACTACGCCAAGGACGCGCCCACTGAGGTCGCTGACATCTCGGTGGCTGTCCCCGGCCGGCTCGTGCTGCGGGCGCTCGTCGAGCACCTGGGCGGCCCGGTCCCGTAGAGAGGTGATGCGCGCGCTCCTCGCGCTGCCCGACGTTCACTACGCGTCACCCAGATACAGCTCGACGTCCGCCAGCAGCGGGCTATTCGTTACCGCAGTTGCGCATATGAAGGCGCGGACCAGCGTATTTTCGCACGGAAACGCAACCGAGTGCCCGGGGGAGAGCGCCACCCGGAATTGCCCCAGGAGGCGCGCCTGGCGTCGACGACCTCTCCCGATGGGTCGAACAGGGTGGTTCGCGAGGCCTTGCCGGCGGCTTACACCTCATCTGCAGGCCTGCGAGACAGAAGGGCCGCGGCGCGGGGCAGGGAAACCGTGCCGCGGCCCTCGGTCGGTGTCAAACGGTGTTTTCGCACCTCCACCGATAGAGGCGAGGCTACCGACTACGGATCTGTTCTCGACTACACGCGCCGGCCAATATTGCTATGGCCAACGGGCATTCTGAGCTGGATATGAGCAGCCGTCTCGATCACGGTGCCGTCGTGCTTGTCCCGGCTCAGCGGATGGGCCGACCCCGGTCTGCAGCCGCCGGTGAGGAAGCAATATCCGCTGGCCCGTGACGACGCGCCCCCGGTACGGTCAGCTTCGTGTGCGCCTACTTCTCCCTCCACTACAAGCAGCACTACGCGTGCGTGTTGTGCCGGATCAGCTTCAAACGGCACTGGAAGGAGGGCGGACACACGTGCCCGAACTGCGCCGGGCCGCTGCTGTGCGCCGGCTATGACTTCGCGGCACCGCGCCGCAGCGACTGGAAGGCATGGTCGGTCGTCGCCGTGGTCCTGGAGGCGGGGCTGCGCTACGACGGCTTCGAGCGGTGCGGTTGCGGGCGGGATCCGAAGTTCCGCCCGCGTACCCGCGCCCAGGTGCGTGCCCGCCGCGCCGTCGCCGCTCGGACCGGCACCCCGCTCGTGGAGCTGC
Organism: Paraburkholderia sp. RHO2; assembly: GCF_050955445.1. NCBI lineage: Bacteria > Pseudomonadati > Pseudomonadota > Betaproteobacteria > Burkholderiales > Burkholderiaceae > Paraburkholderia > Paraburkholderia sp. RHO2. The sequence continues at coordinate 292,531 of NZ_CP162618.1, read as the reverse complement.
TCAGCCAGGCCGACCCGGTGGAGACCCTGATCCCAGCAGGATTCCGCAGTTCATCGGTGTAGTTCCCATTCACGAACTCACGGCAACCACGGCCGGCGCGACGACCTTGGGGAAAGCGTGGCGAGACCGAGCTGCTTGCCCCTCCGCCGTAGCAGCGAGCACAGGACTGAGCCAGCCTGAGCCAGGAACCAAGACGGCCCCTGCACCCAACCAGAGTGCAGGGGCCGGAAAGAGCCGCGGCGCGGGGCTACTCGCAACAGGAGACCGCGCCGCGGCCCTGCCGGTGTCAAGCGGTGTTCGAGCACCTCCACCGACGGCCGCGACACTACCGCCCGATGCCGACATTGCCCCTGTCAGCGGTCTTTTGGGTGTGGGGTTCAGCCTGTCAGACGTCGAGCAATTCGGTGACGGCGTGGTCGCGGAGGTACTCGCGCAGGTAGGGGAGGGTGAAGTCGACGTATCCACGACCGGTCGCACGGACGAGTTCGGCGTCGATCAGTCGCTGCCGGTACATGCTCGCGTACCCAGGGGTGACGCTCATCCGCTCGGCGATGACGCTGGTGCGCGACGGGCCGTCGTCGGCGGCCATCGCCGCCAGGTAGGTCCGATCGACCGCTGACAGGCCCCTGAGCGCCGGTTCGTAGATCATCTGCCCCATCCGGCGCGGGGCGTTCTGCGCGGCGGCTGCGGCGTCGGCAGCGGTGATGGTGGTCGCCTCGCGGTTGGTTCGCCACGCGAGATCGCCGACCAGCTGAATCAGGAAGGGGTAGCCGCGCACGGCGGCTGTGGCGATCGTCAGGGCGTCGTCGTCGATGCTGCGTCCCGCCGATTCGATGGGCACCCGGAGCGCGGCCGCGACGTCCAGGTCAGCCACCGAGCCGAGGTCGATGCGGTGGGCGCGGCGCAGGAACGTCAGCACGGAGTCCGACAGCAGGTCGGAGACGGAGGCGGGGAGCCCGGCCGCGACGATCGCGACGTCCTGGCCTTCGCGGACGGCGTGCTGGTAGGTGGTGAATAGCTCGCGGAGCTCGTCGACGTGGCCAGCGTGTACCTCGTCGACGGTGATCAGCACTCCCGTGTTATGCGCAGCGAGCAGGGCTGTGAGTCGCTCGAGCTGGGAGCGCAACGTCGGTAGGGGTTTGTGCCGGTCGTCGACGGTCGACGTCGCGGACACGGGTCCGGCGCTCAGGCCGGTGACCCTGCGGCGCACGTTGTCGGGGTCGTACTCGGCGAGCAGGCGGGGGAGGTGGCCGTTGGCCAGGCGATCGATGAGCCCTGGTGTGGCTGTCTCTGCGATGACGAGCCACCCGCGTGCGCGGGCCTGGTCTTCGAGCTGGTTGAGCAGCACCGTCTTGCCGGTGCCGCGTTGGCCGGTGACGAGTGCAGCGCGGCCGAACGCGCCGGGGCCGGCGTCGAGGGCATCATCGAAGTCGGCGATCGCGTCGCCGCGTCCGACCATCAGGGGAGGGGTGACCCCGAACGACGGGGTGAACGGGTTTCGCGCTGCCACGGGCGTCTCCTCGCCGTTAGATCGCTTTAGAGCCGTTAGAAGCTTTTAGAGAGTTTAGAAACGGGTGGGCCCCAGCCCTGCGACGACACGCCGACCCACGCCAGAAGACGCAGAGCCAGCCAACTACGACAGGTATCCCCGGGCCCAGGTGCTCTTAGGCGATCCCATCACGTGGCTTCCCGCACTTCGGCGTCCGTTGGCAGTTCGTGGAGGCAGGTCGTCGTGGCTTTGATCTCCCGCACCAAGTACTCCGAAGACGCGATGACGAATAGCCCGAACAGCGTCATCGGCAGCAGTCCGACCGGCTGCAGGAGCCACGTTGGGTCTTCTCGCAGTTGAACCCAGCTCACGATCCAGTTCGCGGTCAGGTCCAGCACCATCACACCGCAGGCCAATCGAATCCCTGCCGGCCGGACGAGTGCGACGAGGACGACGATCAACGGGTCCAGGACCACCAAGCTGACGAAGAACACCTGCAGCGGGACGGAGCCGAAGGACGCATAGACGTGGATCCCGCCCCGGAACAGATCGATGCAGTGCGCCCCAGTCCCCTCGAGGAAGCCGATCAGGAACACCGCAAGCGACCATCGCACCCACAGCTTCTGACCACGCCACCTCGCACCCACTCGCCCCCACATGCGGCAGAGCCTAATTTCAGCTCTGCACTGACCGCAGGCGCGTCGATCTGGAGCTGGTCCAGCGTCGCGCAACGCGGCGACCGGTCCAGATAAACAGCACGCCACCAACAACGAACCACGGATTCCACAGCACCAGACTCCAGTGCGTCTGTTCCAGCCCGACCTCGGTCCGGACACCACCTGCATCCGTGAGCAGCAGAATCTCGACCACGACAGCGCGCGCAAGCATCACCAACCCAGCCGCGCTGATCAGCCATCCCAGGGTCCGGCCGACTCGAGGAGAAAGCTGGGCGTTCACTGCGACGCCGACAACAACCGCCGCTCCCAAGAGAAGCGCGGCCACACCCCACAAGCCGAGCACCACGAATGCGGTCGGACGGCGGGTTGCCAGCTCCGTCCCCGCAGACGACGCCAAACCTGCCGATCCGCCCAAAGCCCAGAAGACGTGCAACGCGGCGAACGCACAGCACCACCCGATCGCACCGACGACGACCCAGTCCCTCCCCCTCATCGGCTGCAGCCTACGGCGCACCTGTTCCGGTTGCTCGGCCCCGGGCCTGCTTCGTTTGTCGGCCCGATGTCGATCAATCCTGTTCGAGCTCCCAGGGCATCGGCCGGTTGCCGGCGATGGCCGCCGCGACGTCGCGGATGAACAGCGTCTCGTCTTCCTCGAGATCGGCGATGCGAGCGAGTGAGTTCGCGATGTCGCCCGGGCTGCGTCCTTCCGCAACTGACGTCCGGAGAATCTCGACCGATGCTGAATGAGCCCACTTGATGAAGCCCATGGGGTTTCCTCCTCTGTTGGTCCTCGACAGTGTGCCTGTGGCCCTTCCTGGCTGTGGCACAGGCCAGTCCAGCCGGGGAAGGCCATCGGGTTAGGGGGTCGCCTCGCGGCCGCATTCGGTGCACCGCAGCGGAAGGCTGAACCCGGTGACCTTGCGGTCTTCGATGCATACGTCGTCCACCAGGTGCTGCCGCCGTCGCAAGTCAGGTGAGGTGCCTGCGGGGCCGCGGGGAACTGAATGACGGTGCCACTCAAGCCGCTCCCACATAATTGTTCCGTCGACTAACTCGCGCATCCGTTCGGCTCTGTCGGTGTACAGCGGTGTCGGGGCACCTCGATCTCCCCCCGAGAGCACCGACAGGCGCCGACATCACCCGATGATCGTCCGATGTGGGCTCGCGGTTCCTGCCCCGCGACGTGGTCACCGAGGGGCTGCGGGGCCCGACTCCTGCGGTGGGGCAGTTTCCCGGGCTGTCCTCAGCACGCGACGCGCGCTAGCATTGATTTGCACGAAAAAACCGGCGAAAGGATGGTGGTCGAGGTGAACGGTTCAGCAAGCGCCGAGGACCGCTACCGCAGCGGCGACCTCGCCTTCGAGGATGCGCTGCGCGAGGTGACCGGCATACCGCTCGACCGTGACGTGTTCGTCCAGATCCTGCACAGCCTCGCCTCCCGCAAGCGGGTAGTGCCGGAGCTGTCTGAGCACGATGCCCGCATTCTCGAGGAGGCCGGGTTCGTCGGTGATCCGGCCGCCGCGACGGCAGCGCGTCTCGACCGCGACCTCCGCATGGCGGAGCTGGTCCGCAGCTCCCTGTCGATCGACGACGCCGCCGACCGCCTCGGTGTCACCCCCGCCCGAGTCCGCCAGCGCCTGGCCGCCGGCACCCTGTGGGCATTCGACTCGGGCCGCAATCGACTGCTGCCACCAGCCCAGTTCACCGACACCGGCGAAGTCCCCCACCTCGACAAGATCACCCCGCACATCGGCAAGGACCTGCACCCACTCACCGTGCAGGCGCTGCTCACCCATCCTCAGCCGGCGCTGACCGTCGACGGCCGGCCAGTGTCGATCGTGGCGTGGTTGACCGGCAGCGCCGGTAGCGCCGCCGACATCGCGCAGGCCGCCGACGTAATCACCGCGGCAGAGTGGGAATCGGCGTAAATGGCGGCGATGCTCCCACCGCCCCCGTTGATCCAAGCTCTCCGCGCCGCGGGCATCCGAGCGGGCGAACTACTCGAGTGGCAGCCCACCGAGATCACGTGGCGGGTGCATCGCACCACCGGGCCGCACATCCTGCCGTGGCACGAGTTGCGCACCTTCGGGCCGATCCTGCGGTTCGACCACCACCCGGTCCCACGCGACGAGCATCCCGACTACGGCATCTGGTACGGAGCCTCCAGCCCCCGCGGTGCACTCGCTGAAGCCTTCCAGTCGACGCGGATCGTTGACCGCCTCCGCGGTGACCCGTACCTGACCGGACTCCGGTTCACCCGTCCACTCCGACTGCTCGACATGTCCGGAATCGGGGGAGCGGCCTGGGCCACCCGGGTCGGCGGCAACCACGCTCTCGATTCCGCTCGCCACGGCCGCTCACAGCACTGGGCACGCACCATCCACCGCGCCCTCGACGACATCGAGGGGATCGTCTACAGGGGCCGGTTTGCAGGCGGTGGCGCCGTCGCCATCTTCGAACGCGCCGCCAGCGCATTCCCGGCACGACCTGGGTTGTCGCTGCCCCTCGCGCATCCAGCACTGGCCGACGCAGTCGACACCGCCGCTCAACAACTCGGCTACATCGTCTTCTGACAGACCGCTACCGGGGCGGCCAGCGGCACGCCCCTTCCAAGACACCGCGGATCGTCTCGGTTGATCTGGGCAAACATGACGCAAAGCCGTAGGAGATACGCCTATCGGCTGCGGCAATTCGTCATCCCTGCGACGGCGGCGGTGTGCCTGCGACCGGCAAGCCTCTTCCTCGCTTAGTTGTGGTGTTGCGTATCGGTTTCTGTGGTTGCTACCTACGTTGCCGTGAGTGGTGTTGCGGCCCGCGCAGTTCGCGAGGCTCTCGCAGTCCCGCCTGCGGAGCGTCCACTGGGCGGAGCGGCTCGGGCATGTTCTCGATGTCCTCGCTCTCGCCGGACTTCCTGCCAACGCACGCGGCGCACACCCAATATTGGGTGGGCGCCGTCATATTGGGTGGGCGCCGTCGGGCACCATCTGACGTCAGCCGACGTCAGCCGGCCGCGGTGATCAACGATGGTAGTTGGGGGCGTCCACCATCATGGCGATGTCGTGTGGGTGGGACTCCTTCAGACCCGCCGCGGTGATCCGCACGAACTTGCCGCGGGACTTGAGCTCGGGGATGGTGCGCCCGCCCACGTAGAACATGGTCTGGCGCAGACCTCCCACCAGCTGGTGGACGACCGAAGCGAGTGGGCCACGGTCGGGCACGCGGCCCTCGATGCCCTCGGGGATGAGCTTCTCATCGCTGGGCACGTCCGCCTGGAAGTAGCGGTCCTTGGAGTACGAGGTGTTCTTCCCGCGCGTCTGCATGGCCCCGAGCGAGCCCATCCCGCGGTAGGCCTTGAACTGCCGGCCGTTGACGAAGACCAGCTCGCCGGGGGACTCCTGGGTACCGGCGAGCAGCGAGCCGAGCATGACCGAGTCCGCGCCGGCCACGAGGGCCTTGCCGATGTCGCCGGAGTACTGAAGGCCGCCGTCGGCGATGACTGGGACGCCCGCCGGTATAGCGGCTTTCGCGGACTCGTAGATCGCGGTCACCTGCGGCACGCCGACGCCGGCGACGATGCGTGTGGTGCAGATCGAGCCCGGGCCTACGCCGACCTTGATGGCGTCCGCGCCGGCGTCGACAAGCGCCTGGGCGCCCTCACGGGTGGCGGCCTGTCCACCGATGATGTCCACGTGCTCGGCGGCCGGGTCCTTCTTCAGCCGCGCGATCATGTCCAGCACGCCCTGGCTGTGCCCGTTCGCCGTGTCCACAACCAGCACGTCCACGCCGGCCTCCACCAACGCCATGGCGCGGTCGTAGCCCTCGCCGAAGAAGCCCACCGCTGCGCCGACGCGCAGGCGACCCTCCTCGTCCTTGGTGGCCAGCGGGTATTCCTCAGCCTTGTCGAAGTCCTTGACGGTGATGAGCCCGCGTAGCACGCCGGCCTCGTCCACGAGCGGCAGCTTCTCGATGCGGTGCTCGGCCAGCAGTTCCTTGACCTTCTCGCGGCTGGTGCCCACTGGTGCGGTGATCAGCGGCATCGCCGTCATCTTTTCTCGCACCTGGGTGGTAGCCCACTCTCCGCGCGCGACGAAGCGGGTGTCGCGGTTGGTGATGATGCCCAGCGGCGTGCGGTTCTCGTCCACGACCGGCAGGCCGGAGACGCGGTAGTGCGCGCAGATCCGGTCCAGGTCGGCCAGTGTCGCGTCGGGCTTGATGGTCACCGGGTCGGTGATCATGCCGGCTTCGGAGCGCTTGACCTGGTCCACCTGGCGGGCCTGCTCCTCGATGGAAATGTTGCGGTGGATGATGCCGATGCCGCCCTGACGCGCCAGCGCAATGGCCATCGGCGCCTCGGTGACCGTGTCCATGGCGGCCGAGAGGATCGGGACGTTGAGGGTGATCCTGCGGGTCAGCCGGGTGCTCGTATCGGCCTCGGACGGGATGACGTCCGTGGGGCCGGGCAGCAGCAGCACGTCGTCGTAGGTGAGACCCTCCAGCGCGAAGGGATTGAATTCAGCGGTGGCGCTCACACGTGGCCTTCCTGACAGGTGGACGGGGTTGTCCGATCCTAGAGAGCCGGTGGGGCGCACTTCATTCCGGTCGCGCCGTCCGTGAGCGGTGTCACGGTGCACAAGTCCAGTAGCCGCTGCAGGTACCGCTCGAGGATCTCCCCGGCCGAGACAGAGAAGCGCGGGGTGCGAGTTGGCCAACCAGAGGTTGCAATTGCCCACCGTCAGCCTGCATCCTCCATCGTCGACACGACGTTTGCCGTGTCGACTGTAGAGATCGCGCAGCGTCCTGCGCTGTGGTGAAGCCCTGCAGATTGGGCTCATTCCAGCCGAAATCCGCAACTCGCCGGGCCCTGAGCGGCACGCTTCGAACCCCCGTGAGCGTCCTCTAATTATCTTGTAACGCAGAGAATCTCGCACCCTATCTTTCGATGCGGTGGTCTGGTGGCTCAGTGCCCAGATACGTCAGCTGGAACGTGAACTGGGGCACGACCTTCTGGACCGCTCGGAGCGAGCGGTGACACTGACCGAGGTCGGTGCCGCGGTGCTTCCCTACGCGCGGGCCGCGGTGGCTGCCGCATCGGCGACGCGTGATGCGGTCGATGCGGTGGCGGGCCTGGCACGTGGGCAGGTCGGTATCGGCTCGGTGCCCTCGGCGGCGCTCGACCTCGTCGAGCTGCTGGCGGACTTTCACGCCCGCTACCCCGGCATCGAGATGACCCGACCGAGCAGAGTTCGGAGAACCTCCTGACGGAGGTCCGCACCGGACGGCTGGACCTGGCCTTCGTCGGTCTGGCCGGGGACTCACCGCCGGGTGTCGCGTGCCGCGTCATCCGGGAGGAGGCGCTCGTCGCCGTCGTCGCCCGCGCCGATCCACTGTCCGGCAAGACCGCCGTCGACCTTCGCGAGCCCGCCGCGCGCCCACTGATCACGCTGCCTCGCGGCACGGGGATCCGGTCGGCTCTCGACGCGAGCGTCGCCGAGGCCGGCCTGCCAGCTCACATCGCCTTCGAGGCCAGCGATCCGCGGGTCGCGGCCCGCCTCGCGCAGCGGGGGCTCGGAACGGCGATCCTGCCCGCATCCGAGGTCGCCGCCGACGACGACCGAGGGCTGGTCCGCGCGGTCGCGATCACCCCGCCAGTGTCGGCCCGCCTCGCGCTGGTGTGGCGAGCACAGGGGCCGCTGAGCCCGGCCGCAGACGCCCTGAGCGCGCTCGTCACAGCGCGAGCATGAAGCGGACCGTGTGCTTTGATGGCTGGCAGCTGGCGCGCATTCAGAGACGTATCGAGTGCAACCACCGCGCGAGTTCAACAGAAACCCAATGGGCACGGGCAAGTTCGCGCGTCGACAATGTTGTCGGTGCCGAGTGTCAGGATCGGCGCATGGATTCACGCGATGAGTCGTTGATGGTCCCCGACGAGTGCGTGCGCTGGTGTGCTTTGCAGCCGCATGAGATCGCAGTCCTCGATGACATGGCCACCGTCGACCTTGACTGGTGGAACACGCGTTTGGACTGCCACCAGATCCCGGTGCGGATCGCCGGCCGAGACCTCGATGGCCGCCAGGTCGACAGTGGGATCGCGTACCTGTGCCGCGGTGACCTCCAGCGCAGTACCTGCACACTCGAGCTCGACGGTTGGTGGGACCTGACCGCGCTCTACCTGTGCGCGGCCTGGCTCTACGCTCACCCCCACCGCGGCCGGGTCCGCCGATTCGTCGACGTCCGCAACTGGACCACCCCGAACCAGCCGTTCGTAGTCATTGCCGAGGCCTTCGCCGCGTGCGAGCGCTCCCCGGCTTTGATCGATGCCGGTCCGTTCCGGGAATGGTCCGGGTGGCCCAAAGCCCCCGGCGTCGGACCTTCCTTGCTGTCGCTGTACTGCTGGGCCACGCACAACGGCCATGCCGAGCGGCCCCAGCTTCTCGACCAACAGTCCGTCGCGAGCCTGATCCGTCACGGCTGGCTGGAAAACCCGTCGGTCGCGCAGTTCACCGTCGCGCGCTACAGCCGCTACATCGACCTGATCCACCACTGGGCCCGGCAAGCCGACACCACCCCTGAACTGGTCGAAATGTGGCTTACCTACGCCTGGCGCGAACGCACTGCCGTCGCCGATCGGCACCGCGGCGACCACACCATCACCTGACCTACCCGGGCGCGAAAGTCACGATCCCGGGTGTTACGGAACGCGAAGATCCTCACGGACCTACAGCCGCATCTCATCGGTCGGCACGCGCTGTAAGGTTCCGTCGTCGATGTGCACGTGTGGGGCAGTCCACGACCGGGACCTGAACGCAGCAGACGACATCCTCGCCGTCGGACCGGCGAAGAGACTAGGAATGCCTCTGGATCGCAGGTAACACTGGAACTCGTTCCGGCGCACGGCGAACAAGCAAGAACCCCGGAATGTCGCGCGCCGCGCTGGCAGGAATCTCCGGCGTTTAGGCCGACGAGGACGTCAATGCGCCTTGGTATATGCCTCGACAAGGCTGGCCGCGATCTTTCCCCGGGCCGATACCGCGTATCCGTTCGCGTGCGCCCACGCGCGGATCGTCTGGGTCATCGCACGGTCGGGCGTGTCCTTGACCTGCCGGGTAGTCTTGCGGCCCCCGACTCGTGCGGCGTGGCGGATGTAGTAGTCGAGCTTGCGATGGAACTCGATCGCGTTCTTCTCGTTCAGGTCGATCGTGTACTGCACGCCATTCACAGCGAACTCGATGGACTCGCCTCCGACGTCAATCGGGTCCCCGTCAAGATCGTCGATCAGTTCGACCACGAGCTTTTGTGCCACGTCCCGCTCCTCCACATCACCAGGCCAGAGAGATCGAGCCTATGCGGCCTGACCCGCATCCACATCGTGTCACTATTTCGATGCCCGGCCGGTGAGCTCTTCGCCGCGTGGCGGCCGCCCTTCCCTCGACCCTAGGCGCGAAGCACCTACCGGCGGGCTGCTTCGGTGACGACAAATGGGCCGTCGGGCCGCGCCACCGTCACGTCGGATGGCGCCGCTACCGTTACCCGCATGGATGCGTCACCGCTGTCGAGTCTCCCGGCTGTTCCGAACGCCGACCACGATGCCGGACAGCTTTCGCCCTGGGGGAGTGGGGGAGAGGTCGCGAAGGCGCGTGTCGTGGCGGCAGTCGAGCAGTCGCAAGCGACCGCCACGACCCGCGCGTACCGGTCCGACTGGAATCGGTTCGCCCGCTGGTGCGCCGCGAACGCGGTCACCGCGCTGCCCGCGGCCCCGGAGACCGTGGCGTCGTATCTCGCTGAGGCGGCGGACGAGACGGCCAGCGGTCACCTCTACTCGCCGACCACACTGCGCCGCTGGGTCGCGTCGATCAACTTCTTCCACCGCGCGGCGAACGAGCCGACTCCTGGAACCAGCCAGCTGGTGGTGTCGACGCTCTCCGGGCTGCAGCGCGCCGCGGCGCGTGATCCCCGGCGCCGCTCACGACGCCGGGAGGCGTTGCGGCTCGACGACATCGACACCATGGTGGCGGCCGCGCGGGAATCCGCGAGCACCTGGCCCGAGCAGCTCCGCGAGCGCCGCGACTCCGCGCTGCTGTGGCTCGCGTTCACCGGCGCGTTCCGCCGCTCCGAGCTCGCCGACCTCCGCTTCACGGACATCCGGTTGCACCGCGCCGACGGCCTCCACATGCGGGTGCGCACCTCGAAGACCGACCAGGAGGGGCGCGGACAGATCAAGGTGGCGCCGTTCGGGCGCGAACACCACCGGTGCCCGGTCTGCGCGTACCGGCGGTGGCATCAGGTCGTGTGCGCCTTCGATGGTGGTGGCCGGGCCGCGGTGATCCGGGAGCTTGCGAACGCGGAGCCCTTCACACGTCACCTATGTAGGGCACAGGGCACGACCCCGGCAGATTCGCTGGCGCCGGTGTTCCGGCGGATCGACAAGCACGGCAACACCAGTCACGCTCCGCTGTCGGGGGCGGCGATCCACGGGGTCATCCGCGCCCGGGCGCTGGCGGCCGGTTTCTCCGAGGAGGAGGTGCAGATGTTGGGTGGACACTCGCCGCGGGCCGGGTTCGTCACCGAAGCGCTCTCGAACGGGGCCAGCGCACACTCGATCATGCGCCAGACCGGGCACGCATCCCCGTCGACGGTGGAGATCTACGCCCGGGAGCGGACCCCCGCACAGAACAACGCCGTCACCGAACTCGGATTCTGACCAGCGTCCGCCGCGGCGGACAGCCACAGGTGGCATCGAGCACCCTGCACGCCGCGGGGACTGGGATAGTCGATGCCCATGGAGCACGAGGTGAGATTGAGCCGATCTCCCTTCCTACGTCGCGGTGCCCGGACCTGCCTTGGTCCACAGCCATCCACTGTGCCGAGCGCGTTTCTGGTATGCGGCACGCTGCGACGCGGTATGGCCGCCGCCACCGGGTGAGCCGGGCATCTTCGCTAGCTGACGGCCACGCTAGCTATCGTCTCCCTATGCCGGAGAGCGCGGAGGCGGACAGGATCGAGGCGTTGCTGCCTGCACGTCTGCGCCCTCGGTGGACTCTATTCGCCGACTGGTGTGCAGGCGTCGGGGCGCCTGCGCTACCGGCCACAAGGGAAACACTCATCGGGTTCGTGCGCGCCAACCCAGCAGCTCTATCGACGCAACGGGAACGGCTGGCCGCTGTCCGGGCCGCACACGCGATCGCCGCCGCACCGGTGCCCGCCAAGACCGAGCCAGCGAGGGTGGTCGCCGACTCCCATCACCGCTGGGGCGGGAGCCCGGCAGCCTCCGTGGTGGCTGCGTTGCCATCAGCGGGGTGGCCATCGGGCTTCTTCGGGCGCCGAGATGCGCTGCTACTGGTGCTATCCGAGGCACTCGGCCTGTCATACGGCCAGATGGAGCGCCTTCAGCGCAGCCAGGCCCGGGTCGTCGAGAAGACCCTGCAGGTGCAGGCAGGTTCAGTGTGGGTATCGGTATCCGCCGAACACGATCCGCGCTCCTGCCCCGTGGCGGTGTTCCTGCGGTGGGCGCGCCTGCTGGCATACATGGACCGGTGGCCGTCGACGTCGGCGGTCGCATCAGCGCTAGCGAAGTCGCAGCCATTGACCCAAGAGTCCGTGGAACCGTATGCACCACTACCGCAACTGGTTCGCGACGGACCACTGCTCCTACCGATCGATCGGTGGGGTGGCCTCGGGATGGGCCGATGGCAGCCACACGCGCACGCCCGCTGGGGGTTGCGGGCAGCCGCGATCGGCGAGATCGTCGCCACACACCTCGACGGTGTCGGCCGCCGGCACGACCGCTGGGGCTGGGACCGCCTGCCCCGCGACGTCATGCAGGACGAACCGGCCGACAACCCACCCGAGCCGCCTCCGCTACGAGAATGGGACGTCGCCGCGGGCTGGCAGGCCCGCGCCGACGCACAGGTTCACCTGAGCGACGTCGGTGACGTCCTCGACGACGTCGAGAAGGAAGCCGAAAAACTCGCCGCCCGCATCGCGGCGATCCTCGACGCCGAGTACGGCGCCCAGTAGCGGGCCCGGCGACCTACGGCGAGCCCGTCTGCCGATGCCAGCGTCGGCTATAGCGGAACGCCCCGCGGTGGCACGCTCACCGACATCTCACGGGTCTGTGATCGTCTGACAGCGCACGTCCAGTCGGCTGTGGCGAGTCCCCGCGCCTGGCAGTGTTCACCACGCGCGGGCCGCAGCGCGGCGCTGCTGCCGGCGCCCGCCCTTCCCATCGTCACGTCGACGCCCAGGGATTCGCTGGGCGCGACGCCGCAGCGCAAGCTCGTGCTGTAGGCGGTCGGCCGACAGCTTCCCCGGCCCGTGAATGCGCGTGCCGTCACTGCGCTCGATCGTCGTTGCCATCACCGTCTCCATTCCTGACCCTCGTGGTGCAAAGCACGGTAGGGCCCACTCTTCGTGTCTGTGGCACTACGGATCTCGGCCCCGAGAGACCCGTTGGGCACGCTGTCCCGTCACACGGTGGTCACCGGAACTGGACCGGCAATGGTCTCCGGAATCCAGCAGGGAACGCAACCTGTTTTCACTCGGGAACACCCGGCACGAAGACCCTGGTGTCCGCCGTCGACCTTATGGAGGGCAGCGAATCCGATCCGTGGGAGGTGACGTCGCCGCACTCATCGGCAGCGCGTTCGCCGCGATCGCGGTCGCCCCATCCGCTGTCCACTAGCGGGCCGACAGCTTCCGCGGACGCTGACGGATGTTCGCGGCGAGCGCCGCCACCGGCGCCGATTCGCCCCCTGGCGTACGCCATAGTCGAGATCGTCCACGCCAATTGCCTTCACCCCGGCACATTCTCAGGGGGAGCAGGTGTCACGCCGGGTCGACGACAACACCGGACAACGCGAGTTCGTCGTTGATCGGTGCCCGGCACGCGGTCAAGGCGCTGCCGACCCCGGAACGTCCTGGCGCCGACCGAGGACGTACAGGCACAGCGTCCGGTCCTCGGCGACCCGGCGGGCCTCCTCGCTTCGCCCGTCGAGCAGTAGCCGATCCTCGGTTTCCCCTAGCGCCTCGATCGCCTGGGCAAGTTCCTCGCTGGTCATCTCCTGCGCGGCGCGGATCACCCGCATACGGTCGCTGGTCACCGGATCCGTCAGTGGCCCGGCAGCGGCCCATACGACGCCGCCGAGGACCACCCCAGCGACCGCGACACCACCGACGATCAGACACATCGCCGCAGCCACGGCGAGCTGCTCGCGAACAGGCTCGAATAACCGGGTGGCCTGGGCAGCTACGAGGGCCCCGCCGACCAGCGACGTGCCCACGCCGGCGATGCCGGACCACCGCATCGCAGCCTTTGCATAGCGGCGCGCAGACACCGTCGGCGACCCACCCGCGTACCCCATCCGAATCCCCCTCCGCTGACGACGATCGGGCCATTCTTCCACCCCCGCCAAGCTTCACCGGCCGCGGACACGTCCCACTGCACCGCGTGTCCAGCCACGATTGTCCCGGCGGGAGTGGGAGAGCGTCCTATCTCAAGGGACCGAAGCGGCCGCCCGCAGCGAGCAACCGCAGCAGACCGACGATCTGCGCGCCGCCGACGCTTCGGCGGCTCGGTTCCCGCGCGCTCCAGCGAGTAGGGCGTGTGCCGCGCTGCCCGAGACCCCGCAGCCGCTGGCGATCGGCTTCAAGCGCCACTGCACGTGGATCTTTGATGCGGGTACTCGGCTATGAGGCGATGACGGCGACACAGCGGTACACCTGAGGCGCCGGCAACGAAACCGGGCAAGTGGGCGAGCTAGATTGGCGAGATCGACCTCCGCTTGCCCGGAACCCGGCTGTCGCGGCGTCGGGTGCATCGCCGGAGCGCTTCGACCAACCGTGCTCTCGTCTGTGCAGGCATAATGACGTCATCGATGCCGAATCCCGATGCGGCCCATAGCGGATCGACACCGGCGCGGAACCGGGTGATCAGGTGGTTCCGATGTAGCTCTGGATCATCAGCGGCGTCGATATCGCGACGGTAGGCGATATCGACCGCGCTTTCTATCGGCATAGCGCAGATCTCGGCTGTCGGCCATGCCACGACGACGTCTGCATCAATGCTGCGCCCGCCTCCCATCGCGATGTAGGCGGCGCCGTATGCCTTGCGCATGATGACGACGAACCGAGGCACCGTTGCCTGTGCGAGTTCATAGACCAGTCGGCCGCTGCGCCGGCCTAGTTGAGATGACTCGGCGGCTGATCCGATGAGGAACCCCGGCAAGTCGATCATGATCAACAGCGGTATCCCGAATGCGTCGCAGACGGCGACGAAATGGGCTGCTTTCTCGCAGGCCGCACTGTCCAGAGCGCCTCCGAGGTGGAGCGGCTGGTTGGCAACCACCCCAATGGCGCGACCCCCGATGCGGGCCAAGCATGTGACGATGTTCTGCGCCGTCGCAGGTCGAAGCTCGAGCACGGAGTCTTGATCGGCGATCGCCTCGATGACAGTCTCTACGTCGTATGCGCGGCGCATCGAGTCGGGAATCAACGAGGCGATGTCTATCTCGGACGGCCGCCCGCTGCCTAGTGGAATCTCTCCATCCGTAGTGGCAGGAAAGTAGCTGAGGTACGCGCGCACCGCATCGATTGCCTCGATCTCATCGTCTACCGCCAGATCGACGACACCGTTCATTGACTGGACGTCCGCGCCGCCAATCTGCTCGTTGCTTAGGTCCTCGCCGGTGCCAGCCTTCACGAAGGGTGCCGAGGACATGCCGAGGGTCGATGTCCCGCGGACCATGACGACAAGGTCGCACAGTGCCGCCAGGTTGGTTGCCAAGCCGAAACCCGGGCCCATCATGACCGCCACCGTCGGTACCAATCCCGACAAGTCGACCAGCCGGGCGAGCATCGGGGATCCGAAGGCTGATGCTCGTGAGTCGAGTCCCTCCTGTATGCGGTGTCCTCCGCCGTCGCATAGCAGGATGAGCGGGATGCGGTCATGCAGTGCCACCTGCGCGCACCGCTCGATCTTCAGCATGCCGACGGCGCCATTGCTCCCGCCCATGACCGTGAAATCGAACGCCGCGATTGCAGTGGGTCGGCCATCGATGTAGCCGATCCCCGTGACCACCCCATCGCCCGTGGCCCCGGGGTCCGACGTTCGATCGTCGAGGCCTGGTGTGACTAGAGCGCCGAACTCGACAAAGCCGTCCTCGCCGGTGAGCATCCGAATGCGCTCACGTGCAGTGCATTTCCCTCGCTTCTTCTGCTTGGCGACCGCGGATACTCGGGCCAAGTCCGCCGTCGCGGCGTGTGCGTGCATCACGCGCTCGGAGTTGCTGACGGCCACAGTGGCTCCTTGTTGTTCGTGGTGGTCTTGGTTCGTCTCGCATAATTGGGGGTTGGGAATGGATTCGATCGGTGACTGTCGGGCTGTCCTGCATCGCGAGAAGTGCAGGAAAGGTCGCCGCGCTTACCGGTCGGTGAACGTGGCTTGTCTCTGGGTGACGAATGACCGGATCCCGACCTGTGCGTCCTGTGCCGCTCCGCACACGAGCATTGCCTCGAGCTCGGCCTCGAGTTGCTCGCGGTGTGTCGATGCCATCGACTCAGCCAACAGGCGCTTCGATTGGCGTGTCGCGGTGATGGACCGGGTCGCGAAGAATCGCGCCCTCTCGAATGCCGCATTGAGTAACGCGGCGTCGGGGACAACCCGGTTGACCAACCCCCACTCCAGCGCAGTGGTTGCGTCCAGGACGCGGTTCTCGAGGATCATCTCCTTTGCGCGTCGCATCCCGACGAGTCGAGGCAGGTGCCAGGAGCTACCGCCGTCGCCGGACAGGCCGATATCGGCGAATCCTGTTGCTATTTTGGTGTTCTCGGCAGCCACGACATGATCGGCGCACCACACGAGGCCCAGTCCGCCGCCGGCCGTGCCACCGTGCACCGCTGTCACGACCGGGAAGGGTAGCTCGTCGAGCAGTGGCAGCGTCCGGTGCCACAGCGAAATCATCGTGCGGAACTCGCTGGCCAGCGTGTCCAGGTGTTCGGTGAAGTACTTCAGGTCGCCGCCGACGCAGAATGCGGGACCGTCGCCGCTGATCAGTAGGCTCCTGGCCGTGTCATGTGCCGCGATGGATTCCGCCGCCTCGGCGAGCGACTCGACCATCGCGAGGTCGATGGCGTTCCGTGCGTCTGGGCGGGTGAGGCGCAGGTGTGCGACGCCGTCGTCGTCGACGGTGAGGGTGCAGCGATCTGTTCTCATATCAGTTCCTGTCGGCTTGGTCGCTGGCATCGGATCGCAGAGTTCCGTCGTATGCGAGGTGAGCTGCGACTTCGAGGATCGCGACCATCTGGTGGACCGGATCGAGGTCGTCGAGGCGGCGCCCGTGTCGGGTCCACGGCAGGGATCGGGCGATCTCGTGCGGGGAGCGGCCGCCGACCCCGAGCTCACGGATGATGGTGAGGCGTTCATCGTGGTGGACCAGGAGCTCGCGGGCTCGCGTGTGGACACTGGGAGACACCGGACCGTGTGCCGGGAGCATTCGTGCATCGGGTAGTTCCAGGGTCGCATGCAGCGAGGAGAGGAAGGAACGCAACGGAAGCGCCTCTGGCTCGCGTTCGAACCCGATCGATGGGGTGATGCGGGGGAGAACATGATCTCCCGTAATCATCACGCCGGCGTCCGCGTCGGCGATCACGATGTGGCCGCGGGTGTGGCCGGGCATCCCGTGCACGGTCAGAGTCCGGTCTCCGAGGTCTAGGACGTCGCCGTTCCGGAGCCACACGTCCGGATGGCCGAGGGCGACATTCTTCTCATGGTCCTGGAACGGCATAGCGTCGATGATGTCCGCCAAGTCGGCTGCACCGGCTGCCCGGAGCTGCTCGACCTGACGCGGGTAGCAGCCGACGAGGGTGCCGAAGGCGTCGATCGAGTGTTCCTCTCCGGCACCGAGAAATACGCGACCACCGAAGTCGGTGCGAATCGCGATGGCCTGGGTGTAGTGATCCCAGTGTCCGTGGGTTGCGATCATGGTCGTGACGTCGTGCAGTCCGTAGCCGAGTTCTGCGAGCGCAGCGGTGAGGGAGCGTTCAGTGTCCGCTGTCGCCCAGCCGGGGTCGACGAGGACGAGTCCCTGGGACGATTCGAGCGCGTAGGCGTTGATCGCCTTCAGGTCGTCGAGCGGCAGTGGCAGGGGGATCCGATGAAGACCATCGGCGAGCTGTTCGGTGAGCCGTTCTGTCACGGAAGTCGTCTCTTTTCCGGTGGATTGGCGGTTGCCGGTACAGCTGCCGGCGCTAGCTCGTTGGCGTCACTGGTACAGCTGCCGCAGGTGCCCGAGTCCAGTAGTGGGGCCTTCCCGAGGCCGTACTTGATGACGGATTGTGCGGTCGAGATGAGGTCAGCGAGGGGCCCTCGTGATCGGTTCCACCATTCGGGCGCTCCGTTGAGCGCGCCGAGGACGAGCTTGATCGCCGCCCGCCGGTCCAAGTCGTCGCGGATCTGGCCCGCGTTGTAGGCGTTCTCGATCAGTGCACGCCACAGCGCCGAATAGGCCCGGCTCTCTTCTCGCAGGCGGGCATGGATGTCGTCAGGTAGCTGCCCGGTATTGCGGGTGACGGCCATCGCGAAGTGCGACAGTTCGAGTTCGACTTCGAGGTGCGCGGCCGCGGCCGCGCAGATGCGGTCGATCGGTGCAACGTCCGAGGGGAGCTCCTGCAGCGCATCCATGACGTGTTCCCGCAGCCGCGATTGCCCGACGGCCATCACTTCCGATATCAGTTCGTGCCGTGATGAGAAGTAGTAGTAGACAGCGGGGGCCCGCAGGTCCGCGCCGGCGGCAATCTCTCCGAGCCGGGTTGCCGAGTACCCTTTGCGGCTGAGGACTTCGGCGGCGGAGAACAGGATCCGTTCGCGGGTCGTCTCAGACTTGCTACTGATCATGGCATCGAGTACCCGCCGCTGACGGACAGCACTTGCCCGGTGATCTGACGTGCAACCCGATCCGAGCTGAAGAACACCACGGCGTCAGCCACGTCGTGGGCGGTGGTGAGCCGCTGCAACGGAATGCCCTTCTCGAGTGACTCGATCTGCTTGGCGTTGAACACGTTGTCCCGGCCGACCGCCCACAGGCTGCTGGCGCCGACGGCGTCGTCGCTCTCCGGGAGGACGAGACCCGGGCAGACGACGTTCGATCGAATTCCGTGGCGGCCATGTTCCTTCGCGACCGTACGAGCGATCGCGATCAGTCCGGCCTTGGTGCTGCCGTAGATCCCCTGGCGGATCTCACCAAAAGCCGCATCGCTCGAGATGAACACGATTGAGCCGGTTCCGGAGTCGCGCATTGGTGCGATCGCGGCCTGGGTGCAGGCGATCGCGGTGAACAAGTTGATCTCGATCGTCTTCTGCCAGCGCGCCCGGTCGGTGTCCTTCGCGAAGAACTCGGCCTCGCTCCATCCGGCACAGTTGACGAGGGCATCGATGCCGCCCCATTTCTCGACGACGAGTCCGACAGCGTCGTCTGCGGCGCCATCTACGGTGAGGTCGGCGCAGACCACCTCCGCCTCGGCGGCGCCGAGCTCGAGTGCCTCGGCTTGTACCTTCTCGGCCTGTGCGCCGTCGATGTCGCAGATGGTGATGCGTGCGTGTTCGCGGGCGAATCCGTGGACGATTCCGCGACCGACGTTGGAGCCGCCTCCGGTGATGAGTACGCGAGCGCCTGCGAGGCCGAGGTCCATGGGTGTCCTTCCGTCCGTCGACCGGTGCAGCGGCACCAGGTCCGGGTGTGCGGCGTAGATGCCGAACCCTACATAATTTATGTTCAATTCAAAAGTGATGGTCCATCTCGTTCACGTTGGGCAAGAACGACACCGACAAGCTGCAGCCCGTGATCGCCAAGTGGAACGCAGCCCACCCGGACGAGCAGGTCTCGCTCAAGGAACTGCCCGGTGAGGTCCGAGCGACACGCATCCCCGGGCGCACTGGGTCCGAACGTCCCTCGTGCGGATATGGATCCGGTGCGCCGGGTGGGCGGTGTCGCGACGTGCGACTCGGGGTTGCCGACATCTGGGTCAACTATGTGGGTATCGCTCGCGATGCCTCGATGCGAGTCGCACGTCGAGGTGATCCGGGGGAGTTCATCGAAGATGCCGGCTCGGCGGTTGGCTCGGCCGCGAAGGGCTCCGCCCGCTTCGCACCCACTTTCTACTGTATAGTAAAAAACGCGGATGTGGCGGCGCCCCTTGCCGGTACCCGCACCGGGATGCCGCGAAGAGATCCCTATTCGAATTCAGATCGCGGACTGGTGAAGCGGACGCGACAAGGATGGAGGCGTGTCGAGCCGATGACCGATACCATGCCCGCTCGCAGGGTGTACGCCGATGAGATCGCCGTTGGCTCGACCTACGAGCTATCGGCGTACACGGTCACAGAGGACGACGTCGTCACCTTTGCCGAGCAGTGGGATCCGCAGTGGTTCCACACCGATGCCGGGGCTGCGGAGCATGGGCCGTACAAGGGCCTCATAGCGTGCGGCATGCACACGCTTGCCATCTACCAGCGGCTGTCGGTAGTCGACGTTTTCGAGAACTGGCACGTCATTGCCGGCCGCCGCCTACGCGATGTGCGCTTCCTCCGGCCCCTGCGACCTGGCACAACTGTCACCGGGCGTCTACGTATCACTGGGCTTGACCACGACAGGCCCGGCCGTGCCCTCCTCGTCGCACAGGGTGAACTCGTCGGTGACAACGGTAAGCAGCTGCTAACCGCGGCTACCGAGATATATGTGCGGGCTCGCGCCTAGGGGTGCTTGCGGGTGGTTCGAGCCCGAAGGCTGGTCCAGGTTTCGCCAGGCACACTCCGCGCATACTCCGGCACGCACACCAGCACCATTGCGCCGACCACGCTGACGGCCTGCAGAACAGTCATCGTCACTCACTCTTCGCGTCATGCTTCGGTCGATCGTGGCGTAGGTGGCCCTACGGGCACTGGCGAGAGCCTGAGATACCCCGCCGGAAACGAGCTTGAAAATCGGTATCCCTGGCAGTGATTGGATACGAATGGCCTGATGTCCGGCCGACGCCGTACGCGGGACATCCCTCACGCATATCTGTTCGGATCCACGAACCGGTATCGATGCCCGCGTCGGCGCGAGGGGCGATGGCGACCGCGGGAAACGACGAGGATGCGATCCGGATGAGACCGTTGCGATCCCGTTGACCCGATCTCGCGGCCCAGCTACTTGTTTGCCCATTGGCGACCGATGGGCGAAGACCCCGCGGGAGCGGGCGACATGCAGCAGATCGAGTTCGTCTCTGAGCAGTGAGTATTGCCCATCTCCGAGAGGGATTCGGGGCGGGGCGACCGTTCAACTCTGCAACCGCTTGGCGACTTCGGCTGCGGCGCAATCTATCAAGGGGCCCTTCCTGCGGCACCGAGGCCAGGGTCCGCTCGCGGGGCGTCTCGGGCTTGCCGCTGCTCATGCCATCCATAACCGTCGCGCACGGACGGGGACTTGGGCGGTGATCTGGGGCGCGCGACCCGATCCGAACTGAAGCGTAGGGGAACGACCTGCACGAGTGACTGCTCCTGCAGGGGCGAGGCCGTGGGCGATTCCGCGGCCGATGTTGGTCCTGTCGGCTGACGTGCGCGCGGGCGCCGTCGAGTCCGAGATCCGAGGGCGTCCTTCCGTGTGCCGGGCCGACGCCCGGTGCGGGGAGCGGTTGTGGCCGTTGACTCCCGAATCGTCTTAATTTATGTTCAATTCAAAAGTGCACGACTGAGGAGGAGTTCGAATGAGGCGCGGCATCGGCATGATGGGCACGGGCGGAAGGTGGCAGCGGCGATGAGCGGCCTGGTCGAAGGGAAGACCGCCGTCGTTACCGGCGGTGCGCAGGGGATCGGGTATTCGATCGGGCGCCTGCTCGCGCAGCAGGGTTCGAATGTCGTTCTGGTGGATGTGGATCCGGACCGGGCAGACGCCGCGGCAAGGGAGTTGTCCGCGGAGGTGTCCACCAATGTCGTCGGTCGCGGCTGTGACGTCGTCGACGAGGATGCGGTGCGCGCGGCGGTGGACGACGCCGTGACGCGATTCGGTGGTCTCGATATCTGGGTCAACAACGCGGGCATCACTCGTGACGCCTCGATGCGAAAGATGAGCGTCTCGGACTTCGAGGCCGTGATGAACGTGCACCTCAAGGGCAGCTGGCTCGGCGTGCGCACGGCCGCGGAGGTCATGCGTGAGGCCGGCAGCGGATCGATCGTCAACATGTCCTCGCTGTCCGGCAAGTCCGGAAACCCCGGCCAGACGAACTACAGCGCGGCAAAGGCCGGCATCGTCGGCCTGACCAAAGCAGCCGCGAAGGAACTTGCGCACCGCGGTGTCCGGGTGAATGCCGTCCAGCCCGGTCTGATCCGGACCGCGATGACCGAGGCCATGCCACCGGACGTGTTCGCGGCACGGGAGGCCGACATCCCGATGAAGCGCGCCGGTACGCCGGAGGAGGTCGCCGGAGCGGTGCTGTTCCTGGCCTCCGACCTGGCGAGCTACGTCACGGGTGCGGTTATCGAGGTCGGTGGCGGGCGGTTGATGTGAGCGTCCAGAACCCCACAGCGCCGACGTCGGGTGTCGTCCAGTGCCGGATCGACGGCATGATCGGGACGATCCTGCTCAACCGGCCGGAGTCGATGAACGCGATCACAGTCGAGCTCGGCGCTGACCTGGAGTCCGCCCTGCACGACCTCGCCTCGCAGGTGAACGTGATCGTGATTCGCGGTGCGGGAGGAAACTTCTCGGTGGGCGGCGACTTCAACGAGCTGCAGCGATTGCGCGCACAGGGCCGCGAAGCCATGGCGCCGCTATTCGGCAACTTCAGGCGAGCCTGCGCAGCGATCGCTGCGCTCGACATCCCGGTGATCGCCGCCGTCGAGGGATTCGCGATGGCGGGCGGTTTCGAGCTGATGCTGTCCGCGGACATCGCGCTCGTCCACGAGAACGCCAAGCTCGCCGACACGCATTCCAATCACGGCATGGTGCCCGGAGGCGGGAGCACACAGCGGCTGCCGCGCCTGGTCGGCCGGCAACGCGCGCTCGCACACATCCTCACCGGTGACCGACTGTCCGCGGCCGACGCCGTTGCGTGGGGGCTCGCGTACAGGACGCTGACCTCTGCCAGATTCGACGCGGAGGTCGAGGAGTTCGCCCGCAAACTCGCGGAGAAGGATCGCGCAGCGTTGACCCGGAGCAAGAGGCTGATCTATTCGGGTCTCGAGCTTCCGCTGACCGAAGGCATCGAACTCGAAGCGCAGGGTGTCCTCGACCACCTGTCCGAGGATTCGAGCGGTGCTGGAATCGACGCCTTCACCACCCGGAAGGAAGCCTGACATGACAGAACATCTCATCGCCGACGGGCCGGTCCTGCTCGACCTCGAATCGAACGGTATCGCCCGGATTCGCCTCAATCGTCCGGGCGCCGCGAACGGCATGGACGTTTCACTGCTGCAGGCTCTGCACGCCGCGATCCTGCGCGTGCACGGCGAGCCGACCGCGCGTGCAGTCATTCTGTCCGGCGAGGGCCGCAACTTCTGTGCAGGCGGTGACGTCAAGACGTTCGCCGGCAAGGGGGAGGGCTTGCCCGACTACCTGCGTGAGGCGACGGCCTGGCTGCAGATCGCGACATCGGCGCTCATCCAACTTCAGGTCCCGGTCATCGCCCAGGTTCACGGATTCGCGGCCGGCGGTGGCGGTTTCGGCCTCGTCTGCGCCTCGGACTTCGTGATCGCCTCAGAGGATGCGAAGTTCATGTCCGGGGCGGTCCGGGTGGGTATGGCACCGGACGGCGGCGTGTCGGTGACGCTCACCCAGCTCGTCGGCCTGCGCAAGGCTGCCGAAATCCTGCTCACCAACCCCGTCCTGAGCGCACGCGAAGCCCTCGAACTGGGCTTGCTGACCCGGATTGTCCCCGCGGCTGATCTTGCGGCCGAGGTCGAGGCCTATGCGCTGCAGTTCACCGAGACCGCTCCACTTGCGATCGGTGCGGTCAAGCGGCTCCTCTGGGGCGGCGTCGGCGCGACCGTCGCCGACCGGTTGAACGAGGAGGCCCGCACTGTCTCCGAACTATCCGGTACAGCCGACTCGCTGGAGGGTCTTGCAGCGGTCATCGAAAAGCGTGCCCCACGATTCGAGGGGCGCTGACATGGCCGATCCCACCGTTCTCGTCGAGGACCTCGGGCCTGTTCGCGTTGTGACGCTCAATCGCCCTGAGCGGCGTAATGCGATCGACCTCGTACTGCGGGTGGAACTCGCCGAGGCCCTCGAACGGGCCTCCGATGATCCTGCGATCCGTGCGGTCGTGCTCACCGGGTCCGGCGGCACGTTCTGCTCGGGCGGCGACATTTCAACGATGAAGCGCCAGGGCATGCACGAGTCGATCCCGCGAGCGCAGGCCGCACAGCGCGTGGTCAGGGCGATCTGGGGCGGAAAGAAGCCCGTCCTGGCGGCGGTTGAAGGCTCCGCATTCGGAGCGGGCGTATCGCTCGCTTCTGCCTGCGATCGCGTCGTGGCGGGTGCAGACGCGGTTTTCAGCACAGCCTTCACGGGCGTCGGGCTGGCCGGCGACATGGGTTTGTTCTCCTCGCTACCGGCCCGCGTCGGGCCCGCCGTCGCCCGCCAGCTGATGCTGATGCCGCAGCGGCTGAACGGGATCGAGGCCCACCAGATGGGCCTGGTCGACGAGGTCGTCCCGACCGGTACGGCACTCGAACGTGCCGTCGCGGACGCCGAACGGATAGCGGCCGCACCACCGCTCGCGCTGCGCGAGATGAAGGCCCTGTGGCGGAAGTGGGCCTCGGATCCGTTCGACGTTCTCGACGCCGAGGTGGAAACGCAAGCGCGGCTGTTCGACACCGCCGACTTCGCAGAGGGCGTCGAGGCCTTCCATGCCAAGCGCACCCCCAGGTTCACCGGGCACTGAACCGCCGGGCGGTACAGCGCCCTGTCCTGCTTCCCCGGTTGCGCACCCGGGCCTCCATCGTTTAATTTAAATTCGAGTCAAAAGAAGGGATCTCAATGTCGACCTCCCTCGATCGACGTCGCGAACGTCTCACGCAGCTCTTCCCGGTCTGGACCGAGCGGTCCCTGGGGGACTGGCTCGCCTTTTCCGCCGAGCGGTATGCAGACCGGCCACTCGTGATCACCGACGAGTGCACCGCCACCTACGCCGAGGTCGACGCATGGGCCACCCGGCTGGCGGACGGCCTGGTCGCACTGGGCGTGCAGCCCGGCGACCACGTCGGGATTCTGATGGCCAACTACGCCGAGTTCGTTCCGATCAAATTCGCGGTGGCCCGAGCGGGGGCCGTTGCCGTGCCGATGAACTTCCTCTATCGCGAAGAAGAGCTGAAGTACGTTGTCGGGCAGTCGGAATGCCGGGTTCTGATCACCATGACCGGATTCGCGGGACTCGACTACTTGCAGATGCTCGACTCGATCGCACCGGGCTGGGACCAGGGGCGAACCTCACCCGACCTGCCCCTGCTGCGCCAGGTGGTGCTCCTGTCCACCGACGGTCGTACCCGCGGCGGCGTCCGCACCATCGCAGACCTCGAGGACGTCGGCCGTGAGAACACGGGCGCGTCCACCGGCATCGAGGTCGATCCGAATTCGCTCGCCGACATCCTCTACACCTCCGGCACGACCGGCTCGCCCAAGGGTGTGATGATCCGGCACGACGCGGCGCAGCGCACCGCATTTGCGTCGGCGCTCACCCGGGCGTTCGAGGACGGCCGCCGAATCCTCTTCTCGCTGCCCTGCTACCACATGTTCGGGTACGTCGAGGGCCTGCTGGCGGCGATGGTCGTCGGAGGCGCGGTGATTCTCCAGCCGAAATTCGATGCCGCCGAGTATCTTCGCGGCATCGAGCAGCACCGAGCGACCGACATCCTGTGCGTGCCCACGATGACCGTCGCGATCCTCGAGCACCCGGACGTGAAGAAATTCGACCTGTCCAGTCTGACCGCTGTGTTGTCGGGCTCCGCGCCCGGACCTGCCTGGCTGTGGCAAAAGGTCGAAAGTGTGCTCGGGGTGACCGAGATCGTGACCGGGTACGGCATGACCGAGTGCGGTGGATGCATGACCCTCACCCTCCCGGAGGACTCGCACGACATCACGGCCACCACCGTTGGTCGGGCCAAGCTGGCCGGCGCCGCCGGCCTACCCGAGCACGAGGGTGCGCTCACCGAGTACCGGACCGCCGACCCCGTCACCGGCGAGTTCCTGCCGGACGGCAGTGAGGGGGAACTCGTCTCACGCGGACCGACCAACATGCTCGGCTTCTGGAACAAGCCCGAGGAGACCGCGAAGGGCCTGCGCGACAACTGGGTGTTCTCCGGCGACATCGGCCGGGTCCTGCCCAGCGGCTACATGGAGATCACTGGCCGCAGCAAGGAGCTCTACAAGAGCGGCGGCGAACTGGTGATGCCGAAGGAGATCGAGGAGCTGCTGAGCTCGCATCCCGGTATCAGCCAGGTCTACGCGATCGGCCTGCGCGACGATCGCTGGGGCGAGATCGGGTGTGCCTGCGTCATCCGCGCCCCCGGCAGCACGATCACCGAGGACGAGGTGATCAAGATCTGCAAGGAGAACCTCGCCCGGTTCAAGGTGCCAAAGGTCGTGTGGTTCCTCGAAGCCGACGACCTTCCGACCACCCCGACCGGAAAGATCCAGAAGTTCCGGCTCGTGCAGCAGGCCACACAGAACCTCATCTCAGAAAGAATGGAGCAGAACGCATGACGCTCGCAGCGCACAGCGAGGCTTCTCCGGTGCCGGACCGGGCACCTCGCGTCGACTACGACGCCCTGATTCAGCCCGAGCGCATCCACGGATCCCTCTACACCAATCCTGACGTCTTCGCCGACGAGCTCGAGCGGATCTGGTACCGCACATGGGTGTTCGTCGGACATGCCAGCGAGGTCCCACAGCCGAACGACTACGTCCGCAAGAAGCTCGGCCTGCAGGACGTCATCATGACCCGCGACAAGGACGGTGAGATCCACCTCCTGCTGAACCGCTGCGCACACCGCGCGAACCTGGTCTGCGACGAGGCCTCCGGCAACTCCAGCTCGTTCCGCTGCCCCTACCACGGCTGGACGTACCGCAACAACGGAGATCTGCTCGGCTACCCCTACAACAAGGGCTACGGCGGCAAGGGAAAGATCGAGCTCGGCATGGGCAGGGTCCCACGGGTGGCCGTATACCGGGGCTTCGTGTTCGGCAGCTTCGCGGAAGAGGGCCCGACCCTGCTCGAACATCTCGGCGACGCGGCAGGCGAG
Organism: Paraburkholderia sp. RHO2; assembly: GCF_050955445.1. Taxonomy (NCBI): domain Bacteria; kingdom Pseudomonadati; phylum Pseudomonadota; class Betaproteobacteria; order Burkholderiales; family Burkholderiaceae; genus Paraburkholderia; species Paraburkholderia sp. RHO2. Next base: position 266,097 of record NZ_CP162618.1, on the reverse strand, counting down.
ATCGACCGCCTGGCCCGCCTGTCCCCAGAGGGCGAGGTCGAGCTGACCGCCGGGTGGCTACGGCACAAGACACGCGCCAACTGGAAGCTGCTGGCCGAGAACGAGACCGACGGCTATCACCCGCAGTTCGTCCACGGCTCGATCTTCTCCGTAACCGGGAGCCACATCGGCGAGCTCTACAGCGACGGCGCAACATCGGTGACCCGCGCCCTCGGCAACGGGCACAGCGAGAACGACCTTCGCCCGGAGTTCCGCCGGATGAATGAACCCATGAAGTGGTTCGGCACCACCGAAGACCGGGTTCCCAACTACGTCGCAGCGATGCGCGCAAAGCACGGGGAAGCAGCCGAAGAGATCCTCATCGAAGGTGCTCCCCACGTGATGATCTTCCCGAACCTGTTCATCGCGGAGATCCAGGTGTTCAACATCCAGCCCGTCTCGGCGAACGAGTGCGTGCAGTACTCGACCGCAGTGCAGCTCAAGGGAGCGCCGGAACTCAACACCCGCATGGTGTCCCAGTCCATTGGATCGGTCGGACCGGCCGGCATGCTGCTTGCCGACGACACCGAGATGTACGAACGCAACCAGGTCGGAGTCGGCATCCGCGACCCGAAGTGGGTGGACATCCGCCGCGGCGTACAGCGCGAGAGCATCGACGAGCGCGGCCACACGGTCGGCGCCGCGAACGATGAGACCGCGATGCGTGCGTTCTGGCGCAACTACAAGGGACTCATGGCGCCCGAGACCACGGAAGGAGCGGACCAGTGACCGTCGCCCTCGATGCACACCGCCAAACACCCGATTTGGGCGATATCCGCCAGATCGAGCAGTTCCTGTTCCAGGAGGCCCGCTTCGCGGACGAGCACGACTACGACTCGTGGGAAGCGCTGTGGACCGATGACGCCCTCTACTGGGTACCCGTCGATGGCGGAAACTACGATCCGATGAAGCACGTTTCGGTGATCTACGACAACCGCCGCCGTATCAACACTCGCCTCGAGCAGCTTCGGACCGGCAAGCGCTACGCGCAGTCACCGCCGTCGCATCTTCGCCGCATCGTTTCGAATGTCGAGATTCTCGGCACAGAGACGCCCGGCTCAGGCCACCTCGACACTGTTGTCGGTGCGAACTTTGTTCTGTACGAGTCGAAGCCGCGTGGTAAGGAAACCTGGGCCGGCCGCTACACGTACCGCCTCCGTGTGGTCGACGGCGAGATCCGGTTGGTCGGCAAGACCGTCGTCCTCGTCGATAACGCCGAGGCCATTCCCACCCTCGGATTCCTGATCTAGGGGCACGCATGACCACCGACGACCCGCGGACAGGGATTGTCCACAGCGAGTTCGCGCAGGTTCGCGTCGACATCGACGACTCGGCGCTCAGTCCTCGGTTGCGTCTCGAGGACCTGCGCACCAAACGGGTTCGCTACCTCGACGCCCTCGAGCTCGAGACGATCGTGTGGTTGCGCGACGAGCACCTCGCCGCCCTCCTCGACCCGTCGTCGGACCGCTGGCGTGAGGATTCTGCCGCGGAGACGACGCAGTGACAGTGCATCTCCGGCCGGACGAACTCGATCTGAGCGAGTTCGTCCGGCCGGGGGACACCGTCACCTGGGGGCAGGCCTGTGCCGAACCACAGACCCTCACCGAAGCGCTTGTCGCGCAACGGGGGAGGATCGGGAGATTCCGCTGTTTCGTCGGCATACCGGCGACTGCCACCCTGCAGCCTGCGCACGCCGACGTCGTCGACTGGGTGTCCTACTGCGGCACCGGCAACAACCGGACGCTCGCGAAGGCCGGGGTCCTCGACATCTATCCCGGCAACTACTCGACGTTGCCGTGGCTACTGTCTGATGGCCCGTGCCGAGTCGACGTCGTGCTGGTCCAGGTCGCCCCCGCGGACGAGCATGGCCGATACAGCCTCGGCCTCGGTGACGACTTCCTGTCCTCCGCGATCCGGGCGGCACATACGGTGATCGCCGAGGTCAACGACCAGGTGCCCGTCACGGCCGGCAGCGGGGCCGTGACCGATGCCGACCTCGACGTCGTCGTCCATACGTCACGCCCGCCCGCGCAGCTCGCGCCCGCCCAGCCGACCGCCGAATCCGATCGGATCGCAGAGCTGATCGCTGAACGCATCGAGGACGGCGCGACGCTCCAGTTCGGCATCGGCGCCGTTCCTGAGGCAGTACTGCGGCGGCTGGGCGGGCACCGCGACCTCGGCGTCCACTCGGGTCTGTTCAACGACACCGCCGCCGAACTTGTCGAACGAGGCGTGATCACCGGCGCGCGTAAGACCCTCGATCCGGGTGTCTGCGTTGCCGGCCTCGTCACGGGTACCCAATCCGTGTTCGACCACGTGCATCGCAACCCCGCGTTCTCGCTACGGGACATCACGTACACCCACGCCCCCGACATTCTCGCCGCGCAGCACCGCCTGGTGGCGATCAACTCCGCGATCGAGGTCGATCTGACCGGTCAGGTCAACGCCGAGGTCGCAGGTGGTACCTATGTCGGTGCCGTCGGTGGCGGTGCGGACTTCCTGCGAGGTGCCGCGCGCAGTCCCGGCGGACTTCCGATCGTCGCGCTGCCGTCCACCGCACGCGGTGCGAGCCGCATCGTCCCGGCGCTCTCCGGCCCGGTGAGCACTGCCCGCGCCGACGTCGGACTTGTTGTCACGGAGTACGGGGTCGCCGATCTGCGCGGGTGCACATTGTCCGAGCGGCGTCGGCGGCTCGTGGCGATTGCGCACCCCGACTACCGCGACGCGCTCGCGGCGACAGCCGCCACCGGCCGTTAACACTCAGCCGGACCGGTGCTGCTCGCCCGGTCCATGCACATTACGAGGAGACCGTCATGTCGGCACCCCGATTCGGGATCGTGTCGTACGCCGCGTACCTGCCGCAGTACCGGCTTCCACGAACCGAGATCGCTGCAGCACTGAACACTTCGGTGGGAGGCGGCGACCGCGTCGTCGCATCGTTCGACGAGGACAGCACGACGCTCGGAGCCGAGGCCGCCCGCGCCGCCCTCGCACAGGCAGGGACCGGGCTCGGTGCCTCCGGGTCCCTGCACTTCGCGACCACCACCCCGGCCTATGCAGACAAAGCAAACGCCACCGCGATGCACGCCGCCCTGGGCCTGCCGCAGACGGTATTCGCCGCGGACCTCGCGGGATCCGCGCGCAGTGGCTTCGCTGCCCTCCGCGCCACCGCCGCGACCGGCGGCCTGGCGGTGCTGGCCGACGTGATCGTCGGGCGACCGGGCTCGGTCGACGAATCCGGTGGCGGCGACGGTGCCGCCGCCTTTGTCTTCGGACCGGCGGAGGACGCCGTCGCAGACATTCTGGCCACAGCGTCGTTCACGGAGGAATTCCTCGATCGTTGGCGAGCGCCCGGATCCGCGGCCGGTGAGCGGTGGGAGGAGCGGTTCGGCCTCGAAAAGTACACGCCACTCGTCGAGCGCGCGGTCGAGCACGCGCTCGCCGATGCAGGGATCGACCAATGCGATCACGTAGTGGTCGTCTCGGGCAACGCGGCCGTCTCCAAGCGCGCGGCGACACTGGTTCCGGCAGGTCAGAGCGCGGCGGGATCGCCAATCGGCTATGCCGGAACAGCGACGGCCGGCGTCGCGCTCGCCGACGCCCTGGATCGTGCGCAGCCAGGAGAGACCATCCTGCTCGTCTCGGCGGCGGACGGCGCGGACGCTCTTGTTCTTCGTGCGACCGCGAAGATCGCTGCACGTCGACAGGCCATTCCAGTGGCCGAGCAACTCGCGACCGGACGCGCCGTGACGTACCCGACCTATCTCACCTGGCGCGGCCTGCTCGACCGCGAACCACCGCGCCGACCCGAGCCCGACCGCGTCTCCGGTCCCGCAGCGGCCCGCACTCTGGCATGGAAGTTCTCACTCTCCGGAAGCCGATGCCGCAATTGCGGTTTCACACATCTTCCCCCGTCTCGCGTATGCAAGTCCTGCGCCGCGACCGACCGCATGGACGCGGTACCACTCGCCGGCCGAACCGGCACCGTTGCCACCTACACCGTCGATCGGCTGGCCTTCTCCCCGGCACCGCCCGTGGTCGACGCGGTCGTCGACTTCGACGACGGTGGCCGGTACACCTTCGAGGTCGCGGACGCCGACCCCGCCGAACTCGCAGTGGGGACCCGCGTCCAGGCGGTGTTCCGCCGACTGAGCACCGCGGGCGGCGTGCACAACTACTTCTGGAAGGTTCGGGTGCAATGAGCAGCAAGGGAATCCGCGACCAGGTCGCTGTCGTCGCGATGGGGTGTACACCCTTCGGTGAGCATTGGGACCGCAGTGCCGACGACCTACTCGTCGATGCGATCGACGAGTGCTTCACGAGCAATCCCCGTATCTCACGCGACGACGTTGATGCGTACTGGCTTGCCACGCTCGGCTCGGGGCAGAGCGGCCTGACGCTGAGCAAACCACTCGCCCTCGACTACAAGCCCGTCACGCGCGTCGAGAACTACTGTGCGAGCGGCTCCGAGGCCTTTCGTAACGCCTGCTACGCCGTGGCCTCGGGAGCGTACGACCGTGTCGTCGCCATCGGCGTGGAGAAGCTGAAGGACTCGGGGTTCTCCGGACTGCTGCGCGGTGACCCGCCCGGCGACGGCACGGCCGCAGAGCTGTCGCTGACAGCACCGGCGGCGTTCTCCTTGCTCGATCCTGCCTACTGCGCGCGGTACGGCGTCGCCCCCGAACAGTTCAGAAAGGCGATGACGCACATCGCGTGGAAGAACCACTACAACGGTGCAAGGAACCCCAAGGCTCAGTTCCGTTCCGAGGTGCCGGAATCGAAGATCGAGTCTGCTCCGCTCGTCGCAGGCCGCCTCGGGATCTTCGACTGTTCGGGGGTGTCGGACGGCGCCGCGTGCGCGGTCATAGTTCGGGCAGAGGATGCGCGCCGGTACACGGACACCCCGATGTACGTGAAGGGACTGTCGCTCGTGGCAGGTCCCGCTCGTGGTGCGACGGACCCGGCCTTCGACTACACGACCTTTCCCGAGGTGGTGCGAAGTGCGCAGGACGCCTACGCACAGGCTGGGATCACGGATCCGCGTACGCAGATATCCCTCGCCGAGGTGCACGACTGCTTCACGCCGACCGAACTTGTGCTCATGGAGGACCTCGGCTTCTCCGACCGGGGACAGGGCTGGAAGGACGTGCTGGCAGGTGAGTTCGACCTCGGGGGCCGGCTCCCCGTCAACCCGGACGGCGGTCTGAAGTCGTTCGGTCACCCGGTGGGGGCCAGCGGATTGCGCATGCTCTACGAGGCATGGCTTCAGTTCCGCGGTGAGGCGGGCGAGCGCCAACTCGATGACCCGCGTACGGCGTTGACGCACAACCTGGGCGGGCGCCCGGGTAGCTGTGTGTCGTTCGTGTCCGTCGTGGGCCGTGATCTGGGCTGACGGCGATTCGGTTCCGTCTGGCGTTGACTCGGCCACTCAATTTAATTTATCTTAAATTCAAGACTTGAAGCCGCGCCCGCGGTTCCCGGATATCGAAGGGGAGTGACCACAGTGACCGGATTGGTCATCGATTCGGACGAGCACCGGCTCATCCGAGAGAGCACTGCGAAGATCGCCGAGAAGTTCGGCAGCCAGTACTACCTCGAACGGGCCCGCTCCGCGGGCAATGTCGACGAACTCTGGCGCGAACTCGGCGATGCCGGACTGCTCGGTGTGCATCTGCCCGAAGAGTACGGAGGCGGCGGTGGCGGACTGTCCGAGACGGTCGTCGTCGTCGAGGAGCTTGCTGCGCACGGCATACCGATGCTCATCACCGTCATCTCGCCGGTCATCTGCGGATCGATCCTGGCGGCCCACGCATCGGAGACCATGAAGAACGAGTGGCTGCCCGGCCTCGCCTCGGGCCATCGCCGTATGGCCTTCGCGCTCACCGAACCCGATGCCGGATCCAACAGCCACAACGTCGCGACCACCGCGCGCCGTGACGGTGACGGCTGGATCATCTCCGGCGCCAAGTACTTCATCTCCGCGATCGACGAATGCGAAGCGCTGCTGGTCATCACGCGCGACGTCGATGCACCGGCCGGCAAGCACGCTCCGCTGTCGATGTTCGTTGTGCCGGTCGACGCCCCCGGCGTCGTGTACCAGCCGCTCGAGACAGCCCTCGTATCCGCGGACAGGCAGTTCACCCTCTTCTTCGACGACGTGTACGTCGGCCCCGAGGCGCTCATCGGTGAAGCAGGCAAGGGGCTGCGCCAGGTCTTCGCAGGTCTGAACCCGGAGCGTATTGTCGCCTCGGCGATCAGCAACGGCATCGGCCGTTACGCGCTGACGAAGGCCTCGCAGTACGCGAAGGACCGCCAGGTGTGGTCCACGCCGATCGGCGCCCACCAGGGCATCTCACACCCGCTGGCCAAGGCCTACATCTCCGTGGAACTCGCACGCATGGCCATGGTGCACAGCGCCGCGCTCTTCGACGCCGGCAAGGACGCTGCCGAGGCCGCGAACATCGCGAAATACGCGGCGGCCGAAGCGTCACTCGAAGCTCTCGACCAGTCCATCCAGACACACGGCGGGAACGGCTTGTCCAAGGAATACGGACTCGCCGAGATGTGGTTCAACGCCCGACTGCTCCGCACCGCCCCGGTCAGCCGAGAAATGGTGCTCAACTTCGTTGCCCAGACCAGCCTCGGCTTGCCCCGCTCGTACTAGGAGAACCCATGACCGACAACGCACTATCCTTCGACGCACTCGTGGTGGGCGCCGGCGCCGGCGGCCTGATGACCGCCGCCCGACTGCAGCACGCCGGCTACCGCACCCTCGTGGTCGAGCGGCTCGACAAGGTCGGCGGCCGAGCATCGACTGACGAAGTCGACGGTTTCAAGGTCAACAACGGCGCCATCGTCATCGAGACCGGTGGAATCACCGAGGAGACCTTCGCCGAGGTCGGCGCGAAGTTCGACGTCCGCTCACCCCAACCTCCGATCCTGTACCGACTCGGAGGCAAGGACGTCGATGTCAGCAGTGGTGGCTGGGGCTTCCTCCTCGGAAAGCTGACACGCCAGGCCGCAAAGATCGTCAAGGGCATCGGTTCCGCGCGCAACGACTCTGGACTGCCCGAGGACGAAATGTCCACCGCCGAGTGGGTTGCCAAGTACACCAAGAACGAGAGCGTGCACGGCATCTTCCGCAACATGTGCGGATCGGTGTTCGCGGTCGGTTCGGAGGATCTGCCGGCCCGCGTCTTCCTCACGTACTTCACCCGCAAGAGCGCGTTCAAGAAATTCGGCTTCTGCCCCGACGGCACGATCGGGATCTGGAAGTCGCTCGCCGAGGCCTTCGAACGTGACGGCGGCCAACTGTGGCTCAACAGCGAGGTGACGGACCTGAAAGTCACCGACGGTCGGATCACCGGGGCCACCGTCCAACGCGACGGCGACACCGTCGATGTGACCTGCGCCTTCACGGCCAGCGACATCGGTCCCGCGGCGACGGTCGGCCTCGTCGGCGAGGACAACCTGCCCGCCGACTACCTCGACCTCGTGCGGCGCGGCGACCGCCCGACCTCGATGATCACGGTGAACTTCGCCAGCCGCACCAAGCTCATCGACGCCCCCGGCATGCTGAGCTTCGCCAACACCAAGCGCCTGTGCTACGTCGCAAACTTCAGTGAGCTGTGCCCGGAGATGTCGCCCGAGGGGTGGTACCTCTACGTCGGCACCGCAGTTCCGCAGCCATCGACGGGCGACTTCGACGAGGAAGCGGAGACGAAGATCCTCCTCGACGAGTTGCATTCGGAAATCAAGGGATTCGATTCCGCTCGGATCCTGTCGATCAACGTCACTCGCGACGGTTGGCCGCCGCAGCGTGCCGTGGCCGGCTTCGACCTGCCCAACACCACGCCCATCGAGAACCTGTGGAACGTCGGAGACGGTGTCAAGGAGTACGCCAACGGCGGTACGACCGCGTGCGCCGAGACCGCGCAGATCGTCGTCGAACGCATCAAGGACCGGTTCCCCGTGTCCGCGGTCGCACCGACCGCATAGCAACGAAGGGCGGAGAGGAATCCGATATGAAGATCACTGTGGACCGGGTCAAGTGCACGGGGCTGGGAATCTGTGAGTCCCTTGCTCCCAATACCTTTGAGGTAGACGAGAACGGCGATCTGATCCTACTGACCGACGAGGTTTCCGAGGACGATCTCCAGGGTGTGCGCGAAGCCATCGCAGGGTGCCCGACCGAGGCCCTCCGGCTGATCGAAGGATAGGCCATGTCCGACCATCGTCATCTCGTCGTGGTGGGTGCCTCGCTGGCCGGTCTGCGGGCGGTGGAGGCCGCCCGCGCCGACGGATTCGACGGTCTGATCACCCTCATCGGTGCCGAACCGCACCTGCCCTACGACCGGCCTCCGCTCTCGAAGGCGTACCTCGACACGACGCCCGGCGGGCAGCCGCCTGCATCGACGGACTTCCGCACCGAGGCGGTACTCCGCGACGAGTTGCGCATCGAACTGCTGCTCGGTGTTGCGGCAGCAGGCCTCGATACCGCACAGCGCGTCATCACCCTTGGAGATGGCCGCGAGATCGCGTACGACGCAATGGTGATCGCGACCGGCGCCGACGCCCGTCGGCTGCCCGGCACGGAAGGGCTCGGCGGCGTGCACACGCTGCGCACGGTGGACGACGCCGTTGCGGTGCGCGCCGCACTCGACGAAGGAGCGCGCACCGTCGTCATCGGCGCCGGATTCATCGGTTCCGAGGTCGCCTCCGGCGCGCGTAAGCGCGGGCTTCACCCCGTGGTGATCGAGGCGCTTCCCACTCCACTCGTGCGTGCGGTTGGGCAGGAGATGGGTGCGACGCTGGCCTCGCTGCACCTTCGAAACGGCACAGATTTGCGTTGCGGCGTGGCCGTCTCAGCGGTCGAGGGGGACGGTCACGTCGAGCGAATCGTATTGGCCGACGGCTCCGTGATCCCCGCGGATCTCGTGGTCGTCGGCGCCGGCGCTGTCCCCGGTACCCGATGGCTCGAAGGGTCCGGCCTGGAACTCGACAACGGCATCGTGTGCGACGCGACCCTCTGGACCGGGGTGGACGGCGTGTACGCCGCGGGTGATGTCGCTCGATGGCACAACGCAACCTTCGACCGATCGATGCGACTCGAGCACTGGACCAGCGCAGCCGAGCAGGGCGCCATCGCTGCTCGAAACGCACTGAATCCTGCTGCAGCTAAGCCCTATTCGACGGTTCCCTACTTCTGGTCGGACTGGTACGACTCCCGCATCCAGTTCGTGGGCACCCCGTCGACCGACGAGATCCTCGTTGTCGAGGACCTCGACGCCGACGGACGTCTGGTCGCGCTCTACCGCGACGGAGAGCGGCTCGCCGGTGCGCTGACGGTCAACGGCCAGACTGAGATCATGAAGTACCGAGGTCAGATCACCAAGGGGCTGTCGTTCGCGGACGCGGCCGACTTCGCGTACAAGCGCAAGGCGTCGCGCGCCGCGAAGATGGCCACCGTGTCGATCTGAGCAGTCCGACCGGTCAGCCGGCGGTCTCCTTCGCCTTTCGGGTGCGGGAGGCTGCCGGCTTCTTGCGTGAGGTGGCCTTTGCGGGGGCGGGCGCCACAAGGATCGTCGGACTGCAGGTATCCGAAGCGAGACCGCCCAGCAGCATCTTCTGTGCGGTGCGGACAAGGGTGTCGACGGTGCCGCTGCCATGGGGATCCCACCACTCGACGGCCCAGTTCAGCGCGCCGAGGGTGAGCATGCGCGCCGCGCTGACGTCGAGATCCGAGCGGATCTCACCGGACTCGAGTGCATCGACGAACAGCGACCTCCACACCAGCCCATACTCCTGGCGGGCGAGGTCGTGCCGCTCGCGCAGATGCTCGGGGAGCTGGCCGCCGTTGCGCGTGGCGGCCAACGTGTAGTCCGAGATGATCAGGGTGTAGCGCAGGTGAGCATCGACAGCGGTGAGGATCCGGTCGATCGGCTGCGCGTCCGGGGGTAGCGCTTCGAGGGCTTCGACGACGTGCGCCCGGATTGCGCGGGCGCCGACGACCATGACCTCCTCGATCAGTTCCTCGCGCGACTTGAAGTAGTAGTAGATCGCCGGCGCCTGCAGTTCGGCGTGCTCGGCGACGTCGTTGAGCCGGGTTCCCGCGAAGCCCCTGCGGCTGAGGACGTAAGCAGCGGAGTCCAGGATTCGCTCGCGCGTCCGCACGCTCTTGCTGTCCTCCGATCCGGAGCGAGATTTTTTAGTCACGCTTCAATCGTATATGCCGCATCGGTGCTGGTGGCCGAGCTGTCCCGGATGTTTGTCCGATATATCCGGACGGCAAGTGATCTGGATCACGGGAGCGTGGAACAGTTCCGGTATGGACTTCAGCACCCTCCTCTCGAAATCCGCATCGCAGTTCGCCGGGCGAGTCGCCGTGTGGTGCGACGGCCGCGAACAGACGTACGCTGAGCTGTACGATCGCGCGAGCCGGCTGGCCAACGCACTGGCCGATCGCGGACTCAACAAGGGTGATCGTGTTGCCCTGCTGAGCGCCAACGCGTTCGAGACCACCGAACAGATCGCGGCACTGGCACTGGGCGGCTTTGTCCGGGCGGGCCTTTACGCGCACGAGACGGGCGAGGTCAACGCCTACCTCACGGAACTTGTCGATGCCCGAGTGCTCATTGTGCATGAGTCGCTGTACGCGAACATCGCGCCGCAGGTTCCCGGGCTCGAGAAGCTCGAGCATGTCCTGGTCTTCGGAGGTGAGGTACCCGAGGGTGCTGATTCCTACGAGGATGCGCTTGCGAACGCGCCCGCCACCCCACCGACCACGGTCACCCGTCCCGACGACATTCACGTCATCCGGTTCTCCGCGGGCACCACGGGACGGCCCAAGGGCATCGTCCACACGATGCAGCGTTGGCTCGACAACAACGACGAGTACCGCTGGGTCACGCCGCAGATCGACGAGCGTGACGCGTACCTCGCGGCCGGCCAGCTCACCCACGCCGCCGTGCTCTGGCTGTGGCCGATCCTTCAGGTCGGCGGCCGCATTGTCGTCATGCCAGCGTTCGAGCCCGGTCGAGCGCTGGAGTTGATTGAGCAGCAACGTGTGACGGTCACGCTCGTCGTCCCGACGATGATCTCGGCGCTCCTCGCGCATCCCGATATCGATACCCGTGACGTGTCGAGCCTGCGCTGCCTGAACTACGCAGCCTCGCCGATCGCGGAGCGCACGATGGAGCGGGCGCTGCTGAAGTTCGGCCCGGTGCTCTACCAGCTGTACGCGCAGAGCGAGTGCATCACGGCCACGATGCTCCAGCCTCACCAGCACACCGAGAAGTACCTGCGGTCGGTTGGACGGGCAACCCCGAACGCCGAGATCACGATCGTGGATCCGAGCGGAAAGACACTGCCGGTCGGCGAGATCGGTGAGATCGCAGTCCGGGCACCGGGACAGATGAGCGAGCTGTGGAAGAACCCGGAGGCCAACGAGGAACGCCACCTTCCCGACGGTCGCCTACTCACCCGGGACATGGGATACCTCGACGAGGACGGTTTCCTGTTCCTGGCCGACCGCAAAGAGGACATGATCATCTCCGGCGGATACAACATCTGGCCGGCCGAGCTCGAGAACGCGGTGGCATCGCACGAAGCGGTCCGTGAGGTGTGCGTCGTCGGCATTCCGCACGAGAAGTGGGGCGAGACTCCGCGTGCGTTCGTCGTCGTCGAGCCGGGCTCTGAGGTCACCGAGATGGAACTGATCGAGGTGACCCGTGCCGCCGTGGGCTCGGTCAAGAAGGTGACCTCTGTCGAGTTCGTTGATGAACTGCCCAAATCGGGCGTCGGCAAGATTCTGCGCCGCGAGGTGAAGAAGAAGTTCTGGGAGGGCGAAGGCCGCGGCATCGGCGGCGCCTGACCAGGGTGGGCGACGATGCTCGGGTGGTGGGACCGATCTCGGTCCCACCACCCAGAGCTGCAACGACATTGGGTGGCATCACGAACCGGACGTCTCGTTCGTGATGGCCGTCCGCCGCGATGACGGGGTGTTCGCCCTTGGTGGTTGCCGCCGGGCAGACACGTGATCGCGGCGGCGCTGCCGAAGCTCTGACTACGGATCTCGTCAGCAGCGTTGCCCATGGTGTGCGGGAATTCTGAGGTGGGGTGCCCATCCAGATAGCTTCCCGCGGGTGCGGGCGTTGACTCGCCCGCCGGTTCCTCCCGGGTCCGACGACTGTGTGCCGGAGTGATTCAACCTGGCGAAGAGCGAGACCGGATTGGCGACCGAAGAACCTGGGTCCTGAGTTTCAAAAGACCTGCCGCAAAATAGAATAGGCGCAGCTCAGGACATGATCGGACGCTCGCAGCCGGACATCCGGCGGCTATTGGACCGCCTGACTCACCCCCAGTCAACACATCCGGTCGTATCCCACCGTGAGAACCGGAGGTGATCTCGGTGTCCGCCGGCCGACCTGCCATGCCGGGGATCGCGTGCGGCAGTCTCGTAGTGAGGTCGGACGGCCGTGGGGGTGGGCGCGGGACGGCCTGCGAAGCGCGGTCTGGACAACCGAGTGCGGGTCTCTGCTGGAACTCCCACAATCCGGCCGGGACCGCCGATCAGGAGAGGCGAGATAGCCGTCGAGCGGCGCCGCGCACTGCGGCGGTGAACTCCGCACGCCGCGTGCGCATCCGGTCGACGGGCGCACTCAGCGATAGCGCCGCCACGATGTCGCCACGGTTGTGGATCCCCGCTGCTATACACGCGACATCGGGCGCAAACTCTTCGTACTCACAGGCAACGCCGTGTTGGCGCGCGGACTCGAGCTGATTCTCGAAAAGAGTCACGTGGGAAACGGTGTGCGGTGTGAGTCGGGGGAGTCCGTAGCGGTCGACGATGCCGATCGTTGTCTCGCGGGGGAGGTGTGACATGAGGAGCTTGCCCAGGGCGGATGCGTGCCCGGGCAGTTGGGCGCCGGGCCTGAGAGTGAGAGCCTCCGGTGCCGCAGGGGCGCTCGCGACGCACACGACGCGCAGGCCGTCCCATGCGCCGACGGTGACGGTCTCGCCGAGGTGGGCGGCAAGGTCGCTGACGACCTTCTTCGCGAGCGTCTCGAATCCCGACCCGCGTAACAGGTCGTAGCTGATCGACAGCAGCCGCCACCCGAGCCGGTACCGTCCCGTTGAGGTGCGTTGCAGAAGGCCGATCCGGCTCATGCTGGCCATGATGTCGTGGACGTTGGACTTCGGCACACCGAGCACCCCGGCGGCCTCCGTCACGCCCCACTCCGGGGTCTCGGCGGAGAACAGGTTCAGTACCTTGCCCGTTCGTTCGACGGTGCTCAGCATGATGGTGCCCTTTCGGTCCGAGCCGGCTCGGCAGAGCGGATGTGTTGCGTGGCCCTACCCGCGAGCCTATTGTCTAATATATATTCAATTAAGGAGAGTGCATAGTGGGCGCACCGATTGACGCGCGCGTTGCGGTCCTCGAGGAACTGTTGACCGAACGGTGGAGTTGCCGCGCATTCCAGGACACCCCGGTTCGGCGTGAGATCCTCGATCGACTGCTGGCGATGGCGCAGCGCAGTCCATCGTGGTGCAACACGCAACCCTGGCACATCACGGTCATCGAAGGTGATGCGCTAGAAGCGATCAGGAACGACTTCGTTGATCATGCGCAAAGCACTTCCGGCGCATCGGATTTCCCGTTCCCGGTCAGATACACGGGGCAGTACCTCGAGCGGCGCCGAGAGTGTGCGTGGCAACTGTACGACAGCGTCGGCATCGCCACGGGGGATCGGCAGGCGTCGGGGGAGCAGGCGCTCGAGAACTTCCGCTTCTTCGGCGCCCCCGCGGTCGCGGTGATCACGACGGAGGCCGATCTCGGCACCTATGGGGCCGTCGATTGCGGCGTGTACGTCGGGCACTTCTTGCTCGCAGCGCAGTCGCTGGGCCTTGCCGCGATCACGCAGGCGGCCCTCGCGTCGCACGCCCCGTTTCTGCGCGAGCGCCTCGGACTCCCCGAGAACCGCAAGATCGTGGTCGGCATCTCATTCGGATATGCAGACGCAGACCATCCCGCCAACGGGTTCCGCACCTCGCGTGCGGACACAGACACCGTGGCGACATTCATCTCATGACCAGCCGTATGGACATCGCTGCGGCGCTATACCGTTCGCTAGCCGCCGGTAACCGGAATGAGATCCTCGCGCGACTGCACCCCGACTTCACCGGTCATACAACGGCCGGCCTCCCGCTCGGTCTCGGCGGCGACTACCACGGCCCCGAGGCCATGCTGCGTCAGTTCTGGGGAGGCATCGCGCGAGCATGGGTCGCGGCGGCGCACCCCACCGAACTTCTGCCGCTTGGGCACGACCGACTTCTCGTCTGTGGTGTCTACCGCGGACGAGGCCGGCAATCCGGCACCGAGTTCGAGGCCGAGTTCACTCACATCCTGCGCTTCCTCGACGGCCGCATCGTCGAGCTCGCGCAGGTCACCGACAGTGCGATCTGGGCACGGGCACTCGAGCCCACACGGAATACGGAGGATCGGCAATGACGGGACCGCTGATCGGATGCAAGGTCGTCGAGCTCGCAGGTCTGGGCCCCGCGCCGTTCGCGGCGATGACACTTGCCGACATGGGCGCCGAGGTCGTCCGCGTCGAACGCCCCGGCGGCAACGGGTTCTTTCCCGGACTCGAGCATCTCGACATCCTCAACCGTGGGAAGAAGTCCGTGGCCCTCGACCTGAAAGACCCTCGCGCGGTTGCCGCCGTTCTCGACATGGTCGCGCAGGCCGATATCCTGATCGAGGGCTACCGGCCCGGTGTCGTCGAACGACTCGGTCTCGGCCCAGACGCGTGCCTCGAGCGCAATCCGCGACTCGTCTACGGCCGCATGACGGGCTGGGGACAAGAGGGGCCGCTTGCTCAGAGCGCCGGCCATGACATCGGGTACATCGCCCTCACCGGCGCGCTACACGCGATCGGATCGCAGGGTGGCCCGCCGCAGATACCGCTGAACCTCGTTGGCGACTTCGGTGGTGGCGCCATCTACCTCGTCATGGGTGTGCTCGCGGCGTTGCGGCACTCGGACAGGACGGGACAGGGGCAGGTGGTCGACGCCGCGATCGTCGACGGCGCCGCGCATCTGCTGGGCTCGGCGCACATGATGCTCGCGGCAAACTCGTGGGACGACGAGCGTGGTGTGAACATGCTCGACGGAGGGTGGCCGTTCTACGCGGTGTACGAGACGTCGGACGGAAAGCACATGGCCGTCGGTGCGCTTGAACCGCAGTTCTACGCAGAGTTGCTGCGCATCCTCGGCCTGGGGCTGGATCCGAAGGCCCAGCACGATCGCTCGCAGTGGCCCGAGATGCGCCGGCTGCTCGCGGGGACCTTCATGCAGCGAACCCGCGACGAGTGGGCTGGCGTATTCGAGGGGACTGATGCGTGCGTTGCGCCCGTCCTGTCGCTCATGGAAGCGGCCGAGCACCCACACGTCGCGGCACGCGGTACCGTCGTCGAGCACGACGGTGTCCTCCAGGCCGCTCCAGCGCCGAGGTTCTCCTGCACACCAACGGGATTCGGCACCCCCCCGCCGGTACCCGGCCGCGACACGGTGGAGGTGCTGCGCGCGTGGGGAGTCTCCGGATTCGACGATCTGATCGACGCGGAACTCGCGGGTGACAGCGCCGCGTCCCGCTGAACCCGGGCGATCGGCGCCCGGGGCGTCCGCGTCACGCGACGCTGGGTGCCGATCGCCCGATTATAATCGAGCGGTGATTAGAAAACCGTCGACGGGAAGCCCGGAACCGTGTGGTGCGAAGAGTGTGCGCACCCGTGGGCGGATACTCGACTCGGCCGCGTATGTCCTGAGCCGCAAGGGGTATGCAGCCACGCGGTTGACCGACGTGGCCGACCATGCACAGCTCCAGGCGCCGTCGTTGTACTACTACTTCTCATCTCGCGACGAACTCGTCGAAGAGGTCATGTTTACCGCGGTCGCCCGGATGCGTGCGCACGTGCAGGCCGCGCTCGACGCGCTGCCTGCCGGCACGTCCGCGATGGACCGGATCCTCGTCGCAGTCGAATCCCAGCTCCGCTACGAGTTGGCCGTCTCGGACTACGCCACCACGTCCTCGCGTAACGCGAGTCAGCTCCCCGAGCACCTGCGGGCCCGGCACGACAACGAGCGCGCCGCCTACGGCAGCATGTGGCGGAGCCTCATCAGCGACGCGAAGAGATCTGGCGAACTCAACCCGGCGATCGAGATCCGGGCGGCCCGCATGCTCGTGATCGGAGCGATCACGTGGGCTGTCGAATGGTGGAATCCGAACGCCGGCTCGCTCGACAGTCTCGTGGAGACGGCGCGGATCGTGGTACACAACGGATTACGGGACAGCGCGAGTGCAGTAACCCAGGAGGAATGAGCCGTCCCTGTGGTGGATCCGCGGACGGGATCCACCACACGGGAGGACTCAGCGTACGAGTTCGCGGCCGATGAGGTCCTTCATGATCTCGGTCGTACCGCCGTATATGGTCTGGATCCGGGTGTCGACGTATGCCCTCGCGACGGGATACTCCATCATGTAGCCGTACCCGCCGTGGAGCTGCAGACACCGGTCGAGCACGCGCTTCTGCAGCTCACTGACGAACCACTTGCCCTTCGCTGCGTCGGTCGGGCTCAGCGTTCCCGCGTTGAACGCGAGGACGGAACGATCGATGTAGGCTTCGGCGACATCAAGCTCCGTCGACATCTCGGCCAGCTCGAACCGGGTGTGCTGAAAGTCGGCGATCGACTGCCCGAACGCCATACGCTGCGTGCAATACTCGCGAGTCTGCTCGAAGATCGCCCGAGCCGTCGCGATCGCCATCGCGCTGACCCCAAGGCGCTCCCGCGGCAGATGGCTCATCAGGTGCTGCAGACCGCGGCCCTCGGTACCGAGCAGGTTCTCGGCGGGCACTCGGCAGTCCTCGAAGAAGAGTTCCGCGGTGTCCTGGCCTGGTAGTCCCATCTTCTCGAGCTGCCGCCCCCGGACGAAGCCGGGCATGTCCCGTTCGACGACGAACAGCGAGTATCCGCGTGAGCCTCCGTCGGGATCCGTTCTGGCCGCCACGACCGCGAGATCGGCCATGATGCCGCTCGAGATGAATGTCTTCTGCCCATTGAGGATCCAGCCGTCTCCGTCGCGCTGCGCGCTTGTCCGGATGCCGCGGAGGTCGCTGCCGGCTCCCGGTTCGGTCATCGCCAGTGCACCGATGATCTCGCCGGTAGCGAATCCTGGCAGCCAGCGTTGCCGCTGCTCCTCGGTGGTGAGATCGAGCAGGTAGTGCAGGACCAGGTCGTCCTGGAGAGCGATCGTCAGACCGAACGACAGGGCGTTGATGCGGGCGATCTCCTCGCACACGATCATCCGGTACCGGTAGTCGGACTCGCCCGATCCCCCGTACTGTTCGCCGATCTGCAGGCCGTAGATGCCGTGCTCCGCTGCGCGTGCGAAGACGCTGCGGTCGATCAGATGGTCACGGTCCCAGCGGTCCTGGTTGGGGACGACCTCACGCTGGAGGAACGCGCGCACGGTCTCGCGATACGCCTCGTGGTCGGCGGTGTAGAGATTGCGGTCCATGTCGGTTTCCGTTCAGCCGAGTCGTTCGATGATCGTGACGTTGGCCTGCCCGCCGCCTTCGCACATGGTTTGCAACCCGTAGCGGCCACCGGTGCGTTCGAGCTCGTGCAGCATGGATGTCATGAGCCGGGCACCGGTCGCGCCGAGCGGATGGCCGAGGGCGATGGCGCCGCCGTTGGGGTTGACCTTGGTCGGGTCGGCGCCGATGTCGTCGAGCCAGGCCAAGACGACGGGGGCGAACGCCTCGTTGATCTCGGTGACATCGATGTCGTCGATAGACAGACCGGTCTTCTTCAATGCGTGCTGGGTCGCGGGAATCGGGGCGGTCAGCATCATGACCGGATCGGCGCCTCGCACGGACAAATGGTGGATGCGGGCCCGCGGCGTGAATCCGTAGCGCTGCACCGCCGCCTCGGAAGCGATGAGGAGGCCGGCGGAACCGTCCGAGACCTGGCTCGAAACCGCGGCGGTGACCTTACCTCCGGGCGTCAGTGGGTTGAGGGTGGCCATCTTCTCGAGGGAGGTATCGCGGCGCGGACCCTCATCGACGGTTACGCCCGCGAACGGGACCGTCTCGCGTTCGAAGCGGCCCTCGTCGATCGCGCGGAGCGCGCGCCGATGACTCTCGAGGGCGAACTCCTCGCACCGCTCGCGCGTGTGTCCCCATTTGTCGGCGATGAGTTCGGTGGCACGGAACTGGGAGATCTCCTCGTCGCCGTAGCGAGCGTGCCACGTGTCCGATCCCGTCCAGGGATCGGAGGAGCCGTACTGCTCGCCCGCGCCGAACGCGCACAGGATCGGGTACTGGCTCATCTTCTGTACGCCGCCAGCGATGACAAGGTCCTGGGTGCCGCTCATGACTCCCTGAGCAGCGAAATGTATGGCCTGCTGGGAGGATCCGCACTGACGGTCGATGGTTACGCCGGGGACGGACTCGGGCAGGCCCGCGCCGAGAGCAGCGGTTCGGGCGATGTCGCCGGCCTGGGAGCCGATGTTGTCGAGGCAGCCGAGCACCACGTCGTCGATGTCAGCGGGATCGAAGTCGTGGCGACCGACGAGGGTGGAGATGACATGCGCGGCCATGTCGGCCGGGTGACTGTCTGCGAATCCGCCATTTCGGCGTCCTACTGGGAGCCGGACGGCATCGACGATGTAGGCCTCGGGCATGGGTCCTCCTAGGGGCTTCGGGTGGGCGCTGATGCTGCAACAGGTTCGGTCCCGGTCGAACTCCAGAGCTTCCGCGCGTGCAGCGATCGTATCTAATTTATATTCGATTTCAATCCCGATCCTCGGGGAGGTGCACCGGCGCTGCGGCCCGGTATTGCCGGTCTTCTTCCTGGGCCCCAGGCAATCTCAGTCAAGTCTAGATTTCTAACATCAATTAGAAGTATGGTCGTCGCATCATCGCGGCCGTGCTCGGGCCGCGCTCGCGAATCGCTCTGGATCAATCCGTCTCCGTTGCCCCACGAGGAGTTCCCATGAAGGTCTTCACCGGTCTCGACGAGCTGTCTGCCGCGGAGGGGGTAGACCTCGGTACAAGCGGCTGGGTCGACATCGATCAGAAGAAGGTCGACCTGTTCGCCGACGCCACGGGGGATCTCCAGTGGATTCACGTGGACCCGGTCCGGGCGAAGAACGGACCGTTCGGCGGCACGATCGCCCACGGCTTCCTGACCTTGTCGATGATGCCGGTACTGCAGCAGCAGCTCTACCGCATCGACGGCATCACCATGGCAATCAACTACGGGCTGAACAAGGTTCGATTCGTGACCCCAGTGCCCGTCGGCGCCCGAATCCGTGCCCATGTCCGTATCGGGACGGTCACCCCACTCGAGGGCGCCGTACAGATCGAACTTCACACCACGATCGAGGTCGAGGGTGCCGACAAGCCTGCCTGCGTCGCGGAGTCAATCGCGCGTTTTGTTGCCTGACCGGGTCGACAGCTGCCGGGACGCCCGGACCTTCATCGACGACACCGGTACCAACACTCCCTGCCCGATTCGGCTAGCTGCCGACCGTCCACTCTGGAGGACTTTCGATGACATCCGCTCTCGACATCCGAACGCTGGCCGAGTCCCATTGGGGCGTCGACGATAGCGTGCCACTCGTTGACCATACGGTGGGTGACGTTCTCCGTGAGCGTGCCCAGCAATTCGGCGATCGCACTGCGGTTGTCGGAGTCGCGCACGGGACCGGTGAAACCCGCCGGCTGACGTACATGCAACTGCACGACGAAGCGTCCCGCGTGGCGAATGCTCTGCTGCAGCTCGCCCGGCCCGGCGACTTCGTCGCTCTGTGGGCGCCGAACGTGGTGGAGTGGCCGATCGTCATGTTCGGAGCTGCGCTGGCCGGTGTCCGGCTGGTCGCCCTCAACCCGGTCCTGCGCGAGGACGAACTCGTATACGCGCTCAATCACTCCGGCTCGACCGTGCTGATCCATGCGGACACCAGCCGCGGGTATGACATGGCGGCAGTCGTCGCCGCGGCCGCGTCCCGATGCGCGTCGCTGGCGCACGTCGTCAGCCTGTCAGAGACCGATCGATGGATCGCGGAGGAACCACTCGACCCGGCGGCGGCGGGTCCCGACGCCTCCGACGCCGACGCTCCCGTCATGCTCCAGTACACGTCCGGCACGACGGGGCTCCCCAAAGGCGTTCTGCTGCGCCATCGCTCACTCGTCAACGTCGCCCGGTTCACCCTCGAGGGGATCGAGTCACCGCTGAACCCGGTGGCGGTAAACCCGCTGCCGATGTTCCATACAGCGTCGTGCGTCATCGGGACCCTGGGAACGATCTGGATGGGCGGCACGATGATCTTGATCGAGCAGTTCACGCCCGCAGGCACGCTGAAGGCTCTCCGTGACGAAGGCGCGTCCGTGTTCTACTTCGTCCCGACGATTCTCGGGGCTGTGCTCGAGGCCGCGCGCACGTCTGCTGAATCCGCGCCGAAGGTCATGCGGGTCCTCGGCGGCGGCGCCAACGTACCGGGACCGATGATCGAAGCGACAGAGGAGATCTTCGGCGCGACCGTGCACAACCTGTACGGACAGACAGAATTGGCCCCGGTGCTCACTCTGACCCGGACGGTCGACAGCCGCAACGACCAAGTGAACACGAGCGGACGACCGATCCCGCAAGTCGAGGTCAAAATCGTCGATCCGCTCGACGGCACCCTGGTTCCCCTAGGCGAGTCCGGCGAGGTCTGCGCCCGCGGATTCCAGCAGATGATCGAATACCTCGGCAATCCCGAGGCGACGGCCGCGACCGTCGACGCAGACGGTTGGCTGCACACCGGCGATCTGGGTGCCTTCGACTCGCGAGGCACCCTGCGGATCACGGGCCGGCTCAAGGATCTGATCATCCGCGGCGGCGAGAACGTCGCGCCCGCCGAGATCGAGTCGTGCCTCACCGCCCATGACGGGGTCCTACAGGTCGCAGTCGTGGGCGTGGATGACGAAAAGTGGGGCGAGGCCATCGCAGCCGTCGTCGTTCCGCGCGGAGACGCGGCACCGGGATTGAGACAGTCACTCATCGACCACTGCACCGACCGACTGTCGAAGTTCAAGGTCCCGCGCGATTGGTATCTGGCAGCCGAGCTGCCGACCACGCCATCGGGCAAGATCCAGAAGTTCCGGTTGCGCGACACCATCATATCGGGCGACGTCACCGAGATGCCCTAGTGCCACCCGAACCGAAACCGAGAGAGATTCCGATGACGAGAACGACAACCGCCGCCGTCGACTGCACCGTCGCGGACAGCCTCGCAACCATCACACTGAACCGCCCCGACGCACGCAACGCCATGAACCAGGACGTCGCCGACGACCTGTACGACATCGCCGTCCGCCTCACGCACGACGAGACGGTGCGAGCGGTGCTCATCGTCGGGAGTGGCCCGGTCTTCTCCGTCGGCGGCGACATCGGCATGTTCGCCTCCACCGAAGTGGGCGCCCTCCCGGAAACCCTGTCGCGGATGGCTGGCCGGTATCACGACGCACTCGGGCACTTCGCCCGGCTCGAGGTGCCCATCGTGTGTGCCGTCCACGGCGCGGTCGCTGGTGGCGCTCTCGGCCTGCTGTACATCGCGGACATCGTCATCGCATCCGAGAACACGAAGTTCGCCCTCGGCTTCGGCAGTATCGGCCTGACCGGCGACGGCGGCACGTCGTGGTTCCTGCCCCGGCTCATCGGAGTGCGCCGGGCGGCAGAGCTGTACTTCGAGGACCGCGTCCTCGACGCCGCGGAGGCCGCCGACTGGGGCCTGATCACCCGCGTCGCCGATGCCGACGATCTCGCTGAGCACGCGACCACCACCGCCCAGCGCCTTGCATCAGGCCCGACGAGGGCCTACGGCACCATGCGGGCGCTGTTTCGGCGGTCCGCGATAGCCGAGCGTGACGTCCAACTGGCTGACGAGGCAACCGCGGTAGGGCAGATCGCCGGCTCAGCCGATGCCGCCCGCGCCTTCCAGAGCTTCGTCACCAAACGGGCGCCCGCATTCGAAGGACGCTGATGCCGCCGACCGATCGGTACGCCGAATTTCTACACGATCCAACGTAATCAGAGGAGAAGAGCATGTCAGGACTCACCGACCGTGTCGTCGTCGTCACCGGAGCCGGAGGCGGCCTCGGCCGCGAATATGCACTGACGCTTGCCCGCCAGGGAGCCCGTGTCGTCGTCAACGATCTCGGCGGGGCCAGGGACGGCTCCGGGTCAGGCTCGGCGATGGCCGATTCTGTCGTTGAGGAGATCCGTGCCGCAGGCGGACTGGCCGTCGCGAACTACGACAGCGTCGCGACCGCTGCCGGCGCCGAAAGCCTGATCCACACCGCGATCGACGAGTTCGGCGCTGTACACGGCGTCGTCAACAACGCAGGGATCCTGCGCGACGGTGCGTTCCACAAAATGACTGAGGACAACTGGGACGCGGTCATGAAGGTCCACCTCTACGGCGCCTTTCATGTCACCCGGGCGGCGTGGCCACATTTCCGCGAGCAGCAGTTCGGCCGCGTGGTCGTAGCGACATCGACCAGCGGCCTGTACGGCAACTTCGGCCAAGCCAATTACGGCGCCGCCAAGCTCGGCCTCGTGGGGCTGGTCAACACACTGGCGATCGAGGGCGCGAAGTTCGGCATCGCCGCGAACGCGGTGGCACCACTCGCAGCGACGCGGATGACCGAAGACATTGCGCCCGAGGAATTCCTCGCCAAGCTCCCGCCATCGCACGTGGCCCCGGTTGTCGCGCACCTGATGAGCGCCGACTGCACAGATACCGCGTCGGTGTTCGTTGTCGGCGGCGGACGGGTCCAACGAGTCGCACAGTTCGAGAACAAGGGCGTGACCTTCTCCGAGCCGCCGACTGTCGAGGACGTCGCGGCGCGCTGGTCCGAGATCGTCGACCTCACCGACGCCGTTCCCGGACAGAACCCCCTCGGCTGAGACCCAGCGACGAGTTCGGCCTGCCATCCCGCCCGAGACAAGCAGGCCGAACTCCTCGCGTGCTCCCTGCACATCGGACGATCGGCCGACCTCGTGTTGTGCACCCACTACCTCGGAACCGGTTGAACCTAGTCTCCGGGCTGGTCGGGCACAGGGGGTGACTGGCTGCAGACGCCTGAACCATCTCGCCCCGGCAAGCCCTGGCGTGCACGTCGTTTTGCTGCAGAACGAGCAACTGAGCCGACTGCACGTTCACTGATCTGCAGCGCGCCGGCGGGTCAGGCCATCAGGACGCTGAACCGCCAGTCGAGCACCGGCGTCGGGTCTGTGCCGGTCCGATGGGCGAACACGATCGAACGCAGGTCGAGCGTCCCCCCACCCGCGGGCAGAGTGGATGCGCCCTCGACGTGAAGCTCGCTGGTGAGCGTGTCACCCTCGAAGACTGGACTGGTGTGATCGCAGGACTGCCAGCCAAGCACGGTGACCACGTTGGGCAGCGCACGCGTGGCTTGGGCGAGAGCGATACCGATCGTATGCCCGCCGTAGACGAGACGCCCGGCGGCACCGACACGCTCATCGTGGTGCGTCGCAGCAATGTTGAGTGTCAGACGCGCAAGCTCAGGGGCACTCGAGACGACGTCACCACTCGACGAGAAGACTGTCCCGACGAGCGAAGCATCGAAGTGCGTGCCGGGAATGCGCAGGCGATAAGCGCCCAGATCCAAGCCCTCCGGTACCGACCACTGAGGAACTCCTTGCGGTCCGATTGCAGACAGGTCGTCCGTTCGGGTGACCGCCGCCGGCGCGGTGGCGGGATTCAGCGGCACCATGGCGCAGCGGTAGAAGTCCAGTACCGTTCGGCCGTCCTGGTCGAGTGTGCTCATACGCAGCGCTACGAGTCCCGTGGCCGCCCGGTCAGGCTTGACCGTGTTGCTCTTCAGGCCGACGACCTCAGTGGTCGTGTGCAGCGTCTCGCCGATCAACGGCAGGCGGTGGAGGCGCAGACCCCGATAGAACAGGTTTGCTTTGACGTGATGTGTGACGAGTGTCGACTGGCCGATTGCGATGTCTGTGACCAGGCCGGGATGGGCGATCGGTCCGCCAGCGACGGCGGCGGACAGGTGCGTGTCCAGCGGCAGGCGCATGCGGTCGCCGACAATGGCCTGATGTGAAGCGGCCAAGCCGTCCGTCAACGTGACAGACGGGGCTGAGTCGAAAGTCTGTCCTACCTCCAGTTCGTCGAAGTAGGGACCGCCGATCGCCACGGCGAGTTTGGATGTAGTGACACGGGGAGTGGGCGCCATCATCAGTCTCCGATCTTCGACAAGGTGCGACGGGCAGCGACAGCGATCGCCTCGTCGAGCATTTGACCATCGAGTTGAGCCGCACCCGCACCGTGCAGTTCCGCTTCGGACAAGGCCGCGAGAACACGGCGTGCGGAGTCGATCTCCGCCTCCGACGGGGTGAAGGCCCTCAGGGTGGTGTTGATCTGGGCGGGGTGGATGATCCACTTCCCGTCGAATCCAAGCTCTGCGGCCCATCGTGCTGCGCGCCAGAATCCGTAGTCATCTGCAATGCTGAGCGACGGGCCGTCGATTGCCTGCACCCCCGCTGCTCGGGCGGAGTGAAGTACCCGATCTTGAACGTAGAGCCAACGTTCGGGTGCCAGGGTTCGTGTGCGTCCAAGTGATGCGCCAAGATCGGCATACCCGATGATCACGGCCGACACTCGAGGGCCGCGGGCGATCTTGTCGATGTCGATCACGCCTTGTGGTGTCTCGATGATGGCCTGTACGGGCAGGTTGGCCGCACCGGAGGCAGTCAGGATGCGGTCGGCCTCGACCAACTCCTCGACAGACTCGACCTTCGGAATCACGATAGAAGTGAGGTGGTGCGAGATTTCAGCCGCCGCAAGCAGATCGTCCTCGAACCACGCGGTGCCGCGTCCGTTGATCCGCACCGAGACTGCAGGAAGCTGAGTGTGCCCGCGGACGAGCGCCGACACCAGGTCCCGGGCGGACGCCTTCGATGCGGCGGTCACGGCATCTTCGAGGTCGAGGACGATCTCGTCGGCAGCGCTGGACAATGCCTTGCAAGCCTTGTGTTCGTCGGATCCAGGGGCGACGAGCGCGACTCGTCGGCGTGCTGCGGTCACTGCGTGTCCTTCTTGATTCGGTAGGAGGGGTCGGCCGGAACTTTTGCCTACGAACCGGTGACGGGCGAAGCCGGGCGGCGGATCGGGGCCTGTGCGCGATGACCTCTCCACTATCGGGACTGCCGAGTGTACTGTACTTAATTGACATTAGAATTGAAAATGCGCGAACATGGCCGCAGAACCAACTCTGCTCGCCGCGGGCGATCGACTGGCGAGCACTACCGACTCGTGAGGATCCACGTGAGTACCTACCTGAACGAGGAAGAATCCTTCCTGGTGAAGACAATTCGCGACTTCATCGACCGCGAAGTCAAACCCTCCGTCCAAGCGGTCGAGCATGCCAACGAGTACCCGGAGCAGTGGATCGATCTGATGAAGCAGATCGGCATCTACGGGCTCGCCGTGCCGGAGGAGTACGGCGGAACACCGGTCTCCATGCCTTGCTACGTGCAGGTCACCGAGGAGCTCGCGCGCGGGTGGATGTCGCTGGCGGGGGCGATGGGCGGGCACACCGTCGTCGCCAAGCTGCTGACGCTGTTCGGCACCGAGGAGCAGAAGCAGCGGTACCTGCCGAAGATGGCGACCGGCGAGGTGCGCGCAACGATGGCCCTCACCGAGCCTGGCGGTGGGTCGGACCTGCAAGCAATGAGCACCGTCGCCAGACGAGACGGCGACGATCTCGTCATCTCGGGTGCGAAGACCTGGATCTCGAACGCTCGTCGTTCACAAGTCATCGCCCTCCTGTGCAAGACCGACCCGACGGCGACGCCACGCCACAAGGGAATCTCGATCGTCCTCGTCGAACATGGCCCCGGACTGACGGTTTCGAGGGATCTGCCCAAGCTCGGCTACAAGGGTGTAGAGAGCTGTGAGCTGAGTTTCGATGACTACCGAATCTCGGCGGACGCGATCCTCGGCGGCGTCGAGGGCCACGGCTTCAGCCAAATGATGAAGGGCCTCGAGACGGGCCGTATCCAGGTCGCATCGCGTGCCCTCGGTGTCGCGACGGCGGCACTCGAGGACTCCCTGGCCTACGCGCAGCAACGGGAGAGCTTCGGCCAACCGATCTGGAAACACCAGTCGATCGGCAACTACCTCGCCGAGATGGCCACCAAACTCACCGCCGCCCGCCAGCTCACCCGCTACGCCGCTGAGAAGTATGACAGCGGCGACCGGTGTGACATGGAGGCCGGTATGGCGAAGCTCTACGCATCCGAAGTGGCAATGGAGATCGCATTGAACGCCGTGCGCATCCACGGCGGCTACGGCTACTCAACCGAGTATGACGTGGAACGCTACTTCCGAGACGCCCCGCTGATGATCGTCGGCGAGGGCACCAACGAGATCCAGCGCAACGTGATCGCAAGCCAGCTCATCGCACGGGGCGGACTGTGACGACGCGCAAGACCACGCCGGGACCGTCACCGCAATGATCCTGTGAATAAAACACTTTCGGGTCAGCTAGACCCTTATCGACATGCACCGCGCATCGCACACCAGACTTCGGAAGGAACTCCAATGGCGGAGCAGACGCCGGGCCGGATCTTCCGGGGCATTGACGACGTGGAAGCCGCGCTCGGCGAGCACGTCGGATACAGCGACTGGCTCGAGATCACCCAGGAACGCATCGACACGTTCGCCGATGCGACGGGCGATCACCAATGGATCCACATCGACCCCGAACGCGCCGTGACCGGACCCTACGGATGCACGATCGCGCACGGCTACCTCACACTCTCCCTCCTACCTGCATTAGGTGCACAGATCTTCGACATCGACGGCGTGAAGTTGAAGATCAACTACGGCACGAACAAGGTTCGATTTCCCGCACCCGTTCAGGTCGGGACCCGCATCCGCCTCGGCGCGCAGCTCGTCTCCCTCGAGCGCACCGCCCGAGGCGCCAACCTGGTGACCGAGTACGTCATGGAAGTCGAGGGCGGCAACAAACCGGCCCTGGTCGCCGAAACCATCCGCGTCCTGGTCTCCTGAGGAGCAATCACATGACTAGAGCAGCCCTTGTCGCCCCTGTCCGCACCGCTGTCGGACGCTTCGGCGGCTCACTCAAAGACGTTCCGGCGGTAGCGCTTGCAAGCGCCGTTATCAAGGAGACCGTCACACGCTCCGGTATCGACCCCGAACTCATCGAAGACGTCGCAATGGGGCAGTCCTACGCCAACTCCGAGGCACCCTGTATCGGCCGCTGGGCGGCCCTCGATGCGGGCCTACCGGTTTCGGTCGCCGGCCTGCAGCTAGACCGCCGATGCGGCACCGGCCTGCAAGCCCTGATTACCGCCGCGATGATGGTTCAGACCGGCGCTGCCAACGTCGTCCTCGCCGGCGGCGTGGAGTCGATGAGCAACGTCGAGCACTACACGACCGGAGCCCGGTGGGGCGCACGTTCGGGCGGCCTGCAGCTCCATGACCGCCTCGACCGTGGCCGCGAGCGTTCCCAGCCGGAATGGCGGTTCGGCAAGATCAGCGGAATGATCGAGACGGCCGAGAACGTCGCCGCGCGGTGTGGCATCACCCGCGAGGAGTCGGACGCGATGGCCGCCGAGAGCCATCGCAGAGCTCACACCGCCTGGGAGGAAGGACGATTCGACGACGAGATCGTCCCGGTGGAGACGACCGATCGAAAGGGCAACGTCACACTCTTCGCGCGCGACGAAGGGATCCGACCCGACAGCACAACGGAGTCGCTCGGCAAGCTCCGCTCGGTCACCCCCGGCGGAGTCGTCACCGCCGGCAATGCGAGCCAACAGAACGACGCCGCGGCATCCCTCCTTGTCGTCGCGGAGGACAAACTCGACGAATACGGCCTCGAGGCGATCGGATACCTCGAGAGTTGGACCGCCGCCGGATGCGACCCCGCCACGATGGGGCTCGGACCGGTCGCTGCGACACAAAAGCTCTTTGACCGCACCGGCTTCGGATTCGACGACTTCGATCTCGTCGAACTGAACGAGGCATTCGCATGCCAGGTGCTCGGCGTGCTGAAGCAGTGGGGATGGGACGACCGCGCGCGCCTGAACGTGAACGGGTCTGCCATCTCACTCGGGCACCCGATCGGTGCGACGGGTGCCCGCATGGCCACGACCGCGCTGCACGAACTGAAGCGCCGCGGTGGTGGCCGGGCACTGGTGACGATGTGCATCGGCGGTGGCCAGGGCATGGCCGCGTCGATCACGACGACCTAGAGCGTGTCTCCTATTTCGTGAGGGACCTCAGCCAGATACAGACCGCTGAGAGGACCACGCCGGCCCGGTAGGTGAGTGCGAGTTTGTCGTAGCGGGTGGCGAGCCCGCGCCACTGTTTGAGGGTGGCGAAGGATCGTTCGACGACGTTGCGGCCCTTGTATTTCTCGGTGTCGAACCCGACCGGGCGGCCTCCGCGGCTGCCCCGCCGGAGGCGGTGACGTTTCTGGTCGTCCGGTTCGGCGATGATCGCTTCGATGCCTCTCGCTCGCAGGTGGGCGCGAATCGCTTTCGACGAGTAGGCCTTGTCGCCGAGCACCGCGTCCGGGCGGGTTCGGGGTCTTCCACGGCCGAACCGGGGCACCGACAACGCGCCCATCAGGATGGGGAACATTGGCGAGTCACCGGCCTGACCTGGCCCGATCAGCAGGACGAGTGGCCGGCCGTGTCCGTCGGCGAGCTGGTGGATCTTCGTGCCGAGCCCGCCACGGGAGCGACCGAGGGCGTGGTCAGCCGGCTCGTTCCGGAGGTTCCTGTAATTCGACAGATCCCCCTGTGTCGCGGGTGAGGTTGGTGCCGTGTTGGTGGGCTCGGCAGATCGTCGAGTCCACCGACACTGTCCAGTCGACCAGCCCGTTCGCATCCGCATGCGCCAGCAGGGAAGCGAGGATCTTGTCCCAGGTGCCGTCCCCGGCGTAGCGGCGGTGCCGCTTCCAGATCGTCTGCCACGGACCGAAATCCGCGGGAACGTCCCGCCACGCAACTCCGGACCGGTAGCGGTAGACGATGCCCTCCACGACCCGACGGTTGTCCCGGAACGGGCGGCCCCGACATCCGTCGGACGTGGGAAGCAACGGCTCGATCAACGCCCACTGTTCATCAGTCAGGTATTCGGTGCGCGACACACGGAACAGTGTCGCCGATCCCACCGCCCGGATTTAGGAGACACGCCCTAGGTCTGATGTCCAGGACAGTTTCCCGCCGTCACCAAACCTCGCTGGCGACGCACACCGTATGCCGAGACAGAACTTCCCGGGGGGAGTGGGAGAACGTCCTTTCTCGCGGCCGCGGTCAGTACGCTGCGCCGGTACGTGCAGGCATCCACCAAGGCGCGGGCCTTGGCCCGCACGCACGGCACCCTGGACGGACCCCGGAACCGCGCGTCCCGCCGGAACAAGCGGTTGGGGCCCACCACTCGTGTGTGAGGAGGTGCCGGACATAGCTGTTCTCGACAGCGCGTGTTTGGTGGACGACGCGGCTCGGTGATGACGACCGGTAGGGCGGCGGTGGGAACGGCTGGAGGCGGGGTGCGCAGCATGAGGCCGCTCACCCATTGGCTTCCATGGTTTGTGATGCAAACTCGATACTCGAGTTTGCATCACAAACCACAGGGAATCGGGGACCGTCACGGACGCCTCAGTCGAGAAGCCGAACGCGGTACTGGCCGAGATCTCGACGGTTCGACGCCGAGCCCGGGCGGCTCGCCCACCCACATGGCTGCCACTCGCGATCTTGGCCGTGGTCGTGTCCGCCGCGATGCCGCTACTTGCAACGCTCCTTCCAGGAGCGGTGGTTGGGTTCCTCGCCGTTGGCCAGACTCTCCGGGTTCGGTCAGCTGCAACACCCCACCGCAGCTGCGCTCTACTGGCTGGTCGCACTGCCAGTCGGGTACGCCGCGATCGCCGTCTCCCTGGTCCGGCGCGGGTCCCGTTCCGGGGTCCGGGTGCGGGCTTCGCACGCCACCGTGTGCGGACCAATCCTGTTCGTCGGACTGGTGGCAGCTGTGGTGGCGGTACCTCAACTACGGCTCCTGCCGGGGAACTTGATGGTCCGCGGACTGACCCCGCTCCTGGCAATCGCGGTGGGCGTCATGGTGTGGGGCGCACTCGATCAGGACCTCACCGTCTTCGGTGTCGGCGCCCCTGACACTGGCCGACAGCCTGGTCGCGAACCTGTACGGCCTCGAGAACATGATCTTGGCGCAGGGAGTCGACCTCGACTACCGGTACAACGTCCTGCTCAACCCCGCCTTGCCTGCCCTGGTCCTCGCGATCGGCGCTGTCATTGTGGCCGTGCGGGACCGGGCGCCGCGATGACACACCCCACCAACGCGCTCGACGATGTTGTCCACCAGCGAACCCGGCTGGGAATTCTCGCCGTTCTCTCGGAAGCAGACTCGGTCGATTTCGTGTTCATTCGCCAGACCCTTGGGCTCACCGTCGGCAATCTCTCACGCCACCTCGCTGTGCTGTCCGACGCGCGACTCGTCGCGATCGACAAGAAGGGGTCCGCAGGAAAGGCACGGACGTGGGTGTCGATCACCAAACGCGGCCGGACCGCACTCGCAGCCGAACTGGCGATCCTCAGACAACTCGTCGAGGCAGCAGTGCGGGGCACGACCAGGAACACCTGACGGTCACTCCTGAGATTCGCCCGGGTGGGCGGGTCCGCTGCGGAGATTGGTCAGTCGACGAAGCTCGGCGCGCTGGCGTTAACCCGGCTTGACCAGGAATCGGGAAGAGCTCATCCTCGGCGGCTACCTCGGCCGCATAGCTCATGGTCTGTGCAAGGTCATGGAACGAGCGCCGGTAGGCGGCAGCGACGACAGTTGCGGCGTAGTGCCGGACCGCCGGGGCCGGGTTGCCAAGCGTGAGCACCGCGCGGAGGGTGTGGTGAACGGCCGGCGGAACCCGTCCCGTGCCGGCCCGGGTGAGTTCGGCAGAGATGCTGACCGGATCATTGGGGCGGCCGTCAGTGAAAGCGCCGCGGATCGCGGCGAGCTTCCCAGTGTGCCTGGCCGAATCGGGTGCGCCAGGTCGGGTCGCTTCAGGAGTGCCGGTGGCCGGTGCGCGATTCGGATGTCACGGCGGGGTGCAGAATTCTGGCGAGTCGCTTGACGATGTCGTGGAGGAGGCCTCGTCGGTCCGCCCGCCGCGGCGTCGCCGCCACCCGGTCCAGACCATGCAGGTACGTCATCGGACCGCACGAATATTCGCTGGGACATCCGCACTGCAGGCGGCACGATGGGCGCATGGACACCGACACCGCACACCTCATAGCGCTCGCGGGCGACTGGCACGGCGCCACTGCGTGGGCGTGCAACCGAATCGCGGAGGTTGCCGGTCGCGGCGTACGGATCCTGTTCCACCAGGGCGATTTCGGTATCTGGCCCGGCACCCGGGGCGGTCGGCACCTGCGGGCGGTCGACGCCGCCTGCATCGAGCACGATGTGTGGCTGTACATCACCCCGGGCAACCACGAAGACTGGCAGGCCATCGATTCGACGCCGTTGGAGTCGCGCACCGAGATCGGGCCCGTGCACTGGTTCGGGGAACGCATCGCGGTGCTCCCTCGCGGTGCACGATTTACGATCGCCGGCCGCAGCTTCGTCTCGCTCGGGGGAGCGCCGTCGATCGACTTCGAGACCCGGGTGCCCGGTGCGGACTGGTGGACCACCGAGATGATCACGCCCGAGGACGTCGTGTGCGTCATCGACGGCGGGACCGCGGACGTGATGCTCAGCCACGACGCACCGGACGCTCCCTGGCAGACCCCGGCGGTCCACGCGGTGTGCTCGGCCAATCCTGGCGGCTGGTCGGCGATGGCACTCGCCTACGCGGCAATCGGCCGCCGCCGACTCACCGAAGCCGCCGGGGGCGTGCAGCCGAAACTATTGGTGCACGGGCACTACCACGTCACTGACGAGTCCGTCGTGGACGTGCCGAGCGGCCAGTGTCGAGTGATCAGCCTCGGCTGCGAAGGAACGCCGGGAAACCTCCGCTTCCTTAACCTCGAAGACATCCCCACGGGGGTCTAACGAACGGAAGCCGCCAGCCTCCGTGTTTCGAGGGCGGGCGGCTTCGGTTCGTTCAGTTGGGTCAGAAGAACTTGTATGCCTCCCGCGAGACGGTGAATCCGTTGCCTGTTGCATCGTGTCGGCAGGACATCGCGTTCGAGTCGACTGCGCAGGTGAATCCATAGGCGCTGACTCGGTGCCCGTACGGCATCGCACTCGCCTTTGCTTGCTCCCTGGTCGTTGCCTTAGCTCTGCCGTTCGTGATCAAACCCAGTGACGTCTTGCCGGACGCGTCGACCGAAATCAGGTTCGCTTCTGCTTGCTGCCCTGTCCCGCCCGGGACCGGAACCATGACGCCATTGACGATCGGTTCGCCGGGTGGCGATGTGCAGTTCGCGCCGCTCGCCGTGATTGAGCAGATGAAGTTCCCGCTCGGCGAGGAAACCGTGCACACCCCGTACCCGCCTGGATAGTTCGGGTCGGCACACGCACCGGGGTCCAATCGCTCGTATGAGAACGGGTCGGGCGCGAGCTGGCCGCCACTCGTCGTGGTTGGTGCTGCGGTTGCACGGGGAGTCGGAGTCGGAGTTGTGGCGGCCGCTTCCTGTGCTTCGGTTGGCTGCGCAGAATGCTCCACTTGCGTATGTGGGCGGCCTTGCGATTCTGACAACGCAGAAGCGGCGACGACGGCTACGAGAACCGCGGCGGCGCCGACCATCCACGGAATCAGCGGAGTGGGGCGGACACCGGAAGCGGCACGGACGTGGCGGTTTCCTGGCAGGTGAACCACGCGAGTGCCGTTGGCAAGCCGATCATGGACGCCCTGATGGGTGGGCTCAGGCTTGATAGTCACGGCCATCCACACCACGGCGACGACTACCGCCAGTTCGATGACGATCCCGACGACTTTCGGAACTTCGGTGCTGCTGACAATCGCGCCGATTCCGACCGCGATGCCATAGGGGATTGGCAGCAGGTAGGCCGCATTGCGCCAGAACGACTGCATTGACGTCGGTAGCATCCCGGTTCCATCGACCACTGCGAGGCCGATCAGGCGCTTACCCAGTGTCTTCCCGGTGCGCGCCTCGGACAGGAAGACGTATGCGAACGGTATGGAGGAGACCGCGATCGCCGCAACAAACGTCCCGATATGTCGGGCGGTTTCGCTTCCAGCCGCATCAGTCACGGCACCCAGTCCTGTCCAGGCAAGACCGCATGCGAGCACGATGACGAGCAGATCGACGGAAAATGCCGCGGCCCTGAATGCCAGCGGCGCCGGCTGTCCCTCGATCCGCCGATGTTGCTGGCGCTGACGGGACGGCCTGGCAGGAGCGGCATTGTGGGCCGCCACGGTCGCCACCGGCTGAGGAACGGCGGTCACCCGCCACTCGAGCACCGTCGCCACGATGGCGAGACCTGTTAGAGCGAAAGACATCACGAGGGCCATGATCAAGCCGACTGCCGGCGCGTACGAGCCTGCTGCCGGCGCGTCGACGAACTGACCACGCACATTTACCAGGAGGGTCAGCGTCCAGACAATACCGATCAGACCCGCCACCCCGGACGTGATCGCCGCCGCCAACCGTCGACTGGTGCGCTTGTACACAACGCCGGCAAGGGCGGCGATGAGTCCGAGCACGATGGCCGGTGCTGCTGGTGTACCGCCACGGGATTCGAAGGCGTCCTTGCCCGTCGACGCGACGAACGCATCAGCGGCTTGCCCCATTCCGGTGTTCACGGACACCGACGCATCGCCCAACCCCGAGACGGAGACGTGTACCGGAGTCCCTTGCCCGGAGCTGAAGACGACCTCGCTGACAGTGAACCAGGGCAGCGCCGAAGAGATCAGCAGTATCGCACCGGCAATGATGATCGCCCACTCAACGACACGTCTGGGGTCCATGCCAACCCCAGTCCCAGAATTGGTGACCATCTCGGCGCGAGCGCCGACAGCATGAAACGATCCTTCGGGATACACACTCCACCTCGTTTGTCAGGTCGGCGAAACGAGCCACACCCTACGCGTCCGGAATTCCCGCTTGGCCGGAAAGCACACAAGCACCCGCACGGAACGACCGATCGACTACCCGGCCCACGTGCGACGTTGTCTGCGTCGGCGAACCGGATTCCCGACGCACCCAGCTCCGTGGCACTCCAGCCGCACCCGCGCCGACTGCTCCGCTGTCGTCCGCCGTGTCCCGTCGACGCCGGTGTGGACGTACGGTCAAACCTGCGCGTGCCGGTCCGCGGCGAGATAGTTGTTCGCCACCGTCTCGAGGTCCCCAGACGGCAGACCTCAACGGGCGGCGATGACGCGCAATCGATCACCACGGGGCGAGTGGGTACTGCGGCTGCCACAATGCCGTTGCTGGGGTGCCTGGGGAACGCCACTGCCGCTTTGTGGTCCGGCGGCGTGGTGGCCAGCGGACGACGGTCCAACGCCGGTACCCCCGCCCGCCCCGCACTCCGGACTGACCGGTGACCGCCGCGTAACCGCCGCGGGGCGGCGGGCGCTGACACGAGCGGCGTAGGCGAAGCCCTCACTCGGATCCGGGAACCAGCGGTCAGGGCGGTGTCACGTCGAACTAGCCGGCACCGATCGTGCGGGTGCACCCGATGGCGCCCTGGTGCGCACCGAGACACACGAAAGGGCCTGCGAGGCAAATGCTCGCAGGCCCTTTTCGGCTGTCGGATCAGCCGACTCGTTCGAGGAGTCCGGCGCGCTGGTTCGACCCGAGACCACCCATCCGGCGGGTCTCGGAGATGCCGAGGTCGGTGATGATCTCGAGAGCGGTGGCCTTCCCGATCTTCGGCAACGACTCGAGGATGTAGAGGACCTTGGCGCGGCCGACGGTCTCGTCGGTGCCGGCGCGGCCGAGGACCTCGGCGAAGGTCGCCCTGCCGGTCTTGAGTTCCTCGCGGAGCGCGGCCCGTGCGCGGCGCGAGGCGGCGGCCTTCTCGAGCGCCTGGGCGCGCTGTTCGGGGGTCAGAGTGGGCAGTGCCATGTATCGGTCCCTTCGTGGGAATGTCTCGGCTGGTCAGCGTCGGGTGTGACCGTAGTCGGCCCCTCCGACAGGGCCGAGTGTCGCCACAAGGCGCCGAGGGTGTTCATGCTCTGACCGCCGGCAGTTCCAGAGCTCGGCGGGCCAGCACACCTAGTTTGGATTAATCGGAATCGCTTCCGGTCCGGTATTGCCCCTACGGCAGCGTGGCGAGGGCCTTGTAGAACCACTGCACCGAGCGGGCCGGGGGTCGGCTCGCATCAGTCTGGGTAGCCGCTGCCGCCGACCTGTTCGCAGCGTCCGGTCGGCGGTAGCCTCGAGGTGGCATGTTGTGTTCTCCCCACCGCCCGCAAGCGATGGGGAGTCACGAGCGAGCCCAGCTGTTGACCCTCACCTAACGGGAGCGGGAGGTGGTTGCGGTGAGTGGTTCGCCGTTGTCGCGCAGGGAGCGTCGGAACCGGCCCGGCGGTGGCGTGATCGGCGGGAACACCGAGCATGGTGAATGCGTGGACGGCCTCGAGAACCATCTGATGGCGCACGCGTCGGCGAGCTTGTCCAGCCTGAACGGGTGCGTAGCGGCCGAAGGCTGGGTGATCACCGCGGCCGGACAGCGGCGGTTGACCGCGCAGCGGAGGCACGCCCACCGCACCGCGGGCGCCCGGAAACCAGCACATGCGCTGTGGCCGCGGGTGAGAGAGGCCGAGGAGAGTG
The DNA here is from genome assembly GCF_050955445.1 of Paraburkholderia sp. RHO2. Lineage (NCBI taxonomy): Bacteria > Pseudomonadati > Pseudomonadota > Betaproteobacteria > Burkholderiales > Burkholderiaceae > Paraburkholderia > Paraburkholderia sp. RHO2. The sequence goes on along the minus strand of NZ_CP162618.1, from coordinate 230,184 downwards.
CCCCACGAAAGATCGTAGGTGGGTCGCTGGCAGGGGAGGTCGAGGCGCCGGTGAAGCCCACCGCGGAATCGAAACACACCTCCAAGGGGCACGCGCGCAACGGAAAGCCGCGTTGGGATGTTCGGCACGAACACAATTCGTGTGAATGACACGATCGCCTCGGCGCGTGACTGTGCGGCGGCGCATGAAGAATCGAGGGGTAGGGCAGCATGACAGATGCCGACGATCAGCCCGGATCCGATGCTCTTCGGGCTGGTGGATTTGATCCGAGTAATTTGCACGGTGCGGTTATTGCAGTGCCCCTGCTTCGGCGTTTTCGTGACCCGTCGATGGCTGGGATCGCGCATCCCGTGGTCATCGAGTTGAACCGCGGGTATCCCGACGGAGCCGACGCAGCGGCGGAACTCGTCCGGGAACTCGTTCTGCGCGTCATCGGAGACCACCCTGCGACGGGTGAACTGCTGGTCGACCGAGGACTCTCCCAATACATCGTCGCGCGGTTGACAGCCGCGTCGATCACCAGGTTGGTTCAGCTCGACCGTTATCCAGAGCCACGGCCCGAGCCGACAATCCACCGAATCTGGCCCGACTTCGAGGTCGGGCCCCTCATCAACCGTTCGGCCGCGACCGTCAAGGCAGACGCGGCCCGCACCGCGTTCACCGCGACCGGAGCCGGAATCGTGTGGGCAGTCGTCGACTCCGGAATCGACGGACACCACTCCCACTTTCAACCCCCCAACGCCAACATGCCGGCGACGCTGAATGTTTCGCTACCAGTGCAGCACCGGGACTACACAGGGGGGAATTCGCCGCTGACCGACGACTTCGGCCACGGCACACACGTCGCGGGCATCATCGCGGGCGATACCCGATCCACAACGCCGTCGCCGATCGCTGTCCGCGCCGAACTCGATCACAAAGGTGATGTCGACTACCACTGCGAGCCTGCGGTGGGAATGGCGGGGATGGCTCCGCAGTGCCAGCTGGTCAGCTACAAGGTACTAGACGGCAACGGCGACGGTGAGACCAGCTCGATCATGTCCGCGTTGCAGGATATCCAGAAAGTCAACAACTTCGGGCGCGACATCAAGATCCACGGTGTGAACCTCTCCGTCGGATACCCGTTCGACCCGGAGTGGTTCGCCTGCGGCGAAAGCCCCCTGTGCATCGAGGTCTCCCGGCTGGTGCGGTCGGGTGTCGTCGCGGTTGTCGCAGCCGGGAACACCGGATACGGCTACAACCAGGACTTTCGCAAGGGAAACGTCGCGGCGGGCTTGGATCTGACCATCAACGACCCCGGCAATACCGATGAGGCGATCACGGTCGGATCGACCCACCGCGACATGCCGCACCGCTACGGTGTGTCGTACTTCTCGTCGAAAGGCCCCACGGGCGACGGGCGCGCCAAACCGGATCTCGTGGCCCCGGGAGAGCGCATACTGTCTTGCGCCGCAGGAGTGGCTCTTCGCACCATTCTCGCCAAGCCCGGAATCGCCGGCCCGATCGACTACATCGAGGACAGCGGGACCAGCATGGCGGCCGCGCACGTGTCGGGCGTCATTGCGGCGTTTCTCTCCGTCCGAAGGGAATTCATCGGCAATCCCGATGCCATCAAGCGAATCTTCACCACCACCGCCACCGACCTGGGCCGTGTCCCGATCTTCCAAGGAAGCGGCCTGATCGACCTGATGCGCGCCATTCAGTCCGTGTGACGCGCCACCGGGCGACCCACCTCCGCACCGAACGCAAAGGATCACCGCCATGGCCGACCTCTCCGGATTCCCCGCGGCAGACATCGAGTTCAATCGCGACGCGGAGGTCATCGCGGGCGCCGACGACGTCGCCGCCCTCGCCGGGGCCGCCACAACGACCGACCTCCTCGTGCTCTGCCACGGCTGGAACAACGACATCGACGATGCACAACGTCTGTACGAAAAGCTGGCCGCCTCGATGCGGGCGGTGCTCGACCGAGGCCGTCTGCCCGCCCTGACGTCAGGAATCGCGATTGTCGGCGTGTTCTGGCCGTCCAAGAAGTTCGACGACAACACGCTGATCCCGGGCGGCGCGGCCGCAGCCGAATCGCCGATCGATGCCGAGCGCTTGCTCGACCAGATCGCCGTGCTGAGGAGCGTATTTCCCGACCTCGCCTCGCAACAGAAGCTGGATTCGGCCTCCGCCCAGATTCCGCTTCTGATCGACAAGAAGTCGGCGCGAGCGACATTCGCAGACCAGTTGCTTGCACTACTCGACCGGACCGTCGAGGACCCGGAGGAGATCAAGCCGGAGCTGTTCGCCCTACCGACCACAACGATCATGGACCGTCTCGCAATCCCTGTCACAATCACCGGCCCGACCCCAGGTGGCGCGGCAACCGCCGCGCTCGGTCCCGCCGGCGGCGGATCACAGGCGGCAGCCGGGGAAGCCGCCGGTCTGGGGAGCCTCCTCGGCGGTGCACTCGGCGCGGCTCACAACTTGCTCAACTTCACCACCTACTACGCCATGAAGTCGCGGGCGGGCACGATCGGCGAGAAGGGCCTGGCCGAGGTGATCACAACCCGGATCGCCCGACCAGGGCTGCGGATCCACCTCGTTGGCCACAGCTTTGGCGCCCGGCTGGTCACAGCCGCTGCTAAGGCCATTCCCTCCGACACCGCGACAAGCCTGACGCTGCTCCAAGGAGCGTTTTCGCATTACGGCTTCGCCAAGGACTGGAGCCCCGGCCACAACGGGTTCTTCCGCACCGTCGTCGACCAACATACGGTGACCGGTCCCGCGCTCGTCACCCACACGGCCAACGACCGGGCCGTCGGAATCGCCTATGCGATCGCGTCCCGCATTGCTGGACAAGTCGCGGCAGGGGTCGGGGACGCCAACGACATCTACGGCGGAATTGGACGAAATGGGGCACAACACACACCCGAAGCGCAACAGCGCCGGCTCCTGCCCGTTGCCGACGCATACCCCCCATGGCAGCCACGCGTCTTCCATAACCTGCTCGCCGACGAGTTCGTGGCCGACCACTCCGACGTCACCGGTGAAGAGGTCGCCTACGCCCTGCTGTCTGCTGTCGCCGGGACACGCGGGTAACCCGCGCGATCCGATGGCGTGGGGCCGCTGGGACACTTGTTGATCCGGGCCGCCGGGACACTTGTTGATCCGGACAGCCCCATGCCCGGGACGGGGAGCCTGTGGACCCGTATCGTGCCCGACCTACTTGACCCAGAAGTTGATTTCGCGGAGTTGAGGGCTGTCGGACTTCAGATGCCAGCTCTGCCACGAGTCGCTGTCGATCAAGCCCTTCCACCGCTTGTCGGCCGGTTGTAGGTGTCGGCGGAAGCGCCACCGGTACTGGTTGTAGACGGACATGATGTTTGTTGTGTAGGCGTCTGCCAACCCCGGCGTGTTGCGAATGATGAGGAGGTTCTCGTCGTTGGTCCCGCTGGCCTTCGGGCCGAGGTTGTGTGACCCGGTGATCACGACCGGACTCTGCCCGAACGGGTCGACCACGATGACCTTGCTGTGCACCATCGCGAACGCGCGATCCAGCTTCTTGAGTTCTTCCCGGAAGAACGTCGTCGGCGTGTCGATGGCTGCGGGTAGGACGACGTCGTAGTCGGCCTTCTCGGTGTTCTCTTGGTCGAACAGGTGCACCGGGTTGGCCGTGGTGCTGGGGTCCTGGTTGAGCACGCCACGGATGTAGAGCCTCTCGTCGGGACTTCCCGAGCGCGCCGTGTCCAGGATCGTGTTGAGCAGGGTGTCCTTTGGGCCAGGGTTGAACATCAGGAAGAGGATTGACTGCTCGGCGGTGACGATGAGCTTCCGGGCGTCGTCGAGATCGACCCGTGCGCGGGTCGGGGTGAACCACAGCCGCACCCCCGCGGGGTCCACCGTTCGATCCCGCGGTCTGCTGTTGTCCTCGCGCAAGCTGTCCGGGGTGTCATCGCCGGCGTCCTTGAGTAGGTCCCAATGCTGCCGATACTGCTCGGCCAACTCTGGATCCTCGATCAACAGTGAGTTGTTTGCCTGGGTGCACAACCCGGTCATCGTCCAGTTCTGGCTGCCGGTCCACACCCATCGCGGCTTGGAGTTCCGGTCACACACAATCAGGAACTTGTTGTGGCCCAAGGCACGCGGCGAACACATCCGATCGTGCAGCTCGATCTGCCCACGCAGCTGTTCGCGCGCGTCGCTGTTCTGATCGTCCCCCTTCTTCTTCACGCTCCCGTTCGCCAATACGACGTGTGCATGGTCGCCAAGCTGCGCGAGAGCGGTAATTAGCTGCGGGTCATCGAGTTCGTAGAGCGCCGCGTACACATCGCACCGGTCCCGGGCAGCGGCATCGAGCAGCGCGAACAACCGCGTTCCCAGTGGGCCGGCAAGGTAGTCCCGGAACGGATCTCCGGGTGTCTCGATCACGGTTTCCAGCTTGGCGTTCTGCAATTCGTGTCCGGTGACACCCAACCGCCGTGAGACCCATTGCGCGGCGACGATGCCGCGGTTGAACACCGCCTCGATTTGGGGCGACGCCTCGTGAGTAAGTGTGATCTCGTCGGTCCAGTCGCTCGCGGAGTCCGGGTCGGGATGAAGGTTGTCCTTGTCGGCACCGACCATCGGCAGTACCCGATACGCCAACCTGTCACCCGGGTTGGCCATGTAGTCGATCCACTGATACTTCTGGATCGGCCAGTTCGTGGACGCACGACGTTCGCCGGCTGCGGCCTGATCATCGGTGAATCCGACCCAGGTACTGACCACTTCCTCAATTCCGTTGCGGCGGCGCAGAAGCGCAAACCCTCGACATCCAGGAATGAACCCGTCGGACTTCCACGCGATCAGCACGTCGTCGCCGTCGTGATGGATCCGCACCAACATGACGTTCGCCCCTTCTGGATTGAATTGCCATGGCAAAAAAGGGAATACGGGCCGATCCCGGAGTTGGCTCGCATGAGCACCTAAAACCGCCAACTCGCCTCGCGAATCAAAGCGGCCGGGCACGAGATGTCTGGTCAGACATCGTGATCCAAGCGTGTGGGTGCCTGTTCGAATTCTATGCCATGCACGTCGTCGGGATCGAGTGCAGCACTACTCGATTGTGGCAGGGATTCTGGGTTCGAATCTCGACTAGTGTGATACCAGAGACAACCACGCTCTCCACTCGCATACCGAAGGCAGTGCGCGTTGTCCAAGGCGCCTAGCTCCGAAATCCGCGCGACGTAAGGCGCGATGCACTGCTGTGCATCGTGGGTGCTTCGCTCGCCGAACTGACCGCGTGGATACGCCACCGGAAGGATCCAGTGCCGCATCAGACGCATCGAACAAGACAAACATCCCCGGTCGTTGACACGGCGTACGAGATCCTCAGCCACAGACGCTGGCATGTCGCCCTTCACGTACGTGAGCACGTGACGCTGGTTCCGGGGTCCGCGGCAGATGACAGAGGAGAGTGGATGACCTGTTCCCGATCGAGATCAAGGTCAATCTCGATACGACTGTCGCGGACGCGATAGCGGTGCTCGACCGCGGACGCAGTGAGATGAGGGAACGTCAGATTTGGTTCGCCGACGATGCCACGTCGGGCGAGCTCACCCCATTGATGAACGCCGGAGTGATCATTCGGGTCCGCAGCGGCGATGGCGTCGACGACATGACCGTGAAGCTACGCCCGTGTCTCCAGTCGCAGCTGATCGGACGGTGGGCGACACCGTTCAGCATCGGAGCACTCGACTACCGGATCGAGGGCGACTGGTCGACGCAACGCCAAGTCCTGGCCGCATCCGCGGTGGTCGAAACACCCACAAGGATCGTTGCTGGATGCGGTGCGTACCGGCGCCAATGCGGCCCAGGCCCTCACCGCAGACCAGAGACAATTCTTCGAAGCCTGCGCCAGGCAAGGACCCCCGCTCACGGACTCGTCGGCAGTACCCCAACAGGCCGTCGACTCGGCTCACAGCCGGCTACAGATCGACAATCTCGTAGCGTTCGGACCGATCACGTCGACCAAATGGACGGACGTGGCGATCGGTGAGGTTGACGTCAACATGGAACGCTGGACCGTCGGCGACCTGGATCTCCTCGAGTTGTCGCTGCGGGTGAAGCCGAAAGCCTCAGAAGATGCCCCCGAACTCGAATCGAGGGCGGCACGGAAACTGGAGAAACTACAGGCTGCCGTCCGCAGCCAGGGCTTAGCGATCGCCGACGAATGCGAGAACAAGACCCAACGAGTCATGGCGGCCCTCGTCGCAGTCGAGCGCTGACCCACCGGGCAAACTCCGAGTGTCGACATCGCAGCGCGCGATAACCCCAAGCCCACCGACCTCCAGCAGGCCGAGCACCCAAAACCCCGAAGCACCCAGACACGTCCGAGAAGGAGACGACGAATGTGGGCACAGTCGAACACCGTCAACCCCGCTGCCGCGACCCTCTCATGGGGGCAGACCCTGCTCGTGGCCGGTATCACCGCGGTCGCGGTACTGGTCTCCGGCGTGATCGTCATGTGGGCACGATCGCCAACGTCACGGAAGGCACGGAAGGAACCGGCGGCCAGCTTCGTCCGAAGCTGGATCGCGGTCGGCCTAGTCATCGCACTGGTGCTCTTCTGCGCGTTCACCTTCGCCATCGACGACACCGCATTGCGCAGCACCCTAATCGGCGCCCTGACCGCCAGCGTCGGCGCCGCGATCGCATTCTACTTCTCCGCGAAGTCCTCCGAGCAGGCCCGCCAAGACCTTCACGACGCCACTGTCGGCACCGCCGCCACCGAATCCGTGCCGAACCTCATCGACAAGCCCGACGACGAAGCCAAGACCATTCTCGGGGTAACCACGCTGAAATTCGAACTCGCACAGAACAGTCCGATCAGCGGAACCGTCAGCAACCAGCACCCACCAGCCGGCACAGTCGCGCCCACCGGGTCGTCGGTTGTGATCACACTCAAGCCGATGCCTGAACAATTATGTGGGTGCGGAACGCCGGTCCCGAAGGGCATGCGTGTTTGGAGTCGGCGGGGTATCTGGCCCTCCACAGTTTCAGAGCGCGTCGAATCGTCCCTGAAGCTCGCCAGAGTAGATCCGTGACCGCATGATGTGACGATCGAGATTCCGGAACCCGAGGACGATCCCACGGAAGCGTTCGAGGCGTCCGTTGACCGCCTCGCCGGGCAGTCGAAGACACCGACGTAGAAGTGCGAGGACCTTCCGCCACGGGCATCACAGACTGCGGCCGAGGCGCGCCAGCTCCTCGACTCCCTACGGAAGCCCGTTGCATATCTGGTTGAGGCACTCGAACAGCGGGACTCCCGGGCCCTGCGATCGGGGCGATCGCCTCCCCATCGGAGACGCTGGCCGATCGCCGCGGTAGGTCGGAAGGCGTGTGCGTTCCTACCCGTTGTAACCCGTTGCAGGGTGAACTCAGACCGGCGTGATACATCTCTCCTCATGGCAATCGACGACCTCCAGGCGCTCGTGGCTGATTTCGCGCAACGCCGCGACTGGGGCCAGTTCCATACCCCGAAGAACCTCGTGATGGCCCTCAGCGGAGAGGTCGGCGAACTCACTGAGATCTTTCAGTGGTTGACGCCGCAAGAGAGCCAAGCTATCGGTGAGGACGGCAAAGCCCGTGCGCGGGTGGAAGAAGAGGTTGCCGATGTCTTCATCTACCTGCTTCGGCTCGCTGACGTCCTCAAGATCGACCTAGCCGAGGCTGTCTCGAGGAAGGTCGAGTTGAACGAGGCAAAGTATCCCGAATCCCAGTCCCTTGGCAGGGCAACGAAGTACACAGAATTGGAGGGTCACTGATGTCGCTAGTCGTCCTTCAGCCGGCTGGAGGCGCCGACTCCCGACAGCACTATCAGGACACGGTCGTGAACTCGGTGTCCCTCGCAGACTGTGCGGGTCTGCCGCCATCAGATCTCACAGCCCTCCGAACGGCGTTTCCAAGCGGGCGTGCACAATTCTGGGGCGCGACCCCCGCGGTGAACGGCAGCAACATCGGCAAACACGCGAAACTGTGTCCAGGCGACTACGTCCTCTTCGCCGAGAAGGGCCGAATCTTCTCACGCGCACGTATCCGGCACGTCTTTCGGAACGAGGTCCTCGCCGAACAGCTGTGGAAGCGCGATCAGAAGGGGCAGACATGGGAATTGATGTTCGCGATCGACGAGGTCCGCGACGTCGACCTGCCCGTTTCCGAGATCAATGACGTAGTCGGATACAAGACGAACAACAGCATTCAGGGCTTCACCGTTCTGGACGAGCCCAAGAGCGCCGCGTTGTTCGACTATCTCGGGCTGGACGGAACGCAACCACCGCCGCCGGCACCGTCGGACCCGGATGAGAACTACCTCCCACATTTCAAACCTAAGAACAGTTCCGACTACGTCACGACCGTCACCGGGCATGTACAGACGAAGTCTCGTCGGCACGAAGGCGTGCTTGCCGACTACGGTCGCGCGGTTGCGAAGGCAGGATTCACCCCTGCCACCAACGTTCACCCTCGTGACCTGACGCTCGTGAAGGACGGCCTCCACTGGTTGGTCGAGGTCAAGGTTGTGTACAACGGAAACGCGACCGATGCGGTCCGTGCGGTAGTGGGACAACTCCTTCAGTATCAGCACTTCCTCTACGGCGATGTGAAGCCACTGCTCACCGGCGTGTTCACCGAGCCGATCGGTGAGGCCTATGTGGAGTTCCTTGAGCAGCTTGGTATTCGATCGATCTGGCGGGCTGGCGGCAGGTGGTTCGGGTCAGTTACGGCGAGAAGTGAAGGGCTAGTTCCTTAAGCTCGCGCGTTGACAGCCGCCCTCGATCGGACCTAGGCAGCCGGCCAAAACGAACAGCGCTGCGCGTGGGGTGCGACGCGACGCCGTTCATCCACAGAGGCGTCCTACGCCCATGGGTCGGCGCTGGATCCGAGAGCCGCGGTCTTGCCGCCGGCCGACATCACCACCAGTAGGCCTGGCCCCCTGCTGGCAGTGATGTCGCCCGCCGGACCTGATCCGGAGGGCGTGGACGCGGCAGAAGCGCGTTCCTCTCCAGGAAGAAGCTCATCGGCATTGAGGGCGAGAGGATCTCGGTCCACGCCCTCGCCCTTGCCCCGACACCCGTTCAGGGTGGGGGACGTTTGGGGTCGTGTCCGGTGCTCACAGCACCGGAGGTGGGCATGGGCTTGGCCGGTCTGGCTTTGCTTGATTCGAAATGGAGACCGGCCCGAACACCCCGGACCGGTCCCCATTCGATCGCCCCTCGATCCCGAGTGCGGTACGGCCTGCGTCCGCTCCGGGCGTAGGGGCCGCAATCCGCGCCCTGACCGTGACGGTGAACGTGGCGTGAGAGCCTTCCTTGTGGCTTACGCTCGAGTCGACACCTTCATGGGAGGTGGAGCGGATGTTCCGAAGTACTTCGATCGCCCGGGCCGCTGCGGCGGTCGGTGGGGCGGCGGCGCTGCTACTGGCCGCACCAGTGGTGCGGGCAGCTCCGACTGACGAGGTTCTGGCGGTCCCGATCGCGGGACTGTTCAACGGTGCGACGGGACTGACGGGCCCGCCTGCCATTGCCTACATCACCGCGAGGACAGATCCGGACGAACCCGGAGTCACGCGGTTCCGCTGCGACGAAAACCCCTCTACTGTATGCCCGGTTGTCGTGCACTGGGTGAACCTATCGACGGGAGCGAGCGGTGCTGCGGATCTCTGGTTCGGGCCGAGTCCGAAAGGGGAGGCCCGCACCGGATCCGGGAGGGTGGCCGCCGTCGTCACCGTCGGCGGAGTGTCCGGTCTCCTGACGCCCATCACGCTGCTGCCGGGGGCCGGCGTGTGGTCGGTGCCGTAGGAGCAACTCCACGACGACTCGGCCCTTACACCTGGATCTGAATGGGGTCGTTTATGCTGCGGCCCAATGTTATTGGGATCTGGGGGCCGATTCGGTCGAGCCCATCCACGAGGAATCCGATGGATGTGTCGAGCGGGACCGGCGCGAGTGCGGTTGCGGTCGCCAGTGGGGCGATGCCGAGAAGCGGTGTCGGTGAGGAGTAGCGGGTGCGGCTGGAATACTGGCGGAGCTGACGAGAGCCCCGGCAAGACGCACGCCAACGGGCTTGAGCTGATCGGTGTGTCTGATGGTGGACCTATGGCGACTTCGGCCGGATCCCCGGCTGCGGGTATGTGCCGCCTCGGGTATGTGGCGTGGTCGGAGTTCGGCGGATTCTTCGACTCGGAAGCCGAGCTAGACCCGTAGTGCTGATACCGCTGCGATCAGGCGGTAGTGGGCCAGTGTTGATGGGCGCAACTCGAATGGCAAGGTTCGAGACATGGCTGCCGATGGTGGGGTAGGTCCCCTCACGGCGGAAGCTGTGTGTCGGCCCGAGCTTTGCGGAGGGGGAAACGGGGAAGGTACTGCACCGTCGGCGCCGACCAGATCGGGTGCAAGTTGCATACGCCGATCGGCGTGTTGATGAAGAAGGCTACGACATGCCGGCGGGTCCGGCGGCGACACCGATGAGGCCGAGCATCTTGCTTTCCACTGGTTGACCGCCGTTGTTCCGGCGTGTCCACACGGGATGCTGCATGGACACGCCGTCACAGCCGACCAGGTGCGTGGAACTGGAGCAGCCGTTTACCGCGGTAAACGGCCGCTCCGCCGACCCCGCAGGCGTGGATGCCGGTAGTGGAGAAACGTTAGTTCACTACGCGAAGCAACGATGGCGACCCTGGGCCTTGAGGAAGACCGCGGGGGAGACCACCGCGCCGACGGCGCCGGCCGGAGCGAAAAGCGAGATCGACTGACGCGCATACTTCGATCAGGGCGTTGATGAGGAATTCAGCACCAGACAAGGCATGCGGCTACCCAGCAGTGTGACCGCCCTTGCCATCCGACGATCGCCTACAACACCTGCTATCGATCGCCCAGGACATTGAGGCTGCGGAGCGGCGACGGAAGAGTGGCGCAGCCGGGCCAGCCGTCATCGACGCCAGCGGGCCGCCACGGCCACCCCATGGCCAATGATCGGCGCAAACACTTCCTGTTGCAGATTGCTACAATGTTCTCGGTGGTGTCGCCAGAAGGGCCAGGAGGAGGAGTCATGACGGAGATCGTCGACAAGGTCACCAGGTTCTCGTCCGAGCTCTTCGACGCCGCCTCGGCCGAGGGGGAGCGCGAGCACCGCTCGGCACGCCAGCAGCTCGAGCACTGGGCGCGGGTGGGTCGGGAAGTATCGAACCAGCGACAGGTCGCCCGCCGCCGCGTCGAGGCTGCCCTCGCCGGCCGGATGCCGTTGAGCGCCCTCTCCGCGGAGGAAGGCGCGGTGTTCAACGCCGAGATCGCGGCCACGCTCGAGGAATCGCTCGCCACCGGCAACCACGTCGCCGACCGCACCGCGCAGGGACGCGCGGCAGTCGTGCTCGACGACCAGGGCCGCGTCGTCAAGCACCTGCCTGACGGCACCCAGATCATCCTGTGAGACGTCTCGACCTGATCGTCGGGCCGAACGGCGCCGGCAAGTCGACGTTCGTCGAGCAACGCCTCGCGCCGCTGCTGCCAGGCAGCGTATTCGTCAACGCCGACGTGATCGCGAAGGACCGCTGGCCCGACAGCGCCGAGGCGCACTCCTACGAGGCCGCGCAGATCGCGGCGACCATCCGGGACGCCCTGATCGGGCAGGGCGAGTCATTCATCGCCGAGACGGTGTTCTCGCACCCCTCGAAACTGGAACTGATCGACCGCGCGCGCCACGCCGGATATGTCGTCGTGCTGCACGTGGTCCTGGTGCCCGTCGAGCTATCGGTCGCGCGTGTCGCCGAGCGGGTCGTCGAGGGCGGACATTCGGTGCCCGAGGAGAAAATCCGCGAGCGATTCAAGCGGCTGTGGCCGCTGGTCGTCGACGCGATCGACCGTGTCGACCACGCGACCGTCTACGACAACACCCCCGCGGACGTCACGCGGATCGTCGCGCGGTTCGTCGACGGCGACGCCGTTGGCGAGATCACCTGGCCCGCATGGACTCCCGAAGAGTTAATGCTGACCGGCGGGCGTCAGTGAACCGTGAGTAGATAGACTTCGCAGCGTCTTGCATGCGGGACTACGGTGCGGAACGGCTATCCGATGAAGAGCGGGATGCGGGGCGTCCGGAGCGGGGACAGGGAAGCTGAGCGCACCCTCACACAAGGCCCGCCCTCCCCGAACGCACGGCCAGCCAACGACCTTCACTCTCGGAAAAGGCCGCTACCGGAATGTGCGCTAGTGCTCCGTCGTTTACGGCGGAGGTGAAGGCGCACGCGGGAAGCCGGCGGGGGGTCGGGCGTGCTTTAGTCGGGACGGTTCTGCTGCTCGATGTACTGCTGCAGCGCCGAGATGGGGGCGCCGTCCACCGATCCGGCGAAGTAGGAACCGGACCAGAGGCGTTGAGCGCGCCAGTAGTGCTGGACCAGTTCGGGGAATTCCTGCCGCAACCTACGCGATGAGACGCCTTTGAGGCTGTTCACCAGCTTTGACAGGGCGACCTTCGGGGGGAAGTTCACGAGCAGGTGGACGTGGTTGCTTTCGCCGTTGAACTCGACCAGTTCGACTTCGAAGTCGGCGCACACGGCCTGCATGATCTCCTCCATCCGGGCCAGGTGGTGATCGGTGAACACTCGATGCCGGTACCTTGTGACGAAAACCAAATGGGCGTGAAGGGCGAAAGTGCAGTGTCTACCTGTTCGTATGTCGCCATAGTCAGCCATAAACCAATGATAGATTTGCGGGGTGCAGCTCCGTTACCGGTACCGCCTCAACCCCACACCGGGGCAGCAGGTGGCACTGGCGCGGGCATTCGGGTGCGCTCGGGTCGTGTTCAACGATGCCGTCGCGGCACGGGAGACAGCCCGACGCGCCGGTCTGCCGTTCCCGAAGGATGCGGAACTGTCGAAAGCCCTCACCGCAGCAAAGACCACGCCCGCGCGAGCGTGGCTGGGTGAGGTGTCATCGGTGGTGTTGCAGCAGGCGCTCGCCGACGCGAACACCGCCTACCGCAACTTCTTCGCGTCGGTCACCGGGAAGCGCCAAGGTCCGCGACTCGGCACGCCCAGGTTCCGGTCCCGCCGCGACAACCGGCAGACGATCCGGTTCACCCGTAACGCCCGCTTCGCGGTGACGACGGGCGGGAAACTGCGGCTGCCGAAGATCGGGGACGTCCCGGTCCGGTGGTCTCGGGAACTGCCGGTCCCGCCGTCGTCGGTGACGGTCATCAAGGACGCGGCAGGCCGGTACTTCGCCAGCTTTGTCGTTGAGGTGAACCCCGAGCCATTGCCCGAGGTCGATGCCGAGGTGGGTATCGATCTTGGGCTGGCCACGTTCGCAGTGTTGTCGAACGGCAAGACCATCACGTCTCCGAAGTTCTTCCGGCAGGCCGAACGTCGGCTCCGGAAGGCGCACCAGAATCTGTCCCGAAAGGAGAAAGGCTCGAAGAACCGGGCCAAGGCCCGGGTGAAGGTCGCCCGGGTGCATGCCCGGGTGCGGGATGCGCGGCTGGATTTCGCGCACAAACAGGCCACGACAGTGATCCGCGAGAACCAAGCGGTCTACGTCGAGGACTTGTGCGTGACCGGGCTGGCCCGGACCCGCCTCGCAAAGTCGGTGCACGATGCCGGCTGGGGCTTGTTCCTGCGCCTGATAGAGGAGAAAGCGACCCGGTACGGGCGCACGGTCGTGAAGGTCGACCGCTGGTTCCCGTCGTCTCAGATCTGCTCGACATGCGGCCGGTGCGATGGACCGAAGCCCCTGCAAGTGCGCACCTGGACGTGCCGGTGTGGGGCGGACCACGACCGGGATCTCAACGCCGCCATCAACATTCTCGCCGCTGGACGGGCGGAGAGACGAAACGCCTGCGGAGAGCCGGTCAGCCTCCCCGCGTGAGTGGGGAGCACGACTCTGTGAAACAGGAACCCACCGAGAGCGCCGACGGCGCTGGTAGGAATCCCCGGCCTTCAGGCCGAGGAGGACGTCAACTGCGGGCTCTGCTAGCAGGGCAGGGCCGCAGTGCCGCCGAGTTCGTCGGCCCAGCCCTGCCACAGGCGAGTCATGTCGTTGTGAACCGTGACCGACTGATGCGCGGAGATCAGCCCGTTGCTCGGGAGAATTAGAGCATCGGGGTGGCCGCCGCCGTGCAGCGAGAACCACTCGTGCAGGTGTTCAGGCCACCGTTGGCCGGTCGCATGTTCGGCAGCGCGTATGACCTCTGTGTCGGCCGGCGGCAGCAGTCGTGTCGGTGTCACGGGAGTATGCCGTTCGCACCACCGCACGATCCGGGACCAATTCGAGGAAACACTCACCCGGACAAGCTATCTGAGCACAACGAACGACAGCGACCGAAACGGCAAGGCATGCCCTATCCCCGCCTTGACCTGGGCAAATGACACGTCCCACCTCGACGTATTGCAGCAGTTCCACGAACTGCGACGAACGAGGTCACGAACTCGAAAGAGTGCGTGGCCTCGTTTTTTGGTTTGATCGCCGGGGTGTGAGTGCAGATGACTACCGGCCAGGGACGGCCTCAGCTTTGCAGAAGACCTTCGACTGGCCCGCGACACGGCGTGCCAGATTCCGCGGAACGGTGCCGAGCGAGGGCGGGTGCGTCGGAAAGTGGCTCATTGGTCAGAATGTCGACATGGCAAGGTTCAGCACCAGGCACGGACATCGGCGGCCACTTCCTCCCCGGGTACTTCTCGAACAAGTTTCTGAGGATGTACGCCTGACACTCGAGGATGTCCTAGTTGGCGACGGGGGTGGCTGGGCGCGTACCGCACGGTCTGCCGTTACCTGAGGGAGCGGCCAGATGAGGGAATCTGGTCCCACGACTTCGCTAGGGAACCCACTCAGCGGTTGCTGAGCGACCTTGAGTGGTACGAAGTACTTGATCTCCTCGAGGAGAACGGCGCTAATCGCGTCGAGGAGATCAATGCAGCTTTCGAGCGCAGTGGCTTCGCATACGTAGGTGTGCCCCAGAAGAAAGAACTTCGAATCGAAGTTTTCGATCCTGAGAGCTTGGAACTTGAGATCGCTGGAGAAGAGGACGATGCCGCCGAAGTGCTCGTTGGAAAGTTTGAAGCTGCCAACTCGCAGTACAAGAAGGCTCTGGACATGCTCCGTGGCCGGCCTGCCGACTACGAGAAAGCCGTAAGCGAAGCGGTCGGTGCGCTCGAAGCTGTAGCCCGAATACTCGGAGAGAGGAAGGACTTCGGTTCCAACATCGACAAGTTGTTCAACAGTGCGTTGCCGTGGGAAAAAAGCCTGTCAGCGTCAATCAAGGCGCTGTACGGATACGCAAGTAACACACCCGGGGCACGACACGGCCGCTACACGGATCCGATGTTGGACCACGAGGACGCGTTGTTGACGGTTCGGATGGCGGGCGCACTTATCGCGTATCTGACAGGCCGCGATCGACTCGGCAGTTGGTGACTTCGGTTCGTCGGGTCGGCTTGCGTCGGTCAGAGGCGGGCGTTGAAACTTGTACGCCTGAAAAATGTGTCGCTTCCGCGAAGACCCGGTGTGCGCGTGTCAGGCCCGCATGTCAGCAACAAGGGCTGGTTAGGACTAGTTCGACCTTTTGTTAGAAGACTCTGAAAATGCATGTACCAAACACTCGGCGTAGAACCAAAGCGCGCCAGTGCTTTTGGTCACCGAAGACCGTGCGCTGCCACGAGATGAGGCCTCTGAGCGAGCAATGTCTCGAGCCTGCTCTCAGGCCAAAGGTCGATATGCGGCACGACTGCCGACTCGTTGTGCTGCTCGACCCATGCAACCGCATCTGACGAGAAGCGCCCGCTCGTGACAATCAATAAGCCTCGAACCACGGGAGGCTGCCAGAGTTTCGCTGCAGCAACATTGGCGGCAATCTCTGCCAACCCAACAGATTTCGAGAGCCAGTGCTTCGCCTGAACGATCACACGTTCATGCCTGACGCCGCCGGTGCCATCACGCAACACTCGGTCCAATGCAAGGTCCCTGCCACGATCCGGCGCGCGAGTCTTCGTAAGCCACGTGACATTCTCGTGTTCGGGAAACTCCCGGAGAAGATCGTAGAGAAGTCGCTCGAATGTATCGTCACCGATCTGGTCCCAACGGAGTGCCGTGCTTGCCGCTCCGGTGAGTCGGCCCGCAGCCGCCTGACCGAGATCGAACTCCGGAACCGGGATGGGGTCAGTATCGGACAGCGATCCAGCTTCGATATCAGGTTTGATTGTTGGCCAGTCAAATTCATGAATATCGTGCCAGTCGTGGCCTTCGCTGAAGCGCAAATGACGGTGAAGGTCCGACCACCGCCCCCTTCGCTGCGTGGTATCGCCGATCAGCCTGTCAATCTCAGCAAAGCTGGCGACAAGCCGGTCGATCTCGTCGCCCTCCACCCGATTTGTAGAGTCCCGAGGTACTGAAGCCAACACGTGGGGCAGCATCGTGTCCACCAACGCGGCAAGATGCTGCAATCGTCCGCGAGCCGCTCGGCGACGCGCGCGGTTCAATCTGTAACGGTACTGGGCCAGGTCCTTGCCCGGCTTCTCGATATCGTCATAGAGACCGAACGGATGCTCGCCGATCTCGAAGTAGTCTATGAAGGCTCTTCCGATGGCGTCGATGTCGGGAAGCTCATCGGTGATCGTCCACCCGTCGATCGGCGGCAGCCCCGGTAGGAGGTCCACCCATGCGCGCGCCAGATCATCGTATTCGGGATCCGATCCTGCAGCGGGACCCTGTGGCATGAAGCTGGCGGCGCGAGACCACACGGCATCAAGCTTGGCGAGGTTCGCCGATGCTCGGTCGAGTGCGTTGAGAAGATCGTCCAGCTCCATACCAACAAGGTGTCACACTGCATCTTGATGGGAGGCGCAAGGGTGACCGGCCATACTTCTCCGTGATTGCTGCTCGACGGTACCCCTGTGCTTGTGCCCACCCGTTGGCCACCCAGCGTCGTCGGTGTGATCATCAGGGCGGTGAGGAGCAACTCAAGATTGATCGGACTCCCGAGGGTTCGATTCTGATGACGGACTCGGCGCCGCCGCCGGAAGATCCGCTTCCAGATGTGCTTCGATCTCCTCTGCCAAGGAGCACTGTGCTTGGATCCCGGGCCACCATCGGCTCTGTGTGGCCTGGTACGGCCCGTACATTCCGTCCGCCATCCGTGTTCTCGTGACGACCAGGCCGTGACGAGCCCTGGAGAGCATGACCAGCAGGACCCGCTGCTCCTCGGCCAGAGCGTCACCCTGGCTGTTCCGCTTGCCCGGCAGGTGCCCTTCCTCCAGGCCGATGACGAACACCCAGTCGAATTGCTGGCCTTTGCCGGTGTGCGCGTTGAGCAGGTGGACGCCGGGGCCGATCGTCTGCTTGTGGTCGGACGCCCTGATCGACCTCACCGCCGCCTTCGCCGTGACTGCGTCGCTCTGCTCCAGAGTGTCGAACGCGTTGTCGACCAGTTCGCGGGCGTCGACGTCGGCGGGATCGACGGCATCGAGCACCGCCAGCCGCGCGTCCGTGATGCTCGCTCCATGCGGCAGGGTCGCGACGGTCGACTGGATGAGGGCGACGATCCCAGGGTCGTCGATCGCGAGGTCCCATCGGCGGACTGGGAAGGACTTCTCCTCCACGAACGCCGCGTCGATGCTTTCCCTGCGCCACCCCGCACGAGCGATGATCCCGATGGATGCTTCAGGCATCCGGTCCAGGATCGATCCCGCCAGACGTCTCAGCAATTCCGCCTCGTCCGCGCGGTCCTGGAGCACAAGGGCAGCGGAGCAGCCCCTGCCCGGCCACCGCTCTGGCTGCGCGGACACCAGGCAAGAGTCCGGATCGACCAGCTCGCTTACGGAGTTGACCGTCTCTAGCACCTTCGGCGAGGAGCGGTAGGACTCGTGCAGCCTGATTGGCTCGCCGCAGGTCTTTTTGATTTCCGCCTCGACCTCGTCAGGCGCGGCCCCTGCCCACGAGTAGATTCCCTGGAGCGGATCACCGGCGAACGTCCGCCTGGACGTACAGCTCAGCAGGGCGAGATCGAGCTGTTGCATCGAGAGATCTTGGAACTCGTCGACGAGTACCGCGCCGAAATGCGCCTGGTAGAGCCGCGCGACGGCGGGGATGCGGAGCAGGCGCTGTGCGTGCCGGAGGAGATCGTCGTAGTGCAGCTGGTTCGACTCCTGTCGCGACCGCTCCACCTTCTCCGCGAGCACGACCGCCTGCGCGGGACCTCGCTGCTGGATAGCCGCCAACACCTCGGCGTCCGAGAGTGGTCCCCGCTTGATCTCGCTCAGGATCTGCTCGGCGTCGTACATGGCGGGCCCGCCACCCGCAGTCTCCATCGCCCGCCGCATGGTGCTGGTCTTCGGCAGCTCCAGTTCTTCCATATCGAGGCCGATGGTCCTGCCATGGGCGAGGACCACCTGCGTCGCGAAGCCGTGGAGGTTGCGGACGACGATTTGCCGACGCGCCCGTGCGTGGCCCAGCACGGAGCGGAGACGCTCCTCGAGGTTAGACCGAGCCCGCTTGGTAAAAGTCAAAGCGAGCACGCGCTGGTTCTGCTCGAGGAAACTGATCTGATGGGCGACGCGGTGCGCCAGGACCTCGGTCTTGCCACATCCCGGAGGCGCGATGATCAGGAGATGCGCCTTTGCGGACCTCGCTGCAATGCTCTGCTCTTCGCTGAGCGAGAGCCCGCTCACTGCTTACTCAGCTCATCCAGCGTGCGCACGAGGCGCGACACGCTGCCGATCTTCTCTGCAACGTCCAGAGTCAGGGCCTCAGCGATGCACGTCGCCGCGTCGACTTTTTTCCCATTTCCTCTGCAGAACTTTGCCACCGCTTCGGGGCTGATCCCCTCGAGCGCTTCGACGCCCGCTGACTGTAGTAGGTCCTTTTCCTTGCAAAGCTCTCCGTCGATGAGGGCCTTCGCCGCGGCTGGGCCACCCAAGGCGCAGGTGTATTCGTCCTCGAGGTCAGCCTTGGAAACGAACACCTTCTTGTCAACAACGTTGCGGGGCTTTCCTCCGAACGTGCCGATCCAGGAAGCACTCTCCTTCTCATCTACCAGCCCCAGCAGCGTGGGTCCGAACCCGTCTGGTCCGAGGATCGGGAAGACGTGCTTGAATTTGTCCGCTCCGTCCAGCTCGACGACCACAGCTCCGAGGCGGTCGAGGTCGATGCCGAGGCTATCGGCCACAGCCTCGACGATCACCCGGTCGGCGTCGCCCTCGACGAGGACGACGAAGCGCGCAGTCAGGGCCTCCAGAAGTCGCGGTGACCACCAGTGCGCGCGCACCTTCTCGACCTTCGACAGCTTGGCATCTCCGATCTGGCGGCACTTGCCGTGGCGGTCGACCGCGATGACCTCCGAGGGCTCGAAACGGTGGAGGATGTACGGCGAATGGGTGACGATGATCTTCTGATTCCCGTCGCCGCTCAGGAGGTCCGCTGCTGTCCGCTGGCTGGTCGGGTGCAGATGGATCTCCGGCTCGTCGATCGCGAGGACGTTCGCCGTTCCCTCGGCCAGGTCGAAGAGCGTCATAGACATGAGCTGGCGGACCCCGTCCGACTGCTCCGAAAGCGCGACCTGGCCGTCGCCGCGGTTGAGGAAGATCGTCACGTCCTGGAGGACGTCGCTGGACGGATCGGTCACGCTCCGGACCGAGAAGTCATCCTTAGTGACGTTCCGCGGCATCGAACGGCTGAGATGACTCGCGACGCGGCCGAGCAAATCCCCGACCGACTCGTTACCCGCGAGTTCCTCGTTGAACTTGCCGAGGATGGCCTTCAAACCGTCCTCGTTTGCACCGAGATCGGCGGCCGCCAGGAGTGTCCGGACCGGGCTGTGCGCGCCCTCCATCATCGACGCGCCGCGGGTGGCCTTCAGATAGCGCCAGCCGAACGCCTCCAGCTGCTCGCGGCTGGGTGCTCGTTCATGACCGCTCTCCGGGAACCACCGGCGGATCGACACCGCCTCGTCGTCCTCGGGGTCCAGCTCGATCACCATCTGGACCCAGAGGTACTCGCCGACCTGGTCTTCGGCGATGCTGATCTCCGAAGGGAAGACTCGACGATCCTCATCCGTGAATCCCGACCATAGAGCGTTCACCACGAGAGGCTGCTCCTGATCGCGTAGGTCGCCGGGTTTGAGCGCCTGGTAGAGGCCGGCGGTGCTCGTCCCCAGGAGCAGGCTCAGCATGCGCAGGATCGAGGACTTGCCCACGTCGTTCGCGCCAACGATGACCGCGTGCCTGCGAACCTCAAAATTCAGATCCTGGATCCGGCTGTGATTTGTGATTGCCACCTTGGACAGACGCATACCCGCTTCGCCCCCTCATGCTCTGGAGCGAAGGTCCTGCTCCGATGTGCTTGCTACTGAACTCATTTAACCATCGGACTCGCCGGATCAAGCGAGACTAAGAACCTGCACGGCTCTACTGAGCTGGAAATCGATAGACCAACGCCGCCCCCTACCCCGTCGTCATTGTGAGGATGCGCTGGGACCGGCCGACCATCACCAACTGCGGGAGCGTCCACTCAATGATCAATGCTGCGCTGCGACATGATTCGGGTGGAGCTTCTTGACAGAAGCGAGGTTGAGTAACGCAGATCACATTCGTGTGATCCATTCTTGGTTGCCGTTTTCATGGGTCCTGACCGGCCAGACGGCACGTCCCCCTTGCGATGCGGCAGCGAGGGGCGGTTGAAATGGGGCGACACGCGTCGGATTGCTGGTCGATCGGGGTGTCGGTCGTTCTACGTTTGCGGCGATGTACCGGCATTACCCCGGGAGGTACCGATGGATCGTCCGAGCCTCGGCAGAGTGGATCGGGTCCGAGTCGAATTGAGACTCCCGCCGGCCACTGCCCGGGCGCTGTACGAGTACGCGACCGGTAGGGCGGTGTCGCTGTCTGGAGCGGGTGCCGAGCTGATCGAAGCCGCCTTGGCACTCCGCGACCATCGTGGCGGCGCGCGCGACAGTTCATTGGGATTGCCTGGAAGACAACAGAGTTCGATGAACGATGCGTGTGGAGAGGCGGTAGATCTGGAGTAGTTCGCAGATGATCGGCCGCGTGCCGATGACCCCGTAGGGTCCGGGAGCCGAGCTGCAACTCGACTCCCGGATGCGGCAAGAAGCCGCGAAATCGTTTACTTCATCTCTCGAGGAGAGACTATGTCTATTCCAGCGTGCCCACGTGGCTGTGTCAACGCTTCGTCCGGTGTGTCGGGTGGTGGTCGGTGATGGCCCGATTCAAGGCATCGGCCCCGGCTGTGACGTCGAAACACCGCGATGAAGGCGGTGAGGTTCCACCGTCGTCGACTGCCGTGATGTCTCGACCGGTGGTGTCGGCGTTGCCGCTACCCAAGGATTGCGACCGCGAGCGATATGAGCGTTTGTTGGTGATTCGGGTGCGGTCCGTTGACTCGGGTATCGGTGAGGCAGCGGTGGAAAACGCTGCGCGAGTAAGGTGTTTGTTGCCGTTCACGTGTGCGAGCACCGACCGGAATGCTGCGTCGTTGATCGCGCGGTTCCTGGTGGCCGAGGCTTCGGTGGTGGGTGTGGTGGACGCGAAGAGCTCGTTCCGGCGAGCCAATGTGGATCGGTATCTCGCTGCGCGGGCTCGCCGCCGGACGGAACGATCACTGCGAGAGTGCCGCAACGTGTTGTACGCGGCAGGTCGGGTGATGCATCCGCCTGAGTACCCGGCTGCGCGGGTACTGCCGGCGCCAAGGTTCAAGCGACAGGAAGCCGCCAGCGTGCACCGCGTGCAAGCGCTCTACGCGCTGGTTCCCGGTCTGCCGGCGTCGTTGGCGCGGCGGCTCGAGGTCCTGATCGACCTGTCCTACGGCGCCGGAGCCCGATCGGCTGATCTGAAGATGTTGCGGGGCAGCGCAATCAGTACGGTCCGGCATGACGGCCGCGAGTTGACGGTGGTGACGCTGCCGAACCTGGGCGGTGGGACGCGTCAGGTCCCGGTCTTCGACGCGGTGATCGGGTCGCGGATCGCCGACCTCGCGAATCACGTCGGTGACGGCCTGCTACTGGCCCCTGGGAGGGATGAGGCCGAGCGCAACGCACCGAACCGGATCAGCGAGCACCTGCGACGCCTCGGCTACGGCGGCGTCAGTGTGACCGCGCTGCGGAACCGGTGGGTTCTCGACCTGGCCGAGCGGGTGCCGGCGGCGTTGCTGGTGCAACTCGCCGACGTCGTCGACACGCGGGTATTTGCGGATCAGCGGGGCCAGTTGCCGACGTACTCGCTGCGCCATTCGGTCGCGGTGATGGGGGAGGTGCAGCGGTGATCATTCACGATGCGCCACGATTCACTCTGTTGGACAGGGATTTCGACAGCGCACTCACCATCATCGACCGTTCACATGCGCCCGAATTGATCGACGACTTCTACCTCGCGAACAAGGAGCGCGGCGGCCGCCCACCCGGCGGGATCAAATACACGATCCGCGCGTTCCTGGTCGCCGCTCTCATCCGGGTCATGCTCGCGCAGCCGGTATCGATCGCGCGGGTGATGACCACCATCGGGGACTTCACCGACCAACAACTGGCGGCAGTCGGCATGGCCGGCGCGGATCTCAGCGCAATCCACGCCGACGCACGCGCGGAGTACCGCCGATTCCACGCCTGGCTGACCCGCCGCCTCGAACCCCTCGACCCAGGCGCCGACCTGCCGGCCCGCAGAGTCACCAACCGCGATCACCGTGCCCAACTCGCCGCACGCACCCGCGAGAACCGGGTCGCATCCGCCGAGGCCACCGATCGGCTTCGAATTGTCATCAACCGAATTGTCGCGGGTTCGATCCACGACCCGAACCCGGAGGAATCACGCGGCGACCTGGTCGCCGACGAATCCATCTTCGACCTCGCCGGCCCGGGCTCCGGATTGGGAGCCCGACCCGACAAGGTCAGGGGAGCGGCGTACTGCGGCAGCTTCTACATGCGCGACCGCGACACCGGCACCGTGAACGACAGCGGTCCAGTTCGGAGCATCAGCAAGTCCGGAGTCGGGATCGGACTGACCGCCGTGACCCGCATCGGACATCCCGACGCGATTCACGCGGTCCCACCGGTCGTGGTCGGCATCGATATTCACCCACCGACCTCCGGCAGCGTGGATGGCCTGCGAACCGCACTCGACCACGCCCGACGAAACGGCTTCGACAACCGCCCCGGTGGCCGAGCACGCTGGCCGTACCTGACTATCGACATGGGCTACAACGGCAAGCACGGCTTTCCCGAGTTGATGCTCGAGTACCAATACGCGGCCGTCGCCCGGTTCGCGAAGCACTGGACCACCCGCTCCGTCGCCGCCGACGCTGCCAGCTCCCGACCGTCAGGGCCCATTCAGATCAACGGAGCCTTCTACTGTCCCGCGGTTCTCGAAGTGACCGGCACCCATCCGGTCCCTAAGATGCGCGATCTCCTAGCCGCGAAAGACTTCCGCGGTCATGACGAGCACCTGGCACGCGCATTGCCGTTCCTCATGGGTCTGAATTCGAGGCCCTACCAGGCACGGACCACCAGGGGCAGGCCCCGGCTGGGAGCACCCGCCGCAACGGCCACCAAGATCGATCTCGTCTGCCCCGCAGCATTGAGGTCGGTGGCGTGTCCACTCAAGCCGGACTCTCTCACTGATGGTCCGGTGGGCGTGCCCCTCGCCCAACCCACCTGGGAGGCCCACGAGAAGAAGTGCTGCACCAACGCCAGCACCACCGTCACCCTCACATCCGACCAGCTCCGATTGGCGCAATGGGGTCTCGTCCCTGGCAGCTGGGAACATGCCCTCTACTTCGAAGCTGCCCGAGCCCTGACCGAACAACGCTTCAGCCAGCTCAAGTCGAGGCACGTCACCGGACTGGTCGACCTCAAGTCCGGACCCAGGCGTCAACCGATCATCAATCTGATCCTGGCCCTCGCCGTCGCCGCCACCAACGATAGGTCCCAACGCTCCCACGACGCCCGCCGCGCACGGGAGGAATCCATCGACATCCGGCGCCGACAACTCGCCCGGGACCTCGGCCACGAACCCACCCGCACACCACCGAGAACCTGAACCCGACACACCTCGGCGGGCCGCGACACCGTCACGGCCCGCCGACCCATGTCCGCGTTGCCCGGAAAGCCTCTGGAATATCCGGCCCGAAGAAGGTCTACACCCGCCACTGCCCGCGAGAGCGCTCGAGAATCCGATCGAGCCCGCACCTCAATGGTGCAGGCAACAGTGCCGCACCGGACGGCAGGGAGGGAAGACGCCACCCATGTCGACAGGTCACGGGGCTGAGAAAGTCTCTGGAAAAGCGCGATCAATACCCTGGAGTCGAGGCTGCATCATCAGCTCCGACCAGCCAACGCGAACCACACTAATTGAACGGCAAGCGCCCCCCACTCCAGTAATCGGAGCGGAGGGCGCTGTTCTATCCGAATGGTGGTGTGATCTGGGGTTCGGCGCTCCAGGCGAGGCGGAGCCGCTCTGCGGCAAGGCCCACCCGCACTGAGGAGATCCGATGACCGACACCACTATCAACCGACATGGCGACGAGATCCGCGTCGGCCAGCAGTGGCTGGACAACCCCACGGGCACCGCGCGCCGCACCCTGCGTGTCGACCGGTCTGAGGACGCCAGAGCGCTCGGCACCGCCGCCGTCTGCACCGTCGTGTCCGCGCACAACCAGGAGACCGGCGAGACCACCGCGCCCGGCCGCGTGGTCAGCATCAAGGTCGACGGCCTGCACACCGCCCCGTCCGGTAAGGGCTACTACCTCGCCGCGACGGGGGAGGTGTCGGAGGGGTAGGGGACCATGTTCGGGACCGAGGAGGATGCAGTGCCCACCTTTGCACTGACCGCCCGCCAGTGGGCGGCCGCGATGCTCGCGCCCGGTGCGGCCTGCATCCTCGACACCGAAACCACTAGCCTCGACGGCTCGATCATCGAGATCGCGGTCATCGACGCCGCCACCGGTGAGGTCCTGCTCGACACCCTCGTCGACCCCGGCGCGGTGCCGATCCACCCCGACGCGCACGCTGTGCACGGGCTGACCGACGCTGACCTGGCCGGTGCACCGACCTGGCCGCAGGTGCACGCCCGCCTCGCCGCGCTCACCGCCACGCGAAAAGTGCTCGCCTACAACGCGGCGTTCGACCGCGACCGGGTCCTGCACGACTGTCGCCGCGCCGGTATCGACCCCGCGCACCTGTTCGATCCCGCGCGCTGGCACTGCGTCATGGCCCGCCGCTGCCAGGCCCTCGGACTCGGCCCCGATGGCCGACTCCGGCTGGGTAGCGGCCACCGCGCCCTCGCCGACATCGAGGCCACCCGTGCGGTGCTCCAGCTTCTCGCCGACGGCCGCGCCGACCTCGACGGCCTGACTGCGCTCGGCAGCATCGCCGACGAGGTCGACGCCTACGCCGACGGTCTCGGCGTGGCCCCGAAACAGGCACCCTGACCAGGGAATACGACACCTCCCAGCATTTGGGTCTTGCCGACGACCGGAAGGACCATGACCACCCCGCCGAAGACCGTCTCCCAGCTCTTCTCGGATGCTGAGTTGGCCAGGATCTTCGCGAGCGGACCGCAGAACGCGCACCCATGGCCGCGCCGACGTTGTCGGACACGACCGGTATGACGCCGTCATCAAGGGCGGTCCGGTGTGGTCATATCGGGAGATGACGCTCTTCCCGAAACCATCGCGGCGAATGTGGACGGGCATCGTTGCCGCGGTTGTCGTGGTCGGAGCGCTGGTTCTCTGGTTCGGTGGCCCTCGGCTCTACCACTGGCATGTCGCACGATCGGACGAGAAGGCCGCCGCGGAGATGGCCACAAACCTGGGCCTGCACCTGACGGACGAGGACACCATCGTGTACGCCAAGTACTACGGTTCATTTCCCGACTCGTCCGCATACCTGGTCGTTGACTCGAACTCCGGTGCCCGCGCGAACACCCTGCGTAGTGATGCTGAGCTGACGTCATGCGGCCCCGCCACGACCGGTGATTTGGGTCCGCTACCGTCGGAATACAGTCCTAAACCGTCGGTGACCTGGGTCCATTGCGAGTCGGTACTGCCCGCGCGGGGCGTGCTGTCGGCGGTATGGGATCCAGCGGTGGACCAGGGTCGGCGTATCTACATCTGGGCAGGCCAAATGTGATTCCACGGTTCTTCGACGAGGGGCCGCGAAGGAGATGCGGTCGACTACCGACGTGCGCTCGTCACGGTGCTGGGTACCGCCGGTGGCGTGCTCAGTTACTGGCTCGGCTCCGTTCTCCCGGGATTGCGACAAGTCGCCTGGCTTCGTCGATGCGCCATGGCCAACGCACATGACACGTCCCGGCCGGTAGCCGGTCACCTGGTCGGCCGTGGCCGAAGATCGAGACCCGCTCTCGGCGCTCGGCACGGTCCTGCATGCCGATTCCGGTCCGCGAGGGGCAGGGGCTCGTAGTCTTAGGTCGGGGGAGAAGAGACCCCAACCCCGTCACCACTGACGGCGTCAAGACGAATCAACGGCCCGGAACCCGCCACCGTCGTCGATGCATTCAACGCCGCCGCCAGCCCGGCGAACCCCCGCCGATGCGGAGGGCCAGCTATCTGGAACCCGGCGACGATCGTGCGGACCACCTTCCACTACGCCGACGGTGCGACCGTGGTCGTGGTCCGGGCTGCCGTCGCGTCGGCGTCCTCGCAGCCGGTCAGGGCCAGCGCGGCGGCCGTGGCAGTCATAGCGACGATCAGCGCGCTGCGGGCACGACGGGTATACGGCGGGCGCGGACGGGGTGAGGCGAAAGCAAACACAGGGCGGTCCTTCAGCAGACTGAGGCCAGCATCTGTGCTCCAACCAAAAATTGGCAGTGGCGGTGCCGGCCCCGACGTCGACTCGAACTGACATGTCTCCCAGGCGTCGACCGTCACGGCGCGCATGCGGTGACGCGTGTGTCCCCGCCGTGCAGCCTCCGTCGGGTCCGAGGACCGGCATGGATGTGGTCAGCGCCTAAACCTGTGAATTCCGTGCACCACTAGTGATCGGGAGGAGGCTGGCGCCCGCTCGGTACGGGGGTTCGGTATCGCAGCAATACGAGGGGGTTGTGGTGTCACCGTTGTCGTGGCTCGCGCGTCGTGTGTCGTTCGGGTGGGGGAGTCTTCGTGCGGCCGCGGCTGTGTCGGTCGCGACGAGTGTGATGATCATCGTGACGGGCGGTGTGGTCCGAGTGACCAGCTCCGGTTTGGGCTGTCCGACGTGGCCGTCCTGCACGGGGGGAGGTTTGGCGCCCACGCCCGAGATGGGGATCCACGGCGCGATCGAGTTCGGCAACCGACTGCTAACCGGGGCGCTGTGCGTCGCGGTCGGCGCGCTGATCATCATTGCGCGGTGTCAGCGGCAGCCCGATCGTGCGGTGCTGCGGGCGGCATGGCTGCAGTTCTGGCTGATCGTGCTCACCGCGCTGGTCGGTGGTGTGACGGTGCTCGCCCCGTTGAGCCCGTATATCGCTGCAGCGCATCTCGTTTCGCGAAACTCCTGCTGACGGCCGCTGCGTGTACCTTCGAGCTTGTCGGGCGGCTGAACAGATCCGCCACTACGGCGACCGCCGATCCGGCGTTGCCAGCGCGGGCACGGTGACTGCTCGCCGCCACAGGCGCGCTCGTGGTGATCGGTACCGCGGTGACCGGATCTGGCGTCCATGCCGGTGACTCAGCGGATGTGCATCGGATGCCGTTCGACTGGACGACCATGGTCATCGTTCACGCGATCGTCGCGACGGCCACGCTTGCCGTCGCGACATCGGTGCTACTGATGGCACGCCGCGCTGGCACCGCCACGGTCGCCTCCCGTGCCGGCGTGTTTATCGCGCTGTTCCTCGCCCAGGGGCTGGTGGGCATGCTCCGGTCCGTAGGAGTTGCTCCAGAGCCCTCGTGGTCGTGCACATGCTCGGCGCTGCGCTGCGCTGATCTGGGCGGGCGCCCTACGCGTGCTGTTCGCGACCGAACCTGGCCTCGGCAGGCCCCGTGCGGGATCGCCGATGTCACCCGCGGCGGCGAGTCAAGTGTGATTGTTGCGGCGCCGGTTGAAGCACCATCCCGGTGAAACCGTCTGGCTTTGAGGACCCCGCCGCCGTACGCCCGGCACTGTGCATCGGCACCGATGCCACTCACACGCCGGACTGGTTGGTCGATGCGGCCGCTGCGTGTTCGCTTCTCTCGGCGAGATCGGCGTAAACACCCTGTACATGGAATGCGATGTGCCGCTTCGGTATTACGGACTCGACCCGTGGGTGTCATCCGAGGTGGTTGATCCGCGTCGTGGCAGCCACCTCGCCGACCTATGCACGCCACGCGATGACCGCATCGAGGACCTCGGACAGGCACTGGCTCCGCCGATCGACGGCGTGACCGAGCGGCCCGGTGATATGGGACCGGACGGAACCCCGCACAAGCGTGAGCGGCAGGCGCCGTACAGTCTTGTCACCGGTCCGCGGCGGCACGGCCGTCGCGGACCGGCATCAGCCTCGATCGGTGCTGGCTTACGACGTGACGAAATGGGTGAGCAGTGCCTGCACTTCGTAGATGCTCACTCCCTTGGAGAACTGCTTCTGGATGGGCATCGGATTGCCGGAGATCCAGATTTTCAGTTCCGCGTCGAGATCGAACGATCCGGACGTCTCGACGGAGAAGTGGGTTATCGACTTGTAGAGGACGCTGTGGTATTCGGTCTTGCGGCCGGTGATGCCCTGCTTGTCGACGAGGATCAGCCGCCGATTGGTGAAGAGGAACGAATCGCGCAACAGCTGGTATGCCGCATGGATCTGTTCACCGTGACCCAGCAACTTGCCGAACTCGCTGTTGGCGGTAGCGGGATCCATGACCCCAGCGTTGCCCATCAACCCATCCATCAATCCCACCGCGGGTCTCCTCACCTGTGTCGATTCGACGCCACATTACGCACCATCCATCCCAATCCGGCACGGCGCCCCAGCTTCGGCTCCGAGGCCAGATTTGGTGCCGATCCGGGCGCCGCCTCCACAACTGATCACGACGCACTATTGGATCGGGCCACGGCCTTTGCGTATCTCGCCGGACCGCGACGCACAATCGCAGCGCGACGTCGACGTCCTCGTTCGTCTCCTCGAGCACTTGCACGCTGGTACTCCTCCAGGTGCGAGCGTGATCGCGGTGGGGGACATGTGGTCATGACAATCGACACCTCGTTCTCTCACAGGGGGAGCGACGGGTCCTCGAGCTGCGTGACCGATGTTGACCCGGGTGAGCCAGGCTCACGTAGTGACTATGGTCTCGCGGCGCGCACGTCCGAAATGGTTCGCCAGACGACGCGGAATTCGTCTGAGTGCCAGCCTTTTCGGAGATCCTGTCCAGGCGCTGAATCAGCGGATACTGCATACACTCTGAGTACGTGTTGGTGCACATCCGACCGTTCCTTCCTCATCGCGCGGCGGGCTTCCGGTCATCCGGTTGCCGCGACTCGCAGTGCACGCGCCGGAATTGTTTCAGACACGCGCGGCGGATGATGTTTGAGAAGCGCGGAACCTTTCTGTCGCCAACGCATCTAAATCCTCGAGCGAGTCAGCCCGACCCGAAACCACGAGAGAGGAAATCTGATGGGGAACAAGATCACGCGAGGGCTCCTGCTGGCTGCCGTTGCCGCGGGGGTGACGTTCGCGGGAGTTGGCGTCGTGCAGGCTGCACCTGGCCCGTACTACTACGGCACGTGCACCCCGATCCAGGATGGCATGACGACGCTGCAGTCCGAGTCCGGTCAGGCGCCCTGCATGACCGAGAACGGTCAGCCCGGCGTGAAGAAGGTCCTGCGCAAGATCATGACCCAGGGCGGCGTCACGTCGAACTAGCCGGCACGGAACCGTGCGGTGCATCAGATGGCGTCCTGGTGCACCGTTGCAGTCGGCGCACGTATCGGTTGGTTCGGTATATGACCAGTGGACTCGAAAGGCGTGTTCTCGTTGCCCTCGGGAGTCAACCTCCCGGGACCACGGTGGTCTGGGCGCATCTCCGAGACTCGGCGCAGCAGAAGCTTCCGAAGGGGAGACTGCCGCCTCGTGGGAGCATCGAACGGTGAGAGCACAGTCGGAAGCGAATCTGGCGGGGGAGCGGGCTCGAAACCGTTCGACGGACTCGGTGTTCGAGTCCTCTCGCGAAGCGAGTACGAGCCGAGGGGTGAAGCGCGGTCGGGCACCGTCACCGCGAACCCGGTTTGGGGCGTGGTCATCGCGGCCACTGTTCGATTTTCACGTGATCCTCAGCGTCACGGCGCTGCTGGTGACGGTGGGGCTGACGATGGTGTTGTCGTCGTCGAGTGTCGAGTCCTTCGTCTCGTCGGGGTCTCCGTATGCGCGGTTCCTTCCCCAGGCGATGTACGCGGCCATCGGCATTGTCGTCTTCGTCGCGACGGTGCGCGTGATCACACGGGCGATGCGCGCCCTTGCACCATGGGTTCTCGGGATCGCCGGCGTCCTGCTGGTGCTGGTGCTCATCCCGGGGATCGGTGTCGAGCAGATGGGTGCGCGGAGCTGGTTCGTCGTCGCCGGAATCTCCTTCCAGCCATCGGAGTTCGCGAAGGTCGCGCTGGTGATCTGGTGCGCGCATCTGTTGGCGACGTATCTGTCGGCCGGTGTCGACGTGAACATCGCACTCAAACCGTTGGCGCTGGTCAGCGTGATCGTCTTGGCCCTGGTCGTGCTCGAGCGCGATCTGGGCACGATGATCACGATAGGCATCATCGTGATGTCGGTGCTGTGGTTCGGCGGATTCCAGGCGAGATACGTTGCGGCGATCACGATCGCGGGCGCCGCCGCCTCGGTCGTACTCGGACTGACTGCGGGTTACCGCTCGGACCGGATCAAGGCGTTCATGAACCCGGACATGGACCCGATGGGTTTGAACTACCAGACCATTCAAGCGAAGTACGCCCTCGCGAACGGCGGCGTCTTCGGCACCGGGCTGGGGCAGTCGGATGCGAAGTGGAGCTATCTGCCGCAGTCGCACAACGACTTCATCTTCGCGGTCATCGGCGAGGAGCTGGGGTTCCTCGGCGCGTTCCTGCTGATCGCTCTTTTCGCGGTTGTGGCGATGATCGGCATGCGGATCGCGCGGCGCTCGACCGACCCGTTCCTGCGCGTCCTCGCGGCCACCGCGACGACATGGATCGTGCTCCAGGCTTTCATCAACATCGCCTACGTCGCCGGCCTGATCCCCGTCACCGGCCTCCAGCTGCCGCTGATCTCGGCCGGCGGCACCTCGATGATCACCACGATGATGATGTTCGGCTTCATCGCCCACGCCGCGCTACGTGAACCGGAAGCGCTCGTCTCGATGAACAGCGGCGGTGGCCGCTGGATGCGAGCCGTGTTCGGCCGACCAGCGAATGCCCGTCCCTCTCGGGCAGCACCGCGTGCCCGCGGCGAGCGCGCTCCCGCCGATTCCGGGCGGACCGCACGCCAGTCACAGGAACGGCCCCGGGCACGCCAGCGCAGCGTCGATGAGAGGCAGAGCGACCAGCGGGAACGGTCGACTCGATCACGGCGGTAGCGCCAACCTGCACACCGCGGGGCGCAAATAGGGGACAGGGGGAGAACATGCAGAAGGTGACCGTGAGCCAGGACGGCTCGATCGGGCCATTCGCCGACGCCGCAGCAGCCGAGGAATGGCTCGCGGACCGGCTCGCGGGGCTGTGCACGCTCGCCGGCCAGAAGGGCACGCCCAAGGCGTGGATCGTGGCGGTCGACACCAGCGGCCACGAATGCGTATGCCCGGCCGTCTACGACAACAGCACCGACACCGTCCGCATGCACTACACGCCCACCGAGAACGACATCTTCGACGTCGCCGCGGTCGACGGGATGCTCCTGCACGCGCTCGGCCACCGCGCCCGCCGCGCCCACGCGCGAATCCTCCGCTGGCTCGGGTGGACGCTCGCGGCCGCCGGCGTGGTTTTCGCGCATGTGGCAGTCTTTCGAGACACCCACAACACATCTGACGAGAATCTCGCCCCCTCGCTACAGGTATTGCTCGGCGCCTTCGCCGTTGCGGGCGCGCTTCTTGTTGCGGCATGGACTCGGTACCACTGGACGGCGGAAACCGCGGCGGACACGTACGCGCTCGAACACGGCGGACCGCGGCCGATCCTGACGTTCCTGCGCCGCATGGTCGGCGACCCGGTCTCCGAATCGACGCTCCCTCGCGCCCGCCCGGGGCACCGCATCGCGCGCATCCAGTCCCGACTGTGGGCAGACTCCACACTTGTCACCTATGAACCCAGCCTGCCGCCGATCGCCGAACCGCCGTCCACGCAAGGGCGCCTGTGACCGACCGTCGCACCGTCATGCTGCGTGGAGTGCTGGATCTTTGCGTGCTCGCGCTGCTGGCTGAAGCGCCGCCGTTTGAGTACGCACTGGGAGGTCGGCTCGCTGAACGCGGAATCGACATCTCCGATGGCACGACCTACGCGCTAGAACTCCTGACAGGCCGATCGTGTGCACGGGATGCCCCCGGTCCGTTCTCGAATTCGGGACCTCCCTTGGCTACTCCGTGCGGCGGGCACGGTGGCCGAGAAGTCGTCCGGGCCAGGTAAATCGGCGCAGGATCGCGTGCACGGATTGAGCATGTCGACCCGATCTGATGCAGGTGGAGGCTTTCCCCCTGGGCCGGCCGGGCCTCTATTTTGTCGGCTTACGACTCAGTCGCGTTGCCCAACTCGACGTGCTCGAGCCAGATTCGCTGCGTGAAACCACCCCTGGCTGCGCGCTTCCGATCGGCCACGTCCTTCAGCTCGGCTTCCGTTATCCCGAGTTCGGCCATCAAGGCGATGGCGACTTCGAACAGGTCGGCCAACTCATGGATCCGGTTCTCTGGCGACGCGTCTTGCAGTTCCTGGGCTTCCTCCACGACCTTGGTGTGGAGTGCCGCCAGGTAGTCCGAGTCATCAACCATGTGCCGCCAGTGGGGACGGTCGCCGTTGGCGATTATCACGTCAGGAATGTTGTCTCGGACTAGCTTTGGGACTGCTGCACGGATAGGTGACATCTGATCTGTGGTGCCGAGAGGTGCCACTGGAAGGATGTGCACCGTGCCGAAGCCATTCCCCAAGGAGTTCCGCGACGACGTCGTCCGTGTGGCCCGAGGCCGTGAACCAGGCCAGCACCTGAGGCAGATCGCGGCCGACTTCGGCATCAGCGAATCCTGCCTGGCCAACTGGCTCAAGCAGGCCGATGTCGAAGACGGCATCAAGCCGGGGACGACTAATGAGGAGTCCAGGGAGAACCGCGAGCTGAAGAAGCGGATCCGGCTGCTCGAGCAGGAGAACGAGGTCCTGCGCCGGGCTGCGGCCTACCTGTCGCAGGCGAACCTGCCGGGAAAATGATCTACCCGCTCGTCCGCGAGTTGGCCGCCGACGGAATCCCTGTCGCGGTGACGTGCCGGGTGCTGAATATCGCGCGCCAACCGTACTACCGGTGGCTGGCCGCGCCGGTGACTGCTGCCGAGCGCGACGAGGCGTATCGGGCGAATGCCTTGTTCGACGCTCACCACGACGACCCGGAGTTCGGGTATCGGTTCCTCGTTGACGAGGCCGCCGACGCCGGCCAGAAGATGGCGCCGCGCACTGGGTGGCGGATCTGCTCGGAGAACAAGTGGTGGAGCTCGTTCGGCAAGAAGCGAGGCACCAAGAACGTCCGCTCGGGGCCGCCGGTCCACGACGACCTCGTCAAGCGGAACTTCACGGCTGATTCACCGAATATGTTGTGGCTCACCGATATTACCGAGCATCACACCGGCGAGGGGAAGCTCTACCTGTGTGCGATCAAGGACATGTACTCGAACCGCATCGTGGGCTACTCGATCGACTCGAGGATGAAGGCCCGTCTTGCTGTCGACGCCCTGGACTCGGCCGCCGCCCGTCGGGCTGCGGCGGGTGATCTGGTGGCCGGCTGTGTTGTGCACAGCGATCGCGGATCACAGTTCCGCTCAAGGAAATTCGTCCGCACGCTGGGCCGGCACGCGATGGCCGGATCGATGGGCAGGGTCGGCGCCTGCGGCGACAACGCGGCGATGGAATCGTTCTTCGCCCTGCTGCAGAAGAACGTCCTCGACCGCCGTCCGTGGGCGACCCGCGACGAGCTCCGGATCGCGATCGTCACGTGGATCGAACGGACCTACCACCGCCGCCGACGTCAGGCCAGGCTCGGCAAGTTGACCCCCGTCGAATACGAGACCATCATGACCACACCAGCCACTCAGGCTGCGTGACCGAATCTGTCACCCGATCGTGCAGCAGTCCCTTTCGATGGACTTCTAGCGCATCGCCGTTTTGCATCCGCTCATTCAACCATCGTTCGGGGTGCGGCTCGGCCCTCCACCTTTCGTGTTTGGGCTGGGGTTATGGGCGTGTGATGGCGATGTGGCCCTGGGTGTCGGTGATGCGGATCCCGTAGGTGTAGGTGAGTGTGACGCCTTGAGAGTCGATGGTGGCGTCGCAGAGCGCCGTTGTGGGGAAGACGAGTGGTAGTCCTCCGGTGAGGCATCGGACGTTCTCGATAGTGCCTTTGACGCCGTCTGTTGCGATGTCTGCGGTGGCTAGGGTGCGGACGGCGTTCTCGATGTCGTGGGCGGCGAGTGCCCCTGTGTCAGGGTCGGGGCGGAGTTGGACGGTAGGTGGCGGTGTGGGTGCCGGTGGGCCGTCAACGGAGACGTCGATCCGGTAACGGGGTTGGTCGGGCTCTGTATCGCCGCGTGCGGTGAGGGCGAGGGCCAGCAATAGCGCGGCGAGGCAGAGCCGGGGTCGCATGGGTCGAATCTGTCAGGCGCTGTGGCCTGCACTGATATCACCACCCGGAGAGAACGGGTTCGGGGATGCGCTGGCGGTGTTGTCGGATGTTGAGTTCGTGGGTGTTGAGCGGAGGGGCCGACATGACCGAAACGCGAAGGGGGCCTGCGAGTAACTCGCAGGCGCCCGTCAGGCTGTCGGATCAGCCGAGTCGTTCGAGGAGTCCGGCGCGCTGGTTCGAACCGAGCCCGCCCATGCGTCGGGTCTCGGAGATCCCGAGGTCGGTCATGATCTCGACGGCGGTGACCTTCCCGATCTTCGGCACCGACTCGAGGATGTAGAGGACCTTGGCGCGGCCAACAGTCTCATCGGTGCCGGCGCGGCCGAGGACCTCAGCGAAGGTCGCCTTGCCGGTCTTGAGTTCCTCGCGCAGCGCGGCTCGCGCCCGGCGGGAGGCGGCGGCCTTCTCGAGCGCCTGGGCGCGCTGTTCGGGGGTCAGGGTGGGCAGTGCCATGTATACGTCCTTCGTTCGCAGTGGCCGGAATGTCGCGCCTGGTCAGCGTCGCGTGCGCCCGTAGTACGCGCCTCCGACAGGTACGAGTGTCGTCACCAGGCGTTCATGGTGTCGAGGATCTGCGGGCGTGACTTCCACAGCTCCTCGGACCAGTACGCCCACGAGTGGGTTCCGGCGCTGGTGAAGTCGAACGTCGCCGGGATCCCGAGGGAGTTCAGCCGCAGCTGGAACGCCCGCGTGTTCGCCAGCGCCAGCGCCTCGAGGCCCATGGCGTTGGAGGTGTTGAACGAGCCGACCGAGCCGACAGGCCGGTCGAACTCGCCGATCAGACCGTTGCCCGACGAGATGTACATCGACAGTCCGCGAAGCTGCGGGGCGAACACGAACGGGTCGTTGCGCAGCCACGCCGGACTCCAGGGCGGACCCCACATCGAGTCGACGTTGTAGCCGCCCGCGTCGAGCATCGCGATCCGGATGCCTTCACGCATGCCGGGTGCGGAGATGTTCAGGTAGCCGGAGAACGAACCGGCGTACTTGAACTGGTCCCGGTGGTACGCGGCGAGAGTCAGTGCGGCCGATCCGCCCATCGACAGACCGGTGATCGCGTTGTTGGACCGCGAGACGCCGCGGGTCGCCAGGTAGGCGGGCAGGTCCTGCGTCAGGAACGTCTCCCACTTGTAGGTGACCTTCTGCCCGTTGAAGTTGCTGGGTGCGTACCAGTCCGAGTAGAAGCTGGACTGGCCGCCGACCGGCATCACCAGGGTGATGTTGTCGTCGCGGAACTGGTCGAGCGCATTCGTCTCGAACGACCACGCGTTGCGGTCGTCCCGTGCGCGGAGGCCGTCGAGCAGGTACAGCGCGGCGTTGCCGCCGCGCGCCGCCCACTGGATCTGGACCTTGATCGGACCCATCGACGAGTTGACGAACACTTCCTCGTAGCCACCGGCGGGTGCCCGGTACGCAACGGGAGCTGCCGCGGCGGTGGGCGCCGCGACGCCCAGCAGGGTGGCAGTCGACACGACAGCAGCCCCGGCGGCCAGCGCTACGCGTCGCCACCTGGTTCGAATGTTCTTCATGCTCATGGTTTCTCCTCTATCGGTGATCACACCGGGCGTCGGGACGGGTGGCCTGGGTGCCAGGTTGGGATCTGGTCGAGCGGCCGGGGGAAGTTCTCGAGGTCGGCGAGATAGGTCTCCTCGAGAGGACGGAGGCGCCAGCTCGGCTCGTTGTCGTAGTCGAAATGAAACGAGTATCTGCCGTCGACGGTCACACGCAGAGTCGCCGAGAACCACGCGCCGCGGCCACCACACTCGGCCATGACGTTCCGCAGCCGGTGCCACGCCACACCCGCCCGCTCCGCTCCGCCTACCTTCGCCGAAACGCTGCCGTCGACCTCGACAAGCCTCGCTGCCGATTCCGCGACAGACCCTGCAGAGAAGAACTCGACGATGCAGTCCTTCCCGTACTCGCGGACGACGTTGTCATAGAGCGTCTTCGCGACGTTCTTCTGCGCCTCGACTACCTGATCCATGTCTCACCCATCGAATCGAACCTCGTCTTCACGCCGTGGTGCCGTGGTCACAGGTCGTCGATGCCGGTGCGCCCGCGATCCGGTCCTCGAGGAACCGCAGCGCATCAGGCAGCCCGAGGATGGCCGCGGACAGGTGGTCCGGGCTCCACACGACCTTCGACTGGACCGGGACGCCGGCGTCGCAGTAGCGGCGCATCGTGCTGGTGATCGAATCGACCGGGATCAGCGCGTCCTGGCCAGCGTGCCACTCGAACACCGGGGCGTTCGGCACCGACGCGGTGTGCTCGACGCTGTTGTGGTCGAGGACCGCCTGCACGGGCGCCGAGCCGAGCAGGTCTGAGCTGGTGGGCCCCTCGCGCACGCTCTTGCAGGCGCGGAAGCGATGATGTCGTTCGTGCAGGCGTTCGCGATCCGGTCCCGCAGCCCGAACACCGGGTGCGGGTTCTCGCCGAGCGTGGTGGCCATCTTCCCGATGTTCAACGGTGCACCCCCGTACGCGCTGCCGACCAACCGGAGTTCGGGGGCGTAGGTCGGGGCGATCGCCGCTGCCATCGCTGTGGCCATTCCGCCGCCGGAGTAGCCCGGCCATGCCGACTGGGCTGCCCTTCAGCTCGAGCGCGGTGTGGTTCTGTGCGGCGCGGATCCCGTCGAGGGTGATCTGACCGCCGAGCCGGGCGGCGCCGTACGCGCTCGTCGGGCCCAGATGGTCCGGGATCGCCACCGACCGGCCCTTCTGCAGCGCGACGTTCAGGCCCGGTGCCTCACGGATCATCAGGT
Organism: Paraburkholderia sp. RHO2; assembly: GCF_050955445.1. Classification (NCBI taxonomy): domain Bacteria; kingdom Pseudomonadati; phylum Pseudomonadota; class Betaproteobacteria; order Burkholderiales; family Burkholderiaceae; genus Paraburkholderia; species Paraburkholderia sp. RHO2. The sequence goes on along the minus strand of NZ_CP162618.1, from coordinate 192,592 downwards.
TCGGATCCGACGTGTACAGCGCCTGCGACGGCGCGCACTTGAGGCCGAGCGCATTCACGATGTGCTGGAACGACAACAGCGGCCGACCCGGGACAGCGTCACGCGGCGACAGCACAGTCGTCACCGCGACGATCGGGGCGCCCTGCGAGTTCGTCGACCGGAACTTCAGCTGCACCGCGGTGGTGTCGATGAAGCCGGCCGGGGCCGGCACGAGGCGAGATTCGATCACGTCACCCGGTGCGCGGGATGCCAGGTCACCCGGGCTGCTGTAGAAGCTGTCCGCGAGAGCTGCCGGGTAGACGACCGGGCTCGCGGTCGCCTGAGGGGCAACCGTCACGGCGACCGCAGCCGCAGCGCCCGCTGCAACGCAGATTCGCTGGACGCGGGAGGGCGTGGATGTGGGGAGCATTCCTCGTCTTTCATCGTTGGCCCAGCACGCGCTGCACCGCGCCCCGACACGGGTGCGTCACCGATGGCTGGGAGGGGCCACCTGCACGCGCAGCGCGGGGACCGAGACAGACCATGTGGTCTGTATAAACCTCCGACCGAGGCTATCAACCTTTCCGAACCGCTTCTGACGGGCCGATAGGAATGCCGGACGCGGTCCGGCTAAGTGCAGCGACACGGTATAGCCGCGGTTCTCCCGCCGGTATTTAGCGCCCACGCCACCGACGAACCTGCCAGGATTCCGGAACGCGTGTCCCGTGAGGAATACCTAGGCCGGAACGATGGAGATGAGGATGACTATTTAGAGGCCTATGACAGGGAATCCGGCTTCCTAGTACGCGAATACCGCTTGACCGGCATAGATCTTGCCGCCCTGAAGCCACTACTCAGTATCGACCTACAGGTGGTGAAGTGTTGGAGCACTTCTTCCATGATGGCGTGTAGTTCCCGTGCGCCGGTTCCTCGGGCGATCGCTTGGGATGCAATCGTGTCGAGTGCGGCGGTGGTTAAGGTGAGTGTGACGCCGTCGATGTCGAAGAGGCGGGCGTATTACTTGACGAGCGCGTTCCTCGGCTCGGTGATGCTGATGGTCTCGGCAGTCGACACGGGCCTGGCAGTCGCGACCGCGGCAGCTAGCGCGATTCCCCAGATTGCACAGGCAGTGCCTGCAGGCCGCGGAAGTTCACGCTTGGGCGCCAATGAATGTGGGCGTCCGGGTCGATCTGCATGTGCGGGAACTGCTGGAAGAGCCAGGTGACCGCGATGCGGCCTTCCAACCGTGCGAGGGGTGCTCCGATGCAATGGTGCAGCCCGTGGCCGAAGGCGATGTGGCCGCGGGCGCCCCGTTCCGGATTGAATTCGTCGGGGTGCGGGAACCGGTTCGGATCTCGGTTGGCGCTGGCCAGGGAGACGAGCACGAGGTCACCTTCCGTGATGTGCTGACCGGCAAGGGTCATGTTCTCTGCGGCGACACGCAGTGTGGTGGATTGCAGCGGCGGCTCGTAGCGGAGCGATTCCTCGATGAACGGTTCGATCGTGGGTTCGCTGCGGGCTGCCAGGCTGCAGCAACCGCCGGCTGTGTGAGGAACGTATGAATCGTGTTGCCGATCAGGTTGGTTGTGGTCTCGTGCCCGGCGACCAGGAGCAGCGCGACCGTGGCGACGATCTCCTGGAGGGTCATCCGTCCTTCGGCTCGCGCGATCGCGAGGTCGCTCAGTAGGTCGTCCTGCGGCCGGCGTGTGCGTTCACGGACGAGTGGCAGTAGAAGCCGGGCCATCGAGGAGGCCATGGCCGGCGTTCGGGACGCCGAGGATCAGTGCGTCCCGGGCGAGGGCGTAGTCGGTCACGAGCCACCCGGTGAGGCCGTTGCCACTGCTGAAACGGTGAACGGCGCCGTCTACCCGCAGATTTGCGTAGGCACTCCACGGGTCTTCGAACAACTCGGCCCCGAACTCGACATGTGTGCTCATAGGCCTTCCATCATTCATTGAGACCCGCAACTTTGCTCCCCAACAGGCGTGCCTGGAGCCGCGGTCAGTCGACCACGCGCAATCGCGGTCGTCGTCGCGCAGGCCTCGAGCTCGGGTGGCGGGCCTGCGCCGCCCTCATCGCGGCACAGTGATCCGACACCCGTTGTGAGGGGAAATCCAGGAGACTACCGAGTGGTTCAGCGTCGTCCGCTCCGTGCTCGGGCCTGCCTGCGCCCGCCGCGATCGCTCGCTTTGTGTCCGTTAGGTCCATTTGTCCGAAGCTAAGCCCGGCGCACGGCAGGGGCGGTAGCCACGCCACTTAGAACGAGGAATTCACCCTGGGCTTCGCCCCCGCTCACTCGGCTTGGCCGTGGCACCGAAAGCCTCGCCCGATCCACCGCGCCGATCGACGCTGCGCCGCCCGCGGCTGCCAGCGCAGCCTCGCACTGTGGGCGGTGTGAATCTGGTGGGATCAGGTGCGGGCCGTAGGTTTTCGACAGTGGATGGGCGGTGACCAGAGAATCGCCGGTGACAACGCGCCTTGCGGGCCCTCTACCTGCAAAGTCGTGGCGAGTTGCCTCGCGAACTTCCCGGGCTCTGCGCTCTGGACGTGCGATCCGCCGCGCACGTCGAGGACCTGCCGATATCACGAACGCCGATTGGAACAGACTCCTCGAGGCCGTCGACTCGCCAGCCCCGTACGTGAGCATCCTCGCAACGAACCTTCGAGGCGAGATGAACGATCGATCGAGGAGATCGACGCGGGACGGCGGCGTGTACCGCGTGGCCCTGAGCAACTTCTTGCCAACCGCGCTCAGCCCCGGTCATCCGCGGATGACCGGGGCGGACTGCCGTTCGCGGGGCCCGGCGCAGGCGCTGCTCATCCTGGACGCCGAAATCTGCGTGCAGGCCGATCTCGGTGTCGGCTACTATCTCGGTGCCTCATGGAGTAGATCAGCGGTAGATCACCCGGCTCCTAACCGGGAGGGCGCGGGTTCGAATCCTGCCTCCATGTCCAATCCTGGTGTAGCTCAGTGGCAGAGCACCCGGCTCCAGACCGGGAGGGCGCGAGTTCGACCCTCGCCGCCAGGTCCACATTCGTATCTCTCGGGAGGGTCGTTGTCTGATCAGGCGTTTCGGGACGGCCCGTCGCAGTACGCGACAGGGCAGCTGACGCGTGCGCTCGAGATCGCGGTACGTGCGGGCGACAGTACTGCGCGTGCCCGAGCACAGCAGAAGGCACAGCGGTGGCAGGGTGTCCTGGACGGCATGGCGACTGGGCACATCAGAGTCGGCAGCCGCACACCTGTCGCAGATCTGCCCGCCTGGGTGACTCTCGAAGTGGCGCACGGCGGTTTCGCTACCGGCCGCGCGTTGTCCGAAGCGCCGCTGAGTGCAGCCGAAGCCGAGTTGCTTACCCGGTTGCCGCGGGAGTTGCCGGGCGACACGGACCGGGAACGGCTGAATCTGTGGTACCTCGGTGATACCGGTCAGGCCGAACTGCTGAAGTTGATCACCGGCGGTCGCTACCGGATCGAGGTACCAGAGGACGCGGCGCTGGCCATCGTCGCTCTTCTGTTGCGCCGAGGTCTCATGGAGCAGGCCCTCGACTTGATCGCCGACCTGCGGCCGTTCATGGCGCGGTTGCGCTTCACCCCCGCCGCCGACGCCGCAGCCCGCCCGACAGGCGTGCTGGTGCGGGTGACGTCGGTGGGTGAGGTCGCGGCAGCACTGCGAGCGGTCTCCACACCGGAACAACTGACACTCATGCGCACCACCGTCGATGTGTGGACGCCGTTGTACGACCGCTTGGTGGAGCTGTGGTGCGCGACCGTCGGCGGCGACCTGCCGCGGCTGGACGACTCGGGCACGGTCCGGGGCGGCTGGCCCTGCCGTATCTGGCCCGCGCGGTGGGATTACGAACGCGCGTGCTGGCTCAACGATTTCACCCGCGCCCGTCGTGACCACGAGTTTCGCGGACGGCACGCGCACCGCAAGAGCAACTTCGTGCGGCTGTATGAAGCCCTGCTCGGGTGCGGTGCCGCCGGTGCCGGCCTGACTGCCCGACAGGTCGGATGGGTCCGCCGTGCACTCGCCAACACGATCACCCGCCGCGGTGAGCCCGGCGGCTCCGGACGCGAAGCCGTACGCATTGCACAGGCCGAGTGCCTGTCCGCACCGTTGTTCGCAGATCTCGCAACAGTGTTGGCGACCCGGTTGGACCGCTATCCCGCCGACGGCGGACTGCCATCCCTCGACACGGTCACTGCGCCGATCACGGCTGCCGAGGAAGCGATCGTCCGACCAGCAACCGACCGCCCCACTGTTCCCGTGGGTTCGACGATGCCGCAGCACCTGCAGGACAAGGCGATGCGTGCTCTGGAGGCACCCGCTGACGAGCTGATCCGGCGCGGAATCATCGGCTCGGGTGAGATGCTGGCAGCTGTCCTTCCCCAGCTCACCTCGCGGGTACTGTCCGCCGACATCACCGAACCGGATGTCGCGGAACTCTTCGAACAGCTCTACACCGCGTTCCGAAGGCGGCGCAGCCTGCTGCTGGTCGATCTGCAGCACCAGGTCCGGTTCGAGGAATTGCCGTGGGTCGCAGCGCTGAATCCTCTGCGCGACCGCCGCAACGCCACGGCACAGGCCAGCGCTGCCCGCGCCCTCCTGCGGCAGGTAACCATGTTGGCGATCGAGTCCTTCCCGCATGCTGTGCTTCCGAATCCACTCGTGCGTGAGTTCCACGCACTCGCACAGCGGGCGGGACTGGATCTGCCCCTGGTCGAGGAAGTCGCCGCTGACATCTTCATGGGCACCTTCACCGAGAAGTGGCGAGCCGCCGCCATCACCGCGAGCCGAACCTTGGATGGCACGTTGTATCAGGCGTACTACGACCTGCCCGCAATGTCGGCATGGGATGTGCACAGACGCAGCATCACTCGATGGAACAAGGCCACCGCGCTCGATTTCACCGAGCTGTGCAAGCAGCGCGCCACCGAGGCCGGGACGAACGGCAGCTACGTCGCCCGCAACGGGGCGGTGCTCGAGCAGAGCCAGATTCTCACCACGCACAATCTGGCTGCGCTGGTCGACGCGCTCGATCTCGACCGCCGACTGCGCGACATCGCGCCGGAAGCGGCGCAGCGGGCCTTCGACTGGACGCTGCAGAGACTGAGCCGCCCGGCCCACGGCCACGCCGCCCTCATCCAGGTGAAGAACGCCGCCTACGCCTGGCGACAGGCCATCTTCCTGCTGAGCTACTGCGATATGGCTACCCAGCGCGCCCAACTGCGTCGGTTGTCCGAGCAGGCCACCACGCCCCAGATCGCGTCCGCCGTCGCCGGGCTCGCCCACATCCTCGACGGCGGCCGTTTCACCCCGGCCGGCTCCGTCTCCGACGGTGGCGGCCGCCGATTCCTTGGATGGGCTGCTGGACGCCACTGGTACTTCGGATGAGTCAGGTTCCGAGCCTGCCGTCAGATCTTGTTCGCTAGCTTGGCGAGATCAGCTGCGAAGAAGGTGGCCGGTTCGACGCACAGAAGTGCAAGGAACGCAGTGCGAGGTCCTCGGGACCGCGGTCGGGGACCTGGAGTCGTTCGAGTTCTGACGAATTCGTCAACAGCGGGCACCTCGGGGCGGCGGCGCGCGGCGACAGCACGGTGGTCACCGCGACGATCGGGTCGCCCTACCAGTTCGTCGACCGGAACTTGATCTGCAGTGCGGTGGTGTTGATGAAGCCGGACGGTGCAGGCATCGCCCGGGAGTAGAGCACGTCACCCGGCTTGCGGGACGCCAGTTCGCCCGGGCTGCTGTAAAAGCCGCCCGCGAGAGCTGCAGGGTAGACCACTGGACTCGCAGCCGACTGTGGGGTAACCGTCAGGGCAAACCCGTGGTCGAGCCTGCTCGTCCACGTAACCTGCCTGGGTCCGATCCAGTCCGCCGGCGCCCCGAGCACGAGCTGCAGGTACCAATCGCGGTGACGGCGCTGCAGCGAGGCTCACTCCGCGTTCGGCAGCAGCACGCCGTGGCCGTACTCGCGGCGGTGTAGATCATGCGGTACCAGACGGTCGAGTCGCTGTCGTCACGGAGCAGGATCGACTGTCGACTAACGACGTCATGAGGTCAACGATGTCGTCGTACACCGCATCTTCGGAGAGGATGCCTGACCGCCTCGAGCTCGAAGCTGCGCGCGAATACTGTCACGTGCGTCCACAACCGCTGTTCCTGTGGGTGCACGAGTTGTAGCTCCAGTCGACGCTCCATATGAGGGCCTGCTGCCGGTCGGGCGCGTTTCGGTTGCCGTGCGTCACCAGCCGAAATCGCGTATCGAGGCGCTGAAGGATGTGATCGACCGACATCGCTCTGAGGCGAGCGGCGGCCATCGTCGTCGACCGGTGACGACGTGCCGTGGTGACAGTGTTCGGCGCCAGACATGAAGAACCAGCCAACAGGGGCCGCGCCGCCTATTGTCGACATGGAACGACGTGACCGGAATGGGAGAACGATGGCGATCGACAGCGGCGACTTGGACAGTGGCACGCAAGCCCCTCCAGAGCCGCTAGCAGTTAGCGAGTTCACCTTCTTCGCCGCCGAGCCAGCGCTGACTGGTCCCCGATCATTTGCTGAGATTCTCGGCCTGCGACCTGACTACACCGTCGCCGAGGTCGAGTGTCTACTCGTGGATGGCGTCGGAACACTGCTCGACGGTCTTCACTCAGTCACAAAACCAACGACCTTCGCAGCGACTCGAGTCACGGACAACGGTCAACCAAAGACGGTCACGTTGGTCGTAGCTCCGTCGCGTCTGAATACGTCGAACGTCGAGGGGTTCGTTGTCGACTACGCCGGTGACCGGGACCGCCACCCGGAGATCGGTGACTACGTCTCAACGATGAAGGGAAGCAACGCCATGCAGCCGATGGCAAAGCTAGTTGGCTTGCTGACTCAAACCTACGGCGTCGACGACATCACTGCATTCTGCATTCTCAGCTACCAAGCAAACCACGTTCGACTCTGATTAGCATGGATGTCTGGAAGCGGCGACGTAGCATCCGAGAATGACAGACACCGCCGCCCGTGCTTTCGCTGACGTCGACCGTGACGAACAAGGAGCGGGTTTCGCCCGCCACTATCTCGACGCGGCCGACGGGTCAGCGCAGGCACTGCATGTTCGCGGCCGGGTCCGGTCCAAACTAGGTGTGGTCGGCACGCGCGGACTCGATGTGGGGTGTGGTTCCGGATTCGTTGTCGATCAGCTCGCTCGCGAGGGATTCGACGTCCTCGGAGTGGACAAGAGCACCGAGCTGATCGTGGTGGCCCGCGGCCGGTACCCACTGCGGCGCTTCGAAGCCGCGGATGCTGTGTTCCTGCCGTTCGCAGATTCCTCGTTCGACTGGTATCGATCCGAGCGGATGTTCCTTCACCTTGAAGATCCTGCGCAGGCCCTTGTAGAGGCGCGCCGGGTATTGAAACCAGCTGGCACCATCGTCCTTGCCGATACCGACTTCGGGTCACTCATGGCTGGCAGCCAGAACAATCCCTTGGACGAGACCATGTTCGCTGCCTTGGCCGACGCTCTTCCGAACGGTCGAGCTGGAGCGCTCCACAGTTCATGGCTGTCCGCGGCTGGCTTCGGCGAAATCACCACCGAAACAGAATCACTGGACTTCGACGACTTCGAGCTCGCCCGGACCTTGTTCCTGGCTCCTGCCGCGGAGGCGGCGGTCAAGTCCGAGCGAATCGATCCCGACCGCGCGTCAGCCTGGATCCAGGATATGCGTGCCTTCGACAGAGAAGGCAGATTTCAGTTGCGATGCAACTTCATGGTCACTTCGGCGATCAGTATCTCCAGAGTGGGGTGACTGGGAAAATCAGCGAGCGCGATGTCAGCGCACCCACCGCGCCGAAGTGCTGGCGGCGTTGGCGGAGACAGTCGCCCTCCGCCGGCGCCAACTGTCCACCGCCAATTGGCGCCTTAAGGCATCGCCAGGCATCGACGTCCCGCCCCAGTCCGCTGTCATGCGATCCTTCCAGACCCGGCTTAACTCACCACTCGGCGCCGGACGAGCCTATTACCGACTGGCACTGTAGGTAGAGAGCATGCTCATGCTCTGTGGGACGCCATTCGTCCCTCAGAACGGAGTGGGCGAAGACGTCTACAAGTCGTCCGTCGAGCTCAAGCCAGCCGCGTAGCAGCCCCTCTTCCGTCATGCCCACTGCTTGAAATAGCACTGTGCCCGCTACATTCTCGTGATGCCGCAACGCCCATACGCGCCGGACACCGGGGAGAGCGAATGCAAATGCAATGGCAGCGCGACTCGCTTCGAGCCCGTACCCGGTGCGCGTGTACTGCGGATCGATCACCATATCGCTGATAGTGGCGCGGTGGGGAAGCGGCTCTCGTGTGACAGTGACCATTCCGACTGGGTCGGGACGGTCCGTTATCCGGATGGCGAACGTGAATGACATCTGGTCGGGACCAATCCTCGTGCCGACTCGGGCTGCCAACTGGTCACGAATATCCTCGGAGGTTGCCGTCCGCAGCGCCAAGTACGCGCCTACCCCTGGACTCAACAGCACCTCGCTGAGTGCATCAACATCGGCGTGCGACAGCAATCGCAATACCAGCTGAGGCGTTCTCAATTCGAGGCGAGCCGCAGCTTGCAAGTCGACAGTCACGGCGACTCCTCCTCCGAATCGGTTACGCCTATACAAGCAGCGAATCATACGGCGGCGCATCGAATTCAGCCGCCGATTACGACACTTGCAAGTCCATCGGTAGATCCACGATGCCGTGCCAGGCCAGTTCGAACTGGTCCTGCGCTGCGCCGTGCCGGCCCTTTCAGATCTGCCGTTGATCTCGCCGGCGGTTGCCATCCCGATCTGCCGTCGACCGCGTGAGCGCAGTGCGATGCGAGCGCGATGTCGGCGTCTTCCTCGACCGAGCCGGATTCCTTGAGTTAGGCGATGCGAGCGGGGAAAGTGACACCGCCGCGTTGGCTGGTGAGCCCGCTCGGGACGCGGCGCAGACACCGACAGTGAAGTGGCCCGCATCCGAAATCAATGATTCCAGAAGGCCGTTGCCGCGACGCGTGGCAGCTTGTTCGCGTTGACAGCGAGTGGTCGACGACGATGCTGGCGTGGACGGACGGCTTCACCGAGCACGTCGGCGACCCCGCGGGTTCGGACCTGACACCGGAGCCTCGGCCGACGCGCCGCGCTAGGTGCCTAACGTCGGGTCATGACCGCTACTGCCCGACGACGCAACCGGCTCCGTGCCGCCGGGCGCACGTACCAAGAAAGCGCGTTGCCGGCGACGGACGAGCAGGGAGTGTTGTGCGATGTCGTCGGTGTTCGGTGTTCGGTGTTCGGTGGTCGGTGAGTGGTGGGCTGAGGACCGGCTGACTACCTTGCTGGCGATGTTGGTGGCGAAGGGCCGTTGAGCGGTGTCCGCGGGGTCCCCCGGCGAGAGAGCGCGGCGCTGGTCGGCGGTGTCGGATTCGGATTTGTCGGCGTCGCGGACGGCATCTATGAGATCACCCAAACCGGCATCTGCCGACGCGCCGGGGTGCCCACACCGTCGTCTCTGGGTACCCTTCCGCTTGGCGAGCCACCCGGCATCGGTGCCTGCGGCGTAGCCGGTTGCACCGCTGCTTCCTTCCCCGCAGCCCGGGCCGCCATGCGGGTCGTCGCCTGAGCGGCGCCTTATACGGCGCACACACCGGCACCTCTCGCTGGCGCGGCCAAGAGTTGAGCGCCGTTGACATCCTTGAGCTCAAGGACCTGCCGCCAGATCGCCTCCAACGCGGACGCCACCTCCGTGTCGAGCTCAGCTTCCGACTCCGCGCGGAGGTGTTCTCCGATCCACTTCGGAAGGACGCCGGCGACTGCTTGGCAGCAGATTCTTGGTGGCGCGCCGCACCCCGATCCTGCTGCCGCCGGAGAGGATCGGGGCTTTCGTGCGAAGCGAGAGCCCGGGGGAGCGGTTGCGGATGATCAGTCGGCAGTGCGTCCGCGCTGCGTCCAGGGTCCAGGCGGTCGGCGTGGCGCCGACGCGGATCGCACCGGTGTCGTGTCGCCGTCGAGGAGCGGGGCGCGCAGTGGCGACGTCGTCCCCTCGTGGAAGGCGTGCCCTCACTGGCGATCCACTTTCCCGGCATCCCGGCACTGTTGGCCCCACAACCTGCGCCGTTGCCGGCACGGGCCGTCAGGCCACCATCGCGCCCGGCGCAGGGGCGACAATGCGGTGTTCTTGTCGAGTTGCGGTGCCGGTGTGAGGGACAGCTATGTGTTCACCGCAGGTTGACCAGCAATGCGGCGACCAGTACGCACGCGAGCGTGAAACCGGTGATCGCCGCTGCCGCGGCGATGTTGAAACCAGCGATCAGCGCGAAGGTGCCGGGAACGAACACTACGACTGCGATGCACGTCAGCCATGAGAGCGTCAGGACCAGGGTCTTCGCGCTACGTGGTCGGCGCTGCCGTCGATGTCCTTCCGCCATGTCACCCCCGTGAGACTGTGAACTATGGTCCGATTCTGGGGCGGGGCAGGGCCGATGGGGTGTCGCCTGGCCGCGCTCGTACGTCCCGTCGTCCTTGCGCGTGGCCTCGGTGGCAATGTGTAGCCGCCTCCCCGGCATCAGGGTTGCGCTCGCGTGGGGCGGGGCCGGATCACCACTAGTCCGGCCCCGCCCGCCCCCTCTTCCCTCCCCTCGGCACCGCTTCGCGGCGCCGCGTCATCGCACCTGATTGAAGCCGGTCTACATTTTCACCCCAGAAACCGGCCAGCTGGTATGCGACGAGCTAAGCATAGCGGCAGAGGGCGTCGAGGCAAAGCCGGCGCGAGAAGTTCGTCCTCTTCTGTTGATTCGGAACAGATTCCGACGAAGAGGGTATTTCGCCGGGGCGTCTGGCCTATAGTCCGCGTTCGGAAAGCCGGTCGGCTGGCATGTTGGCAGGGGGGCGTTGGATGGGTGTGGTTCTGAATTTTCAGTCAACGGTGCCGAGGCGGTTCGTGCACCGGCAGGCGATCGCGGAGGTGTATCTCACCGATTGTGTGCCCGTTGGTGACGGCCGGTTCCTTGTCGGGGCGCAGTGGCCACGGCTGCATGCCTTCTACCGGACCTGCTCGGAGCGATATGACACGATGCTCCTCGCGGAGACGATACGGCAGTGTGCGATCTACCTTGCGCACGTCCGATACGCCGTACCGCTGGCCTACAAGTTCACGATGCAGAGGATGCGGGTCGAGTCCAGTGTGGACCTGCTCACGATCGGGTCACGCCCGGCAGAGGTCACCATCGATACCCGAGTCACGGAAACGGCTCGGCGCAACGGAATTCTCTCGGCGTTCACCGTGACGTTCGAGTTCCGTATGGGCGATGTGACGGTCGGTCGCGGTTCGGCCGCGGCGAATGTGTTGTCTCCGTCCGCGTATGAGCGTGCGCGGTGGCAGGGGAGCGAGGCCCGTGTGATCGGGCTCGCGCCGCAGCCTACGCCCGTTCACCCCGACGCGGTGTGTGTGCCGGATCCGCGAGCGGTCGTCCTGGGAGCGCACCCTGCGGGCGCGGGGGGCGGAAAGTGGTTGTTGCGTAGCGATCTGACGCACCCGGTGTTGTTCGATCATCCCCTCGACCATGTGCCGGGTGCTCTGATTCTCGAAGCCGTGCGTCAGAGCGCCCGGCTACGGTTGGGTCAGCCGTGCGCGGACGTCGAGGTCATCGACGTCAGCTTCCGTCGGTTCCTCGAGCTCGACGAGCCCACCACGGTGACGGCCCGAGTTCGGGAAGACGACGATGCCTGGGTCGATGTCGAGTTTTCACAGTGGGCTGAGGTCCACGCGTTGGGCAGTGTGCGGCTGGCGTTGCCGGCGAAGACCCGCGATCACGCGCTGGCCGGAACCCAGCGCGCATGACGGATGGTGTCGATCTTGCGGCGACGCCGCGGTGGGACGATCGTGGCAAGCACGAAGGTGAGCATCTGGTCGATACGGGCGTCGAGGTCGGCGCGTGCCGTGAGCACGTTCGAAACCAGCTGGACGCCGGTGAAGGCGGAGATGATGTAGTAGGCGAGGTCGGCTGTGTCGAGGGTGTCGAGGACGTCGCCCTCCTCGACTGCGGCGCGGAGCATCTGCTCACAACTGGTGATCCAGTCGAGGTATGGCTTCCGCGGCCCGGCCACCGCGCTCAGCTCGAGAGTCAATCGGATACCGGCACGGACGAAGGGGTCGTCGACCATCTCGCGGCCCATCTCGTAACACAGCATCACGATCTGTTCGAGGGCAGGTGCGGCGGTCGCGTTGATCGCCTTGACCGCGTTCATCGCAACAGCGTGCTGCTCCTCGATGACAACCGCGGCCAGTTCGTCCTTGGACTTGAAGTGGAAATACAACGCACCCTTCGTCAGACCGCAGTGATCGACGATATCCGCCAGAGTCGCGCGCTCGTATCCTTCCCGATCGAACATCTCGGCCGCGCCCTTGACGATTTGCTGCCGGGTTGCGATCGCTCTCTCCTGCCTGACCACCGTGTTGAATCCTCTCTTTCGTCGACTACCGATCGGACTGTCTCATGACCGACCATCTGCTTGCTGAGTCGCGCCGCAGCGAAACCGATCTGCGGCACAACGAAATAGCCTCGATGGAACACACTTGCATGGAACAAGAAGACTGGCTACGTAGTATCGCAGTAATAGGGTCATCCGGTTTCATTGGCTCTGCCACTCTACGGGCACTGGCCCTGTCTGGCTGCCGAGTCACAGCCGTAGTACGAACGCCACCCCACGTGCAGCATGCCGACGTTCGCTACGTCACCGCTGACATCGCCGAACTGCGATCACTGGTCCACGCCCTCGAGGGCGTGGACGTCGTTGTCCATGCCGCCAGCTACACGGGTCCCGATGAACGACTCTGCGAGACGGTCAATCTGACCGGCACCGACAACGTGATGACCGCCGCAGAACTGCACAAGATCGAACACGTCATCAACGTCAGCACCATCGGGGTCTACGGACCTGGGCCGTTCAGGAACGTCGTCGAAGACACCCGCGCACCACACCCGGTCACCGCACTGAGCGCAGCCAGAGCCGCTGCCGACGAACTCGTCCGCGCCCGCGGGGGAACCACCGTCCGTCCGGGGTTCGTGTACGGACATGGCGACAGGTGGTTCCGGCCCGGCCTGGAGAGCATCCTCGCCAGGACACAGGCATGGATAGACCACGGCTCTGCGCTGCTCTCTGTGATCGAGGTCGACGAACTCGGCGCGCTGATCGCGGAGCTGGCGCTGAGCTGCTCCACCCCTGACAAGGGTGCATTGTTTCACGCCGCACACCCCGAGCCAAGAACGGTGCGCGATATCGCAGTCCAGTTGGCTAACAAGGGCACTGCTCTACCAGTCGACAGCTGCACCTACGCCGAAATACTGTCCCGCGCCGCGGATCTCGGCCTGTCCGCTCGTCAGATCGACCTCGTCGGCCGCGACCACTCGATAGACGCGAGCAAGGTGTGGGATAGAACTCGGAGACCCCCTAGCCGCCCGAGTGCAGCTCCCGTCGCTCTGGATCCCGGTGTGCCCTTTGCATAGGGCGCGCAAGACGACCTTGGACAGGGGTAAGCCGCACCACGGTCTCAGGCTGGCTGGACTAACCCAACTCTTCCAGCGATCGATCCGGATCGCTTCACCGACGGCGTTCGCGCGGTGCCGTCAAGTCTGCGGCCGAGCCACTTTGTGTGCGTGAACGAGCGCGCTTCGAATCGGGCTGTCGCTGGTGGCGGACTTCCTGCGACCGGACGCGGATAGGGTTTTCACCGCTGCTTCGGGTGCTGGTATGCCACCGCAGGACTAGTAGGACTTTGTTAGGTCTGTCACGGTTGGGTGTGGGGTCTCGAGTTTCGGCGTGATCTTCGAGACGATGATCGGGTGGATGCCGCAGCCCTGTCCGAGGTCGATGAACGTCTTGATTCCTTTGTCGGTGAGGTGTTCTCGTCGTTGTTGCGTAAGGACAGGCTGGCGACGGCAGGGGTGTACACGCGAGGATTGATGCTCAGTGGTGAGCGCAAGTCGATGCAGCCGATGGCGGCCCGACTCGGTGTCGATCATCAGCGGTTGCAGCAGTTCGTAACCACCTCCCCGTGGCAGGTCGAACCGGTACGGATGGTGCTCTCACGCAAGGCGTGCGAGCTCATCACACCGGACGCGTGGGTGGTCGACGACACGGGGTTCGGTAAGGACGGCGATTCCTCTCCATGTGTGGCCCGGCAGTACTCGGGCACGTTGGGCAAGGTCGGCAACTGCCAGATCGCGGTCAGCGTGCACGCCGCGTCCGACGACGCGTCGTGCCCATTGAACTGGCGACTGTTCGTGCCGCAGAGCTGGGACGACACCTGCGCCGACGACCCGGACGCCGCGGGCGTCGTCGCGGCTCGCCGGAAGAAGTCAGCGATACCCGACGAGGAGCGGCACCGGCCGAAATGGGAGATGGCAGTGGAGATGATCGACGAACTGATCGCCTGGGGCCGTCCCCAGCCCGATGTCGTGGTCGCGGACGCCGGCTACGGCGAGGGCGCACAGTTCCGCGCCGCACTCTCCGACCGCGGTGTCCCCTACATGGTGGCAGTCAAAGCGGCGACCGGCGTCTACCCGGCCGACGCCCAACCCGAGACCCCGCCCCGGATCGGCCCCGGCCGTCCTTTCACCGCCCGCTACCGGGTGCCGAAGTCCAGCTGCAAGGACATGGTGGTCGCCGCCGGACCGGATGCGGCACAGGAGGTGTCGTGGCGACGCGGCACCAAGACCACACCCGGCAATCCTGACGCCGTCATGCGCTCTCGGTTCGTCGCACTACGGGCCCGACCAGCCGGCCACCGAGTGCCTCGCGCCACCGACGGATCGGTCGAGCAGGTGTGGCTGCTTGCCGAATGGCCCATCAGCGCAACAGAACCCACCGACTACTGGCTCTCCACCCTGCCCGCCGACACCCCGATCGACGAGCTCGTCCGCCTCGCGAAACTCCGCTGGCGCATCGAACACGACTACCGCGAACTCAAAGTCGCCCTGGGCCTCGACCACTTCGAAGGCCGCTCCTGGATCGGTTGGCACCACCACGCCACCCTCGTCACCGCCGCCCACCTGTTCCTGACCACCCTGCGACTAACCGACCCAAAAGCCGGTGGGCAGGGCTGACCCTCTACGGCATCGTCCGCGAACTCCAACGCGTACTTGCCCGTTGGATCGGCACCTGCCCGATCTGTCACCACACCTTTCCGACCTAACAAAGTCCTACTAGAGCGTGTCTCCTATTTGGTGAGGGACCTCGTTGTGACAACACCCGCGTGGTAGGTGAGGACGAGTGTGTAGTGCGGGTGGCCGGCCCGCGATATCGCTCAAGTGTGGTGCCGCTGCAGCCGGGATTGCTCTCGGTGCGTCGCTCGCTTCTGCCACACGCGGGTTCAGCTCGCCGACAGAGTGATTGATGGTGCTACGGGTGCACTGGTACGACTCGGCCCGCAATGGCGTCCCCGACGCACGACAGGAGCGCATCGGCGAGCTGTCGAAGGTCAAGCTTCGGCTCGGCCGGTTCGGGGTCAATGGCGAGCAGAAGGGGGTCGATCTTCGCATCGGCCTCGACCTTGTGGCCTACGAGTTCTTCCTCGTCTCGAGCAGCAACGACCTCGACGAGGCTCAGGTCCACGGGGTCCAGGTCGTCGTGCGCGCCGTGCTGACCGTCGACAGTAAACTCCCATGGAGTGAGCCGGCGCCTGATCCGAGCCGCCGACGAACTCCACAGTCTCGACGGAGAGACAGTCGATGCTGCAGTGATGAAGGTCGACCGCCAGCCACCACTCGAGCCGATCACCCCGGAACCGACACCCGAGCCTGCTCAGCCCGCAATCCCGGCGCCACGCGCAGCCGTCCGGACCCCTCTCGATCTCGCGTCCATTCCACAGAGCCCGGCCGCACCACGTTCGACGAAGGTGCTTGCCTACAGCGTCCCGACCGGCTCGCCCGGACGGGTGCTACCCGGATACGACGAAGGCAGCGAGCAGGATCACCTGATCGACGAAGTCGCCCTGCGGGTCTTCGTATCGTTCCAGGAGAGCTACCCCTGACGACAAACTGGAACTCCAGCGCGCAAGGCCGCGACATCGGCCGTGCACTGCTGCTCGACGCCTCCGATGTGATGGAGAAGTACGACTTGGACGAAGGGATCCAGTACCCGGTTGCGGGCACGCCTCTGGGAGAAGTACGACCAGAACTGAGCCAACCACCCTGGTGGAACCGGCGTCAGCAGCGTGGGCCGATCGGCCCAACCAGCGAAAACAATAAATTGTACTCCAGTGCAAAAGTAAAGCCCTGAACTTTGGTCTACAAACCGCCCCGGACTACAGGCTCCGTGCTCTATCGTGGCGATCACGGGCGAGTAACCGAGCGGGGGCGAATGGTTACGACCGTGTCAGGCCTGGAGCTCTACGTCATAACGAGGGGAGACGACAACTGATATGTAGAGAAGCTTTGTCAAGAGGGCATGGTGAGGCGCCGCCGGGGAGCGACCCCGACGGCGCCTCGTTGCTTCCTCGCCCGAGCCGTGTGGTGAGCGTGTCGGTGGGCGACGCGCGGTCAGTCTGATATGCGCGGGTTGGCTACCGCAGGACGGTGTTTCGGCTGGATCGCATCCGCGTGTCTAGAGTCGAGCGTCGACCCGGCAGGGTCTGCTCATAGTTGTGTCGCGGGTCGATCCACGCGCTGCTACCACCGGCCCGGGAAGGAAGCCGATCAGGTTGGACGGTCAGTCGTCCATGACCGCCAACGACCAGCACCAACCGGCCAGCTCGCGGGCGATCGCCACGTTCGCCACCGTCGAGCGCTTGCGGCGTTCGAGGAAACCCACCCAACGCTGGTGCAGGCGACGGTTGCCCTCGTCCCCACGGGCCCGGGCGGCTGCCGGCGCCTGATCCCACCTCGAACGCATCACCGCACCGACGTGATACCGCGGCCGGTGGTGCCAGGCCGCCTCGACCAGCAGCCTGCGGGCGTGGGTGTTCCCGGTCTTGGTGATGGCGCCCTGCACACGTGACGGACCCGACGAGTACTCCGACGGCACCAACCCGACGAAGGATCCGATCGTGTTGCCGGTGAACCGATTCCAGTCCCCGATCTCCACCGCCAACCCGAACCCGGTCAAGGTGCTCACCCCACGCAGACAGCACATCCGGTGGACGGTCGGGGTGAACTCGCTCGCCGTGGCCATCTCCTCGATCGCGGTGTCGAGTCGCCGGCGCCGGGCCTGCATCGTCAAGACGTGGTCGTAATCGGCGTCGAACGCCATCCGCGTCGCGGGTGAGGTCAACTGCGGTGCCGCTTCGGTGCGCAGCCACCGGTCGTGCGCTCCGGTCCAGGCGGCGCCGCCGTAGTAGACGATGCCGTGCCGCAGCAGCAGTTTCGACAGGCGATGCCGCGCCCGCATGAGATCACCGCGGCAGTCTTCACGGGCCCGCACGAGATCGCGGGCCGCTTCCTGATCCGCGGTCGGGATCGACACCGAGGTGATCTCGTCGAGGCGCAGCAACCGTGCCAGATGCACCGCGTCCCGGGCGTCGGTCTTGACCCGGTCCCCGGGCGGTTTCTGCAGCTTCGAGGGTGCGGCGACCTCGCACCGGACCCCGGCGGCGGTCAACGCCCGATACAACCCGAAGCCGGTCGGACCGGCCTCGTAGACCGCCGCTGCCGGTCCCGGCAGGTCCGCGATCCAGGACCGGATGTGCTCGTAGGACGGGGTCAACCGGGCCGCGAACACCTCACCCGTGACACCGTCGATGGCCGCTGCCGCGACCGAACGTGCATGCACGTCCAGTCCAACGCTCGTACGCTCGGTAAACACCGGGGCCTCCCACAATTGTCGGATAGGCCGAACAGACAGGTTCGTCTGCTCGGTAACCCACGAATCTTGTGCGTGAGGCCCCGGCCCGCAAGAGCGGTCCACAGCCGGCCCTTCCGGGGCGTTTCTCGATCACTGCCGACCCGCCCGGCGCAGGCTGTCGATGTCAACGTGGAGCACGCGCAGCGCAGCGAGCATGAACGACGTTGACGTCGGCCCCGTGCCGGGCGCACCCTCACCGATCGAGGGGCGCCGACCTACTCGGGGCGAACTCACGACAAGTCGTGTGTCACTCCATACCGTCTAGAGTCGGAAGAGATCGCAGATAATTCGATACATTCCAGCACGCCTACGGTGTCGACGTGGGCGGCATGGATATTCTGCGAGGCGCTCACCTCGCCAGGCATTAACCGTTGCTGAACGAGATAGTACCGATGCCGCTACAGGCGAAATCGGAACCTCTTGTTGCACGTTCCCGGGAAGGAATGAAAGTTGTCCATTGACTTCGCGACAGCGTTCTCCGCGTTCGCCAAGGTGCTGATCGATACAGGGTTCAGTTCGTTGGGTGAACTCATGACCATGTCCGCTTGACGGACACCCCACTGAAAGGACTCCCATGACTTCACTTGCACAGTTGATGCCGATGGCAGCGCAGATGGTCTACACCCTGCTCATTTCGTTTCCCATGAAGGCATCCCTCGGGATCAACGTCTGACCGAAAGGTAGTACACATGAGCAAGGACCTCACCCTACTGTTCACAGGCTCAGGCATGACCGTTTGGGAAGGGCTGATTACGTTCCTCGGCGCCCTCATCAAGCCTCTCTAGAAACGGAGAAACGAATGCTGGAAAACCTTCTCTTCACCCTCCTCGGCTCGCTCGCGATGGCAGGAAATCTTCCGCTACTGGGAAGCATGATGGGCGCCCAGCAGATGAGCTGACGGCGGTCACGCTACTTCAAGTAGCTTTCGAATGGGCACCCTCGAGGCGTAGCTTTCGAGGGTGCCCATTTGCGTTTCATTGGGGATAATCAATCCCTCTCGATTGTTTCTCCTTTACGTGCAACGGGGCGAATATCTGTGTCATGCTCATTGGAGTCGTATTCGATCACGAACACGACGGCTTGCAAGCACTCGATAATCCTTCGACCGAACGGAGAAAACCTATGAGAACTCTCGCGAAGGTAGCAACGGTAGGCGCATCGGCCGCCGCCGCGGTCGTGCTGGGCATGGGGACGGCCGCGGCGGCCCCTGTCGTCGGTGGGGTGGGATCGGCCGTCCCGGCCTCGGTCAGTGTCCCGCCCGACTACCAGATGTGCGGTACCGCGTTCGTTGGCGCCGGCACCGGGACGTCGAACAACGCACTTCCGGCCGGCGCCCGAGCGGTCGGAGGAGTGCAGGTGAAGGGCGAGCTGTACCCGCTCGGGGCCACAACTCCGACCAAGACGTTGACCACGACGACCGCGGCCAACGGTACCTACTGCCTTACGGGTGACTCGTCGCTCGTGTCCACCATCACCGGCTTTGGGAAGGTCGTGCTGACTGTCACGCCCAACTCCTTCGCATGGGACAACGACAGCAACCCGAGCACGCCCGACGTCACGGTGACCTCGAAGGCGCCGTACGGCGGCACCGTCAAGCTGGCACAGTTTGCTGCACTGCAGGTCTCAGGCACGAACTCAGCCACTAACCTGAACATCGCCTTCAACTAAGTAGGCGACACGAAAAGGTTCTGTCCCGCCGGCTCCGAACCGGCGGGGCAGAACCTTCTCCAGATTAGAAGATCAAGGCCCACAGGCATACGTCCTGATCGAACGGTCGCCCTCGAATGTCTCCGTCTCACGACATGGCCGCCCGATTTCCCCGAAACGATGGGCAGCCGGGTGAGAGCCCCCTGGACGCCTTCGCCGTCACCTTCGAGGGACGCATCGCTCACCGACGCCGATCCAGATCCATCGGACACTCCTGCAACGAGAGGGCCGTGATGTACCAGGTGGTGGTGGAGATCCTCGACGATCTCGATGGGGGGAAGATCGAATCCGGCGGCGAAACGATCGATTTCATTGTGAATGGGGTCGAGTACTCGATCGACCTCCGAGACGAGAACGCGGCACAGCTACGCCGTCTGTTCGGCAGCTACATCCGACATGCCCGCCGTGTCGGTGGGCACAAGCGGTGGGCGGGGATGATCCGTGCATCCGGCAACGGGATGCACGACGTCCGTGAATGGGCGCGCGCTCACGGTTACCCGATCTCCCGCTCTTCCCGTGTCCCCTACGCCGTCCTCGCGGACTACGCCGCCACGCACCCCGTCTCGATGGCATGAGGTCCCGCGTGCGCCACGGCGACGGTGTCAACGTACGCAGGCCAGTTAGGCAAGGTCCGCAATCTGGGGCAGTCGGCGCGCGACACTGTTCAGTGTGTCGCTCACCGAGTACCTGACCGATGAGCAGTGTTCGCTGATCGAATCGCTACTTCCCACGTCCGACGGACATCGGGGACGCCCGTTCCGGGACAATCGTCGGGTCGTCGAGGACAGCGTCTACCGCTACCGAGCCGGAGTTGCGTGGCGGGATGGTCCTGCGGAGTTCGGTCCTCGGCAGACGATCTGGAAGCGGCACCGCCGCATCACCGGCGAACTCACCGCCGAGGGCCATACCGTCTCCGCGGCGACGGTCACCGCTCGGCGGTGTTCGCCCGAACCCTCGCTGGGCCTCCATCGCACTCCCCATGCTGGGGTGTTGTGACGACCACTAGAACCCAAGTGCTGTAGGGGCGGGCCTTGCTGACCGTTCTAGCGGAAGTGGTAGAACCGCAGGTAATCCGGACTGTGGATCGGCCCGTAGATGGTCATGCCGACACTACGATCCCCCGCCGCAGCCGCCAGATCGATGGATTGCTGGAATGCGTCGCCTGCGCGGATTCCGGGTGTGCCGTAGTAGACCTTCGTCATCTGCGGGTACAGCGGATTCAGCAGCGGACCCGCGACATGGACCTGCGACAGCGCCACCGCTTCCGCGTGATTCACTTCGAACGAGGTGCCACCCGGGACCGGCTTCGCTGCGAACGCCGACGCCGTGCCGGCGCCGAGTGCCATCGCCGCGCACGCCCCAGCGGCCGCGGCCGCGATCTTCACTGCGGTCTTCATAGTCACCACTCCTGGTACACGTCGACGAGGTTGCCCCAGTACCCGGGATCGTTCAAGGTGAACGCCATCGACCCGCCGCGAGCCACGGCCTCGTCGATCAGCTGCTGCGTGGAAGCGGACAACAGCGTCGGGTGCGTGTCGTAGATCGATCCGCCGCCTAGATAGATCAACCTCTGATCGCCGGGCACGACAGCGTCGATCGCGTTGCCCGCACCCACATCCCGCAGAACACGAGTCTCGTTACGGTCAAACGAGAGCCCCTGATGCCTGTCCCCTGAGAAGAGCTCAACGGCAGAAGCGGTTCCGGTGCCGAGCGCCTAGCGCCGCACACGCGCCCGCTGCCGTGACAGCGATCTTCAAAGTCGTCTTCATGGTCCCCACCTGGGAATCCTCCCTGTCCCCCGCCGCCACGAATCAGCGGCGGAACCTCGACATCATCACGCCGCCGAAACGAAATGCAATCGGACAAGCCGGTTTGTGAGGTGCGCCACGACCCTGCCGGCGCGGGCCGTGGTGAAGGCCACTGGCGGGCGCATCCCCACCGGTGGGGGCGGACCGAATCAACGCAGCGACCTTGGAAATCCCTACAGCATTCGGGCGGGGCAGGAACGAGATCTCGCCACCGTGCTCACAGCGCTGGTGACTCTCCGAGTTCGTCGTAGTGAACGGGGGAGTCCTCCGCAACGTATCCGGCATCGTGCACAGCACCAGGAACGAGAAGCGTGTCCTCGCTGCAGAACCGGTGCCTGTGGACGGTCCTCACCGCGTGCCTACAGTCGCGGCTGTAGCAGTTTCCTGACGGTAGGGCGGCCCGCTGCTCCTGTCCGGTTTGTCGGTGCCGCGTGCGACAGTCGTCCTCAACGAGATGCGGCCGAGCCCGAGGGTCGACAAGGCCGGCGCACAGACGGGAGGCACGGGACACAGGTGGGGGACATCGTTTCCGCGATCGTTCTGCTGGTGGTCGTCACATCGATGGTGTTGTCGGTCCGGAATTTGGCCCGCGGTCCCGAACGCCGCGCCGAATACCTGCAGACAGTGCGAGCCCTACGCTGGTGGATGGTGCCGGGAGCGATCGCTCAGATCACTCTCGTGGCCACCACGTTCTGGGCTCTGACCACCCTCGCGCCGTTCACAAAGTTCGGCTGGTGGGTCGCCCTCGGCGGAAGCGGCAACATCTCGCTCGGTCAGACGGGCAAGGACGGCATCGGCTGGACGATGCTGGCGGTTGCCGTCCCACTCTGCCTGATGCTGCTGGTGCCCGCTCTCGCTCACAATGAGGAGTCCATATTCCGGTCCGGTGCCGAAGGCTGGACCGTTGGTCGCCGGATCCGCACGCAGGTCACGTTCGGACTGATCCATCTGACAATGGGTATACCGGTGGCGGCCGGGTTGGCTCTCGTGATCAGCGGGTTCTACTTCGAGTGGGTGTACCTACGTGCGGTGCGACGTCACCGGTCGGAGATCATTGCCTTGCAGGACGTGCCGCCTCCCACCGAGGAGGCTTGTCCGACGCTACCTGTCGGCGCCCCGTACGACCCAGCCGAATGGGACCGGATCCAACTGCTCCGATCCGATATTCGGGCACGCAACAGGCAACGTCGCCTGGATTGGGAGGACGGTGTAGACGAGGAGTCCCGACGGGCACGGGAACAGCGGGCCGCGCTTCGGGTGCCGGCGGTATCGACGGCGGCCGCAGCCCATTCCACGTCCAACTGGATCATTTGCGCCGTGCTGCTCGTATTCGTCGTCTCCGAACTGCTCGCCGGCTGAGAACCGCGGAGAGATCACCCGCACCCTCCGTAACGTTCACCTGTCGTCCGTGTGGCGTGCACCAACGACAGCGCAGTCAGGCCGCCGGGCGTTGTGCGAGATCGCCTTGAGCGCAAAGGCTTTGTGCATTTCATATGCGCCTCGCCTCTGGTTCTACGTTGTCTTTGTCGCACGAAAATCGGCACCGTGACCCACGCAGACCCGGCTGGAGACACAGCTGCACTCACGCTGATCGACCCATCATCGTGACCAGTGGCCAACCTGTGAACCGTCATCGCCGGGGTCATTCGCTCTTGGACTTCCGCCCTGGTCAGGGTCAGAACCAATCCGTGCCCATACGAAGGATTCTCGTCGCTACTGCGTGCGTGATCGTGGTGGTGTCGTGGCTGTTCATGGTCGTCGACGGGATCGTCGAGAGCAACTGGACGCAGTTGTTCTGGCAATTCCTGCTGGCGATGATGGCACTCGACTGGTGGCGCGATCGACGGGGAATGTCGTCCATGCCGACGGACGCGCCACGTCAACAGCTCGCATCCAGAACGATGGCGCTGGTGACCGCCATCGGAGGCGGCGCGATGGTCGTCACGCAGGAGGCGTTGCTCGGCCGGATCGCCGGGGGAATCCTGGTCGCAATAGCTCTCGGCTTCCTGTACCAGATTCTGTCGAGCATTCGCGAGAAGAAGCCTCCCGCCGAACCGGCGTCAACCGCCGACGTCACTGAATTCGACCTGGACCTGGTTGCCGCGGTTGCAGGCGACTCGTTGCAGTCCTGCCGATTGCGTGAGCGCGAGACGAGCGTGCGCGGGCGCTGCGCCAACTAGTTGCTGCGGTTCATGAGGTTGGTGACGCGGTAGGGGCACGTCGGTAGAAACGGGCGCGGGTCTCGATCGGCAGGATGAGAAGTGCGACCAACTCGTCCCGGCCAGAAAGAGACCCGCGTGTCCCACCGTAACGCCCCGCTCACCCCTGCCGGCAGGCTGCGCCTTGTCCGACGCTGCGAGCACCGCCCGATCGCCCACGTCGCCGCCGAGGCCGGCATCTCCCGCCAGTGCCTGTCGAAGTGGGTGAACAGGTACCGGACCAGCGGTGAGGCCGGCCTGCTCGACCGGGCCAGCGTCCCGCACCATCAACCCGCCACCCTCGACCCGGCGCTGGTCACCGAGATCGAGACGCTGCGGCGGAAGCGGAAGTGGTCCGCCCGCCGCATCGCCGGCGAACTCACCGCCGACGGCCACCACGTGTCGGTGTCGACCGTCGGCTGGTGGCTGGTACGTCTCGGGATCAACCGGCGTCGCTTCCTCG
Source organism: Paraburkholderia sp. RHO2 (assembly GCF_050955445.1). NCBI lineage: Bacteria > Pseudomonadati > Pseudomonadota > Betaproteobacteria > Burkholderiales > Burkholderiaceae > Paraburkholderia > Paraburkholderia sp. RHO2. Next base: position 168,585 of record NZ_CP162618.1, on the reverse strand, counting down.
ACCCGACCGGCGCCGACAACCGCAAGCCCGCGAACACCATCGTCGCCCGGTATCCGGGTCACATGGTGCACGTCGACATCAAGAAGGTCGGCCGTATCCCCGACGGCGGTGGATGGCGGGTCCACGGCCGCGGCAGCACTCACGCCAAGACCGTCGACCGGGCAAAGAAGCGCGGCACCCGCACCGGATACGTGTACCTGCACTCGATCGTCGACGGATTCTCCCGCCTCGCCTACACCGAGGCGCTATCCGACGAGAAGGGTGTCACCGCAGTCGGTTTCATCAACAGAGCGAAGGCGTTCTTCGCCGCCCACGGCATCGCCCGATTCACCCGGGTGGTCACCGACAACGGTGCCTGCTACCGCTCGACGGTATTCGCCCGCACCCTCGCCGGGGTCCGGCACCAGTTCATCCGGCCCTACACCCCACGGCACAACGGGAAGGTCGAGCGCTACAACCGGATCCTGGCCGAGGAGTTCCTCTACGCCCGCGAATGGATCAGCGAGACGCAGCGGTCCCAGGCCCTGAGTGTCTGGAACATCCACTACAACTACCGACTTATCGTCGAGCCAGCACTGAGTCGCGGGAGTAGCTACCCGTCGATACGGTGTCAGGAAGTGGACGTCGGCTGACTCGACAACTATCGACTTATCGTCGAGCCAGCACTGAGTCGCGGGAGTAGCTACCCGTCGATACGGTGTCAGGAAGTGGACGTCGGCTGACTCGACAACTATCTGTCACCCGTCCGTCGGGTTGACTCATCGATGGTCCGGTCGCCGCGTCCACTTCCGTCTGCGGCCTGACTCGACAGAGGGATGACCAGCACATAAGCATGCGCAGTTCTGGAAGTCGGCTTGTCGGCCGCGGCCCCGATCCACCGACTCTGACTTCATGGAGGCCCTGCTCGCATGATCATCCTCGGCGTCGACCCGCACAAGGCGTCCCACACCGCCGCTGCCGTCGACACTCCGGCAACCACGACGATCGACACCCTCACCATCTCCTCGTCCGAGGCCGAATACCGTCGGCTGCTGGACTGGGCACGGCGGTGGCCGGAGCGCTACTGGGCCATCGAAAACGCCGAGGGGCTTGGTCATCACCTGGCGCAGTGGCTGATCAGCCGTGGTGAGACGGTGGTCGACATTCCCCCGACCGCCACCGCGAAGATCCGCGCACTTTCCCGCGGAGGCCGACGCAAGAACGATCCGATCGATGCCGCCGCAGCGGCCTGCGCGGCAGCGATCCGCGGGGAGAGCCGACCGGTCGCCGCCGAGGACCATACCGATGCCCTCGCGCTCCTGGACGAGCGGCGACACACCCTCAGCCGGCACCGCACCAGACTCCTCAACCAGCTGCATGCTCTTTTGCGGGAACTGATCCCGGGCGGCGTGAAACGCTCGCTGACTGCCACCGCTGCCGAAAGAGCCCTGCACACCGTCACACCCGCCACCTCAGTCGACCAGGTCCGCGCCCAGCTCGCCGAAGACCTCATCGCCGACATCCGCCGACACGACTGCCAGCTCGCCGACAACACCGCCAGGATGAAGCAGGTACTCGACGAGCACGCCACGTCACTGACCGACGTCGTCGGGATCGGCCCCGTCCTCGCCGCCCGTGTCCTTGCCGGCACGCGTGATCCGCGGCGGTTTCCCACCGCCGCGGCCTACGCGAACTACACCGGGACCGCACCGGTCCAGGTCGCGAGCGGCGACTACAACCGACATCGGCTCTCTCGCTATGGAAATCGAGATCTCAACTCGGCGCTCCACTCCATCGCCGTCGTCCAGATCCGGACCCGCACAAGTTCTGGCCGACGCTACTACGACCGCAAGATTGCCGAGGGAAAGACCTCACGGGAAGCCATCCGTTGCCTCAAACGTCACCTGTCTACCGTCCTCTGGAAGAGGATGATCAACGATGCCCGGTCACGCGACTTCACGCCCACCACACAGTGTTCGAGCGCGGCTTGACAATACAGAGGGACCGTCACCCGTCCGTCGGGTTGACTCATCGATGGTCCGGTCGCCGCGTCCACTTCCGTCTGCGGCCTGACTCGACAGAGGGATGACCAGCACATAAGCATGCGCAGTTCTGGAAGTCGGCTTGTCGGCCGCGGCCCCGATCCACCGACTCTGACTTCATGGAGGCCCTGCTCGCATGATCATCCTCGGCGTCGACCCGCACAAGGCGTCCCACACCGCCGCTGCCGTCGACACTCCGGCAACCACGACGATCGACACCCTCACCATCTCCTCGTCCGAGGCCGAATACCGTCGGCTGCTGGACTGGGCACGGCGGTGGCCGGAGCGCTACTGGGCCATCGAAAACGCCGAGGGGCTTGGTCATCACCTGGCGCAGTGGCTGATCAGCCGTGGTGAGACGGTGGTCGACATTCCCCCGACCGCCACCGCGAAGATCCGCGCACTTTCCCGCGGAGGCCGACGCAAGAACGATCCGATCGATGCCGCCGCAGCGGCCTGCGCGGCAGCGATCCGCGGGGAGAGCCGACCGGTCGCCGCCGAGGACCATACCGATGCCCTCGCGCTCCTGGACGAGCGGCGACACACCCTCAGCCGGCACCGCACCAGACTCCTCAACCAGCTGCATGCTCTTTTGCGGGAACTGATCCCGGGCGGCGTGAAACGCTCGCTGACTGCCACCGCTGCCGAAAGAGCCCTGCACACCGTCACACCCGCCACCTCAGTCGACCAGGTCCGCGCCCAGCTCGCCGAAGACCTCATCGCCGACATCCGCCGACACGACTGCCAGCTCGCCGACAACACCGCCAGGATGAAGCAGGTACTCGACGAGCACGCCACGTCACTGACCGACGTCGTCGGGATCGGCCCCGTCCTCGCCGCCCGTGTCCTTGCCGGCACGCGTGATCCGCGGCGGTTTCCCACCGCCGCGGCCTACGCGAACTACACCGGGACCGCACCGGTCCAGGTCGCGAGCGGCGACTACAACCGACATCGGCTCTCTCGCTATGGAAATCGAGATCTCAACTCGGCGCTCCACTCCATCGCCGTCGTCCAGATCCGGACCCGCACAAGTTCTGGCCGACGCTACTACGACCGCAAGATTGCCGAGGGAAAGACCTCACGGGAAGCCATCCGTTGCCTCAAACGTCACCTGTCTACCGTCCTCTGGAAGAGGATGATCAACGATGCCCGGTCACGCGACTTCACGCCCACCACACAGTGTTCGAGCGCGGCTTGACAATACAGAGGGACCATCGACCCCACACTGCCGCCGGGAACCGGCCGCCAGCGACCCGACTCCACACCGGCGTCACCAACGTCATGACTTCATACAACTAGTCTGTCAATTTGCCAACTACAGTGACCGCTCTGCGAACTACGTTGTCCATGTGCCAACCAGCCTGGCGATTCACAGCGGCGGCTGTGAATCGTCATCGTGGTAGTGCACGTTCGGGGCAACGCCACACGCACCGGCGCGGTGAGGTCGTGAGCGATCCGGGCGGCACTGGCCGCGGGTGAGGGGAACACCCATCCGGTGCCGTCCCTCACCACAACGACGACCATTGGGGCCCGTCCGGTTCAGTCCCACTGCTGGCGACGAGGACGGCCTTGCCGGTCAAGAGCTACTTGTTTGCGGTCATGCATGCCGTGCCCCGCCCTCGACGTGGATGGTTTCACCGGAGACGAACCCGGCGCCCAGGAGCCAGGCCACGGCGTCGGCGATGTCGTCGCTGGACCCTGCGCGGCTGGCGAGGTTCGCGGCGGCAGCGCCCGCGAGTAGGCCCTGCTTGGCGTGCGCGCCGAGTTCGTCCCAGGTGCCGGAGTCGATGATTCCGGGCGAGATCGCGTTGACTCGGATCGGAGCGAGTTCCTTGGCCAGGTGGGTGACCAGGAATGCGACGGCGCCGTTGGATACGCCCATGATCGTGTACGGCGCGTTTGGATTCCATGCGGCGACACCGGAGAACAGCACGATGGAGCCGTGAGGCGACAGGGTCTTCGCGAAGTGCTTGGCCACTAGTAGTGGACCGAACACCTTCGCCTCGAAGGCGGTGACGATCTTGTCGTGCTCGAGTTCGGTCACCGGGACGTTGTGGTGGGCCGAGGCGGTGATGACGATGTGATCGATCGGGCCGAGCTGGTCCGCTGCGGCGGCGATCGTGACCTCGTCCGTCAGGTCGATATGGATCGCGGTTGCGCCCGGCAATTCACTCGCCAGAGCGGCGGCGCGTTCAACGTCGCGCGCACCGATCACCGGCACGGCGCCTAATGCCGCAGCCTTCCGCGCCACCGCCTCCCCGAGATACTTCGATCCGCCGACGACCAGGACCCTGTGTCCTGTCAGCTCTGTGCTCATGCTCTGGCGCTCCTCTCGTGGGGTACTCAATTCGTGGGCATCCGGCCACACGCCGTCGCCCACATCAAAGGTATGGTTTTGATACCGGTTACTTCAACGAAACTGAAGGGACGAGCATGGGGAAGGCGTACGACGTGATGGCTGCGAGCTGCCCGAGTCGCACGGTGTTGAACCGCATCGGGGCGCGCTGGACGATCTTCGTCATCACCGCCCTGGCTGACCGTTCCATGCGCTTCACCGAGCTCAAGGCGTACATCCAGGGCATCACCCCTAAGGTGCTCACCGAGACCTTGCGGGCACTGGAGACAGACGGGCTCGTCGCCCGCACGGAGTACAACGAGAACCCGCCGCGGGTCGAGTACCGACTTACCCCCCTCGGCCGTTCGCTGTGGGGGCCTCTGCAGACTGTCCGCGAGTGGGCCGAGACCCACGTGCCGGAAATCCAACGGGCGCAGCGCAAGACAGGTCTCGACGCCACCTGAGGCTGACTAGCGATATTTTCCGTCTTTCCGACATGTTGATCGGTTAGCCTCCTCCGGAAAGATCACCGAGCAGACCGGGGCGCGGCCGACGGTGGGTGTTTGCGGCCCTGCAGGTGGTGCAAGACGCGCACTCCTCGCCGCGATCGAGTGGACCTTTTCGCAACGCAGCGGCGCGCTCGGTTGTGCGAGACCGTGTTGACGCTGGTCGTTGGCCGCGCGACCGGTGGGATGGTCGTACTTCGCAATGGCAGTCGAGTGGTCGCCACCCTGCTCTGAGGGCTCATTTCTGTTCCAGTGTTCCCAGCTCGGCGAGTGTGTTCTCGAGCTCATCGCCCTGTCCGCGAAGTACGGCGTCCAGGTACGCGCGCGATGCGTGGGCTGGGATCTGCAGGCTCTTCACTTCAGTGTCCCGAGCAGGGCCTGTATATGCGGGAGATACAGCCGCCGGGCGCGTGCGGCGTGGACTGCGTCTGCTGCGGTGCTCACCGTGGTGGGCGGTCTCGGGGCCGCGGAACCGACGGCACCAACGGGGATGAGGGCACGCGGACGCGCTCGAGCGGGCGCTCGAGAACGCTGCCGAACCCAGCTATCAGCTAGGGCGCTGTAGACATCGGCCCCAGGTCCGATCTGGTGTCCTTCCGCGGGATGACTTTCTTCGTTGCCGGCAACCTCGTCACGCACGATCCGCGACTGTTCCACCGGATCCGCTCACAGCCGCCAGATTCGGAGTGATCCGACAAGGGGGAGTGGCGAATTGAAGTTCCGCGCGTTCACCGCGACCGCAGCCCAGTGCGCTGCCGCCGATGCCGGAAGTTGCACTTATCGCGGCCGTTCCTTGGCTGAGAGAACTGTGTCGAATAAGCGGAACTCGACGTCCTCGCGACACTGCTCAGCGAGCCGGGTGCCCTTCAGTGGCGCGGTGGTTGTTCACGCGCCGAGGAGACGTCTCGCTCGCGGCGTGAGCCGGTGCGTTTGAAGTCCGTCGCGGTGTAGTCCCTGATGAGACGGAGGCTCATGCGAAGGCGCGGCGATAGGTCTGGGGGCTGACGCCGGTGGTCTTCTTGAACCGGTCGCGGAACGCGGTGGGGGAGCCGAAGCCGACCTGATCGCCGATTCGTTCGACGGAGTGGTCTGTGGTTTCCAGGAGCTGTTGGGCGTGCCGGATCCGTGCCCTGTGTAGCCACTGCATCGGGGTGGCGCCGGTTTGTTCGCGGAAGCGGCGGATCAGGGTTCGGGTGCTGGTCCCGGCGTGCGCGGCGATCTTGTCGAGGGTCAGTGGGCGGGCGAGGTTGTCCTGGAGCCACTCGAGCAGTGGCTCGAACTCGGAGCCGTGGGGGAGCGGCGCGTGGTCGTGGACGATGAACTGTGCCTGTCCTCCTTCGCGTTCGAGGGGCATTACCGACAATCGGGCGGTGTCGGCGGCAACGGCCGAGCCGTAGTCACGGCGGACCATGTGCAGGCACAAGTCCAGGCCGGCCGCGGCGCCCGCCGAGGTCAGGAACTGCCCGTTGTCGACGTACAGCACGTCGGGGTCGACGGTGAGCTCGGGGTAGCGGGCAGCGAGGAGGTCGGCGGCAGCCCAGTGGGTGGTGACCCGGAGACCGTTGAGGAGTCCGGTGGAGGCGAAAGGGAAAGCGCCCGTGCAGATCGACGCTATCCGGGTTCCCCGCTCGGCGGCGTCGCACACGGCGGCACGCACTTGTGGCGGCAGGGACGCCGACGGGTCGGCGACGCCGGGGACGATGATGGTTTCGGCGTCGGTGAGCCCGTCCAATCCCCACTCTGTGCGAATCGTGAAGCTGCCCGCGTCGGTCTCCTTCTCGAGCCCGCACACACGCACCTGATAGCCGGGTCGACCGTCAGGCAGACGGGTGCGCCCGAACGTCTCGATCGGGGTGGACAGGTCGAACGGAATCACCCGATCGAGAGCGAGAACTGCGACCGTCAACATGGCGTGATCATACCGGACCGCACACCAGCAATGCTGTGGCAGTCGAGAGATTTATCGAGGTCAGGGCCGATTCGGCGGGTTGGCAGTAATCCGTTGATACTTGTCAGTATTGCCACTGTGGCGTTTGGCGGATGCCGCTTAGCGTGGGGTGCGGCCGGCGACCTTTTCCGCCGGTCCTTTCACATATGGAGGATCCCCATGCATGCCCAGATCGTCCTCTTCGACGGTTTCGATCCGCTCGACGTCATCGCCCCGTTCGAGGTCCTGCACGCTGGCGGCGTCGCTTCCGGCGGAGCGGTGGCGGTGGAGCTGGTGTCAGCGGAAGGGCCACGTGAGGTGATCAGCGGCGTCGGCGCCCTGCCGGTGCGCGCGACCGCGGCGCTCGATGCGCGGCGAGCCGACCTGGTGCTTGTACCCGGCGCCGCGGGCCGGATCGATGAGCCCAGCGAGGACCCCGATCACGGAGCAGGCGAAGGGTACTGGCAGGAGGGCGAATCCATTCCGGTTCTGCTCGGCCGGACACTGACCACTGCGCTGCCCGCACTGCTGAAGGAGGCCGTGGAAGATCCCCGGGTGACGGTGTCCGCTGTGTGCGGCGGATCGATGATCCTCGCTCTGGCGGGCCTGATCGAGGGCCGCTACGCCACCACCCACCACCTGGGTTTCGACCTGCTCGACGCGACCGGCGTCCGCGCCGTACGAGCCCGTGTCGTCGACGACGGCGACCTCGTCACGGGCGCGGGCGTCACGTCCGGACTCGATGTGGGCCTGCACCTCCTCGAACGCGAGATCGGTCCCCGTCTCGCCCATGCTGTCGAGGAACTGTTCGCCTACGAGCGCCGCGGCATCGTGTGGCGCCCCTCCGGCCTGTCAACGAACTGACCGCCCGTCATCCGACTTCACCATCACACGAAGGGAATACACGCATGCCTGTCGACGGCATCTGGGATCTGACGATCGCAACACCCATCGGCAGTATCGACGCGGTGGTCGAACTGCAGCACCAGGACAACGGAATACTCACCGGTTCCGCCCACGGCGCCGGACAATTGGTGCCTCTCACGGATATCGCACTGCACGAAGGCGGCCGCATCACCTGGAAACAGGCCATCACCAGGCCGATGCGCTTGAATCTCACCTTCGCGACCACCGTCGACGGGGACACCATGACGGGAACCGCCCGGGCCGGCCGGCTGCCGGCGTCGACGGTGTCGGGCCGGCGGCGGCCAACCGATTACTCTACGGGTGAAGGCCCACAGGAATGACGAAACTGTTCCTGTCCCTGCATGTTCTGTCCGTGATCATCGCGATCGGCCCAGTCACCGTCGCCGCCAGCATGTTCCCGGCGGCCCTGCGTCGCACGGAGGACGACCCCGACGTCGCGAACACGGTGCATGTGCTGCACCGCATCTGCCGGGTCTACGCTGCCGTTGGCTTCGCGGTACCGGTCTTCGGGTTCGCCACAGCGAGCAGTCTCGGGGTCCTCGGCAGCGCCTGGCTGATCGCCTCGACCATCCTGACCGGCGCGGCTGCGGCCATCCTTGCCTTCGCGATATTGCCCGGTCAGGCCCGTGAGATCGACGTGCTGCACGTCGACGGAGACGGTCTCGGTGTTCGTGCTGCGAGTCGTCTCGCGATGTACACGGGCGTCTTCAACCTGCTGTGGGCGACGGTCACCGTGCTGATGATCGTGCGCCCCGGATCGACGACAGGAGCCTGAACGGTGAATCTACGTCTCCTGCGGGTCGCCGCGCACGTCGAGCTCGTCTCGCTGATCGTCATGTTGGTGAACCTGGCCACCGTGCATCTGGACGTCGTCTCCTCGATGATGGGCCCCTTGCACGGCTGCACCTATCTCGTCATCGTTGCCGCGTTCTGGCGATCGCCAGAAGCAACCGCCATCACCAAGGCCGTGGCGCTGATCCCGGGAATAGGCGGCCAACTCGCTGTTCATAGACAACAGCCAGACGCGGTTGCAACGCAACTGCCCGTCCGCGAGGAATGGAGCGGCACAACGGGCTAACCACAACCAGCCTCCTGGCGGTGAATTTGAACCCGACCTCACGGTCAGCGGGCGACCTAGCGGTCGCCCGCTGACCGTGAGGTCGTGACCGTTCGGCCCTCGGCAAGGTTGCGCACGAGCCTGGGTTGCGATCTACCGACTGTCATGCGGCGCTGTCTCGTTCGCTGCTTTAGCGGTGACCGCAAGATGGCAGCATGTGAACCCGTACTGGTCGGTGGGTCGGCGTGGCCTCTCTCGAATCGGATTCGCGCCTCTCGCCGATCTATCAATCCGAACGCGCCAGGGGAAGGAATGAGGGAGCAATCTGATACGGTACGAAACGTGCCGTATCGAAATAGGGGTACTGTGAACACCGAGGCGGAGGTCCGCCCCGGGCGGCCGCGTGACCAGGCGCGCGAAGCCAAGATCCTCGCCTGCGTGCTGGAGCTGCTCAGCGAGGTCGGCTACGACGCGTTGACATTCGAGGCAGTGGCACGCCGCGCCCAGTCATCGAAGGCGACGCTGTACCGGCGATGGGAGACGAAACGCGACATGGTCGTCGCCGCGGTCAAGGCAGGCCCCGCGTCCGGCGGATCCGGCACCGTGATCGACACCGGATCGTTGCGCGGGGATCTCCTCGCGCTGTGCGAACGACTCGACCGGACGATGCGCTCGGCCGACGGGGCGATGAGCCTGATGCTGCTCCAGGCCGGCCTCGAGGACCCGGACCTGTGCAGCCACATCGAGGAGGCGACCGGACCGACCGGCGCCAAGCTCCCGGCATCAGTGCTCACCGCGGCCATCGCACGAGGCGAACTTCCCGAGGGCGCCCAGCCCTTCCCCTACGAGGAGATCACCGGATCGGTGCTGCTCCTGCGTCGACTGAACGGTCATCCCGCCGGCCCCGACTATCTGACCCACCTCGTCGATCACATCCTCATCCCTGCACTCCGGGCAAGCGCGACCAGCGGCGAGCCGCCCACCCGCGCCATCTTCTCGTGACCGCGGCAACCGAGCCCATCATCCATCCACATCCCCGAAAGGTGTGCCCATGACGGACCTGACGATCGGCGACTTCGACTACCGCCGGATCCCCGGTGAGGGAGGCGTCGAACTGAACGTCGCCGTCGGTGGCAGCGGCGATACCGTCGTCCTGCTGCACGGCTTCCCACAGACACACCTGATGTGGCGTCACGTCGCCCGCCGGCTGGCCGAGCGGTACCTCGTGATCGTGCCCGACCTGCGGGGATACGGCGCGAGCGACAAGCCCGAGGAAACAGGCCCTGAGACCTACTCGAAGCGAACGATGGCGAACGACATCGTGGACGTCGTACGAGGCATCGGTCGGGACCAGTTCAGCCTCATCGGTCACGACCGCGGTGCTCTCGTCGGTGTCCGTGCGGCCCTCGACCACCCGGAGAAGGTCACCCACCTGGGCATCCTGGACGTCCTGCCGACCATGGACACCTGGGACGTGCTGCACGGTGTCGACGCCGCCGTTGCCTGGCACCTCTACCTGATGGCGCAGCCGAAAGGCCTGCCGGAGAGGATGATCGAGGCCGTCTCGGACGACTTCTTCGGCTCGTTCCTCGACGCATGGGACCACAGTGGGACGACATTCCCCGCTGACGTGCGCCGACACTACGTCGACAGCTCCTCACGCGCGGTGCCGTCGATCGTCGCCGACTACCGGGCCACAGCCGGCATCGACCTCGAGATGGACCGAACCGACCGAAAGGCCGGCGCCCAGTTGGCGATGCCTGTGGGCGTGCTCTCCCAGGACTGGGGATCCCAGCTGGGATTCGACGCCCTGGCCCTGTGGCAACAGTGGGCCCCCGCCGCCACGTACCAACCAATCGACGCCGGACACTTCATGGCAGAGGAGAAACCGGACGAGGTGGCTGCCTTCATCCAGAGCTTGGTGGAACGCATGCCTGTATAAGTCGAACCCTCTCGCCAACTTCGGGCGAAACGGGTTGGTAGGGAACGCGGTCGGTGGCCGACGTGGAGCAGCCGCGGCGCCGACCGTGAGTAGGAGTGTGTGGGGGTTGACGGCCGCTGCCACATTCTCCGTTCGGAGGGATCGGCGCGGCGGAGGCCGTGGTCTGGTGAGCACACGTTCGTAAATCGACGATCTCGCGCATTCCGACAGTGAGGTGCCAAACAGTCGGCGCGACCCAGACCCCTGCCTTCGAAGTGAGACACTCGACGCCTGCATCGGGTTCGCCGTGCCCGGAGATTGGCAGGGGAGGAGGCCACTGATGTCGGCAGATGTGTTGGATGCGCGGCCCCAGTGGCGCAGGACCGGGAGCACCTTCTTTCCCTACGCGGCGTTCGTCGACGGGCAGTGGTCGGTTCTGCGGCTCAACTGCTTCCCGGACCATCCGCTCTGGACGCTGTTCATCGACGACGGGCGCCGATTCGACCTCGAGACCGACCCACAGGGATGGGAGATCCGCACGGCGGACGAGGCCCCGCGACTCGAGGGACACGCGGCCGCGGAGGTGCTCACTCCCGTTCAGGGGCTGGCCCGATACGGAAGCGAGGTCGGCACCCCGTGTGACGACTTCCTCTGCCCCTGCGCCTGGCGTGAGTGACGTTCCTCGCGAACGTAGCGTGCCCCTGATGCGAGCCGTCGGGTACTGGCCTGCGGTGCGTCCATCGGTGGACCTGTCGGAGTCGTAATGCGCGGACCATCCGCCCACATTCACGACGACTCCGCCAACTGAGTGACCGTCCGCTTACCTGCCACATGTAGAAGGGCGGCGCCGCCACCGGAAGCGATTGCGTGGCGCATAGTGTCGGAGTCGCCTGCAACGATGCAAGTAGCCTGAACGCAGACACCCAAATTGATCAATTCGACTGTGACCGTGACGAAGCGCGGCGAGGTGGTGCTACAGAAGCAGATCCTCACCAGCTACGGCGACGAGCCGCTGTACACCGCCTACAACGCGATCGGTGACCAGACCGTCATTGCCGAACTCGGTCGCCAACTCAACCTCGCCTACGGGGATCCATCGGGAGAACTGAACCTCCGGGCGGGCGGTCGCTGGGAGGCGTCCGCGGGCGACTATCGAGTCGTCGTCACCGGATGACGGGACCGTAAGACGCGCGAGTCCGCCGATCGGTCATAGCACCAGCAAGGCGCGCCGCTCGTGGCGCGACCACCGGCCCTGAGTCCTGTCGATTGTCACGTTGACGCAGCATACGGAAGCCCGGAACGGGTGTGCGGTGCTCTGCGGGCGCGCCAACGAGATGTGGCAGTTCGAGCTGGCGCCGGTTCCGGGGCAAGTGCCGGGCCAAGTCGAAGACGTCGTCGGTCGGGTGGTCGCTCATTGCCAACTCGACCGCGCAGGGCGTGCATTCGAGGCGCTGACCCGATGCCCGCAAATATTGGGTGCTTCGGACGCAGTGATGTGGATAGCTTGTGGTGCGTGAACGGAGAAGTGATCATCCTCACCGGCCCGCCCGGTGCCGGCAAGTCGACCCTCGCCGCGAAGCTTGCCCGCTGCTACGGCAAGGGCGTTCACCTGCACACGGACGACTTCTGGCACTGCATCGTTTCGGGTGCGATACCTCCGTATGACCCCGCGTCTGACGCGCAGAACCAGACTGTCATGGATGTGATCGCCGGTGCCGCCTATGCTTTTGCGCTCGGCGGGTTCACCACCGTGATCGACGGGATCATTGGGCCGTGGATGCTCGACCACTTCCGATCCCAAGCGGCAGAGCACCCGGAGCTGGCGGTCCACTACGTCGTGCTCCGGCCGCCGCGCGACATCACGCTGATCCGGGCGCAAGCCCGAACCGCGCCGAGCGCCTTGATCGATGAGGGGCCCATCCTCACGATGTGGGATCAGTTCTCCGACCTCGGCGAGCTCGATAGCCATGTCCTAGACACGTCGGGTGAGACGGAAGAGCGCAGTACCCAGAGGGTGACGGAGGCCATCAGTGATGATCGTTTCCGACTCTTTACGGCGTAGCGGCGGCTGGACCCGCATGGAAAGGTGTTGTCGCAGAATCTATCGCGCAAGAAGTGCGGTCGGCGGGCGATCCCTCACCTCGGTGGTTCGTTGTCGAAGTCGAGAAGTGGAGTTGCCAGCCGACCCTGAACCTAGTTCCGCCAACGAACAGCCGCGAACAAATGCGAAATTCGATGACGCCGATTGGACCCTGTCGTCCCGCTGTCGAGACGCAGCGCAGATTAGCGTGATGCGACGCTAGCTTGACCGGCCGGGCCTACCTGACGGTCGCGATTCGTTCCCCCTTTTGTCGTTCACGGCTGCAAGCGTTGATGGGTCCAGCGCTCGACGCCGGGTGAGGAACGTATGTACCGCAACCGCCGGTGCAGGCGATCCGGGCTGCCGTACCAGAATTCGACGGTTTCGGGGACCACGCGATAGCCAGTCCAGTCGGCCGGTCGTCCGATGGGTTGATCGCCGTCTCCGAGTAGACGCGCGCGCACTCTCAACTCGGTCTCGTCGCCGAGTGGGCGACTCTGTCGCGAGACGGCGGTCGTGGCTTGTGCTGCTCGAGGTCGTTCGGCGAAGAGCCGATCGGACTCCTCATCGCCGAGGTGCTCGACCTGGCCAGCGATGGTGAGCTGTTGAAGGGATTCGCGCCAGTAGAAGGTGACCGATGCCCAGGGACGTTGCTGCAGATCGATGCCTTTGCGGCTGTGGCGGAAGCTGGTGAAGATCAGCCCGCGACGGTCCATGTCCTTGACGCTCACCACGCGGGTCGACGGCCTGCCCTGCGCATCGGTCGTCGCCAGGACAACCGAGTTCGGTTCACGAACGCCGCGCGCAGTCGCGCTTTCCAACCAAGTCCGTATCAGCGCCAGTGGTTCCGGGGGAGGTGTGTCGAACTCCGCCAGCACCAGGGTGGCATCACCAGTCAGCGTTTCCTTCGATGTCACAGTGTCTCTTTCCCAGGTCTGTGAAGCAGAGGAGGTAGCGGAGCTTGATGCAGCCATACTAGCGACGTCGCACCGCGCATTCGGGATCCGTCAAAGTGGCGCGGTGTGTCCCGCTGGTCTCCAATGCATCTCGACATCCGCTCTGGTGGCTTCGAACCCCGCCGGTGTGGGCGCGGTTCCGTCGGCGAGGGATCCATTCCCGATTCTCGGAACAGGTCGCCGGAAACCCTAGATCTTTGGGAGGACGATTGGCTCCGGGAGGTTTCCGAGAACATGGGTGCTGATCATGTCCCAGGTGTAGATGCCCGCGATGGCATCTTGATGGACTGCGAGTAGCTGCACGTCGGCGATGTGCATGGGTACAGTCAGCTGTGGCTCGCGACCGGCTGCCAAGCGAGCGAGTTCAGCGATCAGTGGTTTGGAGTCGACGTCTCGCGTGCCGTATCCCAGGGAGACGTGTGGTGCATGAGGCCCCGGCGGCATCTCCACACCGCCGAGAACCCCTGCCACACAAGCGCGTACCGAATCGACGAGCCGATCCCATTCGAGACTCCGTTCGCCAGCCAATTCGACCGAATCCGGCGACACGTACGGGCCCGTCAGGGGGATGTCGAATGGCGCCAGGTTCCCTGCTGTCTCATCGAGCGCAGACTGCAGCTCGCGCAGCGTTTCGATAGCCGTGGTGTCGAGGAATGCCGGAATCCGGGTGACGGTGGCATGAAGAAACTCGGTGGGCTGGACCGAGCACACCCCGGTGTCGCGAATCGCGTTCTGGATCGGCGCGAGGATGGTTGCGTCGAAGTCCGGCAGGGCATACACATGCAGGGCGTTGTGATCTTGCGGCCAATCGGTAACTGGCAGGTTGAACAGGCTTCTCATGAGCAGGACCCCCTTTTCAAGATGACGCGAGCATCCACGGGCCAGGTGAACAGATCTGGAACATTGCTCGACTTCATGGAACATTTCACTCTTCGATCTCCGTTGCGTACCCGTCCAGGGGCGGAGGAGGAAGGGGTCGCCGGCCGAGTGCCACTCAATGCGGGTGGGTGCGATGGCTGGCATCAATCGATCTGGCAGCGCGCGAACGGCGAAGCGCTATGGCATCGGAGGCGGTCGGACGCCCCGTAGTCGCTGAAAGTTTGTAATTGCCAAATGATCTGACCGTCCGCCAACGGCGGTGACGAATGCCAACCAGGCGCACGTCGGAAAGTCGGTCCTGTTGGCGTTTCGCGGTGGAGTGTCGAGCCGGAGGGTCGAGCACCATGCCGGATCCGGAACGTGCACGATCGCCTGGGCGAGGCACTCGTTTGGGCGAACGAGCGCCTCGCCCTGGGAGCGGAGAAGTATCCGTCGAATGAGCCTATGTCTCTTGTTTTTCGGGAGACACCTGGTTCAGTAGCCCCGCCCGACGATCGCGATCAGGTCATCAGGTGAGTCCGCGGGGCCAGGCACGGTGCCTTCCGAGGTTTGGAGGCACCGGACGCTGACCGCTTGCTCGTTCAGTGTCCGCTCTCCGTCCTCGCCGAGGAGCTTCCACGGAATACGTGCGAAGCCTGTCTTCGCAGCTTCCACGGCCTCTGAGGCTGTGGCTACGTCGACGGTGCGGTTGGAAAGCCGGCCGCGCGCGCTCTCGACCATCCCTGCGTGAATTGATTCCAGCAGCATCGGAACGGCCGTAGCTACCGCCTCGAGCGGCATAGATGACTTCTCGTCGACGTCACGCCTCGCGACCGTGACGCACCCGTTCTCGAGGTCCCGCGGTCCGACTTCGATCCGTAGTGGGACGCCTTTGAGTTCCCACTCGGTGGCCCGGCGACCGAATCCCTGCGTGGTCCTCGTGTCGAGCCGGGCTTGGACGCCAGCGGACTGCAGCGCCTCGGTAAGGCCGGAGGCCGCAACGATGGTGCGGTCCTCGTCCTTGACCGCGATGACGACGGCCTGGATCGGCGCCACCTTCGGCGGGATGCGCAACCCGCGGTCATCGCCGTGCGCCATGATCAGGCCGCCGAGCATCCGCGTGCTCGAGCCCCACGACGTCGTCCAGCACGATTGATCATGTCCGGAAGCGTCGGCGTAGGTGATGCTGAACGCGTTGGCGAAGTTCTGTCCCAGCTCGTGGCTGGTGGCCATCTGTAGCGCCTTGCCGTCGCCCATCATCGCCTCGCATGTCATTGTGTTGACCGCGCCGGCGAATCGCTCCCTCTTCGTCTTCACCCCTACCAGGACCGGAATCGCGAGAACGTTCTGCAGGAAGTCTCGGTACACGTCGAGGTGGATTCGGAGCGCGTAGGCTGTGGCGTCCTCCTGGGTGGCGTGTGCGGTGTGCCCTTCCTGCCACAGGAACTCCGTCGTGCGTAGGAAGGTCCGCGGGCGCATCTCCCAGCGCACCACATTAGCCCACTGGTTGAGCAACATCGGTAGATCGCGGTGCGACTGGACCCATTTCGACATCATTTCGCCGAACAATGTCTCGCTCGTCGGGCGGACAACGACCGGTTCGGTCAACTCCTTGCCGCCCGCATGAGTGACGACGGCCAACTCTGGGCTGAACCCCTCGACATGCTCTGCTTCACGCTCGAGGTACGACTGCGGGATGAACAGTGGCAGATAGACGTTTTCCGCGCCCGTGGCTTTGATCCGGGCGTCGATCTCGCTCTGCATTCGCTCCCAGAGCCCGTATGCGTATGGTCGGATCACCATCGTGCCGCGCACGGGCCCGTTGTCAGCTAGTTCTGCCTTCTCCAGTACATCCTGGTACCAGCGAGGGAAATCCTCCGCCTGAGAGGCAAGGACCCTCGGTCGCTTTGTTGTCGTCACCAAGCCCATGCTAACCACCCGATCGTGGTCAACCCTGGGGGATGGGGTGGACCATCCCGTCGGGATAGAAGCAGCGCAAGCGTCGGAGCCGATTGTCCGACGGGAGGGTTCGGTGGCTGTCACGTCCCGTGCGGCGGGTGGGGGTTGATGGTGTCGGCTGTCCAGCCGAAGAAGTGGGTGTCGGGGACGGGGAAGGCTTCGAGACGTGGGTCGGTGAGGATGGCGTCGATGCAGGCGGTGCTGCCGCCGACGTAGGTCGATTTGAGGTCGATATCGGTTGCTACGCACCAGGTGTGATCGTCAGGCCACCACAGGTTGGCGCTGTAGCCGCCGCCCCGGTGGTGTGGGGTCGTGCCGAAACGAGCCTCGGCGGCGTCGATCGGCCCGTGGAGGACGACCATGTTCCGGTGGGCATCGAGGTGTTCGATACCGGGCGGGGGCTTGCCTTCGTCTCCGGATCCGTCCCAGATCGCGAACCAACACGCGTCCGGTGTGGCGGTGTGGTTGCGGAGGATCGATGCGAGGACGCGGGCCTCCGGTTGAGGCAGGGAGCCTTCTTCCGGGTCGTAGTCGGGACGGTGGGTCCCGGTGATGGTCTGCCAGCTCATCGCAGCGTGAGCGATCGTGCCGTGTTGCTCGGCGACCGTTCGCCAGTTGATTCGAATCCACTCGTCACCGCTGCGAAGGTAGACGGGGTGGAAGACACGGGCGTAGGCGTCGAACACCGGCGGCACGAGGGCGCCGACCTCCGCTGTATCTCGGCGTAGCGCATCAGCGATCCAGCGGCCCGCCGCGGGGCCGGCGGCGAGGGTCAACTCCTCGGGCGCCCAATGCCAACGCTGCTCGCTTCCGGTCATGCGCTCACCTTAGAGACTAGTCAGCCTGTGGCCGGGGGATCGGTCGTCAAACGCGAGGCCGAGGTCGTCGACGCTCCCGTCGGGGCGGAGGGCGGTTACGGCGCCGTCGGCCAGCCAGATCGTGCCGTCAGTGGTGGCGGCCGGCCGCGTCAGGGGAGTGAACAGGGGCACGACTATCGTCGGCCTGTCCGAGTCCTTGTCGAGCAGCACGAACAGCCACTGACCGGCCTCTCGGGGTGGCAGATCGTCCGGCCCGGTGCCAGGCCACCACCCTCTGCGGCCGATGCCGCGCGGCCGGTACGTGACGGTCCACGGCCCGTCGCCGATCAGTCCCAGGCGAAGCCCGTGATGTGACACGGGACGGATCGGCTCGACGGTCAGATCGTCGAGGACTCGGTAGACCGTCTTCCGTGTGCACAGCCTTCCTCAGCAGCACGGGAGATGAGCATCAAGCTCCGCTCACTGCTCGGCACGAAACTCGTTGCCTACCTGTCGCATACACCCGAAACCGCTACTGTTCGCCGATGGGCTGCCGACGAAGGGCCACTGCCGTCCCAGGCAGCACTCGACCGAATTCAGGTCGCCCTCGACGCCACACAACGAATCACCGCCCGCGATGACCCCACCATCGCACAAACATGGTTCCAAGCCGGCAACCCAACCCTGAACGATCAGCCGCCCGCCCAGCTCCAACACAGCGACGCGACGAAGTCACGCACCACCACGCACATCTCGCCGCGCAACCGTGGCACACCTACCCGACGCGGGTCCGAAACACCAATTGCCCGACGATCGGGCATACCCGAACGTTTAGCTGCCGAGGAGGCGACACCCGACAAGTTGAGCGCTGGCGCCCAATGGTGGCGCCAAGAGGCGGCGATGTACGCCGGTCGGTGTCAGTCGAGGTGGGTTCACCCATCCACCCATTAGCGTCCGTGGCGCGGCGGGTCCGCATGGTTGCGCTCTCGGGGCCCGGCCGCCCATACTCGTGTAGCGATCACTACATGAATGATCTGGATCGTGGTTCTCGCCCGGGAACGCGACAACGGGTGCCACTGCGCCGGACCTCGGGCGAGGTTCCAGTCCATTCGGCCATCACGGAGGGGCGACGGTGTGAGACACACCGACGTGTTCATCGCAGGAATCGCAACAGTTCTGGGGGAGCTGGATTCGGTCGAATCAGCCGTGGAGCGAGGTGATTACGATCCGGACGACGCCCGAGACGACGATCTGGCATCGATCTCCGTCATTCCGAACGCTCGCCCGACCGAAGTCGCGGCCACCGCATTTCGCGACGCGCTGAACACGAGCCCCGGAACGGCGCACGACGTGCGTGCGCTCGTGCACACTGGTATCCACTTTCAGGGGCAGGACTACTGGACTCCGGCCGCGCATGTCGCACGGCTGGCGCTCGGCGATCGCCACGAAGCCGGCCGACGTATCACAACGATGGAGGTTCGGCAGGCCTCCAACGGTGGCGTCGCGGCTCTGAATACGGCAGCTCTGTACACAGAGCGGCTCGCGTCTGGATCGGTCGCGGTCACTGCGGCCGACGTCTTCCATCTACCCCACTTCGACCGGTACCGCAGCGACAAGGGGCTCGTACTCGGCGACGGAGGCGCTGCCGTGGTGCTCGGGCGCACGCCTGGTATCGCCGCGCTGCGCAGCACCGCGCTCATCGGGGACCCCGGTCTCGAACCGCTGTATGCGGGCGACGCGCCACGTGCGCTCCCGAACACCCCCGATATCCCACTCGACCTGCGCGGACGAAAAGACGACTACCTACTGACACGTTCGGTGGACGACGTTGTCGCCCAACTGACCGGGGCGATGGAAGAAGTCCTTCTTGTAGCCGCGGACGATGCGAACTGCAAGATCACCGACATCGATCGATTTGTCTTTCCCAACACCGGCCGAGGAATCGGTGAATGGAAGTTCCTGGACAAGTACGGAATCGACGAGGACCGCACATGCTGGGAGTGGGGTCGCACGGTCGGCCACGTCGGAGCCGCCGATCAACTTGCGGGGCTCCATCACCTGATCTCAACCGACGCTGTCGGACCAGGATCCCGAGTCGCCCTCTGCTCGTCCGGAATCGGATTCAACTGGGGCGCCGCCATCGTCGAGATCCTTACCTGAGCAACCCACACCGCTACGCCTACTCAAAGGAGCCTCGACATGACAACCGAGAATCCCACCGCAACCGCGGACACGCCGGAAGCACCTGCCTCGGGATCGATCCCCGTCGTTCCGATTCTCGCAATGATGCTGTGTGTGTTCGCCCTCGGCAGTGCTGAGTACGCCGTGATCGGTCTACTACCCGACATCGCACGCGATCTCGGATCGACCGTCACCGCGTCCGGATGGATCGTCACCGTCTACGCCGTGACCGTCGCAATCACTGGCCCCTTCCTTGCCGCGTACCTGGCGCGGTACTCACGCAAGCGCTCCATGATCGCGCTCATGATCGTCTTTCTCATCGGAAATGTCGTCAGCGCCGCCGCGCCGAACATCGTGCTCATCCTCACCGGCCGCGTCGTCGCCGCGTTGGCCCTCAGTGCCTTCGCCGCATTCTCGATCGCAACGGTGGCGACGATGGTTCCACCGCAACGCATCGCACAAGCGATCTCGTGGGTTGCCGGTGGCCTGATCCTCGCGATGATCCTCGGTGCGCCGATCGGCACGATCATTGGCCAAAACCTCGGATGGCGCGCAACATTCGTTGCCCTTGCTGTGACCGCCGCTGCCGGAATCGTCGCGATGTCGGCAGCGATCCCGGTCGATGTCCCCGCCGATACACCTCCGGGCGTGCTCGGCGAGCTCCGCGTGATCATCCGCCCGCAGGTCCTCGTCGTCCTCGCGTTCAGTGCCCTGGGCCAGACCGGGTTCTTCACGGCCTACACCTACATCACCCCATTGCTCGAAGACGTCTCCGGATTCGGCGGCGCGACTGTGGCACTACTGCTCTTTGTCTTGGGCGTCGGGGGCTTTCTCGGAAACCTGGCAGGCGGCCGACTCGCCGACTGGAACCTGCCCCGTGCGTTGATCATGCTACTTGCCGTTCTGGTGGTGGCCCTTCTCGCCGTGAGTATCGCTGCACCGTCCAAGACTGCGGTGGTGGCGGCTCTCGTCCTGCTCGGAGCAGCTGGATTCGCTGTTGTCCCGGCCTATCAGACCCGAGTGCTGACGATGGCCGACGGTGCACCTTCGGCCATCGCCGCGAATACGTCCGGCATCAACGCCGGTATCGCACTCGGGTCGTTGATCGGCGGCGCTGCACTCGCGAACGGACTGTCCGAGCGAGATCTCGGCTGGATCGGCGCTATTGCCACGATGCTCGGACTGCTCGTGGCGCTGTGGTCGGTTCGAGACGCGCTGCGTCCGGCCCGCGACTCGGGAACCTTTCGTGTCGAGGCGTGAATCCTGGCGCGCGGGCCACCGGGTACCGCTGGTCAACCCGTACGAATCCACATCGGGCGTCGAGTCGATCATGTTGTCGTACAATGTAATTGTCGTTCATGATCACCGCATCGCATTCGCAGGATCGGAGTTCCGTATCGCTCTGTCCAACGAATATGGGCGCGCACCGGTCACCCTCAGCGTGGACCTCGACACCGGGCCGCGCCGGCATGGTCATTTCGATGGCGCGGAGACGGTGACGCTCGTTCCTGGAGAGTTCGCGGGTCCGACCGGGCAGCGACACACGTCGACCCGAACGACACCTTCGCGATCGGGGTGCGCTCCTGCGGCGCCACCTACAACCTTAAGCTGTCGGACTGTGACTGGGTAACCTTGAGTGACGCGGCTTGATCATCTACGGCGAGGTCGCGGGAAGGGATCATCATGGTCGGCGTGCCCGGGCAGGGACGCAAGTTTGATATCGACAGCGCTCTGACCGCCGCGATGAACATGTTCTGGCGGCAAGGCTACGAGGGAACCACCCTTGCCGGTCTGACCAAAACGATGGATATCTCACCTCCGAGTCTCTATGCGGCGTTCGGCGACAAACGCCAGTTATTCGATCGGGTGGTCGAGCACTACCTCAGCGGTCCTGGCGCCTGGATGGACCGCGTGTTCGAGGAAGAGGCGACCGTACGTGGTCTGGTAGGACGGCTGCTCGTCGAAGCTGCCAGGCACTACGCCGATCCCGACGAGCCCGGTGGTTGTCTGGTGATCAATGCGGGAAGCACCGTCATGGATTCTGCCGTCGCATCCGTACTGCGGGATCAACGCAACGCAAACGTCGCGCGTCTCGAAGACCGCCTCCGATCCGGCGATGCGTTGGGGGAACTTCCCAGCGATGTGGATCCGCGAGCCGCGGCCGAGTTCCTCGCCGCGACGATCCAGGGCATGTCCACTCGCGCCAGGGACGGCGCGACCGTCGCAGAACTGACCGCCGCTGCGGCGCTCGCAGCAAGAGCGCTGGACATTGACATCCGTGGGCATACGGCTACGCCGACCTCCCGCTAATCGCCAGTGTCAAGAACCTGGAACTCGTCCAAATTTGTGTGACCTGAACCACCCTTGAGTGTGATTACCGACTGGTCAATCTATCCAATCCACATGCAGCCCAGAACGAACCACCATTGCAGCGGTCGTGCCCTGGCACAGGTGTGAATCGCCATCGTTGTTGTCATTTCCCGAAGCCCTGACCTGCAGTGTGACAACTACCGTGGCGACGACAGGGCGTGATCGTGGTCAATGTAGTTGGCAATTGTTCATGGCTTTATGTTGACGGAACTAGGTTCAGGGTCGGCTGGCATCTCCGTTGCTCGGCATCGTCAACGACAACGAGCTACCGGGGGTCGTGGTCCCGGCGCGCGCCTACGTGATCGACCGTGCCGCTGACTGCCGTGACAAGTTGGGTGACAGCAGCGCTGCGACTCCCACGTCGTAACCGGCGCACAGCGCGGGATACCAGCCGGGCAGACGCGATGACCCGCCTCGCTCGTGCGCGTGATCGAAAACCGCATGCGCAAGCCACCCACCGGCAGTCAGCCGGGCGCCCCACTCCTTCGGCAGGATGATCGCACCGACGAGAACCGCCGTCGTTGCTAGCATTGCAGTCCATTCGCGGGTCAGCACTGCCGAATCGGCGCGGCGCCCCAGCCGTGCAAGTGGATACACAACCGCGGCGCCGACCAACCCCGCGGCATAGGCCATCACTCGGCGAGAGGGGTTCTGCTTCGACAGAGAACGGTCCGCGGCAAAGCTCAAAACGCCACCCGCAGCAAACGCTATGAGCCGGACACGCGACCCTCGTAATTCGCTCATCGAGGACCACTGAACCAGAGAGCCGCCTCCGGAGGCGGCATTTTGCTGAACTTCAGCTGCGCAGACCATCGCCAGCCAACGAGAACGGGCTTCCGAAGGCCGTCATTGATGCCCCTTAACTTCGCCGGTCACTCGGTGGTGAATTGTTCCGGAAGCACTCCGACATCGGTGCGGTTGCGGGACAGCGCTGCCAACGACATTGCACCGTCTGGCTGAGGTGAACATGGGTGGCCGTGCAAGATCGGTAGCCATGACGCCATTGCTATGGGAGCAACACACGTGCCTGCCCTTGCAGGCGGGCACCGATGTCGACCCGTTGACCCGTTACCGGCGCCGCGGGGGCGCCCTGGTTTCGGTCAACGCAGGATATTCGCCCCACGACTTCACCGATACCATGACGCTGCTCGGGCACTACCGTGCCGCGGTCGACACGCATCCGGATCTCGAGCTCGCCGCCGATATTGACGATGTCGTGACCATCACTCGCGCCGACGGCATCGCGGTCGTGTTCGATCTGGAGGACTCCGGTCCTCTCGACGGCGATCTCGACAACCTGTCGACCCTGGCTGATCTTGGTGTGCGCACCATGTTGCCCACCTACAACCACGCAAACCAGGCCGGCAGTGGCTGCCTGGACACAGCCGACAACGGCCTCACGAAGTGGGGGCGTTCACTCGTCGCTGAAATGAACCAGGTCGGAATCGTCCCGGACGGGTCGCACTGCAGTGCCCGAACCGGACTCGAGATGTGTGAAATCTCCACCGGCCCGGTCATTTACAGCCACTCCTGTATGCGAGCGGTGTGGGATCACCCCCGCAACGTGACCGACGACCAAGCGAGGGCCTGCGCGGCGACCGGTGGAGTAATCGGCATCACCGGCGTCGGTATATTCCTCGGCCCCAATACCCCTAGCCTCGAGGCGATGACACGGCACCTCGAGTACGCCGTCGACCTGGTCGGCATCGACCACGTCGGCGTCAGCACCGACTTCTCGTTCGACTACGCCGACTTCGTCGACGAAGTCACCCGCAACCCCCACCTGTTCGACGAGAACTACACCCGCTGGGGAACCATCCAATGGATGCCACCGGAAACGCTACTGACGCTCGGCGAGCACCTCACTGAGCGCGGCTGGAGCACCAGCGACGTCCAGGCCGTCCTAGGCGGCAACTTTTACCGCGTCGCCCAACACGCATGGCGCGAGAACCACGGCAGCGCTACGCCTGAGAGCAGATTTCAGGAGGCACAGAACGCCGCCGGTCAGCCGTGAACGAGTGCGCCAACGGCAGTTCGTTTGCAGTACCTGTGAACGCCGTCGTAGTAGTCATTTCCCGGCCCTGACCTGCGGTGTGACAACTACAGTGGCGGCGTTCGGTTGCGATCGTGGTCGAGATAGTTGGCAATAGTTCGCGAATCCTCGGTGTGGACTCGGGAGCGGGCGTCGACTGCGTCGCATCGACGGACCGGCGGCGGCGCCACCGCTCATGTTGCTGCTGCCGGGAATCCGTCAAAGTTGCGTGGCATGGCCACGCGGAAGAGGCCTGCCGCAGGTCGTACGACGACAGCTGCGCGGCGCCACGCGCCGAATCGGTCCGCACATCTGCGCGTCAAGAACACTCGACAACTACGTGACCATCCGCCAACTACGGTGACCATTCGACCAATCGCCGTGACGGCGTTGTAGGACTGGGCACGCAAGTCGCCTAGCGCGGCTCCTTGAGGAGCGCCAACGCGTAGCTCACACAGGCACATACAGGGGAGTGGTGCGCGGCTGACTGTCGTGATCGCCCCGCACGCGCCTGGACAGGCCGATCTCATTGACAACTCCACAGTCGTAGCGCGGCCGCGCCCGCTGGGATCTCGCCTTGGCGCGATGTCATCGTCGGTGCCCGCCAAACGCTCTCGCACGTTCGTTGTCAGCGGATCGTGTGTTGGACCGGGCCGAGAGGGTTTCCGGGTGGGAAGTGGCCACAGTTGCTGGGTGCGGGTATACCGATCATGCGGTCGTTGAGCCAGGAGAGCGCACCGGGCAGCCAGAGCAGTGCGCCCGGGACGTGGCTGAGGGTGTTGTACTCGTCGTACTGGATCGCGAGCCCGGCGTCACAATAGCGATTGGCGAGGGCACGCACATCATCGGCGACCATGATCCCGTCGCCCGGGCCGATGCCGGGGCCGCCTGGTTGGGTTCCCTCGAGGGCGCCGTTGCTGGCTTGGGCGATGAACATCGGGATTGTGGGGATAGGCGCGATGCCCATGTTGATCTTGTTGACTGCCTCGACGTACTCCGAAATCGAGCTGGGGTCTTCGTACTCGGGCTTGACCATCTGCTGCCAGGTGAGACCGGGGTACTGCGCGATGACGTTGGCGATCGATGCGTCTTCGAGCCGAGCCATGACTTCGCGTCCTCGGTCGCTGAGATACCGATCGAAGTCGATGTCGTAGGAGCGGGCCACACCGACGACGGCCATTCCGACCACGCCGCCCCATCCGAGGCTTCCGCTTGCGTATCGGAGATTGTTGGCGGGATTGACGAGGACTCCGCCCTGGGCTGCGCCAATGAGGTCTTCGTTGATCTCGGGCGCATATTCGGGTGCGAGAATCGACGCCCAGTTGGTGGCGATCGCGCCGCCGGAGTAGCCCATCAGACCTATCTTGGCGTCGGTGGTCATCCCCGTCTCGGGCACACTGCGGGCGGCCCGCAGGGAATCGAGGGTCATCATGCCGTACTCGGGTCCGGCGGCGAAGTCAGCATCCGGTCCCTCGGTATCGGCGATGACCACCGTGTAGCCCAGCGCCAACAGCGGCCCGAACAGCGCCGCTTCGGTGGACGCGAGTGTGCCGCCGAGGCCGAAGTTGCGGCCGCTGGGGGTCCACCGACCGATCGGGGCGTTGCCGGCAATAGCTCGGGATGGGCTGTCTTCGGGATTCAGTGAGTCGTAGAAGGATTGGTAGGAAACGACCTTGTCAGGTCGGGCGTTGGGCGGCCGCAGGATCGAGGTCACGTTGGCGGCGGGGCGCCCCAGGGCGTCGGTCGAGCGGTAGAGGATCTGGATCGCCTGCAGGGGCGTAGGGACGTTCACCACGGAGTACGGCACACTGCGTGTTTTGAGAACCGCGCCAGGTGCATACGAAGACAGAGGCACTACGCCGTCGTACCGGTAGAACGGATCCGACGTCGGCTGCGCGGACGATATCGGAGCGGCGAGCGCCGTGACGGCGATCGCAAGCAAAGCGACCATGAAACGCGAAACCGATTTCCCCCGCACGTGAACCCCCTCGAGCCTGCCGTTGTTCACCCCGCCAACGGACCGTGTGTGATCCGGATCATAATCCAGTAGTAGTTGGTGGGTGGCCGACTGGCACCCACTCATGGCCCACACTGTGTTGAGCCCCCAATGCGCGGCTTCGTAGGAGTGTTCTTCGGCTGCATAGTTTCAGCGGTCCTCGGCGAACTCGTCGGCGTTGACGAATGGCCGCCGGGCAGCAGCGGCGCGAACGGTGAGGAGCCGGGGAGGCGTATCGGGGAAGGATGTGTGCGGGCATCACCCACTAGATGCCAACTGATCCGAGCGCTCGACAATGACACCGGCCGATCGACTTGACGGCACCGCACGGCACGTCGTCCCGGCCGCAACGGAACTGCTGGAGATGCCAGCTATCTGACGAATGCCAACTTCGGCGCCGATTCACAGCGCTCGCTCGCGTGTGAATCGCCAGGCTAGTTGGCATCTCCTGGCGCTCTGACCTGCGGTG
The DNA here is from genome assembly GCF_050955445.1 of Paraburkholderia sp. RHO2. Classification (NCBI taxonomy): domain Bacteria; kingdom Pseudomonadati; phylum Pseudomonadota; class Betaproteobacteria; order Burkholderiales; family Burkholderiaceae; genus Paraburkholderia; species Paraburkholderia sp. RHO2. The sequence goes on along the minus strand of NZ_CP162618.1, from coordinate 142,193 downwards.
TGACAACTAGGTTGACGACCACACCGCGCGATCTTCGTCATCCAAGTGGCAATTGTTCGCTGCTGTTCGTTGGTCAAACCATGTTGTTACCTTTGGCGGTTCTCGTCGCGGCCTCCCCGTTGTGAGAGCTCGTCCCAGAGGGCATCCGTGGCGCTCCGGGTCCTGTCGGCTCCGTGCGGGATCGCCAGTCCGCGTACCGAAGCCTCCGGAAAGCCCAGTGATGTGTGACTCTCGGCGATGGATGGCGGTGTTCTCGCGGCGTCATCCGCAGTTTGCGCACGAATGGATATGCAGTCGAGGCAGCCTCTCGAGTGATCGATACGTAGCGCACGTCCAGCGAGCTGGGGTAGGGCTGGGTCTACCCTGAATGTACGGGTCTGGCCTATGCCGCCACCATGGCTCGACGGCTGGAATACCTGTATGAGAAATTTCCTTCATGCGGGTGTGGCCGCGACCATTGTGATCGGGGCAATGATGTTGACCAGCTGTTCCAGCACAGAGGAGCGTGAGGAGTCGTTCGTCTTCGGCGGGCAGCGATTGGACGTCGTGAACTCACACGCGAACATGCCGGTCACTGTCTCATCTGAGGCAGGAGCCAAAGAGGTCGTCGTCAAGGTGCAGACGGAGACGATGGGCAAGAGCGCGAGCACTCCGGCGTGGTCGCTCAGTGGCAGCAGCCTGAACCTGGACACGCCGTGTGGGGACGGCGTCATCGGGTATTGCGAAGGCAGTTACTCGATAGTCGTACCGGAAGGGACCGAGGTCTACATCAACGGGGTTCCCACATCGACTGGATGATCAGTATCGGTCTTGCGTCTGAAGGTAGGCCAGAACCGCCGCGACCCGGCGGTTCTGGTCGTTGTTGGGTGGGATGTCGAGCTTCATCATGATGTTGCCGATGTGCTTGACCACGGCGGCCTCGCTGATGAACAGCATCCTCGCGATGGCGGCGTTCGAGTGCCCCTCCGCGACGACCACGAGGACCTCGCGCTCGCGGGGGGTGAGCTGCGCGAGCGGGTCGCGTCGCCGGCTGATCATCTGGCTGATCACGGCGGGATCGACCGCCGTGCCGCCGGAGTGCACCCGACGCAGGGTGTCCGCGAATTCCCGGACATCGCTGACGCGGTCCTTCAGCAGATAGCCGATCCCGGATCCGCCGGCGCCGTCGAGCAGTTCGGCGACGTAGCTTTGCTCGATGTACTGGCTGAGCACCACGATTGGCAGCGTTGGCCTCTCTTGCCGCAGTTGTGATGCGGCTGCCAGTCCCTCGGAACGGTACTCCGGTGGCATCCGCACGTCGGTGACGACAAGGTCGGGATCGTGCTTCCTGCACGCCGCCAGGAGCTCGTCCGCCGTCCCGACGGCCGCGACGGCGACGAAGCCGTTGCGCTCCAGTAGCATTTGCAGCCCCTCGCGCAGCAGCGTGTTGTCTTCCGCAAGGACCACGCGCAGCGGCGCGGACGGATCGGGTCGTACCGCGGTCATGCCGCGGCTCCGTCAGGGACGGCAGCCTCGACGGTGATGAGCGTCGGCCCGCCGAGGGGCGAGTCGATGAGAAGAGTGCCGTCCAGTGCGGCGATGCGGTCGGTGATCCCACTTAGCCCGCCGTCATCGAGGCTCCGGGCGCCGGCGCCGCCGCATCCGTCGTCGCGGACGACGATGTGGACCTGATCAGGCGCGGGACGGTGTAGCAGGATGTCGGCGCGGCTGGCCGCGCTGTGCTTCACGATGTTTGACAGCAGTTCGGATACACAGAAGTAGAGGTTCGTCTCGACGTCCGGCGCCAGGCGGGCGCCCAACAGGTCCTCTACCGTGACCGGGATGGCGAAGCCGTCGGCGACCTCTCTGATTGCGGCACTGAGGCCGTGGTCGATGAGTACTTGGGGGTGGATGTTCCGCACGACCCTGCGCAGGTCGTCGAGGGTCTTCCGGGCCTGCTGCTGGGCGCGCACGACGTCGTCCCGTCCGGGGACGTCCTGCGGGAGCGAGTCGAGGGCGAGGCCTAGCGCCATACTCACCGACAGCAGCTGCGGCTGGATCGCGTCATGCAGGTCGCGTTCGATGTGACGGCGCTCGATGTCGAAGGCACGTACCAGCCGCGCCCTCGACTGCGCGGTCGCCGTGAGGTCTTGCCGCAGAGACTGTTCCGGCCGGGTCAGCATCTGCCGGACGAGTCGCGCATGTGCGTACGCAAGGGTTGGCGATACCCACACCAGCAGGGCAAGTAGAACTGCACCGACGCCGGCCGCGAGGATGCTGTGCGCCACCGTCGAAATGGTGAATGGGCCGATGACAGCGGTGTCTCCCGTGATCGCCAGGTACGGGCTGAACAAGGCGACAACCGAACCGATCGCCGCGAGCAGCACAAGCACCGCGATTGCGCCGCCCAAAGTGAGCATGACGACCGTGTAGGCGATCGGGCGCACGAGGGTCTTCGGTTCACTCAGTTGGATATCAGGTCGTGCTGCCTCCGCGCCGTCGTGCAGCGCCTCGGCGGCGACCCAGTCCGTCTTCGCGAGGACGGCCGCGGAGAGAGGCAAGCCGACCCCCAGCACCACGAGTCCAGCGACGAGGAACGCGCCTGTGCGCTCTGCGCCCCAGTGGTTTTCGGTCGTTGCGATCAGGATCGGTGCCGCCAGGAGTGCCGATGCGGCGACCGCGAGCAGCGTGCGTGTGACCGTGGTGGCGACGTATGTCACCGCGCGCCAGCGAGCCACAGGCACCAACGCGGGGGATGTCGACGTGCTGCCGTTCATCCTCGGGATACTAGGTGCTGGTCCCAGGCCTGCGCGGTAGAGCCAGCCCTACCGTGACTTCACGGTTCAGACCGACTGACGGCACCGACGCGACCCGGTGGAGTGGAAGCATGATCGAACCGGAACCGACGAACACAGTGCTTCACCTTCAGGACGTCACGCGGACCTATCCCTCCGGCGCGGACGCGTTCGTTGCGCTCGACCGCGTCACGCTGGGATGCCGCAGAGGGTCGTGGACGGCAATCATGGGGCCGTCAGGCTCGGGCAAATCCACGCTCATGAACTGTGCCGCCGGGTTGGACGTCCCTGACTCCGGCCGGATCTTCCTCAACGGCCGCGACATCAGCACACTGAGTGACGACACGCTCACTCGCCTGCGCCGCACCGACATCGGCTTCGTCTTTCAGCAGTTCAACCTGGTCGCCGCACTGACAGCGGTACAGAACGTGAGTCTTCCGCTGCGGCTGGCCGGCGTTCGCAAGGCCGACTCGGCGGCACGGGACGCTCTGGGTGCGCTCGGCCTGGCTGGTCATGCGCACCAGAAGCCGCGGGAACTGTCCGGCGGACAGCAACAGCGTGTCGCCATCGCACGCGCGCTGGCTGCGCGTCCCAGCGTCCTCTTCGCCGACGAACCGACTGGAGCTCTCGACAGCGCGTCCGCTGCCGTCGTCCTGGGACTTCTGCGCGACCTCGTTGACAGCCAGGGCCAGACCATCCTCATGGTGACGCACGATCCGCAGGCTGCCTCCTGCGCCAACCACGTGGCGTTCCTGCGCGACGGACGTGTGGTGCGGACCCTGGACGGTGCCGATGCGCCGAAGATCGCCGCTACTCTCGCCGACTTGGAGTTCCAGCTGTGATCGCGCTCGCGGCCCGTACCTTTCTCGATCGGTGGCAGTTGTTCGTCGGGACGATTGCTGCGGTGGCGATCGGTGTGGGAATCGTGCATGCCGGTATGACGATCATCCTCGGTGTCGAGAACACCGCGCCGCCCGCGACCATGACACCAGAGGCGTCCGAAGCGTTCCGCCAGGCGGCCGGCGCCGCGAACACGCTCACCGGAATGACCGTGATGCTCGGTGCTTTTCTCACAATATTCGTGGTCGCCTCGACGATTGGCTTCGCCGTCGACCAACGTCGATGTGACCTCGCGATGCTGCGCATCGTGGGCGTCACCGCAGGGCAGATTCGTCGTGTGCTGCTTGGGGAGGCGGCCCTGATCGCGCTGCTGGGAACGCTCGTCGGTGCGGCACTCGGCCTTGCATTGACGCCGGTGCAGCGGGTGATCCTCAGCGGTCTGGGCGTGCTGCCGGCTGGGATCGACTCGCCCGTCCAGCCCACCGTTCTGATCCTCGATCTGGTCGTTGCGGTGTCTGTCACGATCGTCGTGGCCTGGGGGGTCGCGCGACGCGCGACGCGTGTCCGGCCCCTGGAGGTGCTGCGGCGGGGCGAGACGGAACGTCGGGTGATGGGGGTGCGGCGGTGGCTGACCGCGATGATCGCCGTCCTGCTCTCCGTGGTCCAGGTGTACTTCTCGGCCACCAACGGGGGGATGCTCATCCCGCTGCTGCTCAGCCTGGGCATCGTCGTCACCACTTCCGTGGCGATGAGCTGTCTCGCACCGTTGCTGGTGCCCGCCGTCGCGCGCGTCGTCTCCGCTCTCGCCGGGCAGCGTCCAGTGACCGCGGTCGCAGTGGCGAACCTCCGTGACGCGGTGCGCCGCACGGCATCCTGCGCGGCCCCGATGATCGTCCTGGTGAGTCTTGTGATGGGCCTGCAGGGCATTCTCGATACCCAAACCGCGGCGGCCGAGTTCGAGCGCAGTCGCATGATCCGAGCGGATCTCGTCGTATCCGGAGCGACGTTCGAGGCCGGGAGGGCCGAGACGATTCCCGGGATCGCCGTCGCGGCGCCCGAGACGATCGTCCCGCTCGCCGTGAGGCTCACCCGCGGCGGCGTGGTCCTGGACGGCCCGGGAACGGTGGTTGCGGTCGACCCGGACCGCTTCCGCCTGACGCGGCTCTTGCAGCCCGCGTCAGGCGATCTCGACGACTTCGGCCCCGGGCGCATCGTGTTCGGGAACGGGCTGGACAGCCTGATGGTCAACGGCGAGTACGAGCAGATCACGCTCGAGGTCGATGGCACCGCCATCCCCCTGACAGAAGCCGCGCGCATGCCGGAGACACTGGCCGGGACGGATGGCTTCTACATCGACCGCGCGATCTTACCCGCACAGATGCTCGAGCGGTCCACGACCGCGCTCGTACAGCTCGAACCAGACGCCGACCTCGACCTGGTGCGCGCCGAGCTCGCCGCACTCGGGGCGACCCGCATCGAAACACCAACGGCGGCAGCACAGGACGACTCGTCGACGAAAGACCGTGAGAACCGCGGGGTGATGGGCGCAATCGTCGGACTCGGCAGCCTGTACGCCCTGATCAGTGTGCTGAGCACCGTCGCGATCTCGATCGGACAACGACGGCGAGAGCTGGCCATACTTAGACTGTCAGGAACCACACGCCGACAGGTCGTGGGTTTGGTTGTCGCGGAGTCGCTCTCAGCAATACTTATCGGTCTGTTCCTCGGAGCAGTCGCCGCAGTGACGGCCCTCGTCGGGCTGTGGATCGCAACATTCCGCGCATACGGCACCGCCGTCATCGCAGTCCCCTGGACGCTGCTACTCGGCCTCACCGCGCTGACAATGGCGCTGACCGCGGCCACCTCCATCGTGTCGACCCTATCCGCGCTGCGCGTCAGCGCGATACGCGCGGTCGGCACCCCAGAGTGAGCCGAGGCTGACCCACTGAACTGGCAGAGTAGGCGTCTAAACAGCGAGGGTCTGGTCCGGTATTGCACCGGGCCAGGCCCTTGAGCGCTTCCAACCGGTGTTCATTCTGAAGGGGCGGCGACACTGGATTTCACCGCCGTCTCTGCTCTCAGTCCGTGCAGTAGATGCAGGCACGCGGTTTCGGCGCGCAAGCGTGCGTCCTCCGCTCGTAGTCGATCCAACAACTCGACCTGCACTCCGGTCGGTACAGTCGACGGACCGACCGTGGCGGCGTGGCGAACCCGCCGCTGTGCCGCAGGCGCCGGCGGCTCGCTGTGAATCGCCATCGTAGTTGTCATATCCCGGCGCCCTGACCTGCCGTGTGACAACCACCGTGACTACATCTGGCGGCGATCGTGGTCGAGATAGTTGGCAATTGTTCGCGAACTCCCCGCGTGGACTCGGACTCGGGCTCGGTCGACGTGTGCGCTGGATTGACGAGTGATGCGGCGGTGCCGGTTGGATTAGCCCCACCGCAGACCCGCGCCGGTTTCTACGTCAAAGATCCGAGTCCGCGCAGGTGTCACCACCGGCCGACAGCAGCAGGCCGTCGCCGTCGCTCGTCATGTAGTCGGTCGGCATCTGCAAGCGCTGCCCGTGCTGGGTGGCTGCAGTGTCCAGCAACTCGTGGATAGAGCGAACACACAGCTCAATCGGCTCCGAATACGGGTCCTCGTGAGGATGAAGCAACGCGACATCACACTCCGGGACATAGTGAGCAAGGGCACCGAAGGTGCTGCCTTCACCCGGAACGGAAACGCGAATGTGTTCGGTGGTATCGCCACATGGAGGCACAGTCCTCCACAGCGACGTCGCTCCTCCGTCGTCTTCGGTGACGGAAAGCTCTGAGGACCACGGCCCGGTGAACCCGAAGTCAACGATGAATCGGAAAGGGGACGAGGCTGTTCCTGCGGCGCAGACCGCATAGCCGCCGACTGTCGGGACTTCGCCACTGTCGATAACAGCTGTGACCGACGACTGGAATCGATCGATCTCGGCGGAGTCAGGCGGCCACTCCATGTAGCGCCGGGTGTAGGCCCGGTGGGCGTCCCGGTCACCCACCCATGCCGTTCCGATCGTGGTGCGATCCTCTGCATCACCGTTGCAAACCGTCCAGAGCTGCGGATCGGGCGCTCTCTTGGCGATCACGAACGACTTCGAGGCTCCGTGGATCGCGCTGACGTCAGCGGTGTACTCCACCAAATCATCGAGGACCTCGTCGATCGACCTACCGCGCAGCCCGACCAGGTGACGCAGTGCGGTAGCGGGGGCGTCTCCAGCGAACCCAGCCGCTAGGTCATCATCGAGGATCACCACCTTCAGACACGGGCGCGGGTAGGACTGGCGAGTTGCTCGCTCGTCGTTCGCAACGGTCACCTTCGTGTCGGCGATGAGTGCCAGATCACCGTCGTCTCCAGTGATCTGCGCAATTACGAAAGTCACGAGTACACGATACGGACGAGCAGCACCGACATCTGGATACACTCTGGACCGTCGACCGTCAGCCGCCCGACGAAGTCGACGGAGAACGAACCGCCCGCAGCAAGCGGGAACGGAAACCGCCTCGGGGACGGGCGACGGCTTGGAGCTGTGAATCGTCACCATAGTTGTCGTTTCTCGGGGCACTGACCTGTGGAGTGGCAACTGAGATGATTAATCGTGCGGCGCCATGGTGGTCAAAGTAGCTAGCAAAGGTTCAGGCAGCCCGGACGCGGAGCAGGTCGCGAAGTGCGGGTGAGGCCAACAGCTCGGCGAGCAAGGTCACCAAACCCGGTCACACGTACCGGACGGGCAGTCAGGACGCCGACTGCGCGGTCCGCTTGACAGCCATCAGCATTCGGCGAACGAACCGATGCTCCGTTCGTTCGCCGACTCTGGTGAGACTCTCAATCCACCTGACCGATCTCGCGACGGATCAGGGCGACAACCGTGTCTGGCTCGTCCGGCGTGAACCCGGGAGAGATCCACGCGCCTGTATCGACAGCTACGGCGGAACCCTTCCGGGGACGCCGCGGATCCAGGTTGTACCAAGTTCCGAAATCTGTAGTGCCCCAGATCCTCCACCGACCGTTGATGGCAGGAAGCAATGTGGAACCTACGTCTTTGATCCGAGCGAAGGGGATCCGCTTCGGTTAGGGGATCGGGGGGGAGTAGTAGCGCTTGATGGTGATGCCCTGGTCATCGATCCGTACGGTGCAATCTTCGTGCCCCACGTCCGCGGTCATTGCACGAGCCTAACCGAACTACCTCAAAAGCCGGACGGCCGGTATGGTCAATTCTTGCGGTTTGCGACCTCGTGATCCGAACCCAGTTGTTGGGCTGGTGGGTGTCTCGGGCTTCGTAGCCAATAGTGAGCGCGATATCAGTGAAGCGGGGGTGGGGGATATCAAGCGGTTGATGCTCTGTAACGTGTCCAAGCGGTACGGCCCGGCGGGCCCGTTGGTGCTCGACGGTGTCAACGCGAGTTTCGATGCAGCACGGTTGTATTGCGTGCTGGGTGCGTCGGGAAGCGGAAAGACCACCTTTCTTGAGTGCGCGTCGGGGCTGGCTCAACCGTCCGCAGGCAGTGTGCAGCTCGCCGGCATCGACCTGACGCTCCTATCGGACAGGAAGCTCGCCAAGCTCCGCAGATCGGAGATCGGGTTCGTCTTCCAGCAGCATTCGCTGATCGAGTCGCTGTCGGTGATCGAGAACGTCCTACTGCCGGCCCGCCTGTCGCGTGCACCGATGCGCGAGATAGCCGCCAGAGCGCAGGATCTGCTGGGGAGCGTCGGCCTCGGAGACCTTTCCTCGCGACTACCCGGTGAACTCTCGGGCGGCCAGAAGCAACGCGTCGGGATCGCACGGGCTCTGATCATGCACCCGTCTGTTGTGTTCGCCGACGAGCCGACGTCGGCGTTGGATGACCGCAGTGCAGCCGAGGTAATGGCGCTCCTGCGCGACTTGTGCGTCGCGCATCAGGCGACCGTGATCGTGGTGACCCACGATCCACGGGCGGCTCGCGCCGCGGACGATGTGCTGGAACTGGTCGACGGCGAACTGACTGCCCGAGCGCAGCTATGATCGGCGCGTCGATCATCGGCACGTCGCTGCGGCGCAACGATTCCGCGGCCTGGCGGGCGGTCGCGTTCGTCGTCTTCACAACCGCGTTCGTCTGTTCGGCGCTCGGGGCGTTGCTCGGCCTGTTCGCGTCCACGGCCCCCGGCACCGATGGAGCCTTTCGTGCCGACACAGCGGCCATGGTGACGGCGCCCGCTGCGTCGTGCTCGGCAGCAGACGTCGAGACTCGGCTGCACGACGTGGACCCTTCGCTTCGCGCGACGCCGATCACGATTCGGCGCGCGGCCGTCGACGGCGCTCCCACGTTACTGGTCGGCCGCTCGCTCACCGAGGTGATGACCGACGAGGCACGGCCACACACAACGGACGTGCGACGTGTCGAGGGGTTGGCGTATTCAGCCGACACGGATGTTGCCCGCAGCGATCCTCTCGCGGCCGTGGTCGTCGACGACGACGTTCTTCAACGAATCGCCGGGAGTGAGCGAGTTCCTGCGATCGCGGTGACAGGGGCAGGCTCGGCGACCGCGGACATCGCAAGTGTTGCCGCGGGCTGCGGTTGGTTGGCATCGCACATGGACGCGGTGGGGCGGGACCTGGGGATCGTCGAGACACCTGATCTCGCAGGGGCATTGGAAGCGGTTTCGACGATCACGGGATTCGTCGTGCTCCTCGCCGTGGTGGTGCTGTCATCGCTGATGGCGCTCGTGACCGTGCACATGCTGCCGGCGTTGGCGGTGGTGCGCGCCGTCGGCGCCAGCCGGGTGCAGACGGTCAGGCTGCACCTGCAGACGTTCCTGGGTGCCGCCGTGGTTCCGACCATCGTCGGTGTCGTGTGCGGTGTCCCGGCGAGTTGGGGCCTGCTCACGTTCTTGCACCGCACCGGAGTCGTCGACCCGCGCGTGGCGTGGCATCTCGGATTCGGGCTGTGGGCGGGAGTGCTGCTGTCGGGGCTGGCGGTGCTGCTCGTTGCGGTTCTGTCAGGCAGCGTCTCGATGCGTCGGGTCTGGACGTGCGCGCCATCGGATGCGTTGCGGCCCCCTCGCCAGCAACGCTCGTCGCGGACGCGGGGGCGACTCATCGGCGGGCTGATCCTGATCGCGGCCAGCGCGACGATGATCATGCCGATGGTTCTGTTGGACCGAGTGTCCGGGGCCATGATCGGCTTCTCGATGGTGATGTTGCTCGCGCCCATCACGGCACTACTCGCGCCGTGGATCGTGCTGCCGCTGGTCAGACTGGTCGGCGCCGGATGGGCGGTCGTCGATCGGAGGTTGGGCCGACTCGTTGCCGCCGACATCAAGTTCTACGACGGGCTGGTCGTTTCGGTGGGCACACCGGTCCTGGTTGCTGTAGCCCTCGCCTCCACCTTGTTCGGGCTCCAGCCGACCCTCCGCGCGGCGTACGAGTATCAGGGGAGCGAAAGCACCGTGGGCGTGGAGGTGTCGCGAGCGCCCGCCACCGATTTCGGGGATGCGCTCATTCGCGAGCAGATCCGCGGAACTGACACCCCAGATGACGCCGACTGGACGGTGGTGGGCGTCCCCTCCGCCATGCTGGCAACTGGTCTACTCGATCCCGGTGACACCTCCGGGACTGCGAGGGACCTCGAGCCCGACGAGTTCGCAGCATCCGCCTCGCTCGCAGGCAAACGCGGTTGGGCCGTCGGCCAGCGGTACTCCGTACCGCTACCGGACGGGTCGACACAGACGCTGACGATGCGGTTCACCTACGACCGGGACCTGATCTTCGGCCAGATGCTGATGCCGAACACGACAGTCGCCGCGGCCAGCTATGCACCGTACTCGGCCGCGCGCCTCGTCACCGCCGCCGGCCGCGACGGAAGTTCAGCGTCCTTGGGAGATCTGAGCGCTCAGGGGCAGGTCGAGGTCGACCCCAGCTCCGCACTGGTCATTGCGGTCCTCGTGATCTACTGCGCCGCTGCACTGTCCGGATCCATCGTCCTCGGAATCTACGGTCGCAAGAGCGCGCTACACGCACTCCGCAGGCAGGGCACGACACGGACGCAGCGGACGACGCGGTTGATCGTCGAAGTCACGTCGGCGGTCGCCGTAGCTGCCGTGATCGCCATCCTGGCCAGCCTGCTGTCGCTCTTCCCGACCGCGGCCCTTGGAGCGGGTGTGGGCACACTGCGGCTCAGCGAATGGACCTGGGTGGTCAGCGTAGGCGCCGTCATCGTCGCGGCAGCGGGTGCGGTGATCGGTGTTCGGTCGGTCGAACCGGGAGATTCCCCCGGGGGAACCAGTGAGGTTCCCCCGGATCGGTAGACGCCGAACAGCTGAAGCGCCAACCCACCATGGGGGTGCCGTCAGGTTCCGCATCCGCAGGTCGTTCAAGTGAATGCAGCGTCGGGGCAGACCCCCGGTTCCGGCGATTAACAGCAGTTGCGATCGCGGCGGGCCCCGATCAGCCTCGATCACGCCGGCGGCAGATCGGTAGCGTACGAGGATGGTCGTTGTGCAGGCCTCGGAGATCGGGTGGCGGGCCTGCGCCGCTCTCGGGTGGGGACCTAACGTGCCTCGAAGCGGGAACACCGCTACCGGCGTTACGGCGGACTCGGCCTGCTCGACCGATTCTCAATGCCACACAAACAGCCAACCGCCACCGTAGTCGTCGTCAGAACCGAGGATCTCCGCCGCACATGCAGTGGTCGGCCGCCAGGATCGCCTTGCCACGATGTGCGCCGCGGCGGCGCCGATGCTGGCGTGGCCATCCGGGGTCGAATCCAGGTCGGTGGTGGAACCGGTCGCCGGGCGTCGTCGCTTCGTAGTTACGCGTCGGACTGCACCACGCGCCGAACGATCTCGAGCAGCTCGCACATCTCTTCGTCGGTGACGAGGCTCCGCGCGCCGGACATCGCGGCGTTGTAGTACAGGCCATCGCCCATCAGCATCACCGCGCGCGCTACGTTCCGGTTCGGAATCTCCTCGCTCAGTGCGTCCATCCATCGGGCGTGGATGCCGCGCAGCGCCCCTTGGGCGCGTGCGTTCGCACCCTGGCTCAGCCGCATGGTCGCGATGATCGCGCGGTCGAGGAGGGTGTCCTCGTAGTTGGAGGTGCGCACGTAGTAGGCCGCGGGCCCCTCCGGGGCGGTGGCCATGACGGCTGCATCGGCCGCTGCGAGTTCGTCGAGATACGCGATGAGGCCTTCGACGAGCGCCTCCTTCGAGGCGAAGTGGTAGAGCAGACCGCCCTTCGAGACACCGGCGGCCGACGCCACGGCCTCGAGGGTGGCGGCGCGCTCGCCCTGCTCGATGAGGATGCGTACGAACGCATCCAGGATCTTGGAGCGGGCGGCAGGGGGAGGGGGCACGGCCCGATGATAATCGCATCGTTACTGAACCGTCCGGCTGGTACAGTAACGATGTTCCTACTCGTGCACCCGGTTGGAGTCCCTCCCCATGTCGACCACAGTCCGCGCCGTAAGCGACACGACCGCGCAGACCGCCAAGGCCGGACCTCGGGAGTGGGGCGCGCTCGCCGTCCTGATGCTCCCGGTGCTGCTGGTGTCCGTGGACAACACGGTGTTGTCTTTCGCGCTGCCGTCGATATCGGCGTCTCTCGCGCCGACCGGCGTCCAGCAGCTCTGGATCATCGACATCTATCCGCTGGTGCTGGCCGGACTCCTGGTCCCGATGGGCAGCCTCGGCGATCGGTTCGGCCGCCGGCGTCTACTCCTGATCGGTGCGACGGGCTTCGCGGCAGTCTCAGCCTTCGCCGCATACGCGCCGTCCGCCGAGATGCTGATCGCGTCCCGGGCTGTCCTGGGTGTGTTCGGTGCGATGCTCATGCCGTCGACGCTGTCGTTGCTGCGCAACGTCTTCGTCGACGCCTCACAACGTCGACTGGCGATCGCGATCTGGGCCTCGTGTTTCGCGGCCGGTGCGGCGTTGGGTCCGATCGTGGGTGGATTCCTGCTCGAGCACTACTGGTGGGGCTCGGTCTTCCTGCTCGCGGTCCTGGTGCTGATTCCCCTCTTGGTGCTGGCGCCGATCTTCGTGCCCGAGTCGCGAGATCCGCATCCCGGTCCGGTCGACTTGGTGAGCATCGCACTGTCGTTGCTCGCGCTCGCGCCGATCGTGTTCGCGATCAAGAATCTCGCGAAGGACGGGTCCCTGCTCCTCACCGTGGTGCCCGCGGTCGTCGGCGTGGTCAGTACCACACTGTTCGTCCGCCGCCAGTTGCGGCGCGAGGTCCCGATGCTCGATGTTCGCCTGTTCAAGGTGCCCGTGTTCTCGGGTGCGGTGGCGGTGAACCTGCTCAGCGTGTTCTCGCTGGTCGGTTTCCTGTTCTTCGTCTCGCAGCACCTGCAGCTAGTGAGCGGGCAGAGCCCGATGCAGGCCGGGATCAGCCTCCTGCCCGGTCTGGCAGTCATGGTGGTCGCCGGTCTCGCGGTGGTGCCGCTCGTGCGGAAGGTGCAGCCGGTGACCATCGTGGTCGTCGGATTGGTGTTGTCGGCGTTCGGCTACGCGACTGTGTACCTGTTCGCGTCGCCGGAGTCCGTCACGCCGATCCTCGCGGCGTTCGCGATCCTGGGTGCGGGCATCGGTGCAGCGGAGACGATCTCGAACGATCTGATCGTCTCCAGTGTTCCCGCAGCAAAAGCTGGTGCGGCGTCGGCGGTTTCCGAGACCGCCTACGAACTCGGCGCTGTGCTCGGGACGGCGGTCCTCGGTACGATCCTCACGGCGTCGTACCGTGCGAACCTCGTTGTGCCCGAAGGCGTCATGGCGGGTGCGGCGGACACTGCCCGCGAGACGCTCGGCGGGGCACATCAGGTGGCGGAGGGTCTCCCCGCCGCTCAAAGTGCCGCACTGCTGGATTCGGCCGGGGCGGCGTTCGACACCGGCGTCGAGATCACCTCGCTCATCGGCATGATCTTGATGGTCGCGGCGGCGGGTCTGGCGCTGCTTACCCTCGGCAACCGTCGACCGTCGCAGTCCGCGCCGTCGGTCGACGCGTAGCTTGAATCCACCGCTCCTGTGGGACACGTAAACGTTCTTCGTGCGGAACATACGGCCACTCGCATGATTCGGGTGTGCCCGAGTCTGTCCGCGGCTTCACCTGGCAGGTGATGGCCGTTCGTAGCTGGTCGGGGCGCTACGGGGCCATCGATTGGCAGGTGGCGGGGCCGCAGGCCGGGGATGTGCGCCTCCCGAGCGACTGGTGCCGGGTTTGGGCTAGGCGACGGTTCCGGCGAGGATCGCTTCGATGCCTGCGCGAAACCGCTGGTCGCGATCGTCGCCGAGGATGGTGATGGCGTCGGAGGCGCCGTCCGGTTCGGCTCGTTCGTGGCCGGGAGGCGTCTGAATGAGATTGTCCCATTCGCCGCTGGCGACCAGGCCGAGGTAGGCCTGTTCCTCGATGACGAATCCGACGGTGAAGTTGCGCAGCACGTATGCGAGGTTCCCTGCGTCGAAGGCCGGCAGGGCAATCGCTTGCAGGAGCGTGCGTAGTGTTGCGCCGAGAGCCGCCGTCGCGGCGAACGGCGAGTAGGACCCGGCGACGATGCGGCCGCCGTCTCGAAATTTCAGCATCGCGGACCGCATGCGCATGCAGCAGGTGATCACCTGTTCGGGGGTCGGTTGGTCGGTGTCGATGTCGGACAGGTCGATGGTGGCGTAGATGGCGTCGGCCATCGCGCGGCGCAGGTCGCGTTGGTCGCGGAAGTGCTTGTAGATGGCGCCGGGGGAGACGTCGGCGGCGCCGGCCAGGCGCCGCATCGTCAGGGCGTCGAGGCCGTGTTCGGCCACGTAGTCGTGGGCGATCGCCACGAGTCGGTCCCGGGTCAGTCCACGTGCAGCCACGGCTGTCGAGCCTACGGCGGAGGGTTGACCACCGCCTCGGGCACGCTCTACCGTCACCCAAGTGAACAGTGTTTACCTCCCGTCCTCGGTGGCGAAGCCCCGTGTTCCATTGGCCGTGGTGCTCGTCCTGGCGTGTGGCGCGCAGCTGATGGTGGTCCTGGACGGGCTGGTGGTGAACGTGGCTCTGCCCCAGATAGGTCTCGATCTGGGCATGTCGCCATCGCCGCTGCAGTGGGTCGTCAATGGGTATCTGGTCACCTTCGGCGGCCTGTTGCTGCTCGCCGCTCGGGCCGCCGATTTCATCGGTCATCGGCGAGTTTTCCTCGCGGGGATCGCGGTGTTCACCCTCGCGAGCCTCGCGGGCGGTCTCGCTCACGACCCGACTGTGCTGATCGCGGCGCGTCTGGCGCAGGGTATCGGTGCGGCGGCGTTGGCGCCGAGCAGCCTGAGCCTGCTCACCGCGACCCACGCCGGCAAACGCCGTGCTCGCGCGTTGGCGATCTGGAGCGCCACCTCCAGCTCGGCGGGTGCGCTCGGCCTGGTGCTGGGCGGTGTGATCACCGGGGCCCTGGGGTGGCGCTGGGTACTGCTGATCAACGTCCCGATCGGCGCGGCGCTGTGGATCGTGGCGACGGCGACCCTCGCGCCGGCGCAGGTGCGTACGAGGTGGGCTCTCGACGTGCCCGGCGCGGTGACGGTCACCCTCGGCGCCGGCGCGCTGACCTATGGCATCTCCCAAGCTGGGGCGCACGGCTGGGCGTCGGCCTACGTCGTGGTGCCCCTTGTTGCCGCGGTTGCTCTTCTCGGACTGTTCGTTCTCGTCGAGCAGCGCAGCTCGAAACCACTTGTGCCATTGTCGATTCTGCGCCGACGCAACATCGTGGTCGCGAACACCGTCATCGCGGGACTCGGTGCGATCATGACCGCCACGATGTACTTCTTGTCGCTCTACCTGCAGCAAGTTCTCGGAAGCAGCCCACTGGAGACCGGTCTCGCACTGGTACCGATGAGCATCGTGCTCACGCTCGGTGCGCTCGCCTCGAGGTCGCTGCTTGCCGCATTCGGGGTACGCCGTCTCATCGCCGCGGGAGGCCTGCTGATGGCGGCCGGCCTCGTCTGGCTCTCCGCCATCACCACGCACAGCGGCTACGTGTTGCACATTCTCGGACCCACGCTCGTGTGGGCCGCGGGGGCGAGCATCGTCATCATGCCGTGTATCGCCCTGGCCACCACCGGCATCGACGCCGAGCACGCGGGCCTCGCATCAGGACTGGCCAACACTGCACGGGGCACAGGCGGTGCGGTCGGACTCGCGGTCCTGGCGTCCACCGCCGGCGCGGTGACCGCGCACTCGAGCGCCTCGGCCTCGTTGGAGCGCCTCGTGCAGGGATACAGCGTCGCCATCATGGTCGCAGCGATCATCGCTGCTCTCGTGGCAGTGCTCGCGGCTGCCGCTCGAGTGGCGGACGCCAACAGTACCGAAACAGAGCAGGCCACCCAAGGAGACCGATAGCGCCACACATCGTCTGTGATGACTCACCTCTCGCCGACGCGCCCGGTCACCGGCGATCGCTCCCTGAACGCCGCTATCCACATCGTCGCCGTCACTCAAGCCCGAACACCGAGCAGCGACGGATACACCTACCACCAGCGAAAGATGGCCGAAGGCAAGACGTCCCGCGAGCCAATGCGCTGCCTCAAACGGCAAGTAGCGAAACGCCTCTGGCGCACTATGCGAGATGACCAACTCAAGTGGCTCACCATGCGGACGGTCGATGCTGAGTGAAGGTGCCAGCGTCACAGAATCAAACGGTAACGGTTGGCTTGTCCAGGCTTATCTCCAACCGCTCCTCACCGGAGCCACGGGCGGCCAACCTTGGACCACTACAGTGAGAACGCTCAGTGATTTCGCCCGTAGGGTCGCAGCGGAATGCTGCGTACCCATAAGGCTTTTGGATGAGGGGGAGGGATGGTTGACACACGTAAGGCGATTTTGGCAGGCGGGTGCTTCTGGGGGATGGAGGACTTGATTCGTAAGCAGCCGGGTGTGGTGTCGACCCGGGTTGGCTACACCGGTGGGAGCAACGATCGTCCCACGTATCGCAATCATCCGGGTCATGCGGAGGCTGTCGAGATTGTCTACGATCCCACGCAGACGGACTACCGAGCGCTGCTGGAATTCTTCTTCCAGATTCACGATCCAACGACCCTGAACTACCAGGGTCGCGACTTCGGATCCAGCTATCGGTCGGCGATCTTCTATCTCGACCAGGAGCAGAAGCGCGTCGCGCTGGGCACCATCGTCGATATAGAGGACTCACGTCTGTGGCCCGGCAAGGTAGTTACAGAGGTGACCCCAGCGGGCACGTTCTGGGAGGCTGAGGCCCAGCATCAGAACTACCTCCAGCACTACCCGGATGGCTATACCTGCCATTTCCCTCGGCTTCACTGGAAGTTGCCGACGAGTCGATCTACCACCTAATCAGGGTGAACTGTTCGTCAGGGACTGCCGAGTGTGAGCGGACCGCTACTTCCCTTACAGGTCCGCACCACCCCGGCCGTCACGTCCAGTTCGAACATCCTCCGAACTTGACAGACACACAGACATCTCAGTTAGTTAAGGCGCAAGCGCAGTGCGGGATAGAACCTATGGTTGACGAGGGCCGTCGTCACCGTGGGCACCTCATCAACCCGACCCTCGAGACCTCGGCGCTGCCTGAGACGATGCCCGACCCCGACGATCTCGAGGGATGCCTGTCGGTTCCGGGGGAGCGGTACCCGACGGGCCGCGGCCACTGGGCCCCGCGTGACCGGTCTCGACAGCTCGGGCGAACCGATCTCCGTCGAAGGCACCGGCTATCTCGCCCGGTGCCTGCAACACGAAACCGACCACCTCACCGGGCTCCTCTACCTCGATC
This sequence comes from Paraburkholderia sp. RHO2, assembly GCF_050955445.1. Taxonomy (NCBI): domain Bacteria; kingdom Pseudomonadati; phylum Pseudomonadota; class Betaproteobacteria; order Burkholderiales; family Burkholderiaceae; genus Paraburkholderia; species Paraburkholderia sp. RHO2. Next base: position 124,807 of record NZ_CP162618.1, on the reverse strand, counting down.
GGTTGATCGGCCGTAACCACCGTGGTGCGCGCAAGATGATCAAACGCCATGGGTGTGGTCGGTGCCCGGAAACGCGTGGCTACCGGGTGCCGACCACGACCCGTTCGGTTGGTGATCGGTGGTCCACGCGGATGCACCACTCGCCGTCGGTCTCGTCAACTGCCGCCGGCGCCACACTGCCGCCCGCGACCGGCCCCCCGCGGACAAGCTTCAGACCGGAGTCACCAACGTCATGGCCTCATATTCCGAGTCCAGTTAAGGAGGTCGGCAGCCTGTATCCGAGCTGGGAGCAGGCCGTGGCACTGGCCCGCTTCCTCGACGTGCGGGGTGACCTTGCGCATCGTGACGCCCGACCTTGCCACCACGAGACGCGTCCCCTGTTCCGGCTTCCGGGCGGGGGCATCCTGTCGCGCGGTTGAAGCGGCGACAGCATCGTGTGACACGGTCAGCCGGACGAGCGAGGGATGATTGATTGAGAGTTGAAGCACAGTCGCCACGAGATACGGTGCCAGTGGCTACATTCGACGGTGCGGTGCGCGAGCACACCCCCGACTGCGCTCGGGCACCGCGTCGCGCAAGGTCACCCCATCCCCGGCGGGTGGGAACGCCTCGGCGGAGAAGGGCCGACGGTCACCGGTGCGCGGCGTTGCATCACTTCAGTTCGCGGCCGGTTCGAGGAACCGGTGGGGAGCGGCGGGGGCTTGATCCCGACGGGGTGTCGCGATTGGGCGGAGGATCGTGAGGTCGGTAAAGCTCCGGCGAGGCCGGTCACTTTCTGGCATGAATCTGGGGGTTATGGGCATGACAACGGACACCGAAGTCACGTACGAGACGAAGACGGTCCGCGCGATCCGCGGCATGGAGTCGCGGACCATCAAGAAGTGGGAAACAGATGGCTGGGAGGTTGCCTCTCAGGCGCCCGGGAAGGTGCAGACAGAGATCACGTTCCGACGCCCGAAGCCCAAGTCTCGCCCGCTCCTTTGGATCGTCGGTGGCGGCGTGTTCGTGCTTGCGCTCGCGATCATCTTTACCGTTGGGGTGATCGGCGAGAGGAACGCTGCCCCAGCAGAATCCGCGAGCCCTGTGCCGAGCGAAACAGCAGCTGCGCCGAGCGAGCAACCGTCCCCGGAATCGACAGACGCGGCACCGGCACCATCGCCGGAACCTGGCGACGTTGTCCTCACGTCTGAGAACAGTCCTGAGCTCGCGGCTCTCCTCGCGGGGACTGACTACTGCGCGCCTGACATCGCAGCGTTCGCTGCGGCTCATCGTGGTCAGACGATCGCGTTCCCGGGCAACATCGGCGCGTTGACACCCCATGGGGACGCGAAGACCAGATACGACATCCTCATCAACGCGGGCGACTACAGCGAAACGTCCGCGACCGGGCCGGCCTTCCAGTTCCGTGACGAAAACACCATGTCCGACATGCACTGGACCGGCTCGGTGCCGGACACGATCGGTGTGAGGACGAACCTGAGCGTCACGGCAGAAGTCGACCGCTATGAGGAGCGGTCGTGCCTGTTCCTCCTTGAGCCGGTTACCACCGCCGTCCGCTAGCCCTCCGCGACCCGGGGAAGCCTCCTCGGTGAAGTCGTTGACTGCGCCGTTGGCATCCTCGACCCCAGCGACGAACTCGGCAGCGGGAGTAGCCCTGCTCGGTCGCGTCGCTTCGGGCGCGGAGGTCCGCGACGAGCTTCGCAAGGGCTTCGTGGCGCTTCGCAGGTTCCCGTTCTCGACCTGCACCCATGCGCCGACTACGTGGACGAGGACGTCGTCGATCAGCAGCCAGTCGGGCCGGACGTCCACGCTGGCGAAGCTCGTCAGTTAGCCTCGGCTGGCTTAAGCGACTCGTCGGCGAACGGATGGACGAGGACACCGCGGCTGACGACGATGAGGTGCCGGGCCGCTTTGGTGACGGTGCCGGCGGAGTACCCGAGTTCACGGGCGATCGTGTTCCGGGTGAGTGAGGACACGTACGGCGTGTGGGGGACGTGTCATCTGTCCAGATCATGCACAGGTTTCCGCCACACCTCCGTTGATGGTTACCCAGGGTTCGCAGCAGCGTGGGTGGTGTGGAGACTGATCGCGCCGTTCTGGCCGCCCGCATACGCCGGGCGCACCTGTCCGTGCTCCCTTCCTTCGCCACCGGTATGCTCCCTTCCTTCGCCACCGGTGCGCTCGATGACTCGACGACCATCGCTGTGGCAGAAGCACTTGCGACCGAGAACATCACCCTCACCGTCGCGATCACCTGCCGGCGGTTCGCCGTCGGTCCGCGGCGATGGGACCCGGCCGCTACAGGGACCGTCGTGACCGTGACCGTGACCGTGACGAGCACCGACACCGAGACTGGCGCCCGCCGGCACGTGCAGCTGCGGGAGCCGGAGGCGTGGGCCCGAGCAGTTTTCGCGGAGTTCGACGACGACGCCCAGTGGATCTACCTGCTCGGCGGCATCAACCCGGACACCGGACTTCCCGAGCACGGCCGGACCGTCTACCGCCTCTACCTCGACGAGGACGCGGCCCCGATCCGGGTGCCGACGCAGACGATCGACACCCCGCGCCATTGGATCGGCGCCTTGCACTGAGTCGAGCACTGTCCTGCGCGGGGGGATTCATCACTTGGGCCGGCCATCGAGCATCTGGACGAGAATGCCGACTGGAGTTCATGGACTGAGTTGACGAGCGCATTCCTCGGCTACTTCAAGGAGGACGAGCTACGCCGACAGGTCCCGAACTAACCGTCCCTCGGTTGGTCAGAGGTTCCACAGTCGCAGCAACGCGGATCGAAGACCGGGGGAGACGATTCGGTGGTCGGTGTACAGCCGAGGGTTGTGGTGTCCGAGGTCGGCGAGTCGCGCCTCGGCTTCGGGCACCGGTAGCGGCTCCAGATCGGCTCGGGTACGCAGCAGGTATGCCACCGCGTGGGGGCTGTGTGGAATCGGGATTGGGTCGGAGTCCACGACTGTCGGCGGCTGAATCCATGTGTTGTCGGTGGTGATCTGGAGGAGGACGTCGCCCATGCTGCCGACGGTGCGGGAAGCCGGATCAGGAGCGATGGCCGGCCCGCTGGTGTTCGCCAAGACGCCGAAGAAGCTCATCCACCCGCAGGAGTGATACCGAGATCCGGATTGGATTGAACCGCGACGGCGGAGTGCTGGGCGACGTATCGTCTCCGGCCATGACCACGACTGCAGTCCCGACCATTGAGGACGTGTACGACCTGCTCGAGGAGCAGACGGCCGCGGAGCGGACAAACGTGTCCGCACAGATCGCGCTGTTCGCTGCCCTCATCGGTCTGGCCCCGGTCGCAGTCGTTTTCGGGATTCTCGGGCTGTACGAAGCTGACCGTCGACCCCACGAGACCGGCAGCTGGATTGCCTTCGCCGCCGCGATGTTGGGGTGCCTCGAACTCGTTGTCGTAATCGTCCTCGCCATTGTGATGATGCGCTGAATCCGAGCGTCGCAGGCGCACGACGGCGGGGCCGTCGTCGACGGAAGCGGAATCTGCTGGCCGCGAGGAAGTGTCGTCGGTACGTTCAGTCCGTGTGTACCTACGCGTTCGTCCACTACAAGCTGCACTACGCGTGCGTATCGTGCCGGATCAGCTTCAAGCGGCATCCCATGGAGGGCGGACACAGGTGCCCGAATTGCGACGGGCCGCTGCTGTGTGCCGGCCATGACTTCGCGGCACCTCGCCGTAGCGATCGGAAGGCATGGTCGGTCGTTGCCGTGGTCATGGGTGCCGGGCTGCGCTACGAGGGTTTCGAGCCGTGCGGGTGTGGGCGGGATCCGAAGTTCCGTCCCCGTACCCGGGCGCAGGTGCGGGCCCGACGCATCCTCGCCGCGCGGACCGGGACCCCGTTCGCGGAACTGCTCGGACAGGCCGACCCGCTCGAGACGTGCTGAATTCCAGCAGGGCTCCACAGTTCACCGCCCGAGGGCGCCGCGGTCTCTCTGGTCTCCGACGGACGAGCAGAACACAGAAGAGCCGTGCGCGGGCTACTCGCACGGCCGCGCTCCGGCTCTTCGGCGGGGTGCAAACGGTGCCTGAGCACACCCCCGATTGTGCTCGGGCAGCGCGTCGCGCAAGGTGGTCCCTGCCCGACGAGGGGACGTGTCGTCTATGCAGCTCAACCACTGATTTTCGTTGCCATGACGTCGCTGCTCGCGCCGGATGGGCGCCAGTAGCCTCGTAGGTATGGAGACTGATCGCGGCGTGCTGGCCGCCCGCATACGGCAAACGCACCGCGCCACGCTTCCCGCGTTCACTGCCCGTGCGATTCGGTCGGGGCGCGCTCGACTCTCGAACTGATCGGCGCCAGGTTCACTCTGATTCATGGCCCCGCCGACAGCGCAGTGGCGCGATCAGGTCGATGATGCTGCCCGACAAGGTGTTCCGGTCACAGGGTGCACCCTGTGACCCGTGGGACCGGCTGCGTCGCGTGTGCGGGCTCGCTGACACCGGGGCCCTGCTGGTGCGCCCGAGGGGCATATCGCCTGGCGCGCTCAGGACCCGGCGTCCAGCGGCACCCTGACGGCGGCGCTGCTTCGCTGCGAGAGTGAGCCCGCGTGATCAGCGCCCCCGGGGCCTGTTCGTCGATGTCGAGCGGTTGACGTTCATCGGCGGCATCGAGCTTCGGATCGACTCTGAGACTGGGCCTGCACTGATGACACGTCCCACCGTGCGTCTGTAGGGGCCGTTGTGATTGAACTACTACCGGACTTGTGGTGCGTGAATCCGCTGAAGCAGGGCGTGCGGCCGGGGATACTCAAGTGGAACCTCTTCGCCGGTTGGTGGAATCAGTTCGGAGGACGATCTGCTGGTGAGGGAGCGCGTGGATCTGGGGGACGCGTGGGCGGCCCTGCCGGATTGGACTTGGTCGGTGTGGAGCGTGAGGGGATCGTGGTCCGGTTCCTTGACGACGACGTGACGGCACCGAGGTTCGTCCGGTCTGACGTGGGTGGGGCCAGCCTGTAGCAGCCGGGCCGGTCCCGGTCATCTGCCTGGTCGATCGCTTCAGCCCTCGTTCTCGGCCCCCACACCCTTCTACGGTGTGGGGGCAGTCGCGCTCTGAGCTGGGGTGATGTCACGTCCGGGTGCGTCGGCTGAGCAAGATCGAGCGGGTGAGGAATCCGATGGAGGTACAGAGTAGGACAGGTGCGAGTGCGGTGGTGATGGCGAGCAGGATGACGCCGAGGGGCGGCACGGTCGCGAAGAGTACTAGCGCGAGCGGTACCAGGGCGGAGCTGGTGATTGCCCCGGCGAGGCAGACGGCAGCGATCTTCAGCGGGTCAGCGTGTCGGATGGTGGGCACGGTTGGACTGCAGCCTTTCCCGCTCTGACCTGGGCGGATGACACGTCCTGGGCCGCGCCGGTCGGGGCGGCCCGGTGCTGGCCGGGGGCGGTCTGGAGGGGCCTGCAGGGGTTGATTGGAATTGTGTTGTGGCGCAACCACTGTTGGGAATCGTCGCGAGGATGTGGGCTACCGGTTGAGGCAGGGAGCCTTCTTCTGGATCGTAACCGGGACGGTGGGTCCCAGTGATGGTCTGCGAGCTAATCGCAGCGTGAGCGATTGGCCGTGTTGTTCGGCGGCGGGTTCGCCAGTTGCTTCGAGTCCACTCGTCGCGGCGGCTGCGGTGGACGGGGTGGAAGACATGAGCATAGGTGGGCAAGCCCGGTGGTACGAGGCTTCCAACATCGAACGATTTGCGCCGCAACGTATTCGCGATTCACTGACCAGAGTCAGAAACCCGAAGCGAGAGCTAGTTCCTCGGGCGCAATGCCAGTACTGTTCCTCCGGCCATGCGCTCAGATTAGAAACCAGCGTGCTTGTGGCCGGGGGATGGGTCGTCAAATATGCGAGGTCGAGGTCGTCGACGCCCCGTCCAGGCGGACGGTAGTTGCGGCGCTGTGGCCGGCCGGACCGTGCCAACGGCGGTGGCGCGGCCCCCGTCAGAGAAGTGGAAAGGGGACGACTAGCGTTGGCCTGTCCGCGGCTGGGCGAGCAGCACGAACAGCCACTGACCGGAATCGGAGGGTGGCAGATCGCCCCGGTGCGGCCACCCGGGCACAGAGGGGGCGATCACGCTTATTCGTCACTGTGATGAAATAGCTGGGAGGTCTCGTAGGGGCGCCGAAGTGGGCGAGCCTAACTCAGGCGCGAAGGCCGGTGTACGAGATCGGCCATCGCGTACAGCGCTCGCACTCGCGGCGACGACCGAATGCTGCGGAAGGGCAAATGACGACGCCTGAACGTTACAGCGAACGATCGCGCAGCTCGTCAACCCGTTGTGAAGGGATGCCAGCGGCCTGATCGGCCACTTACCGGTCATACCAAATGCCAACTACCTGAAGAGTTGCTAACTTTCGTCACGATTCACACCCCGTAGCTTCCGACGATCTTGGAAGATGCAAACCGCTCGCGCGCGCTGTGTGGGCGGCGGCTCAAACGCGATTCCCAGCCAAATCCATCAGGTTTGCTAGATAACCCATATTATCTAGCAAACATCACCCAGCCTCCTCCGCTGTCTTCTGACGCGACGTTAAGCAAATGGACAGCCTAGTTGGCGCGGTGGTCACCATAGTTGGCAAATGGACAGCCTAGTTGGCACAACTGAGGTCGCCAGCTCGCTCAACTTGAGACCGGGGGCACCCGAGAGTCCGTGGTTCCGGGTTCCTTCTTGCGCCTTCTCTGGAGGAAGACCGCTGTGGACCCGGGTTCGGTGACGACCTCATGGGATCCGGAGTCCATGATGCCCACCCCGCTAGTTCCTCGTGCGAAAATTCTGCCTCCCCATTTGGTCACTGTGACGGAAAGCCTCACTTGGTTGCGCCCGTTTTGCGGACACTCCATTGCACAGCTTGGTCGCTTCGTCTGCGTTGATCAGGAGTTGCGGTGGCTGAGGTCGACGCCACCGATGAGCGTCCTACCCAACTTCGCCGGCCGCACCCCCGATGACCACGATGATGTCGTCGTTGCGGGTACACCAATCCGCAAACTCTTCACGGCCGACATTTCAGGTGGTAGACCGGAGTTAACTCCGCCATCGATGTGGGCTGCACATAATCCGTGTTGACCGGCGTCGGCTCACATCTGTTGTCGTCCAGATGATTCAAGACGAAGGAGGTGTTGCGGAAGGCCTGACCGTGTCACTCGACGAGTAGCTGAGTTGTCGGGACTTCGCGTTTGGTGACTGCGGGTACACCGCTCCCCTGTTGGATGAGCGGATTTCCTGAATCGAACATCGAGTTTCAGGGCTGGCACCCCGAAGCGCACCCGAGTTGGTAGCGCCCTGTCAGTTTCGCGGATTCTGCGTAGCCCTACTCGTGTCGCTGGCGTTGGCTCACTTGGTGAAGCAGTGAGAGGCCGCCAGCGGGAGCGGTCTGATCCTTGGTGGTCAGCCTGGCGTATCCCATTCCGAGTGCTGTCGCCGCAACGGCTGTCACCGCGAGCATCATCGCTACTCCGCCCACCGTCACGAAGGCCAGAATGGCGCCGACAGTGAGCGCAGCGACCGTGCCCCACACCACGCTTCGCCGCGGGACAACCACCGGCACTGCACACAGGACCGCGGGAAGCAGCAATGCCGCGATATACCCGGAACCGCCGCGGTCGATCAGGGACTCGCCGCATCTGGCCGGGTCGTAACCCGGATCGATCTCGCAACTCGTGAATTCTGACATCGGCCAGGACGCCAATGTTGTCGCGATCAACCCGAGACTGCCCACACCGAGAGCAAGAAGCAACCATACGAGCCTGATGTTCCGCATAGGAGGGGCGTGCCAGCGGACCACAATCAGTCGATGCTGACACTCCGCCGCGTCGATATCCACCCGAACTATCGCGACTTCCGGCCAGAGTCTTGACGCAAGACAGACGAGGACGATCACGGCGGCGATGACACTCAGAGCGCAGTAGGCGCCGCTTCAGGGTGTTCACCCGTCGAGACCGTGAGGGTTCACCGATGTGCACCATTACGGCGGCGACTAAAGGCCCGTTTTCGACCGCCGTGCTGCTACCGGGCTGGCAGTGTTCAGGGGATCCGGAATCCGCGTACCGCGGGATTTGCGGGACCTGCCAGATACGGTGGCGTAGTGATGCGCGAGCCCCGGGTTGGCCATGTCTGAACGGTCCATGAGCTGGCAGTCCGTAATGCATAGCAGGGCAGCGAAACTCGCCCCAGCGCTGGCGATCGTGGCAGTTGCAGGCGCCGTCCTCACCGCGTGCAGCTCGACGTCCTACCGTCCCCCGACGGCCGCGATCGCCGAGCGGGCTGACTGCCTCGCCCCGGACATCGAGAGCACGCTCTCGGCGGCGAACCTCAACAGCATCGATCCCGGCCGCCCACCTGCTGTTGGGGTCGGATACCCACCCGAACATTTCTCGCCGGTCGCCGTCATACGCTGTGAACGGGGCGAGAACGCGGCCGGCGCACTGACGATCGACAGTGTCCGACTCGAGGGCGATGTCGAGGCGGCATGGGATGCCTTCCAGGTCGACCGCTACATCAGCTACTCACTGTCCGGTGGCGCCTAAACCCTGCGCCTGCGCTCATCCCGCGCCGGCGCCGCCGACCCACATTCAACACCTACAGCGTGACCACCCATTCGAAGCGCGCGAGGTGTCGTCCATCCTGGGCAATGACCCAAAATGACTGCAGGTTAGGAATTTTTCAGGTGAAGGTAAGCAAGCTCATCATGGCGATGATCGTCGTTGCCACAATCGGGTTCCTAGTCTGGGCGCACTTCGCCGCCTACCGAATCGAGGACAAGCCCGCCGCCGCCGAGCAGCCCACTATCTCAGCCACGGCAACGACCGCCACAGCCCTGCTATCCGCCGACGCCGCGATACCACTCCGGCACGCACAATCCCCTGGTGTGGTTGGCACCAGGGCCACTCAAGGATGACGTGAAGTTCCGACGCACCGAAGAAGGGCAGCTTCCTGCCACCTGCGGGTGCTCCGGCATGCCCGAGCTCGAGTCGCGGCCAAGACCGAAGGAGGAAGCCCGTCAAGTTGTTGACACCATCCTCACCACGAGCGCCGGCCTATCGACCGTCGGAGTACAGGATTCGAAGACCGCCGTAAGAAACAGCACGCGTCCGGACACTTCTTCATATGAGAGAGAAAGCGCACCGGCCACCGCCGCGAGACAGGGAACGCTTCACCGCGCTGTGGGAAACCTACGCCGGGCGCGTGTTCGCGTACACCTGCAGGCACGTCGATCACCACACCGCCCAGGAAGTGGTGGCCGAGACGTTCCTCGTTGCATGGCGACGCCTTGCCGAGGTACCCGACCCGGGATTGCCCTGGCTGCTGGTGGTCGCCCGAAACACTATGAGCAACAACCTGCGCACCGTCCGCCGCCATGATGCGTTGGCCGCGGAACTGGCACGTATCGAGCAAATGACGGCATCCGTGCCCGGCGCGGACGTAGCAGTCACCGACCGCGTTGAAGTACTCGAAGCGCTGGCAACACTCACCCCCGCAGAGCGCGAAGCGCTACTTCTGACCGCATGGGACGGATTGAACGCCACCGAGGCGGCCCGTGTCGCAGGATGCTCAGTCCCCGCCATGCACGTCCGACTCTTCCGTGCCCGACGCCGTCTGCGCACCGGCGTATCCGCCGAACCCGTCACCCCGATCTCGCTGCCCGCCACCACCCGACCCAGGAGTGCCCGATGACCAGAAACCTGCTGACCACCCTCGAACAGATGCGGCCAGACGCTCACGCCGACGAGATTTGGCCGAAGCATATGCAGGAAGCTGAACGCGATCGCATCATGGCAACCTCTACCGGCCCCGTGGTCCCCGAGGCGCGTCGCCGGAGAGTCGGCACGATCGCTCTCATCGCGGCGATCACCACAGCGGGGGGCGTCGGCATGGCCGCTGCCGGAGGTCTGATGCCGAAGGCCTTCACCGACGCGTACTCAGGCTGGTTGACCTACCCGGACAGCAGCGGCGTCAACCCCGCCGCCGCCGAGCGGATCGCCTCCATCCCGGGTCCGCACGGCACCGTCATGAGTGTGTTCGTCGCACACGGTACCGACGGCACGAGATGCGTCGCTCCTGTATTCGAATCGGTCGCCGATACAGAGCAGGCGGGCCCGGCGAACTTCACCGGGCTCTACCACTACTGCCGCCCCGCCACCGACACCGGGCCATTCGGCCAAGGCGGAGGCGGCGAGGTGATATCGGAGTCGGGCGTATTCGCCTACGACGCCGCAGCGGGCAACGCCGTGCGAGCCGAACTCCACACCGATGCGGGCGAAGTGTTTCCCACCGTACTGGTGGAAGGTCGTTTCTTCGGTTGGTTCCCGCTGCCGGACGGAGCACCCATAGCGACCCTCGTCGGATACGACGCGAACGGGAACGTCATCAGTCGAACCAGGTGACCTCACCAAACACGCCTACAGGGTCGGGTGACCAGTCGGGGGCCTTCTTAGTCAGCGACCAGCCCGGGTCCGACGGCGGGCGGGCCTGATGCTGATCGCCGGTGACTGAACAGTTGCTACCTACGCTGACCACGACTACGTGGGGAGGTCATCCGGGCCTGACTGATCCGACACCAGGGAACGGAGTGAATGTAGTCAACTGAATCCAGTCGGGATTGGCCCAGAACAATTGCCAACTTGGATGACCGCGACCACACCGTGTCGCCGTCGCTTTAGTTGTCACACCGCAGGTCAGAGCGCCGGAAATTGCCAACTACGATGACGATTCACAGCACCGCACCTAGCGCGTCGTCGTCGAACTCGGCGGCGAAGACTGCCCGCGCCCACGCCTCCGGCTCGGCCAGCTGCACAGGCCGGCGGGCACCCGACCTCGTGTCCGTGCTCGCGACCGTCACCGTCACGAAGGTTCCGGAGACAACTGGATCCCATTGCCGCGGTTTGACATCGAACTGCCGGTGGATGATCGTGACTGCGAGAGCGACGTTGTCCGTCGTGAGCCATTCGGCCGTTACGGTGCTCGTCGAGTTCGCGTACGCGCCATCGAGGAACGATGGGAACATGTGCCCGTGATCTTGGCGTATGCGAGCAGCCAGGACAGCACGATCGGTCACCACAGCGCCGAGGCTACGTGCGACCACTGTCAGTGCTGGTCCGGCAGGTCGACCTCGTCAGGGGTCTTGTCGGACGCAAGCCCTTCCAGTTGGGGTGCCGCAGGCGCCACAGGGCAGAATTGGAGGCGTGCAACGCGACAGCAAGGTCCTTGTCTCCTTCGCGGGCGGGATCGGTCACCTCAATCCGATTCTTCCGATCGCGCGTGAAATCCGAACTGCCGGGCACAGGGTCGGGTTGTGTGGTCGGGCGACCATCATCGACGGGGTCCTCGGATTCGACGCCTACTTTCCGGTAGGAACCCCTGTGTCGGCGCCAACAGGAGAGTCGACCGGCAGACTCGTCAGACCTGATCTCGACCACGAGTTCTCGGTGATCGGCACGTACTTTGCGGGTACTCTCGCCGCCCGCCGCTTCGGTCACGTTCGCGCGATCATCGATCGTTGGGCACCGGAGCTGGTGATCTGCGACGAGATGGACTTCGGAGCAATGCTCGCGGCTGAACAGGCCCAGGTCCCCCGGGTGGTCGTCAACGTTGCCGCTTCCGGTGCCATGACCCGCATTGACCGCATCCGAGAGCCGTTGGCGCGGCTTCGGGTGTTGCACGGGCTACGAGAGGACCCCGCGTGCACCGAACTGGCGAGGGATCTCGTCGTCTCACCTTTTCCTCGTTCGTTCCGGCACCCGGACTTCCCGCTCCCTTCGACCGCGGTATCCATCCGTTCCGAAACCGGGCCCGACACCGGCCGACACGCTGCCGTCGACTGGTTTTCTACTGGTGACGAGTCGCGGCGGGTGTATCTGACGCTGGGAACTGTCTTCAACACCGAGTCCGGTGACTTGTTCACGCGCGTCCTCGAGGGACTGCGCGACCTGCCGGTCCGGGTCCTTGCGACCGTTGGCAGCAACATCGATCCCGCATCCATCCCCGTCACCGCGGCCGACAACATCCGGATCGAACGGTACGTGCCGCAAGCGGCAGTGCTGCGGCACTGCGACGTTGTCGTCAATCACGCAGGGTCGGGCAGTGTCATGGGCGCGTTGGCCCACGGTGTGCCCGTGATCGCTCTGCCCATGGGCGCCGACCAGGAACTCAATGCCGAGCGGCTGACGGCCCTCGATGCCGGAATCGCCCTGGATACGATCGCAGCGTCGTCCGACGAGATCCGCGACGCCGTACTCACCGTCTTGGACTCGGAGTCTCTGAGGGCCGGAGCTCAGCGTGTGCGCGACGAGATCGCAGCAATGCCCTGCCCTGAATCGATAACCACCGAGCTGAAGAACCTCGTTGTGGGTGGTTGCTGCGCCTACTGACTTGGTAGGCACAGGGACCGGATGAAGGAACAGCCCGATCGTGTCGGGCTGTTCCTTTCACCTACGAATATCGATCACGCGGCGCTCGTCGCCCATACCTGTGGATGCAGGGCCGTGTCGGCATGACTCCCCACGCAGTGGCGCGTCTACGGCGCACGCTGATACGCGACGGTCACCACAGTGTCGAGGCAACGGGCGAGGTCTGTCAGTGCCGGCCGGGCGTCACCGGAGCAAGAACTCGAGGGCGATGCGCTCGAACGCCTCCTTGGCCTCCACCATCACCCAATGGCCGCAGTTCGGGAAGACGTGAAGCTCTGCATTTTGAACCAATCGGAGCGGGACAAGCGGCATGTCGGGTGGGCACTGCCGGTCATCGAGTCCCCAGGTGAACAATGTCGGGCACTGGACCTTACGCATCATCGACCAGTACGGCGGGGCGTCGGAGGTGTCGAGCGCCCGCTGCTGAGTCGCGGCAGCTTCGGAGCCATACATCGCGGAAAGCGTCTTGTGGGACGCAGGATCTTTCGCTGTCTCCCAACGCTCTTCGATACGTTCCTCCGTGACCACTGCCGGGTCGTACACCATGCAGTTGAGCCACCGCACCAGCTTCTCGCGACTGGGGTCATCAGCGAAGTCCCGCAGCAGGCGTGTGCCCTCACTCGGGGCCTGGCTGAAGATGTTCGGCCCGACTCCACCGATCGTGATCAGCTTCTCGACACGGCCGGGATGCCGCATCGCCACCTGCGCACCGACCACCCCGCCCATCGAATTGCCAATGATCGCAGCGGATTCGATTGCGAGGGCGTCCATGAACCGCGTCACCGACGCGGTCGCGGTAAGGATCGGATGCCCATTCACCGGGTCACTGACACCGAACCCTGGAAACTCGAGCACGTAGCAGTGGAAGTGTTGGGCGAACACGGCCAAGTTTTCTCGGTAGTTCCGCCATCCGCTCACGCCGATCCCCGAGCCGTGCAACAGCAACAAGGGAGGCCCGTCTCCAGCCTCGTGATACCGCAGTATCCCCTTGCTGGTGGTGACCTCCCTCATGCTCCCTTCGTAGGTAATTTCCTCTGCTGGGGATTCGATCGACATGGACATATTGCTTCTCCCTTCTGTGGCGACGGCGAGTCGTCGTGGCGCACCCAAGCCCCCGTGGCGCGGTCATCCTCTGACGTCGCCTTCCATCGAGCGACACCGAGAGTAGCAACTAGTTGTTAACAATGAGGCTATTTACATATGAGCCAACATGGGCACTGGCCTACTGTCGGCGCCGCGTAGCCGAGAGTTCATGCTTCGGGCCAGGTCGGCCGTATCGAGGCCGCCGAGGGTAGCGCCTGGAACATTCTGTCTGCGCGGCGAGCGAGCTGGCGTGAGCCCGCGGAAGGCAATATCCTGATATATCGAAGTATGCGTAGATAGAGGAGAAGTGCTCGGTGGCGGAAGATGCTGGCAACAACTCGCTATCCGAGGTGCTCGACGACCGCCTCGGCACACACATCCGGCGAATCGCACGGCTGATCCTCGACGCGAAGGCAGCGGCGCTGCGTCCACTCGATCTCACCGTGCCGCAGTACGCGACCCTCCTGTCGGTCAGACACCTCGAGCCAACCTCTGCAGCGCAGCTCGCACGAAATGGGATGGGCACCCCACAAGCGACCGCCACGATGTTGTCCACTCTTGAGAGCAAGGGCCTCATCAGTCGTCGACCGTCCCCGATGCACCAGAAGCTTGTAGAGGTGCGGCTGACCACGCTCGGAGCGAAGGCCATCGAGGAGGCCGACGATCTCGCTGCAAGCATCGAAGCCAAGCTGCGCGCCGCCATCGGCGAAGACTTGTTCGACGGCGTCCTCAGGGTCGAACAGATCGCGGAGGACCTACTGCAGTAGCTCCTCGCCATCGGCCCCTCAGCGCGTGCTATCGAATGGATATTGCTACGGTGCAACACCTCACGGAAGCAGGTGCTCATCGTCCTGCTCGCCGACGGCGCGGTCTGCCCGTGCGGCTCGCCGACGGCGTCGACCTTGCCGAGTCGACCGTCAGCCACCACTTCGGTCAACTCCGCAAGGCTGGGATGGTGAAATCCGAAAGCGCGGCGTGATCGTCTTCCACCGCGATCACGCCGCCACCCTCCGTCTCGTCCTGAATCCGAACTGCTGCAGGTAGTTCCGGGGGGCCGTCCCATCGCAGTTGGCGACTTGGTCAGGCGCTTGGAGTGTCCAGCCAGCCTTCGCCGCCGGATGGCTCAGTGACGTCGGCTGCAGCGCCGCCGTCACACCCCTCGCACTTCTGCTCCTCGCCGTCGCACCACCGCTTGGAGTCGTCCTGCTTGCGACTACCGCCGCACTCGCGCCGATCCTGTTCATCACCTCCATCGGATTCCTCATCCGATGGGCCCGGCCGGCCTCGGCACCCGGGAACTGAGTGAGTACGGCCAAACCTCATCCAGCCGGGATAGGGGAGAACAATTGCCAACTTCGATGACCACGAACACACCCTGCCGTCGCCACGCTTGTTGTCACACTGCAGGTCAGAGCTCCGGAATATGACAAACGCGATGGCGATTCACAGCGACGACGGAAGCGAGAGGTGTGAATCGCCAACGTTGTTGGCCAATCGTCAGGATAGTTGGCCACTTCGCCAACAGTGTTGGCCATTGTTCAAGATGGTTGGCCCGTCGGTAGACCAATCAGCGAGAGTGCAACTGTGTCTCCAGCCGCGGGTCCGCGTGGATCGCGGCGAGTCGCGCGAAGTCCCTGGAGACCACGAGGGTGTCTTCCTCGTCGACGCCCGTGGCGGCACACCACGAACGATCCTCGGGCCACCAGAAGTTGGGTGTTCGAGAGACGAACGTGTGCTCGTCGATTTCTCGGGTCGTGGAGAGCACCAAGTATTCCCAGCCTGCCGTGTCGCCGACCCGCGCGGCTCCCCTGATCTCCACGTCCACGAATGTCCCCCACCCGCCCCACAACAGACCCATATGTGCATCGTACAAGTGCTCATAGACGACGTCGATCCATTCGGGAGGAATCGAGCCGGCATCCGGTCGCATGTCGAACACGCCGGCGACGGTCTCGTCGGGCCCATCCAGACGCCCCACGTCGTAGAAGCTCATTCCAGGCTTCAACCGTGTGCCACGGGCGTCAGCGATCTGAGTCCACGACACCGGTGTCGGATCACGGTCGGGGCCGCACCACTGGTAGGCCGGATGCATGATCTGCAGGACATGCCGATACCGGTCCGCCAACCAGCCACCCACAGGCGTGTCGTAGGGATACGGATACGGCGCCAACCACGACGCCGCACTGGTGTCGGAACTGCCGATCCATCCGAATTACCTGGTCACCCACTGATTATGCGGCCTGCGCCGATCGCCCCCAATTCGACGGCGAACATCCCGAGCAGCGCCGCGAATCCGAGTGCCAGCAGTCTGCCCGCCGTTCCAGATGGGGGCGAGAGGCGAACGTCAGCGCGTCAGGGACGTTGTTCTCGGCCGCGGGGCGTGACAGTCGCGCTGGGTGTGGTGTAGCTTTGCTGTCTTCGTCTCCAAGCGGAGTACGAGCGAACTGCGCACACCCACCACTGTCTCCGTTAACCGATTCGGTCGGATCTCTTTGTCCCACAGCCACCGCCGTGCCGATCCGCGAACCCGAAATAGGACGTCGTCCGCGACGAGTTAGCGAGCGCGGAAGTACGATCCTCAAGGAGTCAGCGCCAACCTGAGAATAAGCTGCCGGGCACCTGCCCCGATCGTGGTGAGCAATTCAGCGACCTCCTCGACCTCAATGGCCGGGGTCAGTAGCACGCCCGCCGCTACCAGCACGGCCAGGCTGGCGATCACGCTGGCTTGGTCTACCCCACCATCTAACGGGGTGATCTTCACCTGGGTCTGCAGAGACCCGGCAACCTGAACCTCACCGCCGGGGACGGGACTTGGCGAGTTGATCCGTGTCGTACCGGTATAGCTGACTGAGCCGTCGGCTGCATTGAACGAAACTGAATGGAAGGTGGCGCCATCACCGATAGAGCCGCCCAGTATCAACCCGCCATCGGGCGAAACGGTCAATGACACACGCATGAACAAGTCGGCGACTGCAGCGCTCGATTCCAGCTTTAGACGGCCGCACAGATTATCAAGGGCAGCGCCCCCGATTGCGCGTGCGCTACCAGACTTCACCGCTGCATCAACAGCTCCTATGTCGGGAACTAGGGCGTGTCTCCTAAATCCGGGCGGTGGGATCGGCGACACTGTTCCGTGTGTCGCGCACCGAATACCTGACTGATGAACAGTGGGCGTTGATCGAGCCGTTGCTTCCCACGTCCGACGGATGTCGGGGCCGCCCGTTCCGGGACAACCGTCGGGTCGTGGAGGGCATCGTCTACCGCTACCGGTCCGGAGTTGCGTGGCGGGACGTTCCCGCGGATTTCGGTCCGTGGCAGACGATCTGGAAGCGGCACCGCCGCTACGCCGGGGACGGCACCTGGGACAAGATCCTCGCTTCCCTGCTGGCGCATGCGGATGCGAACGGGCTGGTCGACTGGACAGTGTCGGTGGACTCGACGATCTGCCGAGCCCACCAACACGGCACCAACCTCACCCGCGACACAGGGGGATCTGTCGAATTACAGGAACCTCCGGAACGAGCCGGCTGACCACGCCCTCGGTCGCTCCCGTGGCGGGCTCGGCACGAAGATCCACCAGCTCGCCGACGGACACGGCCGGCCACTCGTCCTGCTGATCGGGCCAGGTCAGGCCGGTGACTCGCCAATGTTCCCCATCCTGATGGGCGCGTTGTCGGTGCCCCGGTTCGGCCGTGGAAGACCCCGAACCCGCCCGGACGCGGTGCTCGGCGACAAGGCCTACTCGTCGAAAGCGATTCGCGCCCACCTGCGAGCGAGAGGCATCGAAGCGATCATCGCCGAACCGGACGACCAGAAACGTCACCGCCTCCGGCGGGGCAGCCGCGGAGGCCGCCCGGTCGGGTTCGACACCGAGAAATACAAGGGCCGCAACGTCGTCGAACGATCCTTCGCCACCCTCAAACAGTGGCGCGGGCTCGCCACCCGCTACGACAAACTCGCACTCACCTACCGGGCCGGCGTGGTCCTCTCAGCGGTCTGTATCTGGCTGAGGTCCCTCACGAAATAGGAGACACGCTCTAGCTCACAGGTCACCGGGAACGATGCCCCCCACTGAACTCTGATCGGCCCCGAGACGCTGACTTCGACTGTGAATCCGGGAAGCTCGTAGACGACGCTGATGAACTTGACCGAGTAGGTGAGCGCCGGAAACCCTGAAGCTGATGCCGGCAACTCCACAACGGACAGATCCGCTGACGACAACACAATTCCAGTGGGCCCATCCGGGATATGCTGAACGTCGGCGATTTCGACCAACCGATTCCAAGTGTCACCGCCGACATCAACCACGCCGTCGACCGATAGCCCCTGCTGCACGGATTGAAAGTATTCAATCGCGGCGATCAGTTCCGGGCTTGCCTCCTGCTCGCATATCGGCGGTAACGAGTCCAAAGATGTTCCGCCGGAGGGTAATCCGGCGGAATCAAGAAGTTCAGCAACCCGCTGCTGATCCATTGCGATATTGGACGCATTGCGGCCGACGGCGCCCGAAAGAGCCCAACTCGTCACTTCGCCCCCTCCGCCCAGACGGCTAGATCAATCCTCTGATGCACAGTTGCGGGCTTGCCTCACTTGGCTTCTAGTTGATGCTACCGGCGAATAGAGCTGCGGTGCAACTGAACTGCGCTCAGGTTTAACTCGCTCTTGCCGAACCATGAGCAGGGGGTGGTCAGCTAGTGAGGAAGTCCTGAATCGAGGTCCCCGTCGGCACCATGATGATGTCGCGGTCGACTAGGGTCGCGATGCCCGCCACGCCGGGTTGCACGGCGTGCTGCCAGACGGCCCAGTTGCTCCACCCCGGCGGGAGTACCGGCGACCCCGATTTCGTGTCGTACCCACCGTCTGTGCGTTTCTTGCCGTAGTTGGCGATCCACAGCTTGTAGCTCTGATCGAATTGCGCTGTGCCGCCCATTTGGTGGCGCCAGAAGCTGGGGAACGTGTAGATGATCGGCTCTCGTCCCAAGCTTTGCGCGACGTTGGACAGGAAGAATTGTAGCGACGCCGCGGCGGCTGCGGGCGGGACGCCGGAATCCTCGACGTCGACCATGGGCGGCAGTTCGCCGATGCCGCCTGCCGCATTGAGGGTGCCGACGAAATTGTTGGCTTGGTCCAACGCGGCATCAGGCGTGGCCCGTGGCCGGAAGAAATGGTAGGCCCCGCGGGGAAGTCGACCACTGCTTGCTGACCAGTTTGCGTTGAACCTGTTGTCGACGAGGTTGTCGCCTTCGGTAGCTTTGATATAGGCGAATTGCACACCGCCGTGATTCACGGCGTTATCCCAGTTGATTTTTCCCTGTGCGTAGGACACGTCGACGCCATCGAAGATCTCGTAGTCCTGGGTCACCGGTCCGGTCGTCATGACGGTGGTCTGCCCGTCGGCGCTCGACCAGAAGATGGACCCTCGTTCGAAATCGCTGACCCGCCCCACCACTGTCGATCCGACGACGTCGTCGTATTCATCGGAAATGGGGTACCCAAGGCTCCCCAACGGGCCTTGCTGCGCCTGATAGGTCACCAAGATGGCGCCATGCACCTCAGAAGGTGCGGTGTTTGGGCTGTCGTACAGGGCAACGTTGACGCCACCTGCCGTTGTCCAGGTGAACCACGTACCAAAACCGTCCCCGGTCGGGACCTCGACGAAGGGCAGGTCGATCTCTGGACCCCATCCGCTCGCCACGAGTTCGTTGTAGCGCTGCTCCAGCCTGGTCATGTTGCCCTCACCTTCTTAGTGGCTGACCGTAGCCCCAGGGACTGACCCGGCCGGGAAGCTCGTTGGATCGTGTGTGCATTACCTCGAGATGTCGTGGGGGGTCAGAATTGAGCCGTACGGTGTCTCGAGTGCTGCGAGAAGCTGTTGCTCCTCCCCGACGGCATCTGCGGGGAGGAGGAGTTCAGGGTCAGTCGCTGTCACCGTTTCTGATAGCAACTCTTGATGTCCCCCTGAGCCGTACACGTGCATTCGGAAGGCGGGCGTTCCGGAGCGGAGTTGAGGAAGGCCGGTAGCTGCAATTCGCAGGCCGCCCGCGTCGTCGGGTTGCGCCGAGATCAGCGGTTCGGTGCCCTCTACCTGTACCCAAGCGGGCACCGAGATCGGGCCCCACGGTGATTCGATCCGGGTGCCCTGGGGCCCCCGAGCGAAGATTTCGGGTTCGTCGATGATGTCGGCGCCGGGGACGACCGTGTCTTCGGGTGGGTATTGCACGGCGACTGCCAGTCCTGCACTGGACCAGGCTGGCACCTCAATTGTCACCTGGGCGGTGAATACGGTGGGGTCGGCCGCCGACTGGGTCAATGGAGTGGTGGCGACCTGGGGCCAGAACCATGGGTCTCCGTCTGTGGATGCTTCGACGATGCGGGCTCGAATCGGTTCGTGTGCGTAGCGATTGAGCACCGCGGATTGAACGCCGCGGACGGTGACCGTGGCGGTGACCGGGGTGCTTGTTTCACCTGGGTCGCCCACTGGGGCCAGGGTCAGCTCCGGTGTGGGAGGGACGTCGTCGAGTGGCACGACAACGAACGCTGGCTTGGCTGAGGTGAAAGGTGCTTCCACGCCGTCGCGCACGATTCGACCAGCGGTATCTACTTCGGCAGTCACTGGCACCGCCCGCACTGCGAGGATATCGACGGTGCCGGCCGGTATTTCCAGTCGGGCCGTGACCAGCCCAGATATCACGGGCACCGGCTCGGGCAATGCCAGCATCGATGCCTGGCGCGCTGTGTCCGCGCAGTGCTCATTGAGTTGTTGAGCGCGGGTGGATCTGGTGCCGGGGCCGGGTGGGGGGATTCGTGCGGCTGTGCGCAGCGCAGATTCCGATGCCAGATAGAGCCGGTACGCCCCGCTGTGGCTTGGGGCGCGCACGGTCAGTGTCACTGACACGTTCGGATCGGCCGCGCGACGCGATGTGGCCAGCATGTGCGGTGCGACGGTGGGTGGCCGCAGTGGCCGCGCGTCATCTAAGTCGATGACTAGTTCTTCTGTCTTGGAGGGTGTTCCGTTGCTGTCCTCCACATAAGCCTTGATTGTTGTCTGCTGATGCTGACCAGGAACTGTTGGCGGTGCGGGGAACTGTCCCCGTACCTGCAGTGCCGCGGGATCCGGTTCTGCAGGTACGAGGCCGGCGATTTCCAGTGCGGGTCGGGCGGTCCCGTTGGTGGTCCATCGGATGCGTTTTAGCGGCAGGGAGCCGGGCAGCGTCGCCGGGGGTACCCGGAAAAGCACGTGGACATCTCCGGGGGATGCTGCCGGTTCTCCGGCGGGAGGGTTCTGACGGTCAAGTCCGGCTTCGATGGTGGGCGGGGCCGGCGCGGGTGGTGCGGGCGGATTTATGGCATCGGTGCTGGCCGCTTCGCCCCACCGCCCGGTCCAGTCGCTGAGGGCCAGTGACCAGGTGACAGGCACTGCCTGCGCGCGGTCTGGGACTGCTTGGCTACCTGACAGTGTGGCCGTGCCTGTGGTGTCGTCCCATCCGGGCAGTAGCGGTGCGGCGAGGCCGGTGTCGCCGGCCTCTGGATGGAGAGTGGCGGGCGATGGGTCGGTACGCTGGAAGGCGACCGGCGCGCGAGGTATTGGTCCGTGCAGTGCGTAGGTCGTGGTCGGTTGTGCACCGATAGCGATCGTATGCTCCCACCTTCGCGGGTGGTCAGGTGCCCACAGTGGTCCGGATCCGCCTGGTACGCCGCCACCTGTGGGGGCGCCTGTTACATGTGGCTGCACTGGCCGTGCAGGTGTGATCTCTGAGCAGTAGGGCAAAGGTATGTGTGCCAAAAGAACGTCGGGCTGGCCGAATTCGGGATGCTCTGGCCATCCTTGGACTTCTTGGAGAAGGTTCAGGTAGCTGCCGCCAGCGCCGATGCGATCATCGTAGATGCCATCGTCGCCAGCGTTTCGTACGGTGGGGGCGCCTGCGGGCAGCCGGCGGGAGTAGACGTGGAGCGGCACAGTCGCGACGAGAAGGCCGTGCTGCTGGGCTTCTTCGACTACTCCGTGCGGCAGCGTTCCGGAGCGGCCGAGCCAGCGGGCGATTCCAGGGTCTAGGGCGCCTATTGCCAACGCCGCGGGCGCGGCCTGTGTCGCTACGACTCGGTAGGGGTTGCCTGCCGCAGTGTTGGCGCCCTCGATGAGTCCCCGGGCGTCCGTGCTGAGCGCCTCGTAGGCCTTGCGTAACCAGCCGCTGACGGAGCACTCCGTCATCACGCCGTCCTCGTCGTGGCTCTGAGCGCGGGCGATCCGGTCGACACGGTCCAACTCTTCACCTGGCCCCCAGGGCCCGCCGGGGTCGGTCAGCGAGTAGGGCACCGACCGATACGGCGCGGCGCGCTCGATTCGTTGCTGCCAGTGGGCCGCATTTCCCGCAGCGACATAGCCGCGCACGGGGATGGCGTCTTCGGGTATCGAGTGGACCTGCGGCTTGCCGAGGATGTCTCCGATGTCGCCGACGAACTCGGCGGGCAACGCGTAGAAGGTGGATTCGATGATGCGGCCGTCGCCGGTGACCACGAGACCGGCCATGTCGTGGCCTGCCACTGCGTAGGGTTCGCGATCTCGTGCCGAGAGTTCCACGTAGCCTCCGCCCACTGTGATGCGGCCGGAGATCGCGGCGACTCGGATGTTGCCTTCACCCTGTACGTAGGCCCATCCGATGATCGCACCGGGCGGAGTCCGTGGCAGAAGCAGCACCGGGGAATCAGGGGTGACCTGCCGCCCAGGTTCTGGTTGCTGACCGGTGGCGGCATCCATCACACTGACTGGCTTGGGATCCTCGAACTGTATGTGGCGCAACAATACTGGCCCTGCAGGAAGATCGGCCGAGCCCCCGGGAGTGATACGCCAGTACAGGCCGTCGGGCACGCTGTCCTCCTGGTCAGCGGCGATGTAGGCCGCCTCGCCGAGCGCAACGGTAGACCGGCAGAACACACTCATGCTTGCACCGCCTTGATCGGTCCCTGCAGGAATCGTGGTTGTGGTTCGACCCGCGCTTTGCGTTGGAAGGGTGCACCTTTGTCGTCTGCGGCGAGGGCCAGCGGAGCCGGGCCGGGCAGGGTCGTGGGGTGTTGGCGTAGCCACAGCGCCCGAGTCCCGGGCAGGGAGCTTCGCTGGATCGGGAACACTTCCGCGTTAATGGCCGCGTTGTGGATGCACATACGTCCGGGTCGGTTCAGCGGTTCGGGACTTTCCAGTAGCAACCCGGCCACACCCCATTGTCCGGCTGTTCGCGCCCACAGCACTGTGCTGCGCGGTTGTGTCACCGGCCGCAGTGGCGGCAGGCCGATCCCGGCGAGGGTCTGTTCGAGTTCGGCGTCGTCGGTGATTGCCCCGTCAGTGAACCCAGCCAATGCTGCGGGGTCGCCGTCACCGCCGGCGCCGATCGCCAGATCGCCGTGCGCGGTGGGTGTCGAGGCAAGGGCGACGGTGTCGGATCCGAAGTTGAATGCCTCGATCAGTTCCACCGGTCCGCGGTAGGCGGAGGTGGTGAAGGTGATGCCGTCGAGTTCGGGGTCACCGGGTTTGAACGCCCGGCCTGCCAGCGGCAGCCCGACCGATAGCTCGTATGAGGTTTGGGGTAGCAGTGGCAGTGTTCCGTTGAGCTCGCCGCCGTCAGGTATCGCCGGGCAGCCGACCTGTGCGGCTGCGGCACCGAGGAGGTCGGCGGCCGACAGTTCGGATCCGTGAACACCGTTGTTTAGCACCGCTTCCAGCAGTTCGCTCGACAGGAAGGTGTGGTCGCTTTCGCGTTGGTCGGTGCGCCGGGCGGCCAGCCCGATATCTCGTCCCAGCTTGGCGACAAGGTGCGCGATGTGGGGCGCCCGGAACGTCGCCGCCACCGGGTCGCCTGTGAAATGGAACTGTTCGTGGTCCGCGGGCGTGTAGCCGGTCAGGTAGCGCGACAGGAATCCGGGATCGAACCGGTCTACTCGGGCGAATCCGGCTTTGGCGGTGGCGATTACGTTGTTCTTCTTCCAGGGTGCGGCCACGGTGTCGCCCCATTCGGTGGCATCGGCGGCTGCGGGTCCGCCGGTCTGCGCGGCCTTGGCTTTGGGGTCTTTCTCCGCGGTGCGGAAGAACCAACGCATTGTGCGCGAGTCGGCCTCGGTGGGAGCTGTCGTGCCGTCCACGCGATCGTGATAGGCCACGGTGACGGTGATGCGGTAGCGGCTGTCTGCATCGAGGACGAGCCGCCCTGACCCGTCGACCAACGTCTCGGGTAGCAGCCCGGCCAGCGCTGCGGAATCCGACCCAGCGGTGGCCGCGTTGTCGACCATGTAAGCGGATACGGCCCATAGACCGAGAATGGCTATTGGCTGCCACGACTGCGCACTCAGTTCGACCGCGGTGGCACGAGAATCGCCGGCGCGTGCCACGATGATCCGCCACAAGCCATGTGGGCCGTCAGCCGCCTCGATGTCGACTGACCGGGTGCCGTCGGCCGTGGCTACTGTCGCCGTCACCCGGTCTGCGTCGCCGGTGTCGATGAGCAGGTAACCCTCGGCGACTGGCTCACGGAACAGAACCGTGTGGCTGGCCGTTGGCGGTTGCTCCTCCTGGACTGCAGCGGTGCGGCCCCACAAACGCAGAGCGCCGTCGAACGATGTCGCGTCGACCTCGATCGGATCGGCGAAGCTGACGACGCCGCCGTCGTCGATCAACCCGGTGGCGGCGACGCCGGCGAGCAGTTCGACCGGATTGTCGGCCGGGCTGATCACGTCGAATCCGACACCGCGGGTGAACGTCGGCCAGCTGGTGGGGGACCCGACGAGGAGGCTCTCGCGCGCCAGCGTGCGCCACGACCGGGGCTCGGGCAGTCGACGGGCGTCGGCGCCGAAGGTCCACGCCCCTCCGGCGCAGGGATCCCGGTGGCACGCGTCGGCGGCGTGCACGACATTCGGCGGGATGCTGCCGTCGGCGGGGGCGGCCTGGTGTACCAGCGACAGGCCCTGCTGCACAGTCAACAGTGCCAGCTGCCGCTGGTCGGAGGTGAGCGCCGGTGGCGCGTCAGCATGGAGACTGGAGGGGATTTGCCAGGCCGACGCAGCGTCCAACGGCACTGCCTCGGCGCCGGCCGGGGTGATCTTCTCGAGCAGCACTTGAGTGAGGTGCCACTCGTGCTGGAAGCGCCCCGCCCCAGACAGGCCAGCGTGAACTTCGTTTCGTACTCCGGCACCGGCATCGACTACAGGCGCGATCGGGAAGGTCAGCAGCGGGATGGTGTCGGGCCACACGGTCAGGGTCGAGGCCCACCCGGCGGAGGGTGCGTCACCGTTCTCAGCGGTCAGGTGACCAGCCGCCGGCTTGTTGGGGTCGGTAAGCAGGCGGCCGATACCGTCTGCCAGGGTGACAGTGGGCAGCGGCCAGGGGTCGGGCGGTGGCGCCTTCGTCAGCGGTTTGGTGTCGCTGCCGATTTCGATGCATCCTTCGAGTTCGGTGAAGAACAGGTCGACAACGGCACACACTTTGAGGTGCAAATCGACCTGATCCTCCGACAGCAGGATGGTCGCTATCGCGGACACCCCGATACGAAATGGGCCGAGTCCGACGCTGCCGTCGAGGCGTCCCTGCGCCCAGATGGTGATCGGTCGGGTACCGATGGCGGCTATCAGGCTGGCTGAGATTTCGGCCCACACTATGGGTTTGGCGCCATACACCTGATGGAAGCCGATTCCGGCGGCGACAGCGAACCCGTCCAGGTGCACCTTTGATCCAGCAAGGTTGTCGATCCCGTTGCCGT
The DNA here is from genome assembly GCF_050955445.1 of Paraburkholderia sp. RHO2. Lineage (NCBI taxonomy): Bacteria > Pseudomonadati > Pseudomonadota > Betaproteobacteria > Burkholderiales > Burkholderiaceae > Paraburkholderia > Paraburkholderia sp. RHO2. Next base: position 99,561 of record NZ_CP162618.1, on the reverse strand, counting down.
GAATCATGAGGAACGCCCAGCCCGACTCGACCTCGAGTGGTCCGAGTCCCGGGAAGACTACGGCCTTCATCGGTCCTGGCGGTCGGGCGGCCACTCCCCCGATCCCTTCGTCGGAACCGAGACGGAGCCACCATTCCGCGGCGTCGAAGTGTCCCGCGGCGGGGATGTCGACCTTCAACAGGTAGGGCACGAGCACGTGCGCCTCCAACCCCACGTCGAGGGCATCCGCGGTAGCCGAGAGACCGCCCAGCACGAAGAGTCCCGGATTCTGTGTGTGTTCGAGGATCTTGTCGCGGTCGCTCAGTGTGTGTCCCTCATGGCGGTCGGTCAGGAATGCCGCATCCAGGCCGACGCGCAGCGCGAAGTCGGGCACTGTGACGCCGACTACGCCGAGGGCATTGGCTGTGAAACCGTCATCGGCGACGGTGCCGACCACAACGGCCGCACCGAGCGTCAGATCACCCGGGCGCGGAACGAGCCCGTCGGGTTCCCACGGTCTCCACTCGAGAAGCGACTTCATTGGGTCGGCCGGCCTGGTTACTGGCAGTGCCGAGTCCGTCCCGATCGTGGCAGCCAACGAGTACAGGCCGAGTCCATTGGAGCCCAACACAATCGGTGCCGGTAGATCCACCCCCGCGGACAGCGTCACCCGCGGCCCGTCGATGGCGACCGCGACGAATCCGTTGACGTGGAGCGGCACGATCTGCGCCCACAACTCCACGTCGAGCGACTGAGTGATCGAGACCTTTCCGCCGCCACGCAGGACACCCGGAAGATCGACCGAGGCGTCCAACCCACGCAACCCGATGTCTGGATCCAGGTTGCTGCCGACGAAGGTGGCTCGAATGGTCGCGCCCGACACTCGAACCGGGCCGAGGTCGACAGTGAACCGCAGATCCACCTCGAACCAGGTTGAGCCGCTACCACCACGGCTGCCGACAACTTCGAACAGGCTGCCGGGCCCTTCGACGTGCCAGCCGCCCGGGTCGACCACATCGGGTCTCGCACCCTGGAGGTCGAGCCTAATCGCGTCCTCGATTGCTCCTTCGGCGACGTCGATGACTGATCGAACGTTGCGCCACCGTATCCGCATGGGGCGCTCCATGCCGATCTTCAGCAGGTCCCCGACCTCCCATTCCCTGGCGCGTACCGCCCCTTCGACGTCGAAAGTCACCGGGACCTTTCCGTCATTGGTGGACGCCTCCAAGGTCACAGCCCGCAGGACCATCCCGCCCAGGGACGCAAAGCGTGGGCCAAGATTGAAATCCCGTGCCGCGGTGAACAGGGCGCCCAGCGCTGCCGCCCCCGCCTCCCGCGCCCGGGCCCCCATCGCTGGGCCGAGTACGGTGGCTACGCCAGCGGCGACCGAAACCTGATTCTCCGACTCGGCGACGCGTACCAGACCATCGGCGCCGTCGGAATCCGCCGTCACCGCGACCTGGATCGCCGCTGGATCGTTAGGCGGGCGGGACGCGGTGACGCGCACTCGAACGGTTTCCGGCACTTGTGGACCCGCATCTCCAAAGGGCGACCCACCACCGGGTAGCTCAAGCACGACCGACATAGCCGTCGGCACCAGGTCAGCCAGCGTCGCATCTGCGTCGAGCCGGAGTCGCAAATCGCCTGAGACGTGCGGTCCGTCCGGCGACGATGGAGTGCGCGGAACCAGTACAGTCACATCCTCGCCACTTTCCACCGAGGAGAGGCTGGCTGGCAACACCAGGCCACTGACGATCGGAAGCGCCGCCGGCGCAATGAACTCGACCGCGCCAAACTGGGCGCCCTGAGCGCTGAGCGCAATCTCGGAACTCGGCAAGGTCAGCCCAAGTCCGCCCGGTAGCAGCATGTGACGCGTCGAAAGCAGCGCGCGGGCTCCGATGCCAGGGATCACCGCCGCCGGACGCGTCGGCGATCCGCTGATCGTGAGATCGCCGACGAAAGAGACCTTCACGGGACCACCGATCGGCGTCATCGAGGCACGTGCCGGTTCGGTGGCCAGTTCGTCGCGACGAGCCTCCTGCACTTCAGCGACGGGTGCGCCCACACCGGCGGCTGCGCCCGTCACCCGAAGTACGAAACCGTCGCCGCCATCGGGCGGTTCGGACAGCACCCAGTTCACTGGGCCTTCGAGTGCGGCGCCCAACGCGCCAGCGATGCCTGCGCCCGTTCCCGTACCCACACCAGAGACGGGCCCCGGGCCTGTGGGCACGGGCCCTGGCGGGAGAGCCACAGAATCCAGCAAGCTCACCACCGCCGACGGCAGGACCGTGCCTCTCGTGATCGGGCTCTGACGGACGACGTCACGCAACGAACTCATCACCCACCCCTGAGGGAAGTGGTGTCAACTACCGTTGTTCCTGCAGAGAGCGGACGACTGCACCAACAGCGTTCGCCATACTGAGTCTGACAGCGTTGAGGCCGACGCGCGCATCAACTTTCACAACTCAACCCAACTCCCACCAAATCGTGACCATCACACCGCATTGGAGTCTCAGTCTCGTCACCTGCAACAGCTGACCGGCCGCCGTAGGAGCCACCACCAAGCCGGTCATCGCCTCGCGCAGCGCGTGCCAGCGCGGGACCGTACGAGCCTGTGCATTCCACCCGGCCCGGCGCACCGGCCCGAACTCGCGAGCCCAGCAAGCAGCTGGCGGTAGCCGGTGGCGGTGGTCGGGAACGTCGCGGCGGCAAGTAGGACACTCAACGCGGTGAGTGAGCCGCAACGTGCACATCCTTGTGCGTATCGACTCCCAGCACGATCTCGGCTGGGGCGGACGGAGTTACCAGCGGCGTCGGGTAAGGCATGCTGGACAAGGTTGTTGGTCTCCGGACGGCTCGGGACGGATGGCCGTCGCCGCGTCGGCGCAGGCGGTCAGGACTGTGACGGTGCCCTGTTCGCGGCAAGGCCCCTACAGAGCCACGCCTGGTCGACCCGACAGCAGCAAGCGCCGCCCCGGACGCGTGGTCGACAGATCAAACACATGGCATCGAGGCCAATCGCAACGCGGGTCAGACCACTGCCCGGGGCGGCACGCGTTCATCCTCACGGTCGTAGCGGGTTGCCGGTCCGCGCCATCGCTTGAGGGTGGCGAAGGGTCGTTCGACGACGTTGCGGCGCTTGTACTTGTCGGCGTCGAACCCGGCGGGGCGGCTACCGCGGCTGCCCCGTCGGAGGCGGTCTCGTGTCTGGTCGTCCGGTTCGGCGACGACCGCTTCGATGCCTCTCGACCACAGATGAGCCCGGTCCGCTTTCGACGTGTAGGCCTTGTCGCCTGCGGGTCCTCGAAGTACGTATCACCCCCATTCCACGAGCGCCTCGAGCGTGGGCCGCAACGCCCGGCCCTGCGCGGTGAGCTCGTAGGCGAAACGCTGCCGATCTCCGGGCTCCTGATACGGAACGCGGCGCATCACTCCAGCGTCCATCAAGGTGTCGAGCCGCGTTGTCAGGAGTTTTCTGGCGATCCTGAGGCGGGAGTGGAACTCCCCGAACCGGCGCGCGCCGTCGAACGCCTCCCGGACGATCAGTAGAAACCAGCGCTCCCCCACCACCGAGAGGGCGCGCGAAGCAATGTCTACGAACAAATGCCAACTTCGATGACGACGATCGCACCGTGCCGTCGCCATACTTGTTGTCACACCACAGGTCAGAGCTCCGCGAAATGCCAACTTCGATGGCAATTCACACATCTTGGCCATTCGTCAGGATGGTTGACCACTCGTGACTCCACGACCGGCGATTGCCTCGGCCAATCGTCGCTGGCTCGGCTTCGAGCCGGGTGCGATGAGTTCGACGATCTCGGACAAAGCCTGCGTTATCTGCTGTGTGTCGGGCATGCGGGGGAGAGTATTCGCTGTCACCGACAGATGTCCGTCCGGGGTTTCCATCACGGCGAAGCAGTGGACCAGGAGAGTGCCGCGTCGCCGAAGCTGGTGTGGCGCAGATGCCTTGGTCGGCGGCGGCGAGGGCGATCCACTCGTTGTAGTTGCCGCATTCGATCACCGATCGGCGTGTTGCTCGACCGGCCGCATCTCCGGGCGGGGTGGTGACACCGGCGTGGAGTCGGGTCGCCGGCAACCAGGCACACTGGTGGCGGTGTCGCGGGCCGGCGACCTGTTGTTGGCCAACTATCCTGACCAATCGCCAACAATGTTGACGAATTCTTCCGCAAGAGGGCGAAGAACGACTCCATCGCAGCGTTGTCGCCGCACGCCCCAACGCGGCCCATCGAGCCACGTAACCCATTGTGCGAGAGTTCATGTACGAAATTACGTGATCGAAACTGGCTCCCTCTGTCGGAGTGGACGATTGTTCCAATCGGGTCGCGTTGGTCGACTGCATTACGCAACGCCGACACCGCCAACGAGGCCTTCATGCGAGAGTCGATCGAGTAGCCGACGATCTTGTTCGAGTACACGATCCTTGATCGCGCAGAGGTAGATCTTGCCTTCGTCGGTGCGGTGCTCGGTGATGTCGGTCAGCCAGATCTCGTTAGGCCGCCCAGCGGCGAGCTGGCGGTCGACGAGGTCGTCGTGGACCGGCGTGCCGGCTTTTCTGTTCAGGCCTCGCTTCTTCGAGAACACCGACCAGATGCGCTCCTGCGAGCACAGCCTGGCGACACGATTCTCGCCGGCGGCGATGCCGTATTCGGGTAGTTCGTCTGCAATGAATCGGTAGCCGAAGGCCGGATCGTCGGCGTGGATGACACGAGCAACGTTGATCAGATGCGCGTCGTCCCAATCACGTTGTGTGACTGGATCTTTCTTCCATTTGTAGAACGCTTGGGTGGAGAATCCGAGAACCCGGCAGGTCACCGTGACGGGCACTCCGTCAGCAGCGAGGTCGAGGACCAGCGGGAACATCATTTTGGGTTGACGTCCCGGGACAGATAGGCGACGGCGCGGCGCATGACCTCGGCTTCTTGCTCGAGGAGCTTGATCCGTTTGCGGGCCTCTCGCAGCTCGGCGGACTCGTCTGAGTCGGTGGACTTCCCGCCTGCGCTGATGCCGTCCTCGCGATCGGCGATCTTCAGCCAGCGGTGCAGGCAGCCCTCGGAGATTCCGAAGTCCTTCGCGATCTGGCGCAGCGGGGCCTCGCGCTTGCGGGCGACCGCGATGACATCGCGGCGGAACTCATCGGGGAACGGCTTCGGCATGGGAAACATCCTTCCACCTGTGAGGAGCAGTCCTCACAGATCAGATGTCAACCAAACCGGGGGCAGTCCCCACCGGCGCCACCATCTACTAGCATCCCCCTGCGTGTGGTCAGCGGGCTTCCATCACGACACACTGAATGAGGTGTGAATCATCGCCCCTACCTGGCCGCCCGGGACGTCCGCGCGAACCGCTACCTCGCCGCCCAGACAAGTCCGCACGTGTTGTCAGTGAGACTGCAGCGAGCAACCAATGCTTCGGAATGTTCATGCGCAACGGATTCTTTGATCGCGGCTCCGAAGTCGTTGTATGCCAACCCTGTCCAGTAGCCTTCGGGAGTTGTACCAATGGCTGGAATCGGATGGTCCGTTCGGGAGCACATGGCGACGTAGAAGACGTTCGTATCGTCTTCGGGGCCGGTATATAGCTCTTCAAAGTCGTCGTCGAGCGGATGCAACGGAGTGTCGGTGGGTATGCCGACCACAGTGATGACGAGGCCAGCCAGACCGAATGCTGCGTTGTGAAACGTATGTGCGAGCCATTCGGCGACCCCCTCAACAAACAGATGCTCGACCCAGTCGTAATCACTCTCCCCCTCGAGGTCAGACCAGTGCGCCCACGAGCTGGCGGAACCAGGGGGGCGTCCCCAGTCTTCCTTGCCGGAATCGACACCTTCTAGGTAGACCTCGAGCAGTTCTGGTGAATACGGCGGAGGGTTGTCGTCTGCAGGATTCGTGAATCCCCATAGGTAGCCGAGTTCGAAGGCTCCCCCTCGATCTGGGTCGTCCGCGTAGGGGTTGTGGGTGGTCATTGACTGTCTCCCACTCTAGTCGTTTTCGATGCGGCCTTGCACTGTCCTTGGCCGACATGAAGGCCAACAATTCAAGCCGGCACTACTCGCAAACCGAGCACGATCTAAGCGACTCATAGGGATCGGCTGTCGTGACCCACGTCGAGCACTCAGCAAACCTCGCCGCCTCGGGTGCCTACCGGCGAGGATCTTTCGCGGTCCCGTCGCTCGAACCCTCCAGTTCGCCACCGAACTTCGCCGATTTCCCTTCGGCGGCATGGTGTGGACTCTACTCGCTGCGGGCTTGCTGCGCACCTGTCTGTCGGTTATCAGCCGACTGCCATGTGTCGTGCCGGGCGCAGCTGTGTGATGAGTTCTGCAGTCCACCAACGAACTTCGCCGATTTCCATTCGGCGGCATGGTGTGGACTCTACTCGCTGCGGGCTTGCTGCGCACCTGTCTGTCGGTTATCAGCCGACTGCCATGTGTCGTGCCGGGCGCAACTGTGTGATGAGTTCTGCAGTCCGCCAAAGCGCCTCGATACGCTCCCCGAAACCAACAGGCCGGCACCAGCAAGCTGCAGATAGCTGAATCTCAGCAATCACGGTTACAACCAAGCGCTCTACTGCAGCATGCTGGCCTTCGGGTGAGTCCCCAGGGGTGGTGTAGATCGGGTTCCCTGAATCGGCGACCGTGTCGGTCCCCGACATGAAGGAACCATTGCATGGCGCTCTGTGAGTCAGCCCAACACCTCGCGGCGCCCGTGCGGGTGTCGGTGCGTTCGTGGCGGTCGGCGCCGATGTGTTGCGGATGGCCGCGGCGGCCATCTCGTACTGGCCTGCCGAGCGCGGCGAGCGCATCCCGGAGGGTATGAACCACGAGAGAAGCGGCCGGGCATGAATGTGGTTACGCCCAGTCGTGCAACATGTTTCATCGCGACTGGTGTGTAAACCAAACAGTCAAAAGAGGAGTACGTTCATGGGTTCTTCGGACGAGCAGCTTGGCCAGATCGCCACCATCGCGGGGATCGGGGCAGTCGGTCTCCCCGCGGTCCGGGCCGGCTCGCGTGTTCACCCAGACGCCGCGTCGATCGCATCCAGCAGGCGGTCCAAGTCAACCCGGCCGCCGCCGGAACGGATATCGGTGCCGGCTGGTTGCAGGTCCGCGAGGCTGGCCAGCACCAGATCCGCGGCGACGCGGGGGCGCACTCTCGCGTCGTGTGTGCGCAGCCCGGAGAGCACCAGTGCGAGTAGGCCTGCGATGTGCGGCGTCGCCATCGAGCTGCCCGGCGAGGAGTAGTACCTGCCCTCGGGCACGGATGACACGATTGCCACACCTGGCGCCACCAGCGACGGGAGAATCCGTGGCGGTTGGCTTGAGAAGATCGACGGCCGCGAGCTGCCGTCCGTCTGTCCCACCTTCACCTGGCTCCAGTCCACCTTTTCGCCGCCGCTTTCGTCCCATACGGCGCCGGTCTGATCGTGAGCGCCGACGGCGATCAGGATGCCGGATGTCGTGTCGCGCGGCGCGGTCAGGTAGTTGCTTGGCGATCGGGACTTGGGTACGCCTGCGGACAAGAACTCGTTGCCCACCGCCGCGACCACGACTACTCCGGCATCGAGTAGCGCCCAGATCGCCGTCGCCCACTCCTCGTGCTTCCCCGGCCAACCCAGCGAAAGCGAGACCACGTCGCAAGCCTGCTCCGTAAGCCACCACAGCCCCGCACCGATGCCCGCCGGCGAGCCTTCATTCGATTCATCCAAGACTCGCGAGACCGCCAGCTCCGCTGCCGGTGCCATGCCGTGAGCCTTGCCTTCGGTTTGCTGGCCGACAAGCACGCCGGCGCAGTGCGTGCCGTGCCAGTGGCCGAACGTCGGCACCGCGTCCGTGTCCGCCAGCATCGCGCCGTCCGCTCCATGCTGCAGCTGCTTCTCCGCTTGCTTATTGAAGTGGGCAAACGCAACCAGCCGTCTCTCTGCCATCAGCGACGCAAACGCCGGATGCGCGCTTTCCATGCCGCTGTCGGAGATGCCGATGCGCACCCCTTGCCCTCGGAACCCCCGTTCCCAGAATCGGGCCGCGTGGAGCCCGGCTGGGCCGATTCCCCAGTTGTCGTCGTTGTCGACGAACCCATTCCCCGCCCCGGTGGGCGGGTCCAGCGGGAACTCGATCGTCACGTTGTCGAAGACATCGCCCATCAGTGCCTGGTTTGCTTCGTCCGCCAGCTCGTTCGGGACGAGCAACGTGTTCGGCGCGATCAGCGTGCCGAAGCCAGTGATCGGTGGAATCATATCCGGCTTGAGCTGCACGAGCCGGTCTCGACCCGGCCGCACGCGGAAGGAACGTTGTTCCTTGGGCATCCCTAGTCCTCCTCGCCCCCGGCTGGCTGCAGGTCCGGCAGTCGGACGATCTGGCCGATCGTTTCCACCGCGGTACGGATCTGGAACTTGATCGCCTCGCACGGGGACTTCTTGGCGCCCATAAACACGCGCGGGTGGGAGCAGCCGCCCATGCACAACGGCAGTACTGGGCACGCAGTGCAGGACGGATAAACGAACGGCGACATCGACCGCCACTGCTCCGCGATCGCTGTTTCCGTCATGTCCGAGTCCACCTGGCGGACGTTACCCATCGCCTCAGCCGCGACACCGACGCTCTCCCAGCAGCGGCTGATATCGCCAGCCGGGTCAATCACGAACATTGTTCCCATTGTGGCGCCGCAGAAGTGCGTCGTTGGCGTCAGCCGCGAGATGAGAGTTCGGGGGGAGTCCGGCAGCATCGGGAATAGGCTTTCCTCAAAGCGGGCGTACTCCGGCCTCTTCATCACCTCTGGGTTTTCCTTGACGGGCGCAGGCGGCTTGGTGCTACTGATGACGTGTAGCGGCAGGGTCTTTACCGGCGGCCTGAAACGCTGGCCATCCGGTCCAGTGACGCAGCCCGCCTCGCCGCCCAGGTCGTCGGTGCGAGCGAGGTTGGCAAGTTGGTCCAGCTTGTATTCGCGCAGAACCTCCAGGATGCGTGGCACGTCCTCGGCATTCCCGCGATGGACGTTGATGCGCAGCTTGAGGTCAAGATGCTGCGCGGCGTGAATCACGTTCCGCAGGATCACGGATGGCTCGCCATGGGGATCGAGCACGCCTCGGCTCTCTCGACCCTCGTCCACAAGCGCATCAAACGAGATCTGCGCCGTGGTGATGCCGACATCCGTCAGCCGCTTCACCATCGCCCGGTCGAGGAGCGTGCCATTTGTGATGATGTCCATCGGTTCGAGTGTTCCGCCGACCTCCTCGATTACCTGTCGCAGCCTTACAGAGAGGTCTACGACGACATCGGCAGCCATCAGTGGCTCACCGCCATACCAGGTGCAATTGACCAACTTCCAGCCCTCAGCAACCCTCGCGCGCACATAGCGCACCGTTGCGTCCTGAGTCTCGGGCGACATCACACGGTCGACGCGGTACTCGTTCTGGTTGCAGTAGGTGCACGCCTTGTTGCAAGCGAGTGTCGGCGCGATCGTGAGGCCGATGGCGTCGCCAGTTGCGTGCCCGCTCTGATAGACGGAGATCACCTGCTGTAGCTCGTCACCGTAATGAAGGAAGCCCATCTCGAGCAGGTCTGGCGTGTCGCCCGTCTCCACCACCGGCTCGCACGACTGGAGCGCATCGCCAACGGCGGCGGAGAGGCGAGCGAAGGTGCCTGTGCGAGCGTTGTAGCCGATCCAGTCATCACCCCGGCGCACGAACGAGTTGTATCGTGACCTCTGCAATTCACCGCTCATGAGGCCGGCCTACTCTACGCCAAACCGGACGATGCAGATGGACTGGCGGGCGCATCTCCCCCCGCAGGGGCTGGCGCCGGTGGCGGTCGAGGCCGGTACAGCCTCGATCTTGTTGATTGTGTATTCACCGTCGGGCACGTCCTGCCCGTTCTCAATGCGCGTGATAAGGAGTGTCTCCACGCCGAGCTTGACGATACGTGTCACACCGGGTTGAGGGTCTGCCGGTTTGGGGTCTGCCGGCTTGGGGTCTGCCATTGCAGTCTCCTCGTAGCTCACTTGTATGTGAAGTCCGGGCGAAACCAGTTTAAGCCCAGCACGTGCTACATGAACGGGGAACGACGCCGAGTGGATCTGTCAACCTGATCTGGCCCCGGTATGTCGGCTCGAACTGGCCCCACCGCTTGTGGTGAGCTGGGGTTCGGGTGATTGGGATGTCCGGGTTGGACGTCGTGGCGTCGAGGGTAACGTCCTGCGCGGGTCGGTCGGGACGACGTCGTAGAGGTCGCCGGCGAGACGGGGCGGTCAGCTCGCGGCTTGGGTAGCGGCCTTGGTTTGAGCGAGCCGGTAACCGTCTGTGCCGGCTTCGATGATGGCGCCTCCGAACGTCAGTCGGTCGACTGATCGCAGCACAGAGCCGCGGGTTCGTGAACGCCTTGGTCCATCCGGAAAACGACTCGTTGGACGCGATCGCCACGGAGTTCTTCTCCTCACGGGAATCGTGCAATGGCCCCTCCTCGCCGAGCGGATTCACCAGCACTGCAACGTAGCTCACTGTATCCGCACGCGCGCCATGGATATGCAATTGCGTCGACGTCACCTCCCAACCGCCAGCACCGACCGGTGTCGGCGGTTTCACGGTGAGGTCCCCACGAGAGCCCGTATTCGGAGCCGATTGAGCTGCGTGTTCGCTCTATCCATGAGTTGCTGGACACTGCAGCCACCCAGCACGGGCAGCGCTCGCAGATGCCGACCGACTATATGACGAGCAACGGCGACGGCCTGCTGCTGTCGGCCGGTGGTGACATCTGCGCGAACTGGGACCTTTGACGTAAAGCAGCGGCGCAGTTCTGCGGTGGGCTAATCCAACGGGCACCGCCGCATCGCTCCGGCGTTCCAGCGCAGACGTCGACCGAGCCCGGGTCCAAGCGGCGGGTTCGCGAACAATTGCCAACGATCTCGACCACGATCGCAGCCGGATGTCGTCACGGTAGTTGTCACACCGCAGGTCAGAGCGCCGGGAAATGACAACAACGATGACGATTCACAGCGACGACAGAGCGACAACAACAGCAGCATCCACTTCGTCGTTCGAACGACGGACGACCGACAGTTCTCGATCCCGGTTGTTGTTGGCGACGGCACCCCATCGGACGGCCCGCCTCTCCTGTCGGTGACCGGAGTCGACCGTGACGAGACGGGACAGCCAGAAGACTACGGAGGCGGCTCGTCAAGTCTGGGCAGCCTCTTCGGTACTGATCCGGCACCTGACGACGGTGGCCCCTCCGATCGCGGGCGGGCCACCGTCGTTTCTTCACGACGCCACCTCATCTTCAATCTGGCGGAACTAATCGGCTTTTGTGAGACCGGCCCTGGCCGATGGCTGCCATGGCCCGATGGGCCACAACTCCTTTAGGAACCAGCGAGACTGCCGAGCGATCCCGCGAGACTCTCGAGCGATGCAGCGGAATCTTGAAGCGATCCCGAAAGCGATCCACTCAACGGCGTCAGCGGACCGCCATTGAAGAGGTCGTACAGCCAGAACAGGATGTCCATAGTTGACTCCATAGACGTTGATGCAGATGACGGTGCATTCGACCACACGCATGGGCTCGACGTCCCGTACGAGTGGAATTCGAAGCGCGAGCCGCCACGTGCTTGATGCGGTCAGTTGATCGGTTCGGGGCAGTAGCCGGTGGTGGCACCGATGGAGTTGATTTCGACGTTCGACCGGAGGGATCACCCGCGTAGTTGATCCGGTTCGTGCAGCGGTACGAGGTGCCGTACTCGTCCTTCGGCGCGATCTGCGGAAGCGGCGTGTAGGTGGACTCCTGCCTGCGGGGCGCGTTGCGATTGGCCTCCACCTCGGCGGCGAGCGCCGCGTCGTGTTGCGCCTGGCAGTAGTCCGAGTACCCGGTGACCGACCCGTCGGACCAGTACGTCTCGATCGGTCCCATTCCATCCTGGCAGCCGATGATGACGGAGGTCGGCTGTTTCTCTACCGGGCTCGGGGGCTGTTGCACCGTGATCTCAACCGGTTCGGGCGTCACGGTCGGCGGTGGCGACTCGACTACTGGCTCCTGTGTGGGAGCGCTCGTCGGCGCAGACGAACCCGTCGTCACCGGCGAAGGCGGATCATCCTCTCCCGCATCGGTTGTACAGCCGATGCGTCCCGCACCCACCAACGCGACCAGCAGTACCCGCCAACCGTTCATGTGCTGACTACCGCGATTGTCGCCCATGCCGTTACGCCGAGAAGCTCTTGGCCGTCGACGCCACCCGCGTAGCCGCGTCGTTGGTCGAGGAACCGCTGCAACGATCGGGTCGGGGCCGCCGGTCACGGCGCTTCCCGTGAGCCCACCACGCGCGCCGGCAATACTGCGAGACGCGCTCCTACCGTCGGCGCGTCCGGATCGTTGAACGCCACCGGATGGAGATCGTCCATAAGTTCTCCGCTCTCACCTACCTGGAGACGGCCGGAATCTCGCGGGCCTGCTGACGCTTCCCGACATCCAGTGCCCGTGTGCAACCGCGTCGTCTGGCGAGGTGTCCGGCGCCGGACGGCCGCGGTGTACTGCCGGTGCCGGAAGTCGACTGCGCGGACTTCGGTACTGGTGTGCACGGGTCTGCGGTAACGACCGTTTCCCGGCGAGCTAGCCCGTCACCGTAGGTGATCAACGCGTGAACTTGATGCCGTAGCCGGATAGACCATCGATCGACAAGCTGTACTCGGCACGTTCAAGCGTGGCCATGGTCCAGCCTTCCTTGACGCTCAACGACTCGCCCACAGGCAGTTCGCCAAATCCAGTGAGGCGGCCGACGTCGCCGTCGCTCACCCACCGGATGCCGTCGTATTCGCCCTGTTCGGCGTTCGTCGCCTGGGTAAGGATCGAACTCTGGTGCAGGGCCAACTCAGGCGATGTGTTCTTGACCGTGATCGGGAAGTAGACGCTCACGGGCTGCAGAGGCAGGTCATACGGGATGATCGCGTCCTCACTCGGCGTGAACTCGACCGGTGCGCCCACGGTGATCTCCAGCTTCACCTCGCCCGACCGCACCGTGTCGCTGTAGATCGCGGTCTGGCCGAACTTGCATGAACTTTCGAATGGGCTCGTCTCACAGATCATCGGGTCAGCCGACGAGGAGGGTTCCGCTTCCCGTTCCGGAGCAGGCTGCGGGGAGGACTGCTCGGCGCTCAAAGCTGCCATGGCGTCGCTGTCGTCTTCCAATAGCGCCGCGAGAGTAAAGATGCCCGCCAGGATGACACCGGCACCGCCGAGTGCGGCCCACAATCGCCAGGGGGGCTTTGGCTTTGGTCGACGGAAGGTCATGGTGGTTCGCAGGCCGCTCTTCTGTTGTGTGACCAGCTCCCAGCCTTCCTGCTGCTTGCTTGTGATCGTTTTCGACTCAGTGCCCCGGATCGCCTTGATCTCAGTGACCTCGTACCGTGTTTCCTCGCCGGTCATGTCTCTTCCCGTCCTTCGATAGCGGTGTTGTGGGTGAACCCGTACCCAAGGACCGGGAATCCAGGTGCACGGTGCAGTTTGCACTATCCGGTTGGCATCCCCGGACGCCATCCAAGAAACGGCCGTTTCTGCTGTCGGATGCGCCAGCTCACAACGTCCGCAGCATCCTTCATCCGTTCCGCAACGCAGGGCGGGCCGGCCGCGCACAATCTGGGCTATGAGTGCCGCGAAGGCTCCGCCGACGCCGATGCTGGCCACGCTCGGCGAGCCACCGGCCGGTGAGGGGTGGGCGTTCGAGATGAAGTGGGACGGCCAGCGCGCCGTCACCGAGGACCGCGGCGATACGGTCCGGTTGTTCAGCCGCAACGGCAACGACATCACCACAGCGTTCCCGGAACTCACCGCCCCGATCGCAGACGCCGCCGACGGCCACGACGTGATCTTGGACGGTGAGGTCGTCACCCTGGATGCGAAGTGCCGGCCATCGTTCAGCCGGTTGCAGCGTCGAATGCACGTGCTGCGGCCGACTATGCAGCTGCGCAACGACTTTCCTGTTACCTACTACGTTTTCGACCTCCTTGCGCTCGACGGTGAATCTACGACCGGCTTGCCGTATCTCGAGCGACGTGCGCTGCTCGACGCCCTCGCACTGTCACGGCGGGAGGTGCAGGTGCCGCCGTTCTGGACCGGTGTCGCCGGCGACCGTATGCTCGCGCTGGCCCGCGAGCACCACCTCGAGGGTGTGGTCGCGAAACGCGTCGACTCGACATACCGGCCCGGTCGGCGGGCTCCGACCTGGGTGAAGACTCCGCTGAGGAAGAACACCGAAGGAATCATCTGCGGCTGGGTCTACGGCACCGGGACCGCCCGAGACGGGATCGGGTCGCTGCTGCTCGGCGCGTACGACGATGAGGGCCGGCTGGTCTACATCGGTCGCGTGGGTACCGGTTTCAGTACTACGACCCGGCGATCACTGCGCGACCAGCTCGCGTCACGCGAGAGGGCAACGCGCCCGCTCGCTACTCCCCCGCCGACTCGGGACGCGAAGGGCGCGCACTGGGTTGAGCCGGAACTTGTCGGCGATCTCGAGTACCGCGAGTACACCCGAGGTAGCCTGCGGCACCCCAGCTGGAAGGGCCTGCGCGACGACAAGTCCCCCGAAGAGGTCGACCTTCCGGGCCGGCACTGATGGTCGTCGCCCCGTGGCGACCATTCAGGTGGAGACAGCCATGTGACGGTGCATGGACGATGAGTGGGGCAGGGCGGCCAAAGGGTTTCCTTGGTTGACCTTCCCCGTTTCCGTTTGGAGTCAGTCGATTTCACGGCCTCGGCCAGATCAATCCGGATCCGCAGTCCGCCAGCACCGTTGACTTCAGTTACCACGCCCCCCCGTGACCACAGCGACAAAATGCCGATGAACCTCGCGGCCGGCCCAGTTGAAACAGATCGACCAGAATGTCGTTGCGGGTGGTGGGGGTATCGCCAAGCTGAGTCCGGTGAGGGTGCGTGGTGGCATCCCACGCGGTATGTGTGGCGACGAGGGCTGCCATCGCAGTCTCCGAGTGATCCTGGGGTTGGTGAGCCCATCGTCTCGGCGGCAGTCGCGCGGTGTTGCAGACGATTATCTGGCCCGACAAGGTCCGGACCCGGCGCCGAGATGTCGAGAATCGGGATGCTGGCGCGAGCACGCGGAGTGTGGTTACGGGTTGTCGAACCACCCGTCTTGCCAGCCGCGCATGTACACCGCGGGGTCCGCCACGAGGGAGGGCACCTTGGGATCGTTGACCTCATGCTGGGGGTTCTTGGCGTGCCGATCCGCTGCTCTGCGTCCAGCGCGCCAACCACGGTCGTAGTCATCAAGCATGAGCTTCCTCTCTCGACGCCCGGTGTGATGCCGCCGAGCAACCATCGGGGCTATCCCCGTACGCGGCACACTAGGCGACCAGCCCGACAGCCCGACAGCCCGACAGCCTGACGGAGCGACGATGCAGGCGCAGGCGAAGCGTGCGCCGACAGTGCGGACGCTCACCCGCGTACCGAGGGGCCTCAATAGCGGAACTGATGCGGCTGACTGAGCTTCGTCACCGCGGGTAGCTCTACCAACTTGTCGTCGGCGCCTCGCTCTGCGAACTGCCCGGAGATCCAGATCGTCTTGTGCTTCTCCAACGACGGATACCACTGCCGCGGGTAGTGCCCCCGTACACGCCATTCCAGTGCGTCCAGGTTGTTCCCTCATCCGCTGGCGATACGTCGCCCACCGCCAACTCGTTCGGGTCTCCCCCAGCCGTCGACGGACTCGATCAAAGGCGGCTTCATCCTCACGCTCGATCACCTCGATACCACGGTGGTCCCCCGTGGTGGCCGGCGGCACTCGTGTACCCGCTCATTGGCCTCGTCGTGGGACTGCTACTCGCAACAGTCACATCACTCGCCTGGATCCCCGACCGCGCTACCCGGATCGCGTTATGGCTCGTGATCCCCGCAACCGGCCTCATCGTTCCCAGTTCGCGAGTGGGACAACGAGGATCGCGCCAGTGGCCCACAGCATGGGAACTCTCCTGCTTACCTTCGGATTTCCTCCTCGAGAAGGAGCTGATTCGGTGACGCATGGAGCGCATCGTCATTCCGCGTCACATTATTCGCCTGGCGGCTTGTCTACTGGCGAGGTAGCGCCAGGCGAACCGAGGCAACGCGGCGGTTGGAGCGCGTCTTCTACATGCCGCGATGTTGGGTCCCTCACCCGAGGGCGGCGAGAGCCCTCAGACGCTGCAGCGCCCACTCCGTCTCGAACTGAACGCCGATCTCTATCACGGAGTCGTCGAACGTTGCGAATGGTGAGTGGTTGGACGGCGCCGATGCCGGATCACGGTCGGACGTGCAGGCCCCGAGGAGGACGAATGCTCCGGGGACTTGGTCGAGGAACCACGAGAAGTCCTCGGACGCCGTGAAGGGTTGTTCCATCACGCGCACAGACTTCGGCCCGAATGTCGCTCGTGCGGTGGAGATTGCGAAATCGGCCTCGGCGTCAGCGCTGACGGTCGGTATCGTGACCTGCTCCAGTTCCACCGACGCTCCGACGCCGTGTACGGCTGCCATCCCCTCGGCAACCCGCGCCACCAGTTCGCGCAGGCGCGCCGAATGATCCGCGGTGAATGCCCGGGCTGTGCCGCTGACGTGGGCGGTGTCGGGAATGACGTTGCCGCTGTGTCCTCCCGCGATCTGTCCCACCGTCGCCACGACGGGTTCGAACATGCCGAATGACCGGGTCACGGCCGTCTGCAGGGCGGAGACGAAGTCGGCGGCCGCGACGATCGGATCACGTGCGGTCTGCGGCGCCGAACCGTGTCCGCCGCTGCCTTCGAAGGTGACGGTGAAGGCGGTGGACGCGGACATCATGGGTCCGCGGCGCATGCCGAACACTCCGGCCGGCAGGTCGTACGAGAACACGTGCAGGCCCAGAGCGGCGTCGGCCCGTCTGCCCGCCGCGTCGAGTACGCCCTCGGCCAGCATCGCCAGTGCCCCGCCCCAGTTCTCCTCCCCTGGTTGGAATACGAACACGACGTCGCCGGCGAGTTCGGTGCGCCGCGCCGCGAGTTGGTGCGCCGCACCGACGAGGATCGCCATGTGCAGGTCGTGTCCGCAGGCGTGCATGGCGCCGTTGGTGGCCGCGTACTCGAGCCCGGTGTTCTCGACGATCGGCAGCGCATCCATGTCCGACCTGATCAGAACCGTGGGCCTGTCGCTGCCCTGCACCGCGCCTCCGCGCAGCACCGCGGTCACCGACGTGGTCGAGACCCCGGTGGACACTTCGAGGTCGAGACCGTCGAGTGCACGCAGAATTCGGGCCTGAGTCCAGGGCAGATCGAGGCCGACCTCCGGGTTGCGGTGCAGGTCCCGCCGCAACAGGATCAGGTCGGGGGTCGAGAGTGTCATCGGGTCTCCTCGGCTTCGGGATGGATGGTTGGTGATGGATAGGGTTGGCGGCATGGAGTGGTTTGCGACGGCACGGGACTGGGCACGCGACGCTCGCGGCCGGCTGTATGCAGCGCCCGTGACGCCGTTCGACGCGACGGGCACCGCGCGGCCCGAGTTCGCCGCGGGCTATTTCCGCGGACTCGTCGCGGCCGGCGCCGACGGCCTGGCGATCGCCGCGCACACCGGCCGCGGACCGCACCTGCCCGCCGCGGTGCGGGCCGAGCTGGTCCGGATCGCGTGCCGGGCCGGTGCGTCGGTGATCGTCGGGGTCGAGAATGCCGACGAGGCCGAGCTGGCTGCACGGTCCGGGGCCGGTGCCGTCCTGGTGTTCCCGGCGGGCGGTGACGCGGTCTCGGTGCTGCGGCATCTGGACCGGCTCTGGGAGGCGGGCGGACTGCCGCTGATTGCCTTCGATCTGTACACCGCGCCGTATCCGGACGCGATGTTTGCTGCCGTGGTCGATCATCCGGCGGTGGCGGCGGTCAAACTGGCGCGACTGTCCGATGCCGTGGCCTGCCAGGATCGGATCTCGCTGGTCCGTGAGCGCGGCAAGCTTGCGATCACGGGCGAGGACCGGATGTTCGGGGCCTCGCTGACCTGGGGTGCCGAGGCGGCTCTGGTCGGAATCGCTGCCGCGGCAGTCACACTGACTCGGGCGGTGCTCGACAGCTTCTCCGGTGCCGATCTGCCCGCCTTCCTCGAGGCCACGCGCCGGCTCGACGAGTTCGCGGCCGCGACGTTCCGCGAACCGTTCGACGGGTACGTCCAGCGGATGATGTGGGTCGCCGCGGAACAGGGTCTGCTGCCCGAGCCTCTGCTGACCGACCCGTACGCGCCCCCGCTCCCGGTGGATGAGCGTGACCGTGTGCTGGCCGCGCTGCGCCGACTCGCACGGGCTCAGTTGCCCACGCGCGCAAGCTGAGCCGCTGTCAGTGTGGTCTCGATGACCGCCCGGCTCCGTTCCCAGGGCACCGGGCTGGGGGCGCCGTCGGCCATGGCCAGTGCGGCCTGCATGCAGTCGAGGTACCCGAGGCTGCGGTGGTGGTCTGATCCGTCCAGCGTCATCCGGTGCACGCCGGTCTCGGTGTGGACCGTGACGTCGTAGCCCTCCCCGCTGCCCGCGCCGACCACGTCCACGCTGACGGGGATCCCCGCGTCGGCGATCGCGTGGAAGGCCGCGGTGTTCTCCGAGATCGTGCGGGTGCCCGGTATCCGGCCTGTCACTCCGCCGAGCGGGGTGACAGGGCGGTCGAGGAGCGCGTCGAGCATTTCCCAGGCGTGCAGCCCCATCGAGATTGCGGTGCCGCCACCGTCGTTCGGGTCGTCCTGCCATTGCCGTGCCGGGGTGGTGAAGATGTCGATGCTGTGCCGGACCGACACGTGCACGGCGATCGGGTCCTGCCCGGCGAGTTCCTCGGCCAGTGCGCGGACGTCGGGGGCGAATCGCAGCACCGAGGAGGTCAGGAATCGATCGGACCGTGCGCCGACCGCCGCATCGAGCGCGGCGAGGCCGGCCGTGCTCGCGGCCGGGACCTTGTTGAGGAAGCAGGCGGCACCGTGATCGAGGACTGTCGACACCACGGTCGCGATCCGGTGTGGCCTCGGGGTGACGATCACCAGGTCGGGGCCCCACGCGAGTAGATCGGCCAGCGAGTGCTGCTCGATTGCGGACCACTCCCGGACGAAGTCGTGGCGCCGGGAGTGGTCGTCGGGATCCCAGACGGCCAGCTCTTGCACCCCGAACGATCGCGCGCTGAGCGCGTCGCTGAAGGGGTGTGAGTGGGCCACTCCGGCGAAACCGATCCGCATGCAATCTCCTTCGGTCGTGTCGGGTCAGTTCATGTCGACGTCGCGGGTCTCCGGGCTGAGGACGGCGCCCACCACGGTGAGCAGTCCACCGAAGCACAGCAGCACGACCGCGGTGTACGGCAGGGGCATGAACGTCGACAGTCCACTCTGGATGTACGCGTAGAACGCGGGGATCACCATGCCGAGCGAGTACCCGAGCCCATATCCTGATGCGCGGACGCCGAGGGTGAAGCGTTCGGTCAGGTACGTGGTCAGGCACCCCCACGGGACGCTGATCAGCACAGTCACCGAGATCAGGAGAGCGAGTACGGTGCCGAACGTGTGCACGTTGCCCGACGCGATGAGCGAGTACGGGATCGGCGCGACGAACATGCACAGCAACCCACCCGCGATCAGCATCGGCCGCCGGCCGACCTTCTGCGAGAGCAGACCGCTGCCCATGTAGACGGCCACCACGATCGCGTTCGCGACCACCAGGGCCAGGGTCGTCGAGTTGGGGCTCAGCTTCGCCTCGGTCTTCATCAGGCCCGGCAACACGGTGGTCAGCATGTAGCTGGTGAACCACAGCCCGGTGGTGAGCACGAACACCTGGAGGAAGTCACGACCCGACTTGCCCTTGAAGAGTTCGAGCAGCGGAGTCTTGACCTTCTCCGACTGCTGCCACTCCTCACTGTCCTCGACGTTGCGCGAGTACCAGATCGCGAAGCCCACCGACAGCACCGCGCCGACGAAGAACGGGATACGCCAGCCCCATTGGACGTACGCGGAGTCGATGCCCTGGGCGGGCATGATCTGCAGCAGGCCGAGAGTGATGAGGGCGATCGAGCAGTACGCCAGCGGGAAGCCGGTCGAGATGATCGCGCCGTTGAGGCCGCGGCGTTGTTTCGCGCTCTGCTCGAGCGCCGTGGGGGTGGCGGAGGTGTACTCGCCGCCGAGGAACACGCCGTCGATGAAGCGCAGCGCGATCAGCAGGATGACGGCCAGGATGCCGATCTGCTGATAGCCGGGCAGCAATCCGATCGCCATGGTGGTGACGCCGAACCCGGTCACCGAGACCACCGTGATCCTGCGACGGCCGAACTTGTCGGCCAAGTGCCCGAACAGCATGGCACCCAGAGGTCTGCCGATCAGGGTCGCGGCGAACACGGACCCGTTGATCAGCGCGATCGTGCCCGCCGACGCGCCGGTGGCCTGGAAGTACACCGAGGCCGGCGCGAGGACGATGACCGGCAGGTAGATGTCGAACAGGTCGACGTAGAACCCCAGCCAGGCACCGAACACCGCCTTCTTGGCGCGCGCGGCCTTCTGCTCGTCGGGCGGAGCGGCGGACGCGTCGACCGTAGCTGAGCTCATGACAACCATCCTTCGAGTCCTGCAGCGATGAAGCCGTCCTCGGCGCGCAGCCACTCGTACGCGTCGATCATTCTGGTCAGCTGATCGGCCTGACCGGCCGACAGGCCCTCGGCCGGGTCGAGGCACCAGATCCCTTCGAGGAGGCCCTGACGGCGCAGCACCTCGTGCACGCCCGCGATGACGCCGGCGAAGTTGTTGCGCACGTCGAACACCGCGGCGTTGGCGTCGGTCACGGCGGCCGCCATCGACATAGCCCGGATCCGCGCGGGTTCGTCGCCCGCCCACGCCTTCTGGACGAGCTCGTGCAGGTGCACCGCGGACCGGGTCCACACGGCCCAGTGCCCGAGCAGGCCGCCGACGAAGCGGCGGGTCACCGGTCCGGCCGGGCCGTGCAGGTCGAACGGCGTGAGCAGATCCGCGACGATGTTGTCGTCGTTGCCGGTGTAGAGAGCGACATCGGCGCCGCGGTCCGAGTCGACGATCCCCTGCACCAGCTCGAGGGTCCGGTAGCGATCGAAGGGCGCCGCCTTGACCGCGACGGTCGACTCCTGGTCCGCGAGCCGGCGCCAGTAGTCCTGTGGCAGATAGCGTCCGCCGACGGCCTCCTGGAGGTAGAACCCGATGACGGGCAGCACCTCGCCGACGGCGGCGGAACGGTCGAGCAGATACTCCAGGTCTTCGTCGGCGAGACCGCCCGGCGAGACGAGTACCGCGTCGTAGCCGAGTTCCCGGGCCAGCTGCGCCTCGGTGACGGCCTGACCGGTGGGACCGGCGACCCCCGCGATCCGCAGGAACGGGCGATCGCCGACCCGCGCATCGAGTTCCTCGGCGGCGAGCTCGAGGACCGGCCGCAACAGGCCGATCTCCGGTCGGCGGATCTCGAACTGGGTGGTGTGCACGCCGACGGCGACGCCTCCGACGCCGGCGTCGATGTAGTACCGCGTCAGTGCGCGCTGGCGCCGCTCGTCGAGGGTCCGCGCGGCGTCGAGCGCCAGCGGATGGGCGGGAATGACGGTGCCCGCGTGCAGGAGCGCGGACTTCGCGTCCGACAGTGACTGTGTCATCAGAATCGTCCGTCCCGGCGCTCGAACTTGGTCGGCTTGTTCCACAAGGGCCCGCCGGCCCGGATCCACGCGGCCTGCATGTCGATCAGGTGGCCCAGGGTGCGGTCGGGGTATCCGAACAGGGTGTGGCACTTGGAGGCGTTGTTGAGCAGGCTCGTCTCCCCCTCGGCGCCGACGAAGACCGGTTCGACGCCGAGCTTCTCGCCGAGCTGTGTGGCGATGGTCCGCACCGAGGCCGTCTCCGGCCCGGTCAGGTTGAGCAGGAACGGCGCGGTGTCCGCGTGTCCGAGGGCGCGCAGGACGACCTCGTTGGTGTAGCGCTGCCACACCACGTTCACCACGCCGATGGACAGGTCGACGGGCTCGCCGGCGTGCACCCGGCGGGCGATGTCCGCGACGACGCCGTACCGGGGTTCGCACGCGTAGTTGAGTCGGACCAGCGCGACGCGGGTGCCGCGCGTGCGGGCACCGTGGGTGAAGACCTGCTCGCGACCACGACACGTGATGGCGTACTCCCCGACCGGTCCGGTCTCGTCCGTCTCGACCGGCCCGCCGCTCATCGGCGACGTCATCGGGTAGACGTTGCCGGTCGACAACGCGGTGATCCGCGACTGCGAGTAGCGCCGCGCGACGTAGGCCGGGAGCACGGTGTTCGTCATCCAGGCCTCGTCGGAGTTGGTGGAGGTACCGAACTTCGCCCCCACGAGGAACACCACGTTCGCCGCGTCCGGCAGTTCGTCCACGGCCGCCGGGTCCGACAAATCGGCTATGACCGTTTCTACTCCCGTGGTGTCGAGGCGTGCCCGCGCTTCGGTGTCCGTCCACCGTGAGACGGCGAGGACCCGCACGTCGTCACGACCCGCCTCGTCCAGTGCGCGGCGGGCCATCGTGGCCACGCCGGACCCGATCTTTCCGCCCGCACCCAGCACAATCAGGTCGCCTTGCCACGCGGCGGCGTCGGCTACCAGTTCCGCGCTCGGCCTACTCAGCTCCTGCTCGAGATCCTTCTCGTCGGCGAACATCAACCGGCCCTTCTCCAGATGGACTTATTTCGGTCAGGACCGTAATAATGGTGAAGTGTGGTGTCAAGCACAATCGGAAGGAACCTCGGAGCCGTGACCGTCAGCGTGTTCGACATGTTCTCGATCGGCATCGGCCCGTCGAGCTCACACACCGTCGGGCCGATGCGGGCCGCGCGGAGGTTCGTGGCCGAACTCGAGACATCCGGCGACCTCGAACGGGTGCAACGGGTGCACGTCCTGCTGTGCGGCTCGCTCGGTTCCACCGGCCACGGACACGGATCGGACCGAGCGGTGGTCGCCGGACTTCGCGGCGCCGACCCGGGGACCGTCGACCCACACCTGCCGGCGCAGTGGCGAGCCGCTGTCGCCGACAGCGGGACGATCGACCTGGCCGGAAGACACCGCATCCCTTTCCGGGACACCGACCTCGTCCTCGACGGAGGCATCCGGCTGCCCGGCCATCCCAACACAATGGTCCTGACCGCTGCGTTCGCCGACGGGTCGCACCACGAACGGACCTACTACTCGATCGGCGGCGGATTCGTCACCGAAGCCGAAGCGCCGTGTCCGAACGAACCCGACCCGGAAGTACCCCACCCCTTCGGCTCCGGCGACGAACTGTTTGCCCGCGCCGCCGAAACAGGTTTGCCCGTCAGCGCCCTCGTGCGGGCCAACGAGCACGCGCTTCGACCCAGAGCCGACGTCGACGCCGGTCTCGACCGAATCTGGTCCGCCATGCAGGAAAGCGTCGCCGCGGGGCTGCGGACCGACGGCCTCCTGCCCGGGGCGTTGGCCGTCCGCCGCCGCGCCCCCGCCCTGCGACGCCGGCTCGAGGCCGGCGCCCAGCCCGATCCGCTGCACCGGCTGGACTGGGTGAACGCCTTCGCGATGGCCGTGAACGAGGAGAACGCGGCCGGGGGGCGGGTGGTTACCGCCCCGACGAACGGGGCCGCGGGCATCATCCCCGCCGTCCTGCACTACTACGATCGCTTCGTTCCCGGCGCGGACGCCGACGGAATCCGGCGATTCCTGCTCACGGCCACCGCGATCGGCGCGCTGTACAAAGGCAACGCGTCCATCTCCGGTGCCGAGGTCGGCTGCCAGGGCGAAGTCGGTTCCGCCTGCTCGATGGCGGCCGGCGCCCTGTGCGAACTGCTCGGCGGCACGCCCGCCCAGGTGGAGAACGCCGCCGAGATCGCGATGGAACACAACCTGGGTCTCACCTGCGACCCGGTCGGCGGGTTCGTGCAGATTCCCTGCATCGAACGCAACGCCGTCGGAGCCGTGAAGGCGATCAACGCCGCGCGAATCGCCCTGGCCGGCGACGGAACACATCGCGTCAGCCTGGACACTGTCATCAAGACCATGCGCGAAACCGGAGCGGACATGCAGTCCAAGTACAAGGAAACATCACTGGGGGGGCTTGCCGTCAATGTCGTCGAATGCTGAACACGCGTATCGGATCGGGGTCGTCGGGCCGTCCGATCTGGTGTCGCTGGTCAAACGGGTGGCCACCGTGGAGTTCGCCGACCATGTGGTGGTACCCCTGACCTACCGCAACGAGGAACAGGCCGTCGAGGTCATCGCCGAACACCCCGAGGTCGACGCGCTGCTGTTCACCGGGGTCATCCCCTACACGCTCGCTCAGGCCCGGGGAGCGATCACCAAGCCCGCCACCTACATCGACTACACCGGCGCAACCCTCTACGGCGCCCTCGTGGAACTGATGTCCGCCGGGCACGACCCGGCCCACATCTCGATCGACACCCTGGCGCGGCCGCTCGTGGTCGAAAGCCTCACCCACGTCGGCATCGCCACCGACGACGTCGCAACCCTGGAGTACCGCAACGGGATCGACGCGCACCGGCTCGCGGCATTCCACCGTGAGCACGCCCGCGCACATCCCGGCTCAGTGGCGATCACCTGCGTACGCTCGGTGTACGAGCTGATCCGCGACGACGTCTACGCGATCCGGTTGGCACCCGCCATCGCCTCGGTGCGCACCGCGCTCGAGGCCCTGACGATGGAATTGGCAGGGCGCATCTCGTCCGACGCGCAGGTGGTGCTCGGCATGATCGAGCTCCCCGACCCCGACGACGGCCTCGCCGACGACATCCGCGCCCTGGCGGGCAGCGTGTTTCCCACCGGAAACGGCAGCTACATACTGGTGAGCACTCGCGGTGTGCTGGCGCAGCACACGTGCGACTGGACCGTCATGCCCCTGCTCGAACAACTGTCCGAGCGCCACAACTGGGTCCGGATCGGCCTCGGCGTGGGCCGCTCGGCTGCCGATGCCGAGGCCCTCGCCCGACGAGCCGTCGAACGCTGCCGCACCGCAGGACCTTTCGCGGCGGTAGTCTCGGTCGGCTCAGGCCGGGACTTCGTGATCACCGAAACCGCAGCCGGGGACGGCCGCACCGACGAGCCGCTGAGCCTGCACGTCGCCGCCCGACGCGCAGGTCTCTCCCGCGCCACCCTGGTGAAGCTCGACGCCGCAATCGCGGCGCACCCCGACAACGAGGTCACCGCCGCGGACGTGGCGGCGGCACTCGGGATCGAACCCCGCTCCGCCCGAAGAACGTTGAAGCAGCTCGAAAGAGCGGGACTGGCACACCCGGTCGGTACCGTCACCAGCGGTGCAGGTCGTCCGGCCGTGCGGTACTCGGTGCGGCTCGAGGCCTAGAGTGTGTCTCCCCAAATGCGGCAGCTGGATTAGCGACGACTGCTCGGCGTGCCGCGACCGAATACCTGACCGATGAGCAGTAGGCATCGATCGAGCCGCTGCTTCTGTCGTCTGACGGGTGACAGGGCCGCCCGATCCGCAGCAGCATCCCTGCAACTGCGGGCCCGGCGGCGACCGGCCAGACCTATCAGGCGCAGGAACAAGCCCCAGCCGGCATCGTGCACCGACTTCGCGAGGCGGGTCCGGGCCAGCCCGGTCACGCACAGGAGAAAGCCACCCGGTACGGGCGCACGGTCGTGAAGGTCGACCGCTGGTTCCCGTCGTCCCAGATCTGCTCGACATGCGGCAGGGTCGATGGACCGAAACCCCTGCACGTGCGCACCTGGACGTGCCGGTGTGGGGCGGCCCACGACCGGGATCTCAACGCCGCCATCAACATTCTCGCCGCCGGACGGGCGGAGAGACGAAACGCCTGCGGAGAGACGGTCAGCCTCCCCGCGTGAGTGGGGAGCACGACTCTGTGAAACAGGAACCCACCGAGAGCGCCGACGGCGCTGGTAGGAATCCCCGGCCTTCAGGCCGAGGAGGACGTCAAGAAAACACGAGCTCGGCCTCGTATCCGTTCTTACGTGATTGCTCGAGGATGTCGAAGAAGGCGAGGGGGCCTTCCGCGTATTGGGAGGCGATCAATCCGTTGGGGTCGCCTGCGTCGCCTTCCTGGTTGAAGTAGCCCGGGGTGCATTCGTGCAGGAACTTGGTGTTGTTCTGGGCGGATTGCTGCACGGTTTGGACCCAGCGGGTTTCGGCGGCCACTGTTGGCTCCACGACGTTGGCGCCGCGATGGTTGCATGCGGTGATGATGCTGGTCATGTGCGCGGTCTGTTCGTAGAGCATGTGGGTGAAGTTGCTGGTGGAGCCCGTCTGGATCGCGCCGAGGAAGAACAGGTTCGGGAAGTGGTGGGCCATGAGCCCGTGCAGAGTCCTCGGTCCGGCCTGCCACTTGTGCGACAACGTGACTCCGTCACGCCCGGTGATGTCGAATCCGCTGCGCTCGACGACGGTCGTGCCGATGTGGAACCCGGTGGCGAAGACGATGCAGTCGAGATCGTATTCACCACTCGCGGTGACGATCCCGCTATTCGAGATCGCTGTAATGGTGTTGTTGCCGCTGACGTCGACGAGGGAGACATTGGGCCGGTTGAATGCGGGAAGGTAGTCGTCGCTGAAGCAGGGCCGTTTGCACAAGGATCTGTAGTACGGCTTGAGCTTTTCCGCGGTGTCGGCGTCATGGACGACCTGTTCGACGTGTCGGCGCAGGTCTTCCATGTGATGGAAGTCCGCGACTTCGAGTAGCTCAGCCATCTCCTCAGGACTGGCAGTGCGGCTGTCCTTCTTGAAAAAGCTCCCGACCTTGCGCATGACGCGGGTCCATCCGTCGTCGACAAGGTCGTCGCCGTCGGTGTGGCCGGACACCATTCGGGTGAAGTTCATCATCCGTTCGATCTGCCAATCGGCTGGTAGCTGATCCCACCATTCCAGGTCGGTGGGGATATTGCCACGCGTGTCGATCGGCGATGGCGTCCGCTGGAACACATACAGATGTTGAGCGTGTGCCGCCAGCGGTGGAACACACTGCACCGCAGTGGCGCCGGTTCCAATGATCCCGACGCGTTTGTCCGCCAGCCGGCTCAGGTCCTCCCCCGTGTACTCGTAGTCCCATCGGCTTGTGTGGAAGGCACGCCCACCGAACGTCTCAAGTCCGGGAACCGCGGGAATCTTGGGGGTGGTGAACAGTCCGGCGGCGTGAACGACGAACGTACTTCGAATCACCTCACCGGTGTCGGTCGATACTGCCCACAAAGCCTGCTTGTCGATCCATTCGACTGAGGTGACGTGAGTGTTCACCGATGTCACGTCGGTCAAGGCGTACGAGCGCGCGAGCGATGTGAGGTAGGTGCGGATCTCCTCGCCTGTGACGTACTTCTCGGTGGGGAAGTATCCGGATTCTTCGAGCATCGGAAGGTAGATGTAGGACTCGATGTCACACCGGACGCCTGGATAGCGGTTTCTGTGCCACGTTCCCCCGAAGCCGCTGGACTTCTCGATGATGCGTATATCGACGATCCCGGCCTGTTTGAGCCGGACGGCCGCCAAGATGCCTGCGATGCCGGCACCGATGATCACCACGTCAACCGGTTGGGGCTCAGTGTGGTCAGCCGAGGGCGACCTGCTGGCGGGACCTGAGTGGAGAGTGTCGTCAGCCAATCGCGCGTATTGGCGGATGCCGGCGACGTGCAGGCGTCGGTCGCGCTCGGTCCGGTACTTGGCTCGGACGGCCCCGATGTCGAACTGCGGGTTGGCGGAATCGCTGGACTTGGAAGCCATAAGGTCGTGCCCCTTCCCGTCTGGTGAAGACTGTCAGGTTGTCTGCCAGGTGCTCTGCGGCGGAGTGGAACTGGGGTCGGTGGTGTACAGCCCGATTTGGGAGAGCTGCTCGACGAACCATGGGCTGAACGCGAAGGGTGCACTTGCTGTCGCCGCTGCGATGTCGGGCACCGACACCCAGTTCCACTCGCGTACTTCGGCAGGGTTCGCGGTGGGCGTGGCGGTTGTGTTGGCCGCGAAGACCGGGCAGATTTCGTTTTCGACGATCCCCGAGGAGTCGACGGCACGGTAGCTATAGGTCGGGAGCAGCGGTCGGATGTTAGTCAGTGTGATGCCGAGTTCCCACTGTCCGCGTCTAGTGATGGCGTCGTGGTCTGACTCTCCGGGTAGCGGATGGCCGCAGAAGGAGTTCGTCCACACCCCCGGCCAGGTTGGCTTGGTCAGCGCTCGGCGGGTGACCAGTAGGCGCCCATCAGGAGCGAATACATGGCAGGAGAACGCCCGATGTAAAGGTGTATGCGCCGTGTGCACAGTGCCTTTCGGTGCGCTACCGATCGGACTTCCGGTGTCGTCGAGCAGGACGACCAGTTCTTCAATCGTTTGCACAGATCCTCGTTTCTTGCTGTGGCAGTGTCGATGTCATCCGACCGCGAACACGGCGCTGGCAAGTGTGATGCAGTACCAGTACGTGTACATCATGTAGGTCGTGTTGTCCGATCGCCGGTCTCGGAGGCGCACAACTCGGTACGCGATCGCGAGGGAGAGGGCCCCGGCGGCTGCTCCGATGCACTGCGCCACCGCGGGGGCGCCGCGATAGAGCGCGACGTAGGTCAGCACGGGGTAGACGGCGAAGGCGACGCAGAAGAACAGTCGAGAGCTCCTCTCCCCCATCACCATGACCGCGGTCCTTCGGCCGATGGCAGCATCACCGGCAAGGTCGCGTAGGTCTTGGAGGGAGACGAGGACGCCCAGTGGGACAGCGATCGTCAGGATCCAGGTCCACGCGGTATCGGTCAGTGGTGTGACGATCTGCCACGCGGCGGCGAGTTGCGCGATCGTTCCCGCGACCATGGCGGTGTTCTTGCCCCACCCGGTGCGTGCCCATCCGAGGTGATTGTGGAGTCCCCAGGCGGCTACCCAGAGGCTGGTCCACAACAGCACCCCGAGCGCGGCGCCGACGACGAGGAACGCCACTGTAGCCAGGACCAAGCGGCGGCGGGCACCAGTAGGTGTGATCATCCCGGTCACTAGGGGCCGGTGGGGTTTGTTGATCCGGTCCTCGTCGATGCCGATGAGCTGGTTCGACAGGTTGAAGGTGTAGATGTACAGCCAGAAGTACACCAGGCACTTCGCGATGACGGTCGGCAGGGATTCCGCGGGTAGGCCGGTGCTGTTCCAGGCTGCGATGGCGAACGTCGTTGCCGGCAGCACTGTCGCGGAGAGGTCTCCCCAGGTGAATGACCAGCAGATCCTGGCTTCGTGTATGGGTGCACGCACGAGGCGCCCTATCCGGGTGTCGGTGGGTTTGATGTCGACTGTCATGGCTTACCCCACCGGATGTTCCGTCGTACCGGGCGTGTTGTCTGCCCCGATTCGACTCGTGAGTCGCATCATCAGATGCCGCGGTGCCGGAAGGTGTTTGAGTGAAGCAGAGACAGGACGATCACTCAATGCGGTCAGTTGCCAACGGGCGGTGATGGTGGCGAGAGCGAGGCCGGCCTCGGTCAGTGCGAACTGATCACCGATGCATTTTCGGGCGCCGGCCCCGAACGGGATGTACGTTGTCCGGTCGGGTTTGACGTCGTCCCACCGGGAAGGGGTGAACTCGTTCGCTCGTTCGTAGATGTCCTCGCGCCGGTGGATGATGTGTGGACTGACCGCCACGGTCGTGCCTTCCGGGAGGCGTATCCCCGCGAGTTCGGTGTCACGCGAGACCACCCGAGTGAGGAGCCACCCGGCTGGATACATCCGCAGTGTCTCGGTGAGCACCCGGCTGACGGTCGGGAGGTTCCCGAGATCATCGAACCCGGCGGTTCTGTCGGTCAGGAGACGATCGACCTCCGCGTGGACTTCATGCTCGACTTCGGGTGCGCGGCCGAGCATGTAGAGCGCCCACGCCAGTGTGCTTGCGGTGGTTTCGGCGCCCGCGAGGAAGAAGGTGAAGATCTGGTCGGCGAGTTCGGTATCGGTCGGCGAGTTCGGTATCGGTCATTGACGCGCTGTCGCTGCCGGCCTCGGGGTCGCGCGCACTGAGCAGTGAGGAGAGTAGATCGCCTCGATCACGGTCATCGGAGCGCCGCTCGGCGATCAGTTGTCCGCCGATTCGTCGAAGTCGGTCCTTGGCCTGGTAGTAGCGGCGCGTCCCGGGGGTCGGTAGGCGGTTGACTATCGGAGGCATCACCATACGCCGGAACATCCCCTCGGCGATCAGGCCGAAATCGTCCGCGACCTGCTGGACGGTCGATTCGGGCAACGATGTCGAGAACATCGTGCGCACGGCGACACGGACGGTGAGCTTTGACATCTCCGAGCTCAGGTCGATGACCTGTCCGTCGCGCCAGGACCGGGTGACGTCCTCGACAGCCGTGGCCATCACCTCGGCGTAACCGGGGAAGCGATCGAAACGGAAGGTCGGCTGGCACAGTCTGCGCTGACGCCGGTGAGTGGCGTAGGTGCATGTGCCCAGTCCCTCTCCGGCGACCTCGCGGGACCGATCGTAGAGCGGGCCTCCGCGGTCGAATGTCCGATCGTCGAGAAGAACGTCACGGGTCAGCTGCGGGTCACAGACGACCACGACCGTCATCGGCCCCATCTTGATCCGGACGAGATCCCCGGCTCGGGGCAGGGAGGAGACGAAACCGAGCGGGTCCCGGAGAAAGGATGCACCGTGCCCGAAAACAGGCAGGTGCCCCTTCGCCAAGGGGATGTCGTCGATGGTTCCCATGTGATTGTTGTCCTCCGATGCAGTTGGTTTAGCTGCGGACGTGTCGATGCGCCTCGGATCAAGAAGAGGGTGGCGTCAGGTGGGCGATCGTTGTTGCAACGCGGTGCCGGTTGCTGAGGCGGTCGAGGATGCACTCGGCGATCGATTCGCTGTCGAGCCCCTGTTCCCGGAGCAGCCCGGCTCGGTCGCCGTGCTCGATGAACTCGTCGCCGAGGCCGAGGATCAGAAAGGGAGTCGCAATTTCGGCGTCCGAGCAGTCTCGAAGTAAGGCCGTCCCCATCCCAGCGCCACGCACCGCGTCCTCGACAGTGACGATGAGTTCGTATCGTGCTGCCATGGTGAGCAGTCTCGGATTGATCGGCTGGGTCCATCTGGGATCGACGACGGTCGCCGGTACTCTGTGCATTTCGAGAACCTGGGCGGCAGCGACGCACTCCGACGCGAGTGGGCCGGCTGCGATGATCAACACCGTTTGTGAGCCGGATGAGCTGTCGTGGAGAACATCAATGTCGTCGATATGAGCGATCGAGGGAATCGCCTCGCTGACCGACGCGCGCGGGTAGCGGACGACGGTGGGGCCCTCACAGACGACGGCTTCGGCGAGGAGTTCCCGTAGTCGCCGCGCGTCTCGAGGAGAAGCGACGCGCACGCCAGGTATCGCGCTGCATAGTGCGGTGTCCCACATGCCGTGATGCGATGCACCATCCGGGCCCGTGATGCCGGCGCGGTCGACGACGAAGGTCACGGGCAGGCGGTGTAATGCGACATCCATCAGGACCTGGTCGATGGCCCTGCTCAGGAAGGTCGAGTACAAGCACACCACGGGATGCAGGCCGCTCATGGCGAGTCCCGCGGCAGAAGTTACGGCGTGCTGCTCGGCGATTCCGACATCGAACACGCGCTCCGGGAAGGTCTCGGCAAAGGGCGTGAGGCCGACGGGGTCGAGCATGGCTGCCGTGATCGCGACAAGGTCAGGCCGCTGGGATGCCAGGCGCACGATCTCACGGGAGAACTCTCCGGTCCACGTCGGTTGTGGTGGTGCGACGGGACGCCCGGTTCTCGGGTCGATGGTGCCGACCGCATGCATGCGGTCTCGTGCATCCTGCTCGGCGGCCTTGTATCCCTTTCCCTTGACGGTCACACAGTGCACGACAACCGGTGACGTCGCCTCGGCCGCCGCGGTGAGTGCGACTTCCAGCGCCCCCAGGTCGTGCCCGTCGATGGGGCCGACGTACTCGAGCCCCAGCGCGCGAAACGTGTCGCCGACCGCCATCCGGTTGTGTTCGTCGCTGGTTCCTTGACGGCAGAGCCCACCGACCGTGGGAGCGTACGAGCGGCCGTTGTCGTTGACGACGATCACCACGCGACTGTCGTTGGCGACGATGTTGTTCAGGCCTTCCCACGCGAGGCCGCCAGTCAATCCGCCGTCGCCGGTCACCGCCACGACACGCCGGTCTGTCTCGCCTTGTAGCCGGAAGCCTTTGGCGAGTCCGTCCGCGTAGGCCAGGGAACCCGAGGCGTGTGAGGACTCGATCCAGTCGTGCTCTGACTCGGCGCGGCTGGGGTACCCTGACAGGCCACCGGCTCGGCGGAGGCTGCCGAAGCGCGCAGCACGGCCGGTGATGATTTTGTGTACATAGCACTGGTGCCCGGTATCGAACAGGATCGCATCCTCGGGTGAGCTGAATACCGTATGCAGTGCGATGGTCAGTTCGACGACTCCCAGGTTGACTCCGAGGTGCCCACCGGTGGCGCTGACGTGGTCGATAAGGAAGTCCCGGATCTCGGCAGCGAGTTCTAGCCGTTCCGGTGCGTCGAGACGCTTGACATCGCTGGGTGCGTGCAGCGACGCGATCAGCGGCCACTGATCGAGACCCGCCGGTGCTGCGTTGTCGTACGCGAAAGCCGCTCCGGTCATGAGGTCACCACCAGCTGCTCGAATCGGCGAGAGTGACTGGTGTGCAGGATCATCGGGACCTGCCACAGATGAAGTCCGCGAGCCTCCGAAGATCGGCGGCATCCTCGCCGCAGTCGAGCGCATCCACGCACACCCGCGCCTCGGTCAGTGCTTGCTCGGCTTGCTCTTCAGCCCATGCCCGGGCCCCGCACGCCTCGATGAGATCAGCCATCGTCCGGAGGCGAATGGGATCGTCGTAGGCGGGGTCGGTGTCGTAGAGCTCACGGAACTGTGCATTCGCTTGGAGGGCAACGACGACAGGCGGTGACTTCTTGCGATTGACTAGATCGGAGAAGACCGGCTTGCCAGTGACGACGGGATTCCCCCAGATCCCGAGGATGTCGTCGGTCAACTGGAATGCGATCCCGAGATGATGGCCGAACTGGGCGAGAAGCGCCGCCCGTGCGTGGTCCGCCCCTCCCCCGGTCGCGCCGATCTCACACGCGCATGCCAATAGAGACGCAGTCTTGCCTTCGATCATGGTCATACAGTCGCTGAGCTCGACGCTCGTGCGGGACTCGAAATCGAGATCGTCCGACTGGCCGGCACACAGCGACACAAGAGCGTTCGCGAGGGTTGTCATGCTCGCCCGGCCTGCGAGTTCGTTGATCGCCAACGCCAGCAGCGTGTCCCCGGTCAGTAGCGCGTCGCCGGTCCCGAACATCGTCCACGCTGATGGACGGTGGCGCCGCTCGGTATCGCCGTCCATCAAATCGTCATGGATCAGCGAGAAATCGTGTACGAGTTCGACCGCGACCGCTTCGGGCAAACACGTCTGCATGTCCCGAGCGCCCACCGCGGCGGCTGCGGCGAACACCAGGGCTGGTCGAACCGATTTGCCCGACCTGCGCATCGGGGCACCGTGCTCGTCCCACCATCCCGCGTGGTAGCCGGCCACATGGCGAACCTGCGGTCTGGCGGTGTCCACAACGGCACGGTAAGCAGGCTCGACCAGTGCCCGGGCTTCGGCAAGGACATCGTCGGCAGTCCTCGATGCACTGGTCAGGTGCCCGACAGTTGCGCTCCCCACCTTCTGCCCCCTCTGCGTCGCTGACAGCTCTGCGGAGAGTGGTCCGGTCAACTAAGCCCCCGGCGAGCACCCCCCGTGTATTATTCGGATGATAACAACATTCGGATGATGACCGCATTTGAAATGGGATAAATCAGAGGTAGCGGAGGAATCGGATCGATGGCGCGGCTGACAAGGGTCCAGCAGCAAGAGCTCAACCGGCGCAGGGTGCTCACCGCAGCCCGAGCCGAGTTCTCCGAGCGGGGATTCCGCAAAGCGACCGTCGACGAGATCGCCATCCGCGCCGACCTCACGCGAGGTGCGGTGTACTCCAACTTTCCCGGCAAGCGTGCCCTGTACCTCGCCGTCCTCGCCGAGGAGGCAGAGAACGCCGGCGAAGTCCTACATACTCACGCAGACACCCAGGTGGAGGCGCTCGGGGTGTTCGCGAGCACCTGGGTTGATCGACTGCCCCGGACCAACAACTACGAGTATCAGGGATCGGTGCAGCTCACCTCGCCGATGCTCGGTGTCGACCTCATCCCCGAAATCCTCACCGACGAACAGTTTCAGCGGCCATTCGCCCAGCTGGTGAAGCTCGATGCCGTACTGCTCGGGTTGGCCCTCGAGCGACTATCCCGGTCCGCCGAGCGTATGGTCGGCGTCGCCGAGTCGGTGCTCACCGTCCTCTACGGCGCCAGCCAGTTGTCCTTCGTCGCACCCGACTTCGTCGACCCGGCCAAGGTGATCGAAACCTGCCAGCACATCACCAGCATCCAGATCGACGATCGGTGGACTACCCCACCCGCAGCTGGCATCGCGCCCGAGACCGTCCACGAGGAATGGAGCCACCCCCGGGCGACCGATATCGTTCGCGGCAAGCCGACAACAATCGGCGACGGGATCGTTGCCGTGGTCGGCATGAACCGGCTCGAACACATCGAACACCTGGCCCGTACTGCACCGGACGATGCGCCGGTCACCGCCGTGCTTGTCACCGCGGATGCGGTCGAGCTCGCTCCGCTCGCTCGATTGGCTCTTGCGGATCTGTGCCGGTCACTGCGCCAAGCGTTCCCCTCCACCGCGTGGCCGCAACTACAGGTGATCGTCGACCCGAACGGTGAGATCGCGGCAGCCTGCGGGATACCCGATGTCAACGACGACACCGAGGCCACCCTCTCCATCTCCGATGGCCACATCAACGCGCGCAGCATCGGGCCGGATGCGTGCGCGCGTGCCAATGCCCTAGTCCCGGACGCTCGAGACCACTGACGCTTCACCGCCCACCCAGCGCATCAGCATCGACGAGGAGTGAAGAATGGCGCAGATCCGCGAGAGCGGCGGCCTGCTGAAGTGCTCGTTCTGCGGCAAGGGCCAGAAGCAGGTGCGGAAGCTGATTGCCGGACCTGGCGTCTACGTCTGCGACGAGTGCATCGACCTGTGCAACGAGATCCTGGAAGAAGAGCTGGCGGAATCCGGCATCGTCGAACGCGAGAACATGCCGACACCGGCCGAAATCTGCAACCACCTCGACCAATACGTCATCGGTCAGCACGATGCCAAAAAATCGCTCGCTGTCGCCGTCTACAACCACTACAAACGAATCCGCGCCGCACACGACAGCAGCACCACCCCCGGCAGCGAGACGGTCGAACTCACGAAATCGAACATCCTGCTGCTCGGGCCGACCGGCTGCGGAAAAACTTATCTCGCACAAACCCTCGCCCGCATGCTCAACGTCCCCTTCGCGATCGCCGATGCAACAGCCCTGACCGAAGCCGGCTACGTCGGGGAGGACGTCGAGAACATCCTCCTCAAACTGATCCAGGCCGCGGACTTCGACGTCCAGCGAGCCCAGACCGGGATCATCTACATCGACGAGATCGACAAGGTCGCCCGCAAGAGCGAGAACCCGTCGATCACCCGCGACGTCTCAGGCGAAGGCGTCCAACAAGCTCTCCTGAAGATCCTCGAGGGAACCCAAGCAAGCGTCCCCCCGCAAGGCGGCCGCAAACACCCGCACCAAGACTTCCTTCAGATCGACACCACCAACATTCTCTTCGTCGTCTCCGGAGCCTTCGCAGGCCTCGAGAAGATCGTCGCCAACCGAACCGGACACCAGGGCATCGGGTTCGGCGCCGAGATCCGCTCGAAAGACACCGACAACCAAGATCACCTCGGCGACGTCATGCCCGAGGACCTTCACAAGTTCGGCCTGATCCCCGAGTTCGTCGGCCGCCTACCGATCGTGACGACCGTGCGCCCCCTCGACAAAGACGCGCTCGTCAAGATCCTCACCGAGCCGCGAAACGCGCTCGTCAAACAGTACGCCCGCCTCTTCGACATTGACGGCGCCACACTGACCTTCACCCCCGAGGCCCTCGACGCGATCGCTTCCCAAGCCATTGTCCGAGGAACCGGCGCCCGGGGACTACGAGCCATCATGGAGGAGGTCCTCCAACACTTCATGTACGAGATCCCCAGCCGCGACGACGTAACCGAAGTGGTCATCGACGCAGAGACCGTGAGCGCCAACACCAACCCATCGATCGCCGAACGGCGACGCGACCGAAGCCACGTAGAGCGCGACACCACCGGCCGCGAAGCGGTCTGATCCACTACCCCAATACGGCTCGGGCAATCCCGAAAACCGGAGGAACAAGATGTCCGACGTCGCACACCGACCACGACCTTCCCTAACCAGAACAGCCCTCAAGATCGGCTGGCTGATATGCGTCGCCTCGATTCTCGTTATTCCCGGTGCATTCGCGCTCCTCGCAGGATTGCCCGCCGCCACGGCCGGTCTGGTCACCCTCTTCACCACCATGTGCGTCGCGCTCGCAGCACTTCTTATCAACCTCCGCTAGACCCCTCCCCGGAGCCCCGGTCGCATCCCCAGCTCGAATCCACGAATGCAGCGGGGTGCGTGGCGAATATCCCAGCCGCGTGCCGGAATCACCATCGAGCTCAGTATGGTCGTCAGGCAGAATCAGAACATGCCTGCCACCGACAGCCTCACCGCGCAGTTCGAGGAGTTCTTGGTCTACCGAAGCACGGGGAAGCCCTCTCCGGCCACGGTGAAGGCCTACCGGCAGGATTTCGATGCTATCGCCGAGCTCCTCGCCGCCGTCGCCGGCGTATCCGTCGGCGAACTCCGCTGTGAGCTGCTCGACAAGGAACGCATGCGCGGGGCGTTCGCCGGCTACGCCGAGACCCACTCGGCGGCGTCGATCCGGCGCTGCTGGTCGACGTGGAACACGTTGTGCGACTACCTATTCACCGCGGACATCATTGTGGCGAACCCGATGTCGGCTGTGCTGCGGCCGAAGATCCCCAAGACGGTCCCGAAGTCGTTCGACAACGACGCCGTGCAACGCCTCGTGGCGGCCCTCATGGAACCGGACGACGCGAACGCCCGAGCGTGGCAGGAACGCGACTTCGCGATTGTGCTCACCACCCTCCTGACCGGGTGCCGGCTCTCCGAGCTGGTGGTGATGAACGTCGGCGACTTCCGCGACACCGACGACACCGGCCGGGTGAAGGCGATCATGGTGCACGGCAAAGGCAACAAAGAACGAGTGCTGACCGCCGAAGCCGGGCTCGTGGACGTGCTCACGACGTACCTCGAATCGCGGCTGGCCCGCTTCCCCCAGACAGCGAAGCGACGGTCCTCCCCCACTGATTTCCCCTGGCGCCGGCTGCGTGCGACGGACCCGCTGTTTGTCGGACTGGACGGGGAGCGAATCACGGGACCGACGATCCAGTACCGGGTCGAACGGGCGTATCGGCGGGCCGGGATCAACGGAAGGCGCACGAAAGGCGCACTCGTGCACCAGCTCCGCCACACCTTCGCGACATCGCTCGCAGACTCGGACGTCAATGTCTATACCCTGATGCGTCTACTCGGACATGAGTCAATGACAACTACCCAGCGATACACGCAGGGAGCCGGCAAGGAGACCCGGGCAGCAGCCGCCGCCAATCCCGTCTACAGCATTCTCTCGACTCTTTGACGCGACGTCGTTGGCTCGATGTATCCCCACCGCTCACCGACGGCGGGCCGAGTGTTCGAGGTGCACCTCCCACCGCTGAGGAACACCTCCATGTCATTGTGGGTGCACCCGGTGTACGCGATCTCCTTTGGCCTCAACAGCACTCGGTCACGCCCGGTCGCGATAAGCCGCACGAGGCGTGGCGCTCTTCTCCTTCTTCGTTGACCGCGTCGACGACAGAACCTCGCGAATTCTTCGACTAACCGAAGATGGAACGGGCACCCCCGCGCGTATAGAGATTCTTTTAGGTCTCCTAGGGATCAAGAGTTGTTCGACTGGTATTCCGATTTTCCAAGGGTTCCGTCGTGGCCGGACTTCTACTTCGGGATCAACTCGTGCGCCTAGCAATGGGTATGAACCCAGGGTATTCTCGTCGACCGGCTTGACGAAGGTCTGGTCTGGATCCTGGTCGTCGACGGCCTCGATCCGGAAGCTCGACGTACGGTTCAGGGCTGATCCGCCCATCTGCAACCACTGCGCCAACGATTGGGGGCCGCCAGGTCTCGGCTGCTCTTCGTGGCTGAAGAGCGCGGCATCGACCCCATCGGTGCCGCGCTTTCGTCGGCCTCGCTCGGCCGGCAGCTCTCGGACCACTCGGCCTTTACGTCGCCGCGTCGTCAGCCACACATCAAGCTGACCTGAATCCGGTGCGTGTGAACCGGATCTGCCGCCTGTTATTGTCGCGAGACAGGGACTGCGGGCACACCGACCTGTCGGCCTCCGACAGGTAGTCGACGACGATCCGGTACGCCCGCGCGGCGCGTCCTGACGACGCCTACGCCAGCACCACACTCCATCTCACCGAGCCGCGCTCGCTCCGGCGTCCGTGTCTTGCCTCCGTGACGACCTGCTTCTGCACGTCGGTGTCCGAGACCGTCGCACACGCCGCCCGCGCTGGACGCCGGGCCGTGATCGCATCGTTTGAACACAATCCAGGCACACCCGGGCGATCGGGACAACAACTGCTGGTACCCCACCCCCCGACACTGCGGCACCAGCGCACAACGATTCATCACCCCCGATCGGCCCGACCCTGTAGGACCGAGCGGGTGGTGAAGACGCTAGGTCGAAGCGATCGGCCGCCCGCGCCGATTGTGTTCGGCGAGGTTCTGGGGGCTAGGAGCCGAGTTCTCTGCTGTTTCCGCGGCAGGGATCCTCATCGGGTGTGGTCGTGTGCTTGGTGGGACGACGGTTTGGCGTGTTGTTCAGCATCTCGGTCAGGCTCCGAGGATGAGACTGTCGTTGAGGCACCACGGCCCGAACATCGGGAGCGGTGCTGGGTTCCGTACCGAAGGACTGCTCGTCGTTCTTGGAGATAACCGGGGCGGGATGGTGCAGCGTTTCGCCGGGAAATGCACGGCGCCAGCGAGTTCCCTTGATCAAGGTTCCGGTGTTGTCGTTCGATGGTGCGACCCTCACCGAGATGTATTCCCGGGGGCCTGGGATGGGGACTCCGAGGTCGGCTGCGGCGTGTTTCTGCTGGTTGTATGCGCCGCTCAGGATGATGTATCCCTCGGGGGAGAGCGCCGTGCGGGCGCCGCCGTTCGCGCGGACACGTCTCTGGTCATCAAGCTGCATTGCAACGGTGCGCACCGCGGTCCGATGGACCAGCTGGCCTTCAGCGACGCGGAAGAGTTCATTGGTGCGCTGGGTACCGTGCTGGAGGGCGAAAATGTTCTCGACGGTATTCCTGGGCAGCTGCAGCAGGATGTTGCCCGGCATGGGGGCGTCCTTCCACAGCCAGTACACCGACGACCTTCCGAGCGCATTGAGTTTGACCTTCGTGTCCCGGTTACCGCTCTCGGCCCGGAACTCTTCACTCACCCGGACCAGCCCGAGCGACCAGCAGGAATGTTCGTCGCTGCCGGTCGCCACAAGAGCCAGCCGATCGAAGACCTCGGGCGGCAGCATCCACTTACCGAGTGTCTGGCTCCACTTGGCGTCGACCTGGTGTCCGGCGATCCGGTAGTCGGTTTCGTCGCCGTCATCGAACCCGAACTCCCGCTGGGCGTTGATCTCGAGCAGCGTGCCGAAATGCGTCCTCTCGGTCTTCATCAGCTGATCCCAGCGGTAGCGCCCGGTCTCCGCGCCGTTGTAGATCATGTCGTAGGTGTGTCGGACCACCCCGGCCCACCGAGATCCGTCGGGATCGAGGCGACGCAGTTCGGCGGCAACCTCGTCGAGTTCCGGGTCGGATGTGGCGGTCAGGCTAGGGAGTGCATCAATCGTCACGAGTGGTTCCTCTCGTCGCTGTGAGAATGCCCGCGAACAGCGCCGTCAGCGGGCCGTCGGCGTTGCCCGACAGCGGTGTCGCTGTATACGCCCGGTCGGTCCTCGCTCTGAGTGGTCAGTGGCCGGGGAGGGTTAGCATGTGCTTGTAGGTCGTTCTCCAGTGCCAGTCGAAGTAGACGCGGCTGGCTGTGCTCGACACCCATTTGGCGCACTGCCGACCCTTGATCTGAATTCGAACGTAGTCTTCTTCGGGACCGCCTAGCCGGACGGTGGGGCTAAGAACGATGTGGCCGTTGGCATTGACTCCGATGTCACCGGATTCATAGAGCGCGTCGCAGCCGAAGACACACGCGATCATGGCGATGTTGTCCACGTCGAGGCGTTCGTTCTCGGTGCAGGCTGCTCTCTTCTTAATGTGGGCCGCCCGGAGGTACTCACCGGCGAACACGCGGCCGCACACGTCACACGTTGCGGTGTCCCCTGGGATCAACAGTGCCCGAAGGAACTTCTGCTCCTGCCGGGACATGGCGGTGTAAGCGCGGTCCGTCGCAGCTATCCCCTTATGGACCGCGGCGGAATAGCCCGCCCAATCGAGGGCAGGGGCGCGTTCGTCATCCGGGATTCCCAGATAATCGAGCACCCGCGCGCTCTGCTCTGCGGTGAGTACGTCGAAAGCGCGCAGGTATTCGTGACCCCAGTCGGTCGTGGTCCGGATGAAAGGGATCAGTTCTTTGTACGTCACGTCGATCGACCGGACACGGTCGATGAAGTACAGGTACTTGAAGGGTTCCCCGCCGTCATCGAGCGACCACAGCGCGCGTCCGAGATTGTCGTTCTCGACGGTATAGGTGATCGTGGCCAAGGCAGTGAACGACTTATCCGGGCCTCCTGTGTAGAACAGGACCTTTGCGCCGGGTGCGAGCCGACTCCACTGATTGAACTTCGACTGCCGCTTACCGTGGCTCAACCCCCACAGCCGCGCCTCACCGGTGGGGTACCGATCCTGCAGCACCGCCATCTGCCCCGGAGGGATCTGCGAGCTGTAGGCGGAGAGTTTGATCGGCTCCACCACCGTCTTGCGGTAGTGGTCGACGATCGTCTTCTTAGTTAGCGTTGCTGGCTGTAGGGCCACCAATGTCATCTGCCTGCTCCTCCCCCGCTCCACCATGTGGAGTCCATACTTGCGCTACAACGACAGCCGTGATCGACCAACCACAGACCTTATGGCCGTGACTGATTGACTGTTTCACCCGGCACAGGGGTGGAACAGGTTTCGCACCGGCACCGCCGCATTCCCGGCGAGCAATCGTACTGATCCCACTGTTCAGACGCCTGCGAGTGTCTTACTGATCAGCGTACGAACAGCCTCGTAGTCAATCTCGGTGACGACGCGGTGAACCAGAGCGATTGAGTACCACTCAGACTTTCGCCCCACCAGCTCGCGCGACCATCCGCCGCCCGTTCGACGACGCCGGTGACCTTCTCACTGGCAAGGATCACTGTGGGGTCGAGCATCACTGCTGCGGCGACACTGTCGTGTGAGGTGTAGATCGGATGGTCGACGTCATCGGATGTTTGGCGCGGATACTCCCTCGTTCACGGGGAGAGGAAGCGCCGTCCTCCTTTCTGTCGGTGGGGTCGGCTAGGTTGCCGCGTGTGGAGGAAGTCGTGCGGTACACGTATCGATTGCGTCCGGGGGTGCAGGCGCAGCGGGTGCTGACCGAGGAGTGGCATCGGTGCCGGTTTCTATGGAACGAGGCTGTCCACCAGCAAAAGTCGGGCGGGCGGCTGACGTTCGGGAGATTGTCGAAGCTGTTGACGGCGGCACGGTCCCGCAATGCGTGGTTGCGGGACGGGTCCCAGGTCGCGCAGCAGTAGACGTTGCGGACGTACGGGCAGGCGTTGGAGCAGTCGTTCACGGTGAAGGGTCGGGGCCGGCCGGCGTTCAAGCCGCGCAAGAGAGCACTTTTGTCGTTGGAGTTCACGCGCCGGGGGTTCCGGATCCGCGACGGCCGCCTGGTGCTCCCGAAGGGGATCAGTGTGCCGGTGGTGTGGTCGCGGGAGTTGCCGTCGGAGCCGACGAGTGTTCGGATCACGCGGGATTCGCTGGGGCACTGGTATGCCTCGTTCGTCGTCCGACGGCGTAACCGCCGCACCGACGGCCACGGCCGGGATTGGTGTCGACTGGGGTGTGTCCACTACCGCCACCACGACGGACAGCGAATTTGATCTTCCCTATCTTGGGCACCGCAAACGGTGCGCCGCAGAAGTGGCCAAGGCGCAACGGAAGATGGCGCGCCGCCACAGCGGCAAGCGCGGCCCGCAGTTGCGGGGCTATCAGCGTGCGCGGCGGGAGGCCGCGAGGCTGCACAAGAGGGCCGCTCGCCAGACCCAACACGACTCCCGTGTGTGGGCGAAGAGGGTCGTCGAACGCCACGACCTGATCGCGGTCGAGGACTTCACACCGAGGTTCTTGGCGCGGTCGCCGATGGCGCGTAAGGCCGCGGATGCGGCGATCGGCGCGGAGAAACGTGAACTTCTCGAGCGTGGTGCCGGCCGGAGGGTGGTGTTGGTGCGGCCCGCCTATACGACGATGACGTGTTCGGGGTGTTTCGCGAGAGCCAAGCAGCGACTCGGACTCGGCGAACGAACCTTCCGGTGCACGGCCTGCGGACACACCGCGGGTCGGGATCGGAACGCCGCCGGGGTGATCCTGGCTGTGGCAGAACGCGGCCACACACGTGTCGACGACATCAGACAATCTGATCGCCTCCCCCGGGGGGACGGTCCGGTTGCGGTCTGAGCGTGAAATCTCCTGCCTTCAGGCAGGAGAAGCGTTAAAAGTGCTGGTGCAGTCCACGTGGTAGTTGGCGGTGATCGCCTGTACGAACTGGGCGATCTCCGTGGTCCCCGCCAGGTCCTCCAGCTCTGTCCACGCCATCTGAAGCCGGCCGGTGACGTCCATTCCAACCCAGGTGACAGGGCCCGGCGCAGACGCAACCCGAGCGGCAGCCACGGGATCGTGGTTCGTGTTCGTATCTCCCTTAGCCAGGAAATTTGGAACCGCCGCCACGACGTTGTCCCGGCGGCCCGCAGCTCCCATCCCGCCCACGATCGTCACGGACCGGAACCGTTCCAGAGCATTTGGGTCTCGGTCGACGGCGGCAGCGAGATTAGTGAGCGGGCCGAGGCACAGCAGGTCGACCTGGCCGGTACGCTCGTCGCCAGTTCGAAGGAGTTGGTCGACGGCCGACTCACTGCTCACATCCTGGCCTGCACGCGGGTGCAGACCGCGGTCGCCTAGGCCATCGGCGCCGTGGGGCGAAGGTGCAGTTGGTTGCGGGCCAGGCCTCGTACTTCCGACGCACACCGGGATGTCGGCACGGCCGGCAGCAGCGAGAACCGCCAACGCGTTTCGGGCAGCTTGATCTTCACCGCAGTTCCCGAACACCGAACCGACGCCGATGATCTCGGTGTTCGGTTCGTGCAACACCGTCAGTATCGCGAGTGCGTCGTCGATTCCGGTGTCGGCGTCGACGAGGACCATCCGGATATCGGTGGCGTCCGTCGACTGGCGTCTCTCGTCTTGGCCCACGCGGCTCCTCCAAGTTGTCGAGTGTGCTGGGGTCCTCGGCGGTGAACGGCCGGGATTCCTACTCAGCCTCACCATTTGGGTGGGGTCTGTTCGGCGGGTTCCTGCTTCACCGGACCTGCTGCAGCGAGCTGCAGTCTGGCACTCCCTCCACAGGCGACGAAGGACTCCGCCAACCCTGCGGCGTCGAGAATATCGACCGCGGCGGTGTAGTCGCAATCCAGGTTCGCGGCGCAGTCGCACACTTACCATCGGACGTGCAACGGCTTCGCATCGCCGATCCGCTCGCACTGCAAGCAGGCGCGTGTCGACGGCGTCCAGCGGCCGATCCGGATCACCTGACGGCCGTGTCGGGCGGCCTTCTGTGAGCCGCGCGCCATAGCGGTCATCGTCCCTCTGCCGACTCTGGCTGCTGGGCATCCACCGCACTGAGGAGGTGAACGCGATGGATTGGCCGTGGTTCATCTCCGGCCGCGGTCCGCAGCGGATCGGGCTAGCGGCTGGCTCGATCCTGGGATCGA
Source organism: Paraburkholderia sp. RHO2 (assembly GCF_050955445.1). NCBI lineage: Bacteria > Pseudomonadati > Pseudomonadota > Betaproteobacteria > Burkholderiales > Burkholderiaceae > Paraburkholderia > Paraburkholderia sp. RHO2. Next base: position 55,561 of record NZ_CP162618.1, on the reverse strand, counting down.
CTGAATCACAGTCCCTTTCGAGTGTTTGATCCGTTTGCAGGGGCGCGATGGTCCGATAAGGTGAACGCACGTGTCCGCGGGCAGGGGGCTGGCGTAGCCAGGGGGCCCGGTGGGCACGACGACGTTTCTCCCTCCAAGTGGTGGGGAGTGGAACGTCGATAGGCGGGAGGTGCGCGGATCTTGTAGGGGGAATCTGCGCACCTCCCGTTGTCGGTTCTGCGCTGTGTAACTGGTGGGGATTCCTGGTGGCCGCGCGTCTTGGCGCTGGTCGGGTGCTGAAAGGGGTGTGCCCCGGCTTTCGTGGGGGAATGCCGGGGCACTGCGCGGGCCTCCTGGGGGGACGAACCCGCGCACCCGCACCGGATTAATCTGGGGGATCACGACCGGTGCGGAAGCTTTCGCCGCTGAGTGTAGAGGATAGAGCGGCTATCCCCAAAAGCGGTGCGGATCAATTACTTCGGTGAGGTGAGGGCTCGTTCTGCGCGCGCGGTCTCGGCGTTGTCATGGGGTCAGCTGCAGCCAGATCTCCCGCCGCGACTGCTCCTCTTTCGTCGCGCGCGCCGCGGTCGTCGGTGCAGGTCACTGCCCCATCGCGGATTCCGCGATCGAAATACCAAGCCGCAGTACCCGGACGATCGCCGGGCAGGCGAGGAGCGGCCAGATGAACGCCGGCTTCCCGTTTCTCCACGACCACACGACGCCCGCGATCATCGCGACGGTGATCGCCGCGGTGCCGAACCAGGTGAGCGCCATCCCTTGGCTGCCAGGGCTGGTGTCGCAGTCGGCGGGACAATGTCGGTGGCCATCGCGAACAAGAAGGTCATCCCGATCGCGTACATCGCGACTCCGGCCGCCGCCAACCCCAAACCGGCCGTGGCTACCTCGTAGCGGTATTCCAGCCCGGTCTCCTCGCGGTCGCTGAGCCGTCTGCGCCGGTGGCGTTCTCGGTCGTGGCGTCTCCTGGCGCCGTGGGGGCGGCACTTGGCCGGCCCGCGGTGGTGGATGTTCGGCGCAGTCAGTTCCCGACTGCGGCCGAGACGATCACGGCGCAGAGAAACCACAGCGCGGCGATCAGCATGACCGCGATCAGCGGCCACCACAGGGCGCACCGCCGGCGCATCAACGACCTCACGACCAGTGTGAGCATCGCGAGCAGGATCAGCACGACGCCAGCGAGCCCGATCAGGATCGTCCAGTTCACGACGTCCACGTTGCACTCGCCGGGGCCGCATGTGCCGGTGGCCATCGCGAGAAACACGGTCAGCAACGCCGCGTAGCCGCTGAACACGACCGCACCGGCCGAGAGGACAATGCTCGCCGCGATGTTCACAGCACGGTGCCGCGAAGACCACCTCGCCGGTCGGATCGCGGATCCTCCCGTCAGCTCCCCTATCTCGTGCACAGCCGCGGTCAGCGTCCGCGGGTAGTGGTCGGGATCGTGCTGTAGGTGGGGGTGTCGGCGGCGTTCGAGATGGCCCAGCCGATGACTGCGACGTAGAAGATGACAAGCAGTACCCACACCACGACCCACAGGAGCAGGGAGATTTTGCCGAGGCGCTTGGCCCGCTCGGCGGCGCGCTGGGCTCCGGCGCGATCGCCGGCCGCCCACAGCGGGTAGACGTTCGTCGCGTGGGTGAACGCGGAGAAGGCGAGCGGCCAGAAGAAGATGAGCGCGGCGACTGCCCAGCCGATGTTCGACTTCGGCGGCAGCGGCTGGACGGGTGCACCGTACTGCGGGGCGGGCGTCATGGCGGCGGGATCGTAGTTCGGGTGCATCGCGAATGTCCTTCTGTTGCAGTAGCTGTCACAGAGTTAGATGCGCCGGGGCGTCGAAAGGTTCCGACGATGGCAGATTCCATGACCGGCATAGGCGAAGAGCCCGGCGCAGTGCGCCGGGCTCTTCGTCCACGTCTCTCTTCCGACGGCGGCATCGGCCGCCGTGTGGCTACAGCACGCCGCCGTCGTCGTGGATCTCGATGTGGTCGTAGCCGCCGCTGATGTCGAATCCGTTGTCGGCGTCGAACTCGGCCCCGATATCGAGGCCGACCTCGGGGATTCCCCCGTCGAGCGGGTTCATGCTGAAGTCGACGCCGAACTCGCCGCCGGCCTGCACTCCCGAGTGCCCGGACACGGCGCCGTCGACCGACTCGACTGACACGTCACTCGCGCCGGTCGCGGCGTCGGTGCTCAGGTCGATGTCGTCGTAGCTGACCTGCGCGTCGAACTGCCCTTCGGTGGCGAACTGGCCGCCGACATCGACGCTGACCTCCGAAATCCCGCCCGTCGCGCCGACTGAGATGTCCACGCCGCCGCTGACCGCGACACCGCCCCCGGCCGAGATACCGGCGTCGAACGACTGGATTGATACCTCGGCGCCGGGGTCGTTGAGCATGCCAGTGAGGTCGATCGAGAACCCGTCGACGATGGAGCCGTCGGCGGATCCCGCGCCGCCGACCGAGATACTCGCACTCGGGTCGCTCGGGATGCTGGGGTTCGAAGAAGTGGGCGTGGTCATGGCGTGCTCGATTCCTTCTGCTTCGGGAGAACTGCGCTAGATGACGGTCGCCTAGTTGGATGCAGCGAGACCGCCAAAGGTTCCCAACGCGGGCAACTTCGGCGCAGCAGCAGCGTCAGCCAGCGGATATCCAGCGGTCCTCTCCGTCGCGCGCTGTGTCGCACACCATCGCCTTCCCGGTGGTGGTGATGCCCGTGGCCCCTGGCGTTGAGCAGAACGATCCGGGATGCACGGTGCCCGAGGACTGCTGAGGCGCGGGCTTCGGCGCCGGCGGAGGTGTGTATGCGGGCGCCGGCCGGGTGGTGCGCGGCTTCCACGGTGCGCCGCACAGCTCGTCGCCCTCGGCTCCCATCGACTCGCGCCAGGTAGCGTCGCTGCACGAGTACTCGAGCGTGTGCCCTGTGGTGGGTACGGGCGCGGCGGTCGTCGTCATCGGCGGCAACGTGGATGTCGGCGTCGCGGTTTCCGTCGTCTGCGGCACCAGCGGAGCGATCGATACGGTGGTCGTCGGCCTGGGCTTGGTCGTGGTGGTGGTCGTGGTCGGCGCGGCCGATGAGGTTGTCGTGGGGGCAGCCGGCGCAGGGTCGGCCTCGTCGTTCACGGTGGCCGCTCCGATGGCGCCGAGTCCGAGGAACGCCACGAGCACACCGCCGACGATCCACGGCCACTTCGGCTTTCTCTTCTCCGGCTGACTATCCGACGCGCCGGTGGGAATCCCGGTGCTTATCAGCTCTGTTGCGGGTTCGGCTCCCCCGCCGTCAGCGACGTGCGTCGCGGGATCGGACCCGTCCATGTCGATCACCTGCGTGGCGGGATCGGCGTCCTTCGGTCTGGTGTCGCCGGTCCACTGTGCGCCGTCCCAGTAGCGGTCGATCGCCGGATCGTAGGGGTCGGGATGCCAACCAGCGGGAGGGTTCATCGGAGTCCGTTCACTGTCTGTCCAGGAGCAATGTTCACGCGGCAGTGTGGCAGGACCCGCCATTCCGTCAGATGTGAACCGAGGAAATGGGGCCGACGCCACACGGCCTTCGCCGCGGCGTCATACCGAGCCTGGCGGCAGCAGATTCTGCGCACGAACGCCTGTGGCCCCCGGGCATCGTCGGGGGCCACAGGCGTGTTTCTGGTGGTGTACTCGACTGGCGGTCAGGCGTTCTGGTCGGCCTTGTCGAGGATCAGGTACTGCGCGGAGATCTGCTGGTCGACGTCCTTCTTGTTGTCGAGGCCGTTGGCTTCGCCGACGTAGCGGCCCTTGACGACCATGCAGTAGTCCGCGGTGCCGTTGTAGGTGTCCTTGGTGACGCAGGTGGCGTTCGGGAGGCCCTGCGGCGCCGGGGCGGCGGTGAAGCCCTGGGAGGTGAGGTCGTTGGTGAACTCCTCAAGGATCTTTTGGGCGCCGGCGTCGTCCTTGGCGCGGTAGACGGTGGTCTTGGCGACGGCGTTGTGCTCGGAGCCGGTCTCGCTCAGCACCCGGTAGGTCACCGGCGGGTTGGTCGAGCGGTGCGACATCCCGCGCGGCCCGTAGACGGCCATGTCGTCGCCGAGCTGGGCCTGTGCGTCCTCCTCCGGGATCGCGTAGATGAGGATCTTGTCCTGGTCGACCATGGGCAGCTCGGGAGCCTTGCCGCCGTTCTGGTCCTTGGTCGGGGTGGCGGGGAACTTGTCGATCAGCGGCCCCTGCAGACTCAGCGCCTTCGCGACCGCCTGGGCGGTCCAGTCCTTCTGCGCGGCCGGGGCCTTCGCGAAGGTGTAGATCAGGTAGTCGCCGTGCGGAGTCAGGGCGTTGACGGACACTTCGGGACCGGCCGCGAAGCTGTTCTCCCTGGTGGAGACGAGGGTGTTGGGCAAGATGTCGATCGTCTCCGGCTTGTGGATGCCGGCGCCGTCGTCGACGGTGGTGATCTCGGTGTGGATCTCGCGGGCGGCCGCGGCGGCCGCCTCCGGGGTGCCGAATCGCATCACCGCGTGCACGACCGAGCGGGACGGGTCGTTGATATTCGGAGTGTTGATCGTGGCAGTGCTGACATGGCCGTAGAGCATGTTGTGGTTCGCAGCGATCTCGCCGGCCGGGCTGCTGATGACCACGCCGAGGTTCTTGCCGCTACGCATCACCATCGTCGGCTTCTTCCCCACGGTCAGCTCCGGATCGATCTCGAAGGGGACAACCGTGAACTCGGCCAACCGCTGGCCCTCGACCTCGACCATCTTGTCCGGGGTGGCGCGGCTGTATTCGGGGGCCGGGCTGGTCGGGTAGCTGCCGGTATCGAGTGCTGCCAGATCCATAGCCGGGGCGGCGTCGCCACCGGACTTAGCCGTCGGCTCGGCGTCGGTGCTGCTGCACCCGGCCAACAGCACGCCCGCGCAGAGCACTGCCGCCGCCCGCGGCATCCATGTCGTCGTCCGCACCTTCGTGCTCCTCTCGTCGTCCCCACGAACTGCGTGTGCGTTCTGGCGGGGGTGATGTCACCAAGTTGGATGCCCCGGGACAGCAAGAGGTTCCCGCGCCGGCCGTGAATGTGTCCGGCGTCACATCATGGAGAAGCGGAATGTGACCTGCGCGCTCGCGTGGGCGGCGGACCGCGTTACTGTCTCATCCGCGCCGGGCACCTACCGGGGAACGCACTGGGGATTGGGGGGATCGATCGTGGACGATGCACGGCAACAGGACACCGCCGACGGTGCCGCGTCTGCGCGGCAGCGCGCGGACACGTTGCTGGCGTCGATCACCGGCAAGATCCTGCGGCCGTTCGGCTACGACGAGCTCAGCGACCTTGCCGAGCAACGTGTTTCCGGTCTCGAACAGATCCGCTCGGTGGTCGTGGTCGGCGAGGTCAAGCGCGGCAAGAGTTCCCTGGTCAACGCGCTGGTCGGGTGGCGTGATGCGTCTCCGGTCGGCGTGGATGTGACGACGTCGACGACGATCGCGCTATCCGAGGCCACCGACGACCAGCCCGGCGGTACCGCGCAGCTGTTGTTCCCGGACCGCGCCGAGCAGATCCCCCACGGCGAACTCGCCGACTGGGTCTCCTGCGAGGGCGTCCACGTCACCGACGTCCGTATCGACGAGCTCCCGACGCGAGCGGTCGTCCCGGTTGCCGGTAGCCGCCTCGGTGACGTCACGGTGATCGACACCCCCGGTGTCGGCGGCCTGGACCAGTCGTATGCGGGGTTGGCGGCGTCGTCGGCGGCCCAAGCCTGCGTGCTGGTCGTGGTGTGTGATGCGACCACCCCGATCACGGCACCGGAGATGGAATTCGTGCGCGCGACCGGGTCGGCGGTCGAGGCGCTGATCCTGGTGGTCACCAAGACCGACAAGAACGTGCGCCGGTGGAAGCCGATCGTCGAGGAGAACCGGGCGCTGCTGCGCAAGCACATCGGTCGCGAGGTTCCGGTGCTCGGAGTCTCGAGCCTGCGTGCGGTCCTCGCCGCCGAGATGCCGCCCGGACCGGACCGCGACCGCGCCGAGGAGCTCTCCGGCATCACCGAACTACGCAGGCTGATCGGTGCGAAGCTCGCTCGGGCGGAGGACCTTCCGGCCGCCAACGGGCTGCGGACCGCGGTGGAGGGACTACGCACCCTCGAAGCGGACATGACCAGGCAGATCAGTGCTATCACCGACAGCGCCCATGCCATCCCGGACCTGACCGCGCAGCTCGAGGAACTGCAAAACCTCAAGGACCACTCCCAGCAGTGGGAGCAGTACCTGCAGCGGGACCTCACGCTCATCCGGCAGAACGCCACCGACGACCTCGAACGCAGCCTCGACCAGATCCGCGAGAAGTGGACCACCCGGATCAACAAGAACGGGATGGCCGTGCTGCGCAAGAACCCGCAGCACTTCACCGCCGAAATGGAACGCGACTTCCAGGCGGCGATGGCCGGCTCCCTCTCGGTGTTCCTCGACCAACTCCACACCCAGATCGTCCAACCGCGCTTCGACTCCGAAGTCGTATGGAACGAGATCTACCAGCAGGTCGTGGCCACCCTGTCGAACCGCACACTCGACACCCACCAGGTCACCGGCAAACGCCAAGGGCTGCTGGATCCGTCGATGCTCACCATGGGTGTGATGGGCTCATCGATGCTCGGTGGCCTGATCGGAGTGAGCACCGTCGTCGGTGTCGGCGCCGTCGTCGGTATCGCCTGGGTCGGGTTTAACCTCGGGTTCAAGGCCATGCGCGCGGGCAAGACGAACCTGCTCGCCTGGCAGCGCGAGACGATCGCCACCACCAAGACCACCACCGCGCGGATGCTCGAATCGGCGCTCGCGTTGGCCCGCCCGGAGATCGTCATCCGCTACCGCGACCACCTCAAGACCTCGATCGAGCACCTGCAGAAGCAGATCAGCGAGGCCGAGGAGATCGCCCGGTCCGACAAGCAGACCCGGGAGAAGAAACTCACCAGGCTGGAGGGGAACCGGAAGGTGGTCGCCGGCAACATCACCCGCGCCGAAGCACTGATCGCCGAACTCGCCGGCGCCCCGACCGCACCCGCACCGGTCGTGGGAGGTGGGGATCGATGACCACGATCACCCCGATGACACCTCCCCTCGATCCCGTCCGCGCGAGCCTGGACCGGGCCCTGCACGCCCTCGCCGCGCTGGGACCGGACCTCGTCGGGCACGCCAACAGAATCGGCGCGATCCTGTGGTCGCCGCCCCGGATCGTGATCGTCGGCCGCCTCAAGGCCGGCAAATCCACCCTCGTCAACGCGCTGATCGGGGCGCCGGTCGCCGAAACCGCCGCGCTCGAGGCCACCAACGTCGTCGCCGTCTACCAGGACGGCGCCCCCGCCCGCGCCGAAATGGTGCTCCTCGACGGCAGCCGCCTGCCCGTCGACACCGTCCGCGGGCAGGTCACCGCGCTGCCGACACCACCGGAACAGGTTGCCTACCTGCACCGCTGGTTGCCGTCGGCGGCGATCCGCGATCACACCCTCGTCGACACCCCCGGACTGGCGACACTGACCGCGGAGAACGAGGCCCGCACCCGCCGCGCGCTGATCGACGGGTTCGCCCAGACCCGCGCCGCGTCCGTCGACGCCGACGCGGCGGTGTTCCTGTTCGACTCCACCCCCCGCGCCGACGAGATCGATTTCCTCAAGCAGCTCGGGTTCACCCCGCTGACCACGCTCGGGGTGCTCTCCCGCGCCGACGGGTTCGGGGAAGGCGCATTGGGGTCCCGGGATCCGCTCGAGCACGCCACCGAGCACGCGGCCAAGCTCGCCACCCGATTGCAAGACCTGGTGATGACGGTGCTGCCGGTCGCCGGTCTACTCGCGGAAACCTCTCACACCGGCTCCCTGACGGAGAACGACGCCCGCGCGCTGGCCGCCCTCGGTGGGATCGCCCCGCTGGACTTGATCGATCTGCTCGACTCCGATGCCCCCGCCGCGGTGCCGGCGGCGGTGCGGGGCCGACTGCTCGATCTGCTCGGCGAGTACGGCACCATCCACGGCCGCGCGGTCGCCGCCCGCGGCGCGGCCGCGCTCAACGAGTGGCTCGTCGCCGCCTCCGGTGTGCCGCGCCTGCGCAGCGTCCTGGCCCACCACCTGGGCGCGTTCGCGGCCGTGCATCGGGCCAGCCGGATCATCGGCGAACTCGACCAACTCGCCTACACCCACCCCGCCCGAGACCAGATCCGCGCCATCACCGACGCCCTGCGATCGGACCCCGCCATGCACACGGTGGTGCTGTTCGAGCATCTCAAGGCCATGCTCGACGCCGACCCCATCTCCCTCGTCACCGCCGAGCTGCGGCGCCTGGTCGAACAACCCACCCTCGCAGGCAAGCTCGGGCTGCCACCGGATGCCACCGCCGAACAGATCCGCACGCAAGCCCACCAGCGCCGATCCTGGGCACAGACCCAGGCCCTGTCGACGATGACCGCCGCGGAAGACGCCGCCCTCGTCACCATCATCAACACCTACAGCCGAGTCCTGGGATGAGGATGGACCCGGCGGCGTACCTGGAAACCGGGAGGCGCGTGACCTGCTAGCCAAGGACGACTCCACCGCGGCCTTGCCATCGAATCCCAACGCCAGCCGGCATGTTTCCGGTCTACCGGTCGGCTGCCTGTTCACCGGGCGTAAACTCAGATCAAGAGTGGTGTGGGATTCTAGGCGCACAATGAACACCGCCAAAGGCATGTGCTGCGCCACAGGAGTTCTGCTGGTTTCGCTCCTGGTTGCGTGCTCGACGGCACCCCCCGGCAGAATTGAACCTCAGTCGGAGCCAGCAGTGTTTCGGGTGAATCGCGGGGCGGGCCCACGTGAGCTTCCACCGATCCCGAAAGCAACGAAAGGAACTCCGGCCGGCGCCGAAGTCACACTGGACGGGTTGTGGGCTGGCTACGCGTCCACGACCGACCCGTCCAGGGTCAGGTGTTCAGTCGACCCGACGAACGGAAGGCGCGAATACACCGTCACCTCGCAAGCGGTGGAAGATTTCCGCGGATCCGAGAACTTTCCCCGCGAGGACTACTACACGGTCCTGGTCTCCGTCGAAGACAAGGATTCGCACGGTGACGATGAGGGCGAACCCGCCGTCGCGGTGGTGATCATGTTCGCCGATGAAACGGGCACCCTCGTCCAGATGTTCAACCCGGACAGCGACAGCGTCGCAGTGCATTCGAGCGACGATGACCGTGTCATCGACTTCTCGATGATCAATGCCGCCCAGAGTGACCGCAACTCTGGATCACCGACCACTGCCGTAGGAACCATCAGCTGCCCGCAATAGACCGAACCCGAGGATGGCACGAGTCGGGACACGTCTATCGACGTACCTCCAGCCTCGCGCCCGTGATGTCCAATCGGAGTGAGGGCCAACCCGCATCCTCTACTATCCACCGTAGTAGCCATTGGTCACTAGGGGGGCACATGCCGGTCAGCACTACGCTGGCGCAGTACAGCGACTTCGCGTACGCGTCCGCGTTTACCATATACGTTCTTGCGCTGGGTCTTTCGGCCTTCGACTTTGCGGGCTCATCGGTTCGCCGCAACGCCGCAGCGGACGCCCAGGTGCGGGTCGTGGTCGCTGTCGGCGCGTCAGCGTCGGACGCGCCGGGGCGGATTGCGGCCGCGGACGGCAACCGCCCGCCCAGCGAGCGAGCTGGACGTGCCGCCATCGCCGTGACGCTCGTTGCTCTGACACTGAATGTTGCAGCGATCGTATTGCGGGGCCTGGCTGCCGATCGGTGGCCACTAGGCAACCTGTACGAGTACGCACTGTTCCTGTGCGCGGCGACCGTGTCGTGTTGGTTGGTCGCGGTGCGGCAGTATCCGATTCGCAACCTGACGGTCTTCGTCCTTGCGCCGGTGGTCGTACTCCTGTTCATCGCAGCAGCGGTGATGTACAACGACGCCGCTCCCCTGGTGCCGGCGCTGCGCTCCTACTGGATCGCAATCCACGTCACGATCATCGTGTCCGCGTGCGGGATCCTCACCTTCGCCAGCACAGCGAGCCTGCTACATGTCGTCGCTGCCCACGGGCGCACGCGATCCCGCCGACCGCTAGCGTGGGTCGCCGACCGACTTCCATCCGCGGATCTACTCGATCGGGTCGCCTACTGCACCACTATCGTCGGCTTCCCGCTGTACACCATTGGGGTCATCTGTGGCGCGATCTGGGCCGAAGCCGCATGGGGGCGCTTCTGGGGCTGGGACCCGAAGGAGACCGTTTCCTTCATCGCGTGGGTGCTCTACGCCGCCTACCTACACGCCCGCGCTACCAGCGGATGGGGGAGCCTTCGCGCATCGTGGATCAACGTCGCGGCCCTCGCAACCACACTGTTCAACATGTTCGCCATCAACTTCGTCGTCTCGGGCCTTCACTCCTACGCAGGCCTCAACTAGCGGTCAGTGGACTCGGCGCCCGCATCGGGCAAGCGGGACGCGACTGTCGCCGACTGACACCATGCGTCAGCTCTCGCAATCAGAATGGGCTTCACGCGACCGATCCAGTCCAGCTTGCGCGGGCCGCGCTTGTTCTGCCGGCGGGTGACGACATAGGCGAGGAGGTCATGGTCCAGTTCGCCTCGCCCGAACCGCCGGAAGGCTGGAAATCATCCGGATTTGTGTGATCTGGAGCCGTCCTTAAGCGTGATCACCAACTGGTCAATCTATCCAATTCGCATGCAGCCCTGAACGAACCGTCATTGGTGAATACGCTGGTGACGTTGGAATGGCCAGATTGCGCCGGAGCCACTCAGTGAGGCAAGGCGATCGACTCAGCCTTGGCCCACGGTCGCGAGCTGACTACGCAGCCAGGCCCGATACTCGTCGTCAGACCAGCCACATTCGAGAGCGAAGTGCTGGTATGCCGCCGAATCGGTGACGAATGCCAGGACATCGGCAACCCTGCCCTCCTGCCCGGCGGCGGCGAGGCCGTGTGCGGTGAACCATCCTGCTGCCTTCTGTAGTTCGATCCTTCGTTTGCGTTCGAGCTCTCCCAGCCGATGAGCCACGGTGGTGTCGATCGCTGCGGCGGCGTGGGTGACAGTCCACAGCTGCGCGGATCGGGCGTGTGCTTCGGTGAGGAAGGCGGCTGCGGCATCGAGGGCGCGGTCGGCGTTCGGGTCGGTGAACGCAGCGCTCAGGTCTTCGGTATCGAGAACCGACCCGCCGCCGGTGAATTCACGCATCACGACGTCGAGGAGGAGTGTGCCTTTCGTGCCGGCCGCGTGGACGGTCGCTGCTGCGACGCCGGCGCGTTCGGCGATGTCCGCGACGGTCGTGGCCACGAATCCGCGGATGGTGAACAGGTCTCGGGCAGCATCGAGGATCTGCGCGCGAGTGCCGGCGGCGCGGGTGGCGCGCCGAGTTGTGTCGTAACGGCGTGGCATGTGACCTCACTTTGGATATAGTCGACTATATCGAAATGGGGGTAGAGATGGCTCGTTACTTGTTGTGCGCCACCCCGGCAGGGGGCCACGTGTACCCGGTGTTGCAGGTCGCATCCGGTCTGAAGGAGCGGGGGCACGATGTCACGGTTCTCACCGGATCGCGGTTCCGTTCGGCGGTCGAAGGGGCAGGGATCACCTTCCAGTCCCTGACTGGTGACGCGGACATCAACGATCGCGAACCCGATTCCTTCCTGCCTGACCGAGATCGCTACCGCGGGCTGCGACTGGCTCAGTATCAGTTGCGCAGAATGTTCATCGACCCTGTCCCGACCCAGGCGCAGGACGTCGCTGACGCCGTCCAGAAGATCGATGCCGATGCTGTGATCGTCGATTCCATGTTCCTCGGCGCCCTGCCCATGCTCCGCAGACCGGAACGAGTGCCCGTCGTCGCCTTGGGCGTCTCCCCACTGTCAATGCCAGGACCTGATGTCCCACCATACAATTCCGGGCTTGTACCTGTCCCGGGCCTGTTCGGTCGCATTCGCAACCGTGCCCTCAATTCGGTCACCGCCTTCGCCTTCCGGGGCCTCGACCGCGCAACCGATCATGCGGTCCGGTCCGTGGCCGGACAGGGACTGGACGGCGGACTCTTCGGAATCGCGCGGCACTACGACCGCTACCTGCACCTGGGACCGGCCGAGTTCGAGTACCCTCGCAGCGACCTCCCACCGAGCTTCCGATTCGTTGGTCCCCTCGGGCTCGATCCCGCTCCGGACTCGGTAGATCTGCCGGACTGGTGGCCCGAACTTAAGAGTCGCCGAGTCGTCCACGTTACTCAAGGAACAGCCGCCAATGCCGACCTTTCAACGCTGATTCGCCCGACGATCGACGCACTTGCCGATACCGATCTGCTCGTCGTCGTGACGACCGGTGGTGAACCAGTCGAACGCCTCGGAGTGCTTCCAAGCAATGTTCGCGCAGCAGAGTTCATCCCACACACAGCACTGTTCGCGCACGTCGATGTTTTCGTCACGAACGGTGGGTACGGTGGAGTGACGAACGCCCTCGGTCACGGCATTCCTGTCGTAATCGCCCCCGGCGGCGAAGACAAACGCGAGGTCGCCGCGCACATTCGCTACTTCGACGTGGGGATCGACCTACGCCACGAACACCCAGCCGTCGACGAGATACGCGCGGCTGTCCGTCGGGTTCTCGACGAGCCCCGATACCGCAAGGCGGCAGAGGCCATCGCACGGGCGTGCATTCGGTATCGGGCGCATGAGACGATCGCCGACGAACTGGCCAGAGCAGCCTCCGAACAGCGAGCTCGCTGACCCAACTGGAGCTTCCAGATCACTACGCCCCTGGCTGGCTTAAGCCAGAGAGCCAGCACGTACGTTCACCCGCACGGCTGCGTCCCCTGCAAAACCGATCGACTGTGATCGGGCGGGAACCTTTTGCGCGTGCTGCGCATCTAACTACGAGAACCGTGAAGTCCTCGCCGCCCCGGCGAGACCGTGGAAGGACCGAAGATGACCTCGACTCGCGTGTGCCACTGCCTCATACCGTCTCTGTCCCGGGTCGGCGTGAAGGGCGGCCGCTGATGTCGTCGCGTGAGTGGGTGCTCGGCATCGACTTCGGCACCTCCAACACCGCCGCCGCACACACCGGACCGGTGTCCGGGACGGTCGAGGCGCTGCAACTGAGCCACAACCGCACCACGATGTCGTCGGCGGTGTTCGTCGAATCTCCGGACCGTATCGCGGTCGGAGACGTGGCCACCGACCGCGCCGAAGCCAACCCGGCCGCCTACATGCCGTCCCCGAAGCGGGTCGTCGCGCAGGGCATGGTCAACGTCAACGGCTACGACCTGCCCGCCTCGGTGCCGGTCGCGGCGGTGCTCGACTCGGTGATGACGCGCGCGACCGGCGCCCACGGCGGCAAAGCGCCGGCAGAGCTGGTGCTCACCCACCCCGAGGCGTGGTCGCCGCGCGAGATCCAGGTGCTGCTCGACGCCGCCGCCAACCTCGGGCTCGACGCCTCGAAGATCCGGACCGTGTCCGAGCCGCGTGCCGCCGCCCACTACTACACGCGGGCGAACACCCTCGCCCCGGGAGCGAAGATCGCGGTGTTCGACTTCGGTGGCGGCACCCTCGACATCGCCGTCCTCGAGGCCAACGAGGCCGGCACCTTCGACGTCGTCGCCGCCCGCGGCGACAACGGGCTCGGCGGCAAGAACCTCGACGCCTACCTGCGGCGGTGGGTCGACCAGCAGCTCGACGTCCGCGACCCGGACCTGCTCGACTATCTGCGCCGTCAGGCGCCGATGGACATCCGGTACGCGCTCGACGACTCCATCCGCCGCGCCAAGGAACTGCTGTCGGAGGCACCGTCGGCGACGATCACCGTCACCGGCGGCGATGGGCGCACCGAGAAGTTCCAGATCACCCGAGAGGAGTTCGAGGAGCTGATCACCCCGACCCTGGACAAGGCGGTGAACCTGACCGGGGCCACGTTCGCCGACGCCCGCATCGCCGACCCGAGCCAGCTCGAGGCGCTGTACCTGACCGGAGGCTCGTCCCGGATCCCACTCGTGCACGAGCGGCTCGCCGAACTCGGGCCGATCGCCACGCTCGACGACCCGAAAACCGTCGTCGCCCAGGGCGCACTCGCCGCGGCCGCCCCGATCGTGCGCGGCCTCGGCGCCACACCCACACCCACGCCGGTGGCGGCCCCAGCGCCAGCACCGGTGCCTGCGCCAGCTCCGGCATCGGCACCGGCGGATACCCGACAGTTCCCCGCACCCGCCGCGCCCGAGACCTCGCAGCCGTGGAATCCGCAGCGCCCCACCGGTAACCCGACTCCCGCCCCGGCTGCACCCGCGTGGCAGCAGCCCGCCCCCGGGGACGGCGCTCCGGCGAAGACCATGACCGGGAAGAAGTGGACGGTCATCGCGGCCGCGGCGCTGACCGTCGTGGCCGCCGGCGCCATCGGTGTCGTCGCGCTCACCGGCGGTGAGGACACCCCCACCGACCCCGCCGCGGCCGCGGGAGGACCGACCACTACCGCCACCGGCGGCGACGCCGCATCGGCGGCGTCCTCCGGCGGTGGTGACGCGGTCTCACTGCCGACGACGAAAGACGCTGTGGTGGCGGCGATGCCGCCGGCGCTGCGCAGCGAGCTCGAACCCTGTAAGTCCGTCGGGGAAACCGAGAACGGTGGCATGAAGGTGCAGTGTCCGATCAAGAAGGGTAGCCCTCTGACCGCTGGCATTGTCGACGGCGACTTTTCGTCGATCATCGTCTCGGTCGACCCCCGTGAGGCGAAGCAGACTGTGGTCGGGTACCGGCAGGGATTCGGAACCAACACCGCTTACGCGGACAACGTCCTCGTCGAGAACACCGCCCGCACCGCGGCCGCCCACATCGAAGGCCCCCACTCCGACAACACCTACTCGGTCTTCTACGCCAACGGTGCCACCGGGGTGATGGCGCACTTCGGCGACGGCGTGGGCCTCGACGGCGCCAAGGCGTTCCTGACCCGCTCCGGATTGATCAACTGACACGGCGCCACGTCGCCGTAAACACAGGAGCCCCTCTCGGGCCGAGCTGGTTTTGAACGCCGCATCGCTTGGACTCGATGTTTGTCGGAGATGCTCTAGATGAGCTCCCACTCTGGAGAAGGCCGATCCAGGCCCCATGCCAGACTCGACTCCGTTGTGCGGCACATGACGCCGACACGATAGGTGTCGTCGCCGGACTGCAGTTCGCCGAGCGCCAACCCCGCTCCGGCCAGTGCGCCATCCACTGCGCGCAGGATCGCCGGCACGTATTCACCGCGCTCGAGGTCGGCCCCGGCCGCTTCCCTGGCGGCGGACTCGACGGCAGCGACAACCGCGCGGTCCTTCCCGAAAGCTTCCAACCGACGCGCCACGAACTGCGATATCTGTCCGGGCCACTCCTCGCCGGACCAGTCGACCGGCAAGAGAATCCCGTCCTGGATCAACGCATCCACCACATCGTCCACATCGGGCAGGATCCCCAGCTCAGCCGGCGAAAGAAAGTACGCCATATCGCTCACGCGGCCAGCATACGTATGGGCATCCGCGCCGCCGGCGGGGATTCGCTCGACCTTCGTCACGTCAATGTGGACCATGTGGCCAGGCCGTCGGGCGATGATCTTGCGTGGTTCCCGGTTGGCTTCGCCAGTGGGGTCAATGAACCGTCTGCGGTTCAGGCCTAACGCTGCAAGGTGCCGCGACACTGTCCGGCGACTGACAACGATGCCTTCGATCTGTAGCTCGAAGGCGATCCTGGCGGCCGACCACGTGTAGGTGCGGCGGAGATCCTCGATCCTGACGACGACCGCGGTGTCGGTGGCGGTGGGCTGATGGTGTGGCGTTGAGCACCGGTCTGAGAGCGGGGCGTTGCTATGCGTCATTTGAGCACTCGCCCGAATCAGATTCGGGCTCTGCCGCGTTGCGTGAAGGTGGTGCGTCAGCGACGGCATTGAGTGCGTCGAGGATCGTCGCTTCCTCGAACGTGAAGTGTTCGCGCAGTCGGGCAACCAGGCCGTGAAGCGTGACGCGCAGCTCACGCGGATCACTTGCTCCTGGCGTGTACCCCTCGAGCAGGTCACGGATAGAGGTGTTGATCTCGGCTACCACGACATGCTCGGCACGGAGTTGCTCCAGTGTCGGCGCGAGTGCGGGAAACGCCTCCGCCACCATCGGGAACGCGCCGAAGTCCTCGCCCGTGTGGTGTCGTTCGAGCGCTCCGCAGAAGGCGATGCACCGCTCGCGCATTTGGGCATGGAGCGTTCGTGGCGGCAGTGTCACCAGTGTGGTGGTGTCTGTCGTTGCGATCAGCGTGTCGACCTGCGCGAGGACGAGATCCATTTCCGCGGACAGCCATTGGTGCACTTCTTTGAGGAAGTCTCCCATCCCGCGTACCCGGTCGAGCCCATCGCGAGCTGGGAGGGGCTGGACCTCTACCAGGGGAATCACGCGGGATGTCATCTGCTGGTAATCGCCGTAGCCGGGATGCCGGCACACCACCTCGTCCCAGAAGCGATCGCGAACCGCACCGGATAGTACGGACGCGATCGCCGGGTAGATTTCGGGACCAACCTCAACGCTCACCACCGGATGCGCCCGAAGATTGTGCAGCCACGCTGGATTACAGTCCGCACCGCCAGCAGAAGCGACGACCACGCGTGTGCCGTCGATGTCCACGTAGCCCAGCGGAGTGGTGCGACGGCGCCGGGTCCGTGCGCCCACGGTGTTCAGCAGAAGCAGGGACGAGCCCTGGAAGGGGCCACCAACGATGCCTGCGTTCGCGCGGAACTCGTCGACGATGCGTTGCTGAAAGTCGTTGGCAGATGAGGGTGAATCGAGTTCGTGCATTCGAGCTTCCTTTTGTCCGCTCGCGCTGGACTCCGCACCGCCAAGCCTCGCGACCGCACGTGATATCTGGCTGTCGCGAGTTGGCCGGCGCATACCAGCAACGAAAGAGAGCACAGTGACAGCGCCGTCGAACTTCCTCAGCGGACAAATGTAGGCCTGAGGCATCGATCTCGCGCGGCGGATGTCTGGCTCCTCGTCCGCCCTCTAACTCGGACACACTGCATATGGCAGGGACACGAACACCCGGGTCAGCATCTTGCCATCGATAGCCGGAGCAGATCAACAGATGTCAACAACGTCCTGTCCCGCAACATCTCGGGCCGGGTCACCTCGCCGGTCAGCTCTCAGCCGGATGTGTCGTGAGCTGGTGTTTCGCTGATTCCCGGTCGTCGGCAGAAACAATTTCGCTGTCGCCGGGAACCTTTCGGGTCGTCCACTGCATCCAACTACCAACAGCCGATGCAGGCGTGCCGATGACAACAGTGAGGACGAGACGATGAGCAACCCCGACCAGTACACCGATGAAGACGCCGCCGAATACATGGCCAAGCTCAACGACATCGCCAACGACCCCGATCTGACCGTCACGGAGAAGCTCGACGAAATCGACAAGGCCAAGAACGAGGAGCTCAGCGAACTCGGCCTCGGCACCACCGCAGACGCCGACACCACCACCGGCGCCGAGGAATCCGCCACCGCCACCGGCGCGACCACCGCGACCGAGACCGCACCGGCCGGCGAGTCGTCGGCGACCGCGGACGTCGTCGGTGATCCCGCGACCGCGAGCTACTCTTCCGCACCGGCCGCTGGAACCGTCGCTCCGGAAGCCGGGATCCCCGCCCAGGCAGTCGAGGATCCCGCAGCCGCGTCGGCGCCCGCGTCGGATCTGAATCCCGCGGTCGGTGTCTACGGCAACGTCGACTACTTGTCCCCCCGTGACGTCGACGGTGATGGTCGCGTCGATCTCGCGCACTCGCGGGTCGACGGCGTCGACACGATCACCCACTATGGCGAGGACGGCAGCATCACCCTCGTCGAGCAGGACATGGACCACAACGGCACGTACGAGACGGCCGCCGCGGTCCGCCCCGACGGCACGATCCGGATCGCCGAGGACACCGACGACGACGGCCAGGTCGACCTCGCCACCTACTACGATCCGACCACCGCCCAGCGCGTCCGCCAGGACGAGTTCGACGGCGCCGGACGCATCACCGCCAGCAAGTTCGACAGTGACGGTGACGGCGAACCGGATGTCTTCCTGATCGACACCGACGGCGACGGACGTTTCGACACCGCGGACCTCGACACCGACGCGGACAACATCACCAACGACACCCTCGTCGACACCGATGGGGATGGGCGCTTCGACCTCAGCCTCTCCGACGCCGATGGTGACGGAAGCCAGGAGACCTACCGGACCGCCGCCACCTCGGGTGACGGGGCACTCGGCGACATCAGCACCTACGAGTCACTGATCCCCGCCGACGACAGCTACCACACCCAGGCCGGCACCGACGCTTACGAGCCGCCGGTCGTCGACGAGGTCCCCGGCGACCTCGTCTGACGGGCGACACACGCTTTTCCCGCGTCGCACGCACCGCACGCTCTCGCCGCCGGTGCGTGCGACAACGGGGATCTTGACCGCCGCCGCAATTTCACGCAACGCGACTCACCCACGATCTGAGGAGTGTTCGACTATGGACGACTTCGACCAGGATCTGGCCGCCCACGCTTGGTCCGGCGGCGAGCCCACCGCGGTGATCGACGAACCTGCTGTCTTCGACGACCTCGTCCCGGCCTGCTCCGATCTCGCCGCCGTTATCGAGGCTGAACCCGCGCCGGCACTCCCCGACGCCGACACCACCGGTGAGGCGTTCGGAATGCTGGACCTCGCTGCCGCAGGTGAGGCGTTCGACGACATCCCGGACCTCACTGCCGCGGATCCGGAATCCGACGTCGCCACGGCCGACGATGATGGCGTGCACGGCAATCCGGCCGCGTGGACGCTGAACTGGTTCTACCAGCAGATCAACGGATACTGCGGGCCGTCAGCGGTCGGGCAGATCGTCGCCCAGTACACCGGCGCATTCATCACCGATCCACAGGAGCTGGTCGACCGCGCCGTCGAACTCGGGTTGATGGGCGACCCGAGCGAGGGCATGACCTTGCCGAACATCGAGAAGCTGCTCGAGGACCAGGGAGTGCCGTGCAGTCTGACCAGCAGCTCGCTCGACGACCTGCGGGCCAAGCTGGACGCCGGGTACGGGGTGATCGCGATGGTCGACTCCGGGGAGATCTGGCAGCCCGACCAGGAAACCGACGACGACGATCTCCCCGACCACGTCCTCGTCGTCGCCGGCATCGACGACGAGCGCGGGGTGGTGATCCTCTCGGATCCCGGTGTCCCCAATGGTGATCAGCTCGAGGTGCCGATCGAACAGTTCGACGACGCCTGGGCCGACTCCGGGCACCAGATGGTGGTCACCGATGCCCCCGACGCGGCGCTGCTCGACACACCCGCCGCCACCACGGCGCCGAGCAGCCCATCCGCGATCATCCGCGTGTAGTCGCCCGAGCGATCGGACCAGGCACAATGGTCACGGAAAGCAGGACTGTGACTTCGAGCAACGCGCCGACAACCTGCCCGGCCACACGAACACGACCGAGAACGAGGTGAGCGATGGACGCGGACGAGTCACTGCTGACGACGCTGGGGATGGCAGACGCGATGCCGCCTCTGCCCGACGACGTGTGGGAACGTGCCCTGTCGATCGCGCTCGACCCCACCACCCCGGACGCCGACGCCGACCTCGTACCCGATATGGACGACATCCCTGTCGTGCCCGACGAGAGCGGGATCTTCCCCGACGATGACGGCGAGATCGTCCTCGACGACGACATCGACGCCCCCGTGCTCGGCGACGATGGGGGCGAGCCCGGCGACCTCCACGGCGACACCGACGCCCAGGACCTCGACGAGGCCGGCGACATCGACATCGACTCGGCATTCTTCGACCAGGCCGCCACCGCTGACGACGTCACGACCGGGGACCTGCCCGACCTCGGCCTCGACGACACCGCCTTCGGCGACGGCGACCTGTACTAAGCCCCGACGCCGCGATCATCCGCCTGTGGCCAGGGAGAAGGGATGTCACCGACGGTGGTCGGTGACGCTTCGGTGCTGCCGGGTACGATCCCCCACGGCGCATCAGGGGGCATGTGCTGACAGAACGAGAAAACCTGGGGGGGTTCGATGGACGACGCGGAACTCGTGGCCGCGTGCCGTGCCGGTGACCACAGTGCGTTCGCCGAACTCACTGGCCGTTACCGAACGAAGGTCTGGCATGTGTGTGTACAGATCACCGGCAACACCCACGATGCGGAAGACGCCTTCCAAGACGCCCTCATCGCTGCGTGGCAGAATCTCCACAAGTTCCGCGGCGAGGCCCGCTTCCACACCTGGCTGTACCGCATCGCGACCAACGCTGCCCTCGCCCTGGTCCGTCGTCGCAAGTACACCACCAGCCTCGATGACACCGACGATGATGGCCCTGGCATCGACCTCGCCGACGATCGCACCCCGTTCGACGACCGGGTCACGACCACGGACGCCGTCCAGCACGCCCTGGGGCAACTCCCCGAGGATTTCCGCGTCGCCATCGTTCTCGCCGAGTTCGCCGACCTCCCGTACGCCGACATCGCAGAACACCAACAGGTCTCCGTAGCCACCGTGAAAACCCGCATCCACCGCGCGCGAAAGCAATTGGCGGACATCCTCGCACCGGTCCGCGC
The DNA here is from genome assembly GCF_050955445.1 of Paraburkholderia sp. RHO2. Lineage (NCBI taxonomy): Bacteria > Pseudomonadati > Pseudomonadota > Betaproteobacteria > Burkholderiales > Burkholderiaceae > Paraburkholderia > Paraburkholderia sp. RHO2. Next base: position 35,007 of record NZ_CP162618.1, on the reverse strand, counting down.
GTCACAGACATAGACCGCCCCCGCCCCTTGCCACCACCGCCGCAGCCAAAACCTTCATCCCGCGCCGGACTGCTGTAACCACAACCCATCGAATCGGGAGTTCATTGCATATGCCCGCGCTCGGATACGTCACTCGCGGCCGGGTCGCCTCCACGATCGCCGTCGCTGCGGCGGCCGCCTCGTTCGTTGGCTGCTCGGACGATCAGGTTCTGCTTGACGACAGCCTGCGGCCCGCCACCACCACCGAGCGCCCCACCTACACCGACCAGTTCACCGTCGGCACGGCGACATTCACCACCAACCTGCCCGACGGTGCGCGCGTCTTCGAGCTCACCAAGGACGAGAGCAAAGTCCTCTTCGGGACCGAGGAGAAGGCCGTGTCCATCGTGTCGTGGCCGGGGCACGACCTGTCGACGACTAGCTTTGCCGACCTCACCAAGCCTGGTAAGGGGTCTCAGAAGGTGATCGACGAAGCCGTGGTGTGGTTTCTGTGGACAGTCGACTGCATGGACTTCGACAAATCTCAGAACAAGCCGGACACGATCGACTCGACGAGCGCCTTGAATGGGCAACCTCTCACGTACAACCGCGTCACAGACGGGTCGGAGAAGGTCGGCGACATGACTCGCAGCGGTGATGGCTACCAGATCCGGGCCAAAGACACCTCCGCTGCGTTCTTCGAGATCAAGCTCGATACGAAACCATGCACGGCGGTGATGGCGCTGGCCACGTACGCGAGGAACAGCCCCGACAATCCCCTCAAGGATTTCGGGTATCGGCTGTTCGTCGAAGGCGACGGCACCGTCACCACGACCAACCCGTGAGGCTCCCCTGGCGGCGCACACCCGAGCCCTCACTGACCGCGGCAGACATCGCTGAGGTCCGTGAGCAGGCACGCATTCTCGTCGTTCCTGGGTTCGCAGCCTTCGACGAGATCTGTGAGACGGCGCGCGGCTGTGTCGCCGGCGCCGAGGAGCACACTGCGCGGGGGCGGGAGGTCGACGCGGTCGTGCGTCAGGTGTGGAACGAGCGCCTGGCCGAGCAGAAGCGGTGGACGACCCCGGGCGACTACGTGCGGGTGGCCGCGGCGTTCGCGGACCTCGAGCAGCGCGGCATTCTCGCGCGAATGAACTTCACCTGCTGCGTCCGCTGCGGCACCGTCGAGATCGACGACGAACGCACCCCGGCCGACCCGCCGATGGACGGCTGGTACCCGTGGAAGCAGTGGGCGTACACGTTCTTCGACATGCAGGACGCCACGTTCCTTGGCGACGAACCCGATGACCTGTGGCTGTCCTACAGCTCATTCCGGCCGGCCCCCGGCACCGACCCTGCACTGATCGCGGCCGTGCGCGCCGGCGACGAGACCGCCCGGCAGGAGATCGCCGCCCACACCGACGGCGTCGTCGGCCGCACCGTCGTCGACGCGCTCGAAGCACAGGCCTGACGGTGGACTGGAACGGCGACACCAGCCACCGCATCCGCGTCTCCGACGTCGTCTGGCGCAAACACCTTCCAGAGTGACGAATCCAAATATTCCAGTACGGCGGATGCGCGCTGCCGGTCATCAGCGTTCAACACTGGTGATATGCGCGGGGGGCTAAGCTGCGCACTACGCATAGGTTGTTCGACAACCAGAACTCTCGACCGTTGGACTGCGGGTGATCACTGCCGGCTACAGAGCGGCTTTGGTGTGAGCGCAGGGGGGGCGGCCGGGGGTCATCAGGCTCTGTTTCACAGCTTGCTCGCGCTGATCGAGTGGTCGCGTCCGAACAGCCATCCCTCCAACAACCAATGTGTCTCGTAGTCGATCAAACAAGAGCCCCCACACCCGGACCAAGAGTGGAGGCCCGAGCGACCGCTCAACGGCGCCTCACCGCTCTCCCCTATGCGTGCCCTGTTCTCGGCCACGCAGTCGCGTCCTTCGCTGTCACCGGAGGATGGGCCAGTGTCGCAGCGATGAAATCGGTGACCGGCATGGTCAACCCGTGCGAGAGTGCCGCGGCAGTCTTGTCTCCCTCGACCCACACGCTCGGGTCGTCTCGGAGAAAGAAGCGGAAGTCTGTGTCGTACGGCGAATTGATAGATTCGACTGAGACGCCGCGGCCAACTGTGCCGTTCCACATCCACGCCACCGAACCGAGAGCACCCGGACCGCGGCCCCGGAAGGTACTGACAATTGCTGCCGCATAGTCTTTCACCGCATCCTCGGACCGGCTGAACGTTTCCCTCAAGCCTTCGTATCCGCGCTCGTCGCCGGACATCACCGCGTAACCCTTGGCAGTCTTGCGAATACCCCGATATCCGCGGAAATAGCCGCCGTCGCCCCTCGGGGATTCGGTGACCACGTACCCGTCGCCGGAGAACACGTCATCGGTCCACTGTTCCCCCAGCGATGCTGGCAACACCACACGCAGATGCTCGACAGCGTCAGTGAACTCCGCAACCTCCGCATCGGCCAGCGCTCCCTCACCCAGCCAGTTGTTCTCCTCTGCTACGGCATGCGGGTGCCTCATGGTGTCCTCTCCCGTGATGTGCGAAACCTGCGGGCGCCTCACCGCACTCCCTTATGCGTGCCCAGTTTTCGGCCAGGCAGTCGCGTCCTTGGCCGTCACCGGAGGATGGGCCAGCATCGCGGCTATGTAGTCGGTGACCGGCATGGTCAACCCGTGCGAGAGTGCCGCGGCGGTCTTAATCCCTTCGACCCACACATTCGGGTCGTCTCTGAGGAAGAAGCGGAAGTCCGTGTCGTACGGCGGATTGAGGGATTCGACTGCGACGCCGCGGCCAACTGTGCCGTTCCACATCCACGCCACCATGCCGAGGCCGTGGTCCCAGCGAATCGCGCTGATGACGTCCGCGGCATAGCCTTTCACAGCGTCCTCGAACCGATTGAACGTTTCCAGCGGGCCTTCGGATCCGCGCTCGTCGCCGGACATCACCGCGTAGCCCTGGGCGGTCTTGCGAACACCCTGATAGCCGCGGAAATACCCGCTCTCGCCCCTCGGGATTTCAGTGACCACGTACCCGTCGCCGGAGAACACGGCATCGGTCCACTGTTCCCCCAGCGCTGCAGGCAACACCCCACGCAGGTGCTCGACCACCTCGGTGAACTCCGCAATGTCCGCATCGGTCAGCGCTCCCTGACCCCAACGGTTGTTCTTCTCTGCTGCGGGATGGGGGTGCCTCATGATGTCCTCTTCCGTGATGTGTGAAACCCGACCGTACTTACTGGTACCGACATTTGCGGATGACGACCGATGACGCAGGTCACGTCGGCGGGTAGATCCGCTTGATGATCTCCTCGCCAATCATCTCGCGAATCCTCAGTGCGACGAAGTTCTCCGGAATGAACTCTGTCATCCCCGGGATTAGATCAGGGAGCCCGGTGACGGGATCTATCTTGATGACCTGGAACTGTATGCCCCCACCGTCCGCCCCAAAAGCCTCGGCGATCTTGCCGGTGACGATCGCCCTGTTCGGTGGCAGCGGTTTGTCCTGTACGTACCGGAAGTACCCGTCGGACGCGCTTTTGGGCGGAAGGCTCCGCATCGGGAAAGGGTCACCGTCGGTACCAAGGAATTTTCCCCCCTCGTCACCGAAGCGGTCGAATCGGGCACCGGGTGGGAACTGCTCGAGGACTTCGTAAACGGGGTTGCGGGCCGCGTCGAGCGCCAGTCCAGTGTGCTCCGGATAGTTGAAATACCCGGTCGCGGGGTCGACGAACTCAGCCTGCCATTCATCCGGCGTGTATTTTCCGTACGGTTTCGCATTCGGAGGGAACAGTGGCGCCGCTTCACGATCGATCCTGTGCGCGTTGGGATATGCCCCCATGCCCGTGCTGGGTTTCGGTGGGGTGAGTACAGGCGGTGCGGTCGCGACCTCGTCGCCCGCCCGTACGGCGGTACCGACAGCAGACTCAGCTGCACCACGACCAGCGGCACCGACAGCAGACTCCGCTGCACCACGCAGGCCCCCCGTAATTCCTTTGGGCCCGACCAGCGCGGTTCCGATGTTCAACAAGGCCTTGCCAGTCGCGTAGTCGTAGTCGCCGGAGGCGAACTCGTCCCACGCGATCAGGTTCTTCCCGAAGTTCTTCCACGAGTCGGCGACGCCGGGGGCCCCTTCGCCCCCAAGCCCGACGAGGGTCCCCGGGCCCGCGCGCCAGGAAGCGACGACACCTGGTGCGCCGCGCCCGCCGAGGCCAATCAGGGGCGCGATCCCCTTGACCATGTCGACGATTGCATCGCCCACACCGTCCCCGAAGTCCTGGTTGGGTGTCAGGGCCTCTCGTTCAGGGCTGTCCGGCTTCGGTATTGGTTCCCACTGATCGGTCCAGGGGTTCCAGCGGGTACCCATTTGGTAGTTCTCGTCGAATAGATCGGTGGGTCTGCCGTCGGGGTCGAGACCGATGAAGCGGTCGTCCTTCGTGATGAGGGTCGCGTTGCCGTTGGGATGCTGAATCGTCGTGTCGTTGCGGCCGTTCTCGTCAATAGGGCCGGAGATCGCCACGGACACAGTGTCGTCCGGGTTGGTGATGAAAGCCATCACCCGACCGCCCGGCATCGGGTGCGAGACGGCTTCGCTGACTGTGCCGTCCACATTCTGCGATCTGGTGTAGATGACTCCGTCGGTGCCGATCCGGCTGACGACAGGCGCTGCTTGTGTCGGATCCATTCCGGCAGGAACGGTGTAGCTGACGCCGTCTCGGAACATCGTGTGCGAGCCATCCGGATTGCTCGTCCACAGTGTGTATCCGCCCTGGCCGTCCGGAGTGCGGCGGCCGATGGTGACCGTGTGGTCCGGGTTCTCGGTGACGATGTCGTAGCTGTCGGGATAGCCCGGCACCGGTGTCAATCGACTCCGAGACTGACCTCCCTCCTCGTGGATCGTCCCCTCCTCGAACGCGCCATTCGAATCCGGTCCAGTCCGGTAGGAAGCGGCTACGCCCGATTCGTGACCGGTCGGGTACATTGTTGCCGTTGTGCCACCGCCGTAGTTCGATGTGACCGGCTGGTCGATCTGGTTCGCGTAGACCACATCTGCGGCGGGGCTTCCTGTACCCGTCTCCGCAAGCGACGAGGTAGGGGTGGCGTTCTGCGCTTGGCCCATCAACTCGCCCACACCACTGGCGGTGTTCGAGGTGTTCTGGGCGTTCTGCCGGACCTGGTCCACCTGGTTCCCGGAGAGGAACTGACCACCGGCCGTGTCCTGATCGGTCTTCCAGCCACTCTTGTTTTCTTTGTTCGCGTTGCCGGGTCCCTTGCGACCTTCGTCGTTCGGGTCGGCGAGAATCGGGTAGGCAGTGTCGGCGTCGGCGTAGACCTGCTGGACCAGTTGACCGCCCCGGACGACGTAGCGGGTCGGGACGGGACGCCCGTTGGCGTCGTAGGCCCAAGGGGCGGCCATGCGGGAGACCTCGTAGCCGTCCGCATCCACGATCGATGCCGTCCCGTTGGCGTTGACGCGGATCGATCCACCGTCGGGCACCGGCGGGGTTTCAATGACGGCCTCGTGCAGCGAGGACTTGTCGTTGATGAGGAAGAGAGTCCGGAAGCCCTCTCCTTCCCTGACGACGAGACGCTCGGTACCGCCGGGCACGTACTGCATGACAGGTGCCACGGCCATGCCAACTGCCTGCGCCAGAAACGATTCCGGCGTGCGCCCCATCAGCCCTGTCGGGTCGGCCGCGGCGGCGCGGGTGCCGCGCCCGAAGCGTGTGGCGCCCGCGACGGCACCGGCGAGTCCGGTGAGCAGCAACAACGCGTGGGGGTTTCCGCCACTGGCGGGTTCGTCGGCATGGGTCGATTCCTGCTGCACCTGCGGCGGGGTCCGTCCGAGTTGACTGTCAAGTACCGGCGGCGCCGGTGTGGGTGATGCCGACTGTTCGGGCGTCGGCGTCTGTGTCGCGGTGGGCGAGGGCGCGCCGGTGGTCGGGACCGTCACCCGACCGTCCTCGACGCGGGCGGGCTGGCCTCCGCCGGGGCTCGGCGGAGCGGGCAGGCCGGGGACGGGGACGATGTCGGTGCCGTTGTAGCGCGGCATCAGTGTCGGTGCGTTCGCCCCGACCTGCGGGCCTGATCCTCCTGTCCCGGTCTGGCCGCCCTGTCCGGGCAGCGGCGCCGGGGCCGTGGTGGTCGTCTCCGGGCCCGCGGGGATGCACGGGTTGATCGGTTCGGGTGGAATCGGCGACCCGGGAGGAAGATTCGCGATCAGATCGAGCCAGATCTGATGATCCCGATCCCGGACCGCTTGGCAATCTTCCTCCGGCGTCGCCACCGCCGCGGGCGGAGCGGCCGCACCAATCGCGATTGCCGCGAGCCCCGCCGCAGCGGCACCGGCGCCCCACCGCGCTACCTGGCGTCGGCGGTTCACCGGCCTGCCTCCGGGTTCTTCGAGGCCATGTTCTTGACGAGGGTGTCCACACCCCACCAGAACAGGCGGCCGGCGATCGACATCACCAGGAAGAACCCGAGATACACCCACACCGGGCCGTGCTCGCTCGCCCACGTCGAGACCCGGTCGAGGTTCGCGAACACCGCCGCCAACACCGCCAGACCCGCCGCCAGCGACAGCGCCGCGCGGATCGCTGCGGAGGTTGCGCCGTCGGAAGGCTCGTCGCCGCTCGCCTGCGGGGTCGCTCTGGACCGGCGGTGGTCGACGTCGCGGCTTCGATTCGTCTGGGTGTGAGTCGCGGTCTGCGTCATCGTCACGTGTCCCCCTGATGTTCGGTTGATGTCGTATGGCGACGACCGGGTCGTCGCGGCGCATGCTGAAGCTGTCGCAGCTAGTGCGCGACCGGCATTGAATGCGTCAAGCACGGCTGCGGTCAGCCGGTCACCTATGAGCAGGCGCGTGCGCGGCGCGATGAAGGCAGGTCAGCCGGTTTTGGCGACGGCGGTCCGGAAGAGCGCGTCGAACTCTTCACGCGCTTGGGCGTTCGATTCCATTGAGGTCTGCTCGATCATCACGCGGTAGGGGCCGACCCATGCGTAGCCGACAAGCCTGAACGACACAGCAGGAGAAGCTGTCTCACCGTCCAGCCGCGAGCGGACCTCCACCCGCTGCCGATAGACGATCGATTCATCCGCGCGCAGGTCGGACGGTGCCTCGATCCGAGTCGTGTCCGTCACCGTCGAGTCCACCGCCACACCGTCGACCGTCCGCTCGGTCGTGACGATCGCACACGGCCCGGAGAGCATTCGATCGACCAGGTCCGGGGTCTCGCTCTCGCCGTTCGCTACGGCGGCGACGTAGATGTTCCCGGTGGGGGTCTGCGCGTTCACCGCTGCCTGCGAGGCAGTGCTCTGGATCCGGGCCTGCTGCTCACGGGGCTGTTTGCACTCGGCCTGGCCGAACGTGGTGTTCGCGATCGCGTCCGCGAGTTGCTGCCCGTATGACTTCGTATCAGGCACAGGGTAGTACTGCGAACCGGCCGGGAAGTCGGACTCAGCCAAAACCAACGCCTGCAGGTTCGCAGGCTCCGCGGCGTCCGTGGCCCCGCCCGCATCCGAGCATCCCGACGCCAGCAGGACCACACCGATCACGGCCGCGATACCGCGCAGGCTCACCGTGCCGCCTCCGGATTCCGGGAGACCACGGCCTTGATGATGGTGTCCACGCCCCACCAGAACAGGCGACCAGCAATCGACATCACCAGGAAGAATCCCAGATACACCCACACCGGCCCGTGCTCGCCCGCCCACACCGCGACCCGGTCCAGACTCGCGAACACCACCGCCAGCACTACCAGACCCGCGACCAGCGCCGCCGCCGCGCGCGCGAGTCGGGTGTTGGCGCTCCCTGCAGGGGTACTCGTCTCCGAGTCGTCCACTGCCCGAGCGTCGTTCAAATTCTTTGTGGTGTCGTGCGCGTGTGTCATGGCATGCGTCATCGACAGACCTCCCCCGTCTCCGCAGTTTCCCCGATTAGCCTGTAGGTCAGAGCCAGGTCGGCTCGGAGTACACGTACAGGCTGTCGTCCGACGTAGCGGTCGACGCCGCCAGCATCGAATACGAGCGGATCGACACCGCGCCGAAGCAACCGTCGACCTTCACGTGCAGGTTCGAGGTACTCACGGACGCCTTCGCGCCCTCGAGATCCTTCTTCCCCAGCGGAATCGTGGTGATCGTGCCGGGCTTGACCTGCGCCGAGATCGACGGCCCCACGTTCGCGCTGATCCCACCGTTCGGACCGGTCATCGAGATGCCGATGCTCGGACCAAGGGTCATCGCCAGACCGACCGTCGCACCGGAGGAAACGTCGATCTCGCAGCCGACCTGCAGGCCCTGCTCGATGTACCCGGACCGCACCGGCACGGTTCCCGACCCGGTGATCGTGCCGGTCGTCTTCGACGAGAAGAACCCCTCCCGCGTGAACCGCGACATCGCAAGATTCGGCACCGGATTCGCCGACAACTCCGTCGCAGACACCCCCAGCACCCAACCGTCGTCGGTCGTCTTCGAATCAGACTTCGACTCGAGGTTCGTCGGCTCCGCCGACGCGACCCCGCAGGTCCCCCACGCCACCGCACTTGCAGCGACGGCGGCCACGACAGACTTCTTCCACACAGCAGACATAGAGACTCCCACCCCGAAAGCGTTCCAACAACGCGTGATCGGAACTTACCGACCGTACAGTTTGCCAAACTAACGCATCACCGGCGTGACTCCAAAACCGACCCCCAGGGCCCCGCAGGGAGGGGAACGCAACGGCGAAAACCGATGTGCCCCAGCCGCGTCGTCTTGATGCCTAGCACCGATTAGGCACAGGTAACGGACATTTGCAGGTGGATCATCCGGCGATAGTCGCTCCCCCGCCGGGTCGGGGGCCGGCAAGGGAGCGACTCTCCGCAGCCGTCCGCAACGACCGCGGCCCCACGGTAAGGAGGCGGCCATGAGGGACGCAAATGTTGTGCTAGAAGATCCAATTCGGTGCAAACGCGCTGAGCATCAGCTGTTAGCGGCAGGAGTGCCGCGCAGGTTTCGACATCACCTAGGCCGTTCCAATGGATGAAAACAGGGGTGAAATCGACCTCCAGATAGCCCCTGACACGGCCCGCGCCGTCCGGGTTGGAACCAATCACCGCCCACAAGAACCGTCACAGACATGCGGGTGACTCCCCCGCAAGGATCCGGACATGCGCCCCGCCCAGGTGCCGGACCCTCACTTAGTAGTGGGCGGGTCGCTACGCCAGTACGCGTATCTCCCCGCCGCTACTTCCATAGATGCGCAGGTGGTTGCGTGAGGACGCTCCAATGCACGACTGCGTGTGGACAATCGCAGTGCTTCAGCGTGCGTTCAGGGAGCCGTCCGTGTCACGACTTCGCCGACCAGCGGACTGAGTCTGTGGACCCGCGGACGTCCTCAGTCCTGGGGGCGCGCCACCGATGCCCCGCACCATTGCCTATCCGACCAGCGTGTACTGGTCATGAAGATAGGGCTCGATGAGCGTTGCGGACGTTCGGGTGGCGTCGTCGCTCTGGTAGGCAGCGGCTACTCCTACTGCCATGATGGTGCCGTCATCGAGCTGCACGAACACCGGTCCGCCGCTGTCGCCATGGTCGACGATGTTGTCGAAGTACACGGTGTGTGTTGCTCTGTCGACGCTGATGAAGTCCCCGCAGGAAAGCCCGGTCTGGGCCCCGAGGCGGCAAATACGGGGCCGGTTCTCCTGCAGCCAGGTTGCCGTGGCAAAGCCACCCACTTTTCCCTGCCCATATGGTGCGCCTTCAGTCCGAACGCCGGGTGCGATTCTGATCATCGCAATGTCCACACGCCCAGAACTGAACGTCTCGTCGATGAACTCGCCGGCATAGAGCTCCACGCCGCCCTTCGTCGTAACAGAGATCCGGTCTCCCACCCTTCCGCAATGACCGGCAGTGAGCATGACGCGTGGGCCGTCGCCGCCCTTCACGATCCAGCCGCTTGAGCAGTCTTCCCTGGCTACGACATTGGTGTAACGGCGACCAGGAACGACACCATTGTGCGTACGCAAATAGTCGACCGGACTTGCGTCCCGGGTGATCTGAGGCCGCCCGCGGATCGTCGCGGCATACGGCTCCGGAGTCGATTCAGGCGACTGGGCGACGGGATGACCCGAGGATACGGCGCCGCCGGCGACCGTCGCGCAGCCCGAGGTATGACCTGCCAGAATCGCGGTGAGTAGCACAATGAGCAAGGACAGCAACTGGCGTCGATCCGTTCGTTCCCCCATGCATCGAGTCTTACACGCTCCGCACGTGGGGCCTTGCGCAGCCGAACTCGATCACCACGGTTGCCGGTTCCGACTTCTCGGATGCGGCACCCTCACGCACCTATCTGCGAAGCCGAGGTGCGAGCTCCACTGTGATCTCTAAATATACTGTGCATCAGGGCAATTGCGAACTCCGAGTCGTGGCGTGACAGGCGGTACGGATTCACTCACGCCATCCAGCATGCCGGCGTGATAGCCCATCGCGGCGCCGCGATAGAAGCGACATTCACCTCCGAACTCATCCTGTCGGCAACAGGTCAGGCGTCCCAGCTGGGCGGCTGGCCATCGCTGCACAGACGTTGCTGGCGTCGACACACCAATTTCACCCGCGTTTTCATCCGCAGCCGCACCGTTAGAGCGAAACACCGTCTTCGAACCACATTGGTGTACAGAATATTTCGTACACACCGCTTTGGATCACGGCATCCGAATGTGATTTAGTGAACCTGCTCGCGTGGAGGACGCAGCCTCCACGCCCAGAGCCGGAGCATTCTCGGATGCATGACACGAGATTGGGCGCAATGCGGTTGTCGTGGGTTGACCACAAACTGCCCGTCAGCTTGCTTTCCGCTTTGTGGGCGTGGTGATGTCGAGGTATCGCCGCTGATTCGCGGCGGCGGGGATAGGGAGGACTCCCAAGTGGGGATCATCAAGGTATCGCTGAAGATCGCGGCCGCGACTGCAGGGGCGTGTGCGGCACTGACGCTCGGCGCCGGCGTGGCGTCGGCCTTGACGGTGCAGCCGATCGCGGGTGGCACCAAGGTCGAAATCAATCATGGTGAGGCCGTGGCACTCTCGCAGGTTCGTGTTGTGGGGCCGCTTCTGAATCCGGTGTTTCCGAATCTGGTCAGCGTGTCCGGTAGCGGACTCCGCGCGGGCGACGCAGCACAGGTGTCCATCGACCGGGCTGCGCGCGGGAACGGCGGTGCCGGCGTAGACATCTACGGGCCGCTGCATAATCCGGATCTCGTCAGCTACTACCACTACAAGTAGAGCGAACAGGTGCGCCCGCCCCGAGGAATCCACAAGGCGGGCGCACCTGGCCTTCTCGACCGCGGTGGCCATACCTGGCCGACCGCGATCGAAACCGACCCGACCACAGCTCCGATCAAGCACACACCGGCATCAGCAGGATTCGCTCCTCTGAGGTAAACGGCACCGAGCAGCGTCCCGAGCGCCGCAAGACGCACCACCGAGCGGCATCATCTCCCAGCCCGCAAGTACCGCTCGGTACACCGGCGGCCAACCGGACCGCGCACATTGTGCGGCCGGGGCCCGTCCACGCAGTTCCCCGACTACGCAGCCACGTTCAAACATCAGGACCGTGCCATCGACCGATGAGAGCCACACGTCGTGCAGTCGCAGGGGGAATTCAGGCGTTGCGAGCTGTGCGCCGCAGTTGCGACTCGCGAATCCACATCGCGGTGTTCGCGATGGCCAGCGCGACGGCCAGAACGATGGTGATAGCCGACCAGATCGTCAGGTCGTGGGATAGCCAGCTGCCCACCGCCAGCAATCCGGCACCGAAAGCCATCACGAGCGGCATCAATCGTCCGGCAGCACTTTCCTTGAATCGGCTCCGGCCGAGCACACTCCCAACCACGATGAGGACCACGGCGGCGAAGAAGGGCGCATTCATGCGGTGATTCTCTCCTATCTGTTGGACGACCTGGGGCGAATCCAGACCTACCGATCGCGGCTGACGTTGTCCGATCGGTTGATGATCGACCAAACGCTTTGCCTTCCCGGATGACTCGATCGGCGACGGCCCGTGTGACGTGCCGATCTGGAAATCCTTGATCGATCCGACTTGCCGGGTGCGGGTAGTTCAACTCGATAGACAGCTCGTTCGGAGGCCACGATGGCCGCCCCAATTGCGAGGGTCCATCGTTCGTCGAAGGGCGTGATGGTGTCCATGCGGCGCTCGCCCGCCAGGTGCGCGATGCGGGTCTTCAGTGCTGCGCTGATCCCCAGGGTCACGACCGTCTTGCGGCCCCACGGTAGCCGTCCCCGAAGTTCGTCGAGAATGTCCTCGGCGGCATCGCTGCCGATGTAGGTGGCTGGATATCGGAATGCGTGATGGATACCGCGGGTCCACGTGTCCACCGCGAGGGCCAAGATGTCGGGGCCCTCGGCAGTAAAAACTATCGCGGTGCGTGTCTCGAGTAGTTCTGGCATCGACTGGATGTAGGCGATGCGGGCATCGGTGGCGCTGACGAGGGTAACGATTCCCGTACCATGTGGCTGCAGCGTCGCCGCGAGCATCGAGGCGACTTTGGTGTCCCACGAGACAACCCCCGTGATCCGCGGGCTGAGGCCGACGCGACGGGCACGTCTGATCATGACGGTGGCGGCCTCGACCACGGAGTCGAACCCCACCTCCGATGCTGGGGTGTCACTGCGTCGATCGATCGGCCCGAGTTCCGGTGCGTGTGCATCAAGTAGAACTGCGTTGACGGAGGTGGCATCGACTGCGATGCCCAGCGATTCACGCATGACGTCACCGAGAACCGTTCTCGGTGAGTTTGGTGGAGGTAAGCCGCAGGTCGATACCCGAGGCCATCATGTCCGACTCGGACAGTGCCACGGTCACCGTCGGTGACAGTCGAGGATCCGCGCCGTCATGCCGAGGTGCCGACGCGCTGACATGGTAGAGGCCGGCGACGAGGCCGACGAACGCGAAACGGCCCGTGTGATCGGTCGCGATCTCGCGATTGATGATGTCACCGCACCGATCTTGTCCAGTGAGGGTCACGACCGCGCCGGGCACCGGAGTTCCAGATTCGTCGACGACGACGTCTGCGATCTGACCGCTGGCTTGCACGCCATTCAGGTTCGGGCGGATGGCCGGGTCCAGCGCCGCGCCTGCACCGTGCGGATCGCATCCTGCCGGTCGCTGGACGAACCGGAGTTCCGTGGCGTTCGACATCACGAATGTGACCGGGGAGGTTCCGCTCAGCGTCGCTGTCGTGGTGATCGCAGCGCCCGGCGCAACCGTTGCGGGCGACGCGTCGACCGTGACCGCTCGTGTCGTCCGAGCTTTGGGCGCGAGATCGCCCAGCTTGCAGGTGAGTACGGTCATCGGACCCACGTCGACGAGTCGCGAACCGGGTCGGCAGAACTCAGGAACTGTCTCGAGCGTCAGCCCCTTCCAGATAGGAAGAGTCACGGTGGCGTCGGCGATCCCGGTGGTGCCAGGGTTGACGTCGACGATGAAGGCCACACGGTCTCCGGGCCGGACGATGCCATTCGACGAACTCGAGTCACCGCCGAGGCTGGTGCTGGGATCGAACGGCGGTGTGCCGTCCATCTGCGTGAGTGCGATGGTCGGGATCGGCGCGGATGAAGCCGCCACCTCGATTTCGGTGCCACTGGTTCCGGATCCCTTGAGCGCCAACAGGGCAACAGCGGCGCTCGCCGTCAGGGCGATGACAAGCGATCTGCGGCGACGAGTGGGCTGGAATGACCTCAAGACATTTCCTTCGATGTTGTCCGAGGATCCCGACCCCCGATGCGCGGGGATCCCGGGAGGAGATATTGACGACCTTCATCGAATCTCGCGCCGATGCCCCCGATCGGGCGCGAGGGGATGACTGGACGGGTGAATTGGGACGAAAAGGATGAATCGGGGGTGAAATTGCGACGACCCGCTCACAGCAACTTGAATTCGCCCTTCTCTGCTGGGTGGATGGAGTCGATTCATGCCAGACCTGCAGTCGTGACCGTCGTCGCTGCTCGCACTTCATCTCCAAGGATTCAGATGATCGACCCGAGCAGCGGTGACGTTCCCTGTGGCTTTCCGAGTACACCGACTCCCCTGCGCCGGCTTCAGAAGCTGCTGCAGCGAGACGCTCCGCTGACCGTCGTCCGCGGTCCCCAGGGATTCGGCAAGCGACATCTGGCTCGGTGGTGGGCCACGTCAGACACCTCAGACGGCGTAACCGGCGTGTGCGTTCCAGCTGACACCGACTGGGACACTGCCCAGTTGTGGCAGGCCGTGGCGGACAGACTGAAGATCGCGGGTGTGATCACCCCCGATGCCGTCGTCACGGGCGACCGCGCCGCCACCGACGATGTGCGCCGGGTGCTCATGCACGTACGACAACCGATCAGGCTCGCATTACTCGGCCTCGAACAGGTCACCGACCGTGGCGTCGATGAACAGGTTCAGCATCTGGTCGACGTGTGCCCGATGGTGGACGTCGTCGTCACAGTCTGCGGCCGCACGCTGTTCCCCTATTTCGGCACACTCGATTTAGCGCACCATCTGATCGATGGCGGAGTCCTACGACACACACTCGATGACATGAGTGAGGCCGCCGAGCGTGCCGGTATCGAACTACGGCCGGGTGAACTGGAGATCCTCTACGACGCCACAGGAGGCCTGCCGGCGCTGACCGGTGTCGCCATCGAGGTCGCGGCCGACCTGCCACAGTTGCCACGCCGCGGTCGCCTTCTCGAGAATCGACTGTCCACCGCGGTCACCGAGCACCTCGAGACCGCCGTGCTGGCCACCGCGGCTGCTACCAAGCACCGATCATTCCTGACGAGGGTGGCGACAGCCCACTCCCTGACCACGAAAATTGCCCAGTTCCTCACCAATGATCCGGACCCGGTGCATCGTCTCCGCACTCTGGCGGAAGCAGGTGTTGTCGACCACCTCGACACCGCAGACGGCGACACATGGATCCTGCCGCCGGCCGTGCGACGGGTCCTGTTCGAGAGCCAACGCGCCGACGGCCTGCACCCCGAAGCGCGGCTGATCCACCTCGCCCATCATCACCTCGCTAACGGCGAGCCCGGTGCCGCTCTCCGGTGCGCCACCGATGCACGGCAGTGGGGGCTGGTCACCGCGATCGTCGACGAACATCTACCGACCCTCGTCGGCACGGACCTCCTCGTCCTCAGCCAGGCTCTAGGCTCGCTCCCGCCGCGGACACTTGCGAGCAACCCACATATCAACGCAGCCCGGGAATTGCTCGCCCTCCTGCATGGCAACTCGGCGCGGAGCGCCCGGGCAGAACAACCCGACACCCTGGCGATCCCCGGGACACTGTCGGATCTACAGCTCGCCACTCACCACGCGATCGTGATCCGCCTGTCGGGTGCGTACGAGGAAGCCGCCGAGGCGACGGACGGTCTCCGGTTGACCGCCGCTTCCGTCCTGGAATCATCCCCGAACGACCTCACCGATCTCCTGCCCTTCGCTCGGATGCAGTGGTCACTTACTTACCAACTAGCCGGGCGGTTCCCCGACGCTGTCTCCGAGCTACGGATCGCACACCGGCTTGGTGAGGCACAAGGGCAGAGCTACATCGCCCGCAACGCCGCCGGAAACGCAGCCCTTCTCTGGGCACTCGCCGGCGACCACGCACGCGTCGACGAGTGGCTCGAACTCGAACACGCTCACTCCGCGACGGACACATGGGCGGATGCACTCACCCGGATCGGAGGACTCACCGCCCGCGCACTCGCCGCCCTCGACAAGGGCGACAGCGCGCGAGCAGAAGCAGCACTCAACCAACTCGAAGACTTACCACCTGTGGTGGAACTGTGGCCTTTCGTGGTCCATGCCCGCGGTCGACACGCCATCACTGTCCAGAACCCCGCCGCAGGCTTCGAGTCGCTCTCCCAGTTCGAGAGTGAACGGGCCAGAGCGAATGGCGAAGTCGTGCGATCGCTCGTCGATGCCACCGAACTCGAGATGCACCTCGCACTCGGCGACTGTGGCCGCGCCATGAAGCTCGCGAGGGACATGCGATGCAGTCATCCGTGGGATACCGTTGCCGCGGCCCGCGCCCATCTACTGACCGGCAGACACCACACCGCGATCAACACCTGCCGCCGATACGACTGGCTCGCAAGTCCTTACATCCGGTTCTACCTCGACGCGCTCATCATCGAAGCGGTCGCCCTGAACGAGACGGGCGATACGCGCAGCGCGCGCCGCCTGTGGACCCGCGCATGCGACATGGCTAGCCGTACCGGATGCTCGACCTCACAGTCAGGCGTCCCCGGTGACGCCGTTGCTGCACTTACAGCCCTCACCGGAACGAGCTTCCCCTTCCCCCCAGCCGTGCCTCACTATCCCACCGACGTCCACTTCCCCGACCTCACTGACCGCGAACGTGCTGTGCTGGATGGACTCGCACAAGGACTGACTGCTGGCGAGATCGCGGACGCGCTGCTCCTTGCAACGCCCACAATAAAATCGCACCTACGCACTCTCTATCGCAAACTCGACGTCCACACCCGGGGTGAAGCGATCGACGTTGCGCGAGACCTCGGTTTCCTCGGGGACCAGCCCGCCAGTCAGCTCCCGCGGGACCGCGCGGCCCTACTGCAGGGCACCAGGGTTAGGCCGAACGATCACCGCGTGACGTCGTCGGTATATGTATCCGGCCGCCCAGGGGCCCGGCGCAGCGGCTGAGAGAGTCACATGCAGCCCTCACCGCTCTCGGTTCGAGTGGCAGCCCCCACGAGGGCCGAGATCCACGCGGCGAGAGATAGTCGGCGTCGGGCGAACACGCGTCTCATGGGTCTCGCCGCAATCTCTGTTGTGTTCTGCCTCGTGGGCCCGTAGGTTTCCGGTGTCCCGCCCAAGGCGCGCAGGCTCCGGACGAGTGCGCCCCCGACTGGTTGGCTGCCCGTTCGAGCCGGGCCGGTCCGAGGGGGCCGCATCGCGTGGTGCGGTCCCCTAAGCCTGCGCTCGCAGTAGACCCGATCGCGTGGGCGTGGTCGAATCACGAGCGCGCGTCACCCTGAACTGCGGGATGAGTGGCTGAGGCGCCACGCGGGATCCGGTCGGGCGCGGGAACTTCTTGGGGGTCCGCGACATATAGGTCTTGTCGCACGGTGGATGCGTCAACTCGGTTGGTTGCCGGAGTCCGACATGATGGTTCGGAGCCGATGCCATTCCATCGTCGCGTGGCCGCCACCCCGGAGCTTCTCGGAACGGTTGCCGTCCGCGTCGATGACGCGAGCGACGGTTCCGCGACAGTGCTGCCGAGACGTACTCGACGAAACAGTCCTTGCCGTGCTCACTGACGACGCTGTCGTAAATCACTCGTGCGACGGCCTCTCGAGCTTCAATCACCGTCCATCCTTTTCACCTGCTCGCGCACGCTCGGCTTGTCGCTGGCGGCTGCGCCTGATCAGCCTGTCCCGGTTGGCTTCTCCCTGGAAGAGTTCGTCGGTGACGGCGGCTTCGATGTCGAGTGGGGTGCCGGCGAGCTGGCTCTGGGCGATGTCGACGAGGAACTGGTCGAGGGCGACCCGGATCAGCTCGGACCGAGTGGTTTCGAGCCGCTGTGCCAGTCGCAAAAGCCGGTCGGCGGTCTCCTCGTCGAGATGCATGCGCATCAGCACCGGGAAACGTGGCCGGGTGGCACGGTTGCGTGCGCGTTCGGCGACGATCGCGGGCAGCGCGTCCTGGTCGGCGAGGAGACGACGAATCGCCACGCGGACCACCCCACTACGGTGTCGCGTCCCGAAAGGCTCCGCGATCGCGATCAGCGCCCGGTTCGCATCCTCGGAGAGGTAGATGATGATCGCGGGCCCGACACGGACGCGGCCCATCTGGGTTGGCCACTCGTCGACCGGAAGCTCGTCGTCCTCGAGAGCGTCGGGGTCGGTCATGCCTCCTCCGGAGGCTGCCCTCCGCCGGCGTCGTTGCGTGCGCGGGCGGCGTTGTACTCGTCGAGGACCTGGTCGATGGCGCCGGTCGGTGGCCGAAAGTCGGGGCCCTCGGAATCGCGCAGGCGTCGACGGACGTCGGCCAGCATCTCGAGCTCGCGCCGCAGCCGTTCCTCGTCGGGCAGGTCTTCAGTCACGGAGCGCCACTCTATGCGGTCTGGGTGGGGCCGAGCAGCGCAACCAGGTGCTCGCGGGCCTGGCTGAGCGGGCTTCCCTCCCCTACCTGCTCGCGCGGTCGGACCGGCCTCATCTGGTACGAATAGCCGGGGCTTCGACTGGGGGACGAGATGCACGATAGGCAGGGCGGCGGCGGTGACGCACGCACACACGCGCTCTGGGCAGACGGGATCGAACACCTCGAGGACTTCATCGCCGAACACGGCCACACCCGCGTCGTGGCCGGGTTCGTGTGCAGCGACGGAATGCGGCTCGGCCGATGGGTCAACAAGCGCCGCGACGACCGCCGCCACGGCGTCCCTTCGCTCACAGACGAGCGGATTGCGCAGCTCGACGCGCTCGGATTCGTGTGGGATCCGCCGCAAGGCCGGATCACTGCGTCCGCCAAGCAGTGGGTGGTAGGACTCGCGCATCTCGAGCGGTACGTGGCCGTGCACGGCCACGCCCGAGTTCCGTACGCGTGGGTCAGCGAGGACGGATTCGCGCTCGGTTGCTGGGTGAGCAATCGGCGCCGCGATCGACGCGACGACGCCCGCGCCCTGACCCCGGAGCGGATCGCGAAACTCGACGCCCTGGGTTTCGACTGGGGACTGGATAGCCGCGCCACACGGCAAGATCTGTGGGCCGCCGGCATCGACCACCTCACCGATTTCATCACCGAACACGGGCATGCGCTCGTCCCCACCGACTGGACCAGCCCCGACGGCTTCGACCTCGGCGCGTGGGTGATGAACCGCCGCGCCGACCGCCGCATCGGACGGCCAACGCTGACCACCGACCGGATCGAACACCTCGAGCGCCTCGGATTCCACTGGGGCACAGCCCGCGTTCCCCCTGCACCCCGGCGGCCGAGGCGGCCGACGCAGTGGGACAACGCCGTCGACCACCTCTCGCAGTTCGTCGCCGAACATGGACATGCCCGGGTCCAACAGAAGTGGGTGTCACCTGACGGGTTCAGGCTCGGGGCCTGGGCGGCCAAGCAGCGAACCCACCGCCGCGCCGGCACACAGACACTGACACCAGCGCGCATCGCGCAGCTCGATGCCCTCGGATTCGAATGGGAGCCACCGCGCGGGCCCAGGCGTGCTCACCCCAACCCCTCGTCCGGCTGACCATCGAACCGGTCCGCCTCCAGACCGTCCTGTCGGAGCTTCCAGCTAGCGTCAGCGGTAGCTGCGAGAGGTGGGCCGCTCCTCACACGCCACAGCTGGGAATCCCAGGTTCTGGCCCGAATCCGAGGACGAACGTCCCCGGATTTGCGCAGGGACCGCCCACCTCTAGCCGGCGATTGCAGCGCGATCATTTCTTCAGCTGACGTGCACGGCAGCAGTGGGACCTGCTCAGCGTCGTCGCGCAGATCCCCTGCGACTTCGGGGTAGCAAGCGCTTCCCGGAAGGACAGGCCACGGTCCGCCTCTACGACATCGTCCGGCACCTCACACGCATTCTGCGGCCCGCCGTGCAGTCCGCCATGAACCGGATGCAGCTCTAGTGGCAGCCTCACCTGCCGTGCCCAACTGAACCCGGCAGACTAGGAAGCTCGAACAACAGGGGGAAAGACATGGACGACGTGACGAACATCGAGGCTCGCCTCAATCGTGCTGGGGTGGTTGGCGTCAAACGTGACGAACTGACCAGGATCTTGTCGACCGGTTCCCGAAGCGCCGGTGACGATCAACTGCTGGCCGAGTTCCGCGATCTCGAACATCAGGCCCCGCGCCGCCGTTGCCGCTCGTTGCCCGATCCGAATCGGGAGCTCCAGATCGCAACGGTCCTCGCAGTCATCGCCACGCTCGCTGTTCTCGTGTGCCTCCCCATCATCCTCGGTGGCGTCGTCGATGACTGACGTGTTGACCGGCGACCCGCTGGGGCCTGAAGACGAACCCGGATCCGAATGGACCGCACCGGATCTGGATCCCGAGGCGCACTTGCTGTGCGCCGCAATGTGGTCCCGAGACGTGGGTGAATTGCGGTTCGTGACCAGTCTCGTTCGGGAGGACGACTTCCTGCAGCCGTTCCACCGGCCGATCTACGCCGCCATCCACGACGCCGTCACCCATGACCGACCGCACGATCCCGTCAGCATCGGTGCCGAACTCGCCCGGGCCGGCACCGACCGGGTCCCCCAGGCCGTCCACCAGACCCATCGCACCGTCCTCACGCTCGGCAGCTCCGCCGGCGCCGTCCGGCACTACGCCGCGACCGTCGTGGCCGCCGCCTACCGGCGCTCTTTTCATGAGCTCGCCGGGATCATGCGGCACGCCGCCGAAGCCGCGGCCGAGGATGAGCTGTTTCCGATCCTGGTCGAACTCGGCACCCGGCAGCGCGCCGAACTACGCCGGCTCACGACCCTCCGCAGCGGCGAAGCTCGGACGCTCTAGTTTTTGCGGGCCATGACGTGGTGGCGCCTCTGCATGCACCACGGAGCGATACACGGGCGCCGAGAGCGCTGACTTGTCGAAGCTCAGTGCCGAATCGCTGACCTCCTCGAACGAGGACTCGAGGTTCATGGGACGAGCGCCTCGATCTCTTCGATGACGATGTTGCTCGAGAACTTCCGTCGCACGAGCTGGTAGAGGATGGGGCTCAGCACCAGCACGACGCCCAGCACACGCGCAGCCACCAGTGCATGGTCGTCTTTGACGGTGTAGTCGCCGGGAAGGCCGAGCAATGCCGCCAGCAGCTGACCGTCGACGTTCACCCGGATGTCGGATGACGCCGCCTTGACACCAAGACTGATGAACCCGATCAGGACGAAGCCGTACAGCCCGACGATGAGCCTGCCGTAGCCACCCTTGCCCCGGGTAGTGACCAGCTTCACCACACCGCGGATGAAGAGCTCGACGGGGACGAGGACGAGCATGGCGATGATCAACCCGGCAAGGGCCGCGCCATACGCCAGCATGGTGAAGAGCGGGACGGCACCGAGGGCGCCGCCGATCTCCGGGAGTGAGAAGGCCGGCGACAGGAGCCAAGGAACCATCACCAGGACGGTGGCTACAGGAAGAATCCAGATGAACGACCACCGCGGTCGCCTGTCTCGATTCGCATACTCGTAACGAACGGCGACGAGCGCTGCTCCGGCGACACTCGCCATCGCGCCGAAGAAGGCGACGGTCGCATCGATAAGGCCCTGGGTGCCGTCGAGGGGGACGAACAAGAAGAAGACGAGCGTCACGGCGAGGGAGACACAGAAGAGGATCGCATCGAACAGTCGGCTACCTGGGCGGTTACTCACTGTGCGGAGTGTATGGGGCACCTCATACATCTAGTCGAGTCGTGCACTTCGAGCCGGGAAGTGCAGGTCTGGCACCTGCTAGGTACGACCGGTACGATAGGTACACACTACTTCGAGTAGAGGCGAGGATGCGATGAGCATCGAGCCTGACCCCGTCGCCCGGCATGAGGCGGACGCCGTCGCGACCCTGATGCATTCGCTCCAGACCTGTGGGGTGCGCCGCGGCACTGGGGCCCTCCTGGCGGACTGGCGGAAGGCGCGGGCCGCGTCAGGCCTGGGTAGGAACTACTTGATCCCCGCCCGCGCCTGGCAGGTACTCCATCTTGGTGCTGGGGCGCAGGACAGCCAGGACAGTGAGACCCCAGTCGCGGCCGTCGCCGAGCTCGCCGCCGAAACCCTGTCAGCGCCGGAGCGGCTGCAGCTCGCACAGTTCCTCCTCGCCACCGTCGCGACCGACGTGGAGGATGCACCTGGCACCACTGTCACCGTCACCGCAACCGCCGGCGCCTCGGCATCCAGGCCGGAAAGCACGCGGCAGGCAGACCTAAATGCCGCCAAGAAGTCGATCCTCGACTCCCTTGAGGTGATCGACTCGACGGAGGTCGCCCGGATCCTGGCGCCTACCGGCATGGCGGTCCGCAGCGTCGCCCAGAAGCGCCGCGCGGCCGGCGACATCATCGGCCTGCCGGTCGGCACCCGCCCGAACTACCTGTACCCGGTCTTCCAGTTCGACACCCAGCGTCACAAGATCCACGACGTCGTCCGCCACGCGAACCGACGCCTCTACGTCAACAAGGACCCCTACGACGCTGCGAGCTGGTGGTTGACCGCGGTCGACATGCTCGACGGGAACAGCCCGCTCGAGGACCTCGAAGCGGGACAGCTCACCGAGATCGCCGTCGACAACGTGATCGACGACGCCCGGCAGCGCACGTGAGCCGGTGAGGAAGTGCAACGGAGCACCCGCGCACACGGACACGGACACGGACACGGACACCATCGAGGCGGGGACGGAGCTGTGGCGAGTCCATCGCACCGACAGCGAGCACCCGGCGAACAGCTTCACCCTCGCTGGCATCGCGCCGCTGGACAACGGGCTCGCGGTGAACACCAGGAAGGAACGGAATCCTAGACAGGGCCGGTTCGAGCCGGTCCACGACGAGACCGTTTGCCCCCCGGAGGAAAGGGGCTGGGCGGATACGTGTACCTCGGACTCTCGGTCGCCGTAGTCGTGGCGGAGGGCATCATCCGCGGGACGGACATCCCGAAGACCGGCCTGCTCGGGTTCGGGGCGATAGCCGCCAGGCCTCGATCACGAGGATGACGCTCGGTGAGGACGTCGCGATCGCAGTCCTCGGCACCCAGACCGGACTCGCCGCGATCAACCAGGACAACTTCCTCGTCGCCAGCACCAGGCGCGACTACAGGGAATCCAGGATCACGTGCACGGAGATCCTGGTGAGCACTCTGGACGCCCGCGGGGTTTGGTACCCGTGCCGCCCCGGCAAGGACGAGCGCGCACTGATGCTCGTCGATCGGTGCCGGCCGCTCCCCCTCGACATCGTCTACACCAGCGATCTCTCCGTGCCCGGCTGGGGCCAATATGTCGTGACCAGGGCACTCCGCGAGCAGTACGGGCTGAGTATCAAGCTGTCCTGACGGACGTCCGCGGGTCGAACTCTTTCCGAGCGGAGACGGCATGATGAGGCGAGCAGGCACATACGCGCACCAAACACAGAAGGCCTCCCCACACAAGCCGAAACCCCGGGCCCAGCAAGGGTGGCCCAGGGTCTCCCTCCGACCCGCGACCGGACGGGGCGATTTTCCTCGTCGCAGGCGACAAGGCCGGGCGGTGGGAGAAGTAGTACAAGGTGAACATCCCCGTCGCCGATGACCGCTTCGACGACCATCTGGACCGACTGGAAGGGAAGTGAGAACGATGGCAAAGAGCATCGACGACATGCTGGCCAAGAGGCCAGTCGACCGCGCCGCGGTCGACACACACAAGGCCCGGATGCTCGAACAGGTCCGCGCCCACCGACTGCAGGAACTGCGCAAGTCACAGGCACTGACGCAGAAGCAGTTGGCCGAGCGCCTGGGAGTGGGTCAGAACCGTGTCTCGAACATCGAGCGCGGCGACCTGGCGCACGTCCAGCTCGACACGCTGCGTCGCTACGTCGACGCCGTGGGCGGCACGCTGCGGGTCGAAGTCGAATTCGGCGACGACCGATTCCAGATCGCCTAGACAACGAAGGACCGTCACACATGACAGATCGCACACGCCTCTGGCGAGCCATACACAAGTACCAGACCAAGGAAACCGACCCCGCCGATGGCTCAGACAGCTTGCAGAACAGTCGTTGTAGTCCGTCGGAACGCCCTGGTGGGCCGAGCCTGACTGGCTCGGCCCACCATGTGTGGGGATCCGCTGTTCAGGAAGTGATGTTGATCGGGCCTGGTGTCCACAGCCCGGATCGGGTCACGGTGGCGGTGTGGATCTGTGCCGGTGCCGCTTCCCGGTCGATCGGCACGAACTGTTCGATCGAGCCCCAGTCCCGGCCCCAGTCGTGGGCCAGGTACGAGGGGATCGTGCGGGCGCCGAGCAGCAGTTGTGTCCAGCCGAGCGGGCCGCCGCCGTAGTGGTCCTGCCACAGTCCGGTCACCACAGCCCCCGGCCGGTCCGGTGAGATCCGGTACTCGGGAAGCTCCGCGACACCGTTGGCGTGGAGCATCTGGTGCTGACAGGGGAAGTTCAGGCCCACGGCCCAGTCCAGGAGCACCGGGGTGTCGTGGCCGAGGGCGTCCTGCAGAGTTCGCGTCTGGGGCACTCGGGGTGGAGTGAACGCGAGCCACTGGTCCTTTTGGATGTCGTTGTCGGCGGCGACGATACGAACGACATTCGCCTCGGAAGGCAGCTGGTCGAGCGGCACCCGCAGGTTCCGCCAGGACGGTGTCGGACCGATGTCGAGCGGCACGGCCGATCCCAGGGCCGTCACCGTGTTGCCGACACCGATAGTGCCGTATTCGAGTACGAGTTTCTGCCCGTAGGTTTCGATGCCGTCCGCGTTGACGGAGCGGATCCGGCCGGCCGCGGAGATCGACACGATGTCGCCGCGTGAACCGTAGGTGTCGGCGTCGGGCAGCCGGTACCAGTCGGTGGTGACCGCGGCGGCGCCCGGACTTTCGAAGCTTCCCAGGACCGGTGTGGTCGCCGGGTTCAGCCCGAATGGCAGGGCCACGGTACTGCCGTTGACTCCTTCGCCGCCGAGGCCGCCGCCGGTGCCCGCGGTTCCACGGGAGATCTTCTGGTCGGCATTGGTGCGGTCGACAGTGTTCGCGGTACCGGAAGCGATTTCCTCCTGGTCGGGAGTGAGGTCCGGTGCGACACCATTCGGGGTGAATGCGTCGCCTCCACCAGCCGACAACGCGGTGCCGATGTTGCCGGACAGTGGTTGCAGCATCGACGCGTTGGGGTCTGTCTCGAGCAGGACGTCGTTGGCGAGTCCGCACGGCGACCCGGTGAGCGCGTCGATGTTCGATCGAGCCACCGAGTACGCCGGATATTGGGAGATGGCGGCCTTGGCGAACGACAGGACCTCAAGCAGCACCATCGCTGCCGCGGCAACTGTGAGTGGCGGAATGGCCCACCAGCGGGACGGTGTCTCGGTGCGAGTGGAGGCGACCGGGTGGATGTGGAACCACGCGGCCACCGCCAGCAGCATGGCGGTCACGGCGAGGAAAGTCACCGCGAACCCGTGTCCGGCGATGGACGGGGGCTTGTCGAACCATGGCACGCCCCAGCTCGACAGGTACCACCATTCGTTCCTGCCGGCGAAGGAGATCGCCACGACTCCCGTTACCGCGGCCGCGAACAGGGCCCGGTTGCGGCGAGACCGCAACACCGTCGGCGCTACCGCGACCGCCGTGACGATCGCGACCGAGCCGGCCAGGCCGGCGTAGATCCCGAAGTGATGGGTCCATTTGGTGGGAACGAACGTCATCAGCACCATGGCGCCGATGGTGGTGCCGACGATCCGACCTGCCGGCCCTCGCGCGGTGTCGGGGATCCGGCCGCCGCGCCGGAGGAGCGCCGCGATGACGACGATCAGGCAGAGCACCATGGTGAAGACCGCGAAGCGGCGTGCCAGAGACCCATCGGCGCCGTCCTGCATGAGCCACTGGTAGCGCAGGTATTCGTTGAACCATGGTTCTTTGGGGCTGATCGCGTGCACGCGTTGCATCTCCCGCACTGCGGCGAGGGTTTGGTCCGAGAACACGACGGCGAGGATGACCAGACCCGCCGAAGCCATCGGCAGCAGCAACGCTGCATAACCAGCGACGCGGGCACGATCGGCGACGGTGCGGGCGACCGGCCGGGCGCCGGCGATCAGTGCGGCGAAGCAGATGATGCCGGATGGCCCGGCCGTGATCGTGACCGCGCCGATCAGGATCGCCGCCGCGGCGGGCAGCAGCCGCCGGGTGGCGATGGCGCGTTCGACCGAGCACCAGGTCAGCAGCACACCTGTCGCGACGATCGGTTCCGGGCGCAGCCCGTTGTTGAGCGGGAGCCAGAACGCGAGGAACATCAGTGCGCCGGTCCACAGCGGCAGCGACGTTCGGCGTACCGCCACGCCGAGACGCGGGGCCACCTCTCGGCTGATCAGCCACCACGAGAGGATTCCCGCGGCGAGGGCGGGCAGGCGCATCCACACGCTCGCCGTCGAGACGTTCGTCACCCAGGCGAGGATGTCGTAGTACGGGGTCCCGAAGGGTGCTTCGGGCACGCCGAACCAGCGGAAGTAGTTCGCCATGTACCCGGACTCTCCCGCGGCGCGGGCCATTCCGAGCTGATAGCCGTCATCGGAGGTGTTCGCGCCGATGACATGCCACAACACGAGGGCACCGACCACCACCGCATCGATGCGGGTGAACGACCACCACGACCGAGGAAGGAACCTGCGCGAGCGACGCCCATCAGCGGCATCGAGCCGGTGCAACGACCACAACGCGAGGGTGGTGGCCAGCACCGCCAGCACCATCGCCGCCAGCTTCACCGCCGTCGGCGACGTCGTGAACCGGGTATCGAGTGTCGCATCGACCCGCAGCCGGTCCGGCGCGGCACCATCGAAGTCCGAAAAGACACCGACCATCTGCGGGCGCAGATCGCGATCGAACACCTGCTCCGTGTCGCCGCCACCGCTGCCGGTGACCGTGGCGACGGTCCGGGTCGGAGTCGACGAAATCGACACCGCGCAGTCCACGCCGGACAGCAATGCGATCGGCGCGGACACCAAAATCGTGTTCCGGGCAACCACTTCCAGTTGTTTAGCAGAGCCGTCGGGTTTGATCACCCGAGCGGTCAGAGCCCACCGGTCCGGCTCAGCCGCCCCGATCGGCGCGGTCGAGACGAGGACCCCGCCTCCCGCGGCGGCCAACTCCCCGACGGCCGCACACGGAATGGTGATCTCGAGATCGGTCGGCGTGTACGACACGAGTGGCGCCGTGATGCCAGCGGCCGAACCGCTCTGAGGCCACGAAATTTTCGCTTCGGTCTGCTGCACCGGCAGAAACGGGACCGCGATCGCCGCAAGAATCCCCACCACCGCACTGACCACCGCGACCACTCGCAGGTGGCTCGGATCGGGTCGCCCTGGGGGCGGTCTCCCGTCGCATCGATCGCTGTCAGGGGTCGGTATCGGCGGTCCAGCCGCCGTTCTGGTGTCCGTCACGGCAAGCGAGCCTAGCCACCCGCCGTAGTGGCGGAATCGACATCGTCTTGACCTGCGTCGAAGCCGATTCGCCATCGTCCTGAACCGACGAACAATGATCACTCACGAATCGGCGCGATACCCAAGAGTGGTGCGGGCCGATGCTTCCCGCATCAACCCGCACCACCGTCGGCAACCCAGTGGTCGAGTGAGAGCCAACTCGACGAACACAGAGGAACCCTCCGCGGCCGGCTCGCACGGTCGGACTGACCTCATCTGGTACGAATAGCCGGGGCTTCGGCTTGGGGGCGAGATGCACGGTAGGCAGGGCGACGGCGATCCACGCTCCCGCGCGCTCTGGGCAGGTCGGACTCGCGCACCTCGAGCGGTACGTGGACGACCACGGCCACGCCCGGGTTCCATACGCATGGTGCGTCGCCCGCTGAGCGGCAGCGAGGACCGTGTTCGATCGGGCTCGGCGTTCACCAGGTTCAGTCAACCGGCTCACGTCTCGGTCCGCGTGGCGGCTCCAATTCGAATCCGAGGACGTCGAGCTGGGCGATGCGCGCGGAGGTGAGGGTCGTTGTGCCGGAGCGTCGTTCGTATCGCCGTCGGCCCGCCCAGGCCCCAAGCCTGAATCCGTCCGGGGAGACCCACGCCTGGGGTTTGCGTGCGTGTCCGTGGTCGGCGACGAACTGTGCGAGGTGGTCGACGACGTTGTCTCACTCGTGAGATCGCTGCGGTCCATGTTGCCGATCGCCAACAGTTGCCGTCCGTCGCCGACACTCGGCGCCGGGTGATCCGCCAGGCGATCGTCTACCGCGACGACGCCGACTCGCTTCTCGCCAAGTCTGTACGCCTCACCGACTCGCACGGACACTCGTGGTCACTGATCGGGTCCAGCTCGGCCTCTCCGCGGACACCACTCGATAGCGCGGCATACTCAGGGGAGGTTCGGCGGGCGGCAACGAAAGCTCGCCCCCGCCGAGGCACATCACCCGCGGGTCAGGTTCACGACACACGTGTCGACGGCTTGCACACGCTCATCGCCCGCCGAAACACGCAGTGGTGCATCGCTCGCCTTCGGCCACTCCGAGCCGTTCCGTGCTCCACCGGTCGACGAGTACACGGTTTCACCGTCAATTACCCACACATCGGACCGGTTGACCATCTTCTCGGCACTATCGACGGTCGTGGCGCCGAGGAACGTCAAATTCCCATCGACAATCACGGTGCCGTTGATGAGCTGCTGGCCGCCCGTGGCCAGGCCCGCCTCGACAGCTGCCACGACCGCAGGATCAGCAGGTGCGCACCGAGGATCTGACTTCGCGGCGGCAGGCGCGGCGGCCGGGACTGAGGTCGACAGAGCGGCCGGGGCGCTCGTCACTGCACTCGACGGTGCCGCCGAGCTGGTCGACGCCGCAGTCGTCTCCTCGTCAGAACTCGAGCAGGCACCGAGAAGCAACGCGGCAGAGGAGACAGCGACAACAGCAAGGGTTCGTTTCACCCCGCATTCATATATCAGGACGCGCGGCCGGTTTCGGCCGATCCTCAGCCCACCTCTTGCCACCCAGATGCGCCTGGACACGCCGTTCCAGTGCACGGCATCGAAATCGATGGGCGACTGCCGCAGCCACCCGGCGGAAGCGATGATGGTTCTGCTCGTCCGGTTCAGCGATCACTGCTTCGAAGCCCCGTGATCGGAGATGGGTCCGGTTCACTTTTCGACGAGGGGGCTGGTGACCGAGAACGGCGTCCGGTCGGTTCCGGGATGGGCCGGCGCACCGCCGGTACAGGATCAGGATCGGGAACATCGGCGAGTCACCGGCCTAACTAGGCCCGATGATGGGGACAAGCGTCCGCTCCTGCCCATCGGTGAGCTGGCGGATCTTCGCGCCGGTCTTATCGTGCGCCCGACCGATTCCGTGGCCAGTCGGCTCGAGGAGAAGGTTCGTGTACGTCGACAGATCCGGGCGAGGTGGTGCCGTGCTGGTGGGCTCGGCAGGGTGACGAGTCCGCCGAAACTGTTCAGTCGACCAGCCCGTGCGCGTTCGCGTCCGCCAGCGGGTCAGCGAGGATCTCGTCCCGTCCAGTCGCCGTCGTAGCGGCGATGCCGTTTCCAGATCGTGTGCCACGGAAGGGAATCCGCGCGAATGTCCCGCCATGCGAACCCAGCCCGGTAGCAGTGACGATGCACTTCGCGAACTGACGACCTTCTTCGTCCCACGGGTATGGGGGCTATCTGTTCCGGAGGAAGCAAACGGCTCGATCAACGACCACGGCTGATCGATCAGATACTCGGTGCTCGACAGACCGATCAGTGTCGCGTACCGGCTACACACTTGGGAGGCACGCCAGTCCTCATGCCTTTATTCACCGACGCCGGTCGCAATAACAGGTTGGTGCACAATCGAGGCCGCGATAGCGGCGGCGGCCGACTATCATACGGTAGCGTGGTCGTTGGAGGGTCCGTCATCGACAACCACATCAGTGGTCCACCGTCGCATTCCGTCCGATGGCGGGCCCTTCCAACCTCCCCACACCAAATCCGCGTCGTCCCTGCGGAGATGGCGTCCGCCGTGATCAACCTCTCCATCGCCAACATGGACTTCATCGATTTCGTCGAGTCCGCCGGACCGGACGGCGTCTACCGGTCCTTTTTACAGAGCTGGACGTCGGCGCCGGATCGGGCCGTAGTGCGACAGCGAACGACTGATTCCAGCCTCACTGTTCTGACTAGTCCAGAGAAGTCGTCCTCGCCCACGCGATGAGGTGACCTGGAACACGGACGTCGAGCACGAGCCCTTCTGCTCGGACCCGCACCCGCCCGGGTCCGATACCAGTTCATCCGGCCCTACACGCCACGCCACAACGGCAAAGGTCAAACGCTACAACCGGATCCTCGCCGAGGAGTTCCATGCCATTCACCCTTCGCCTGCGCGGGAACCTGTTGTGGTGCAACAACCACCATATGTTTTGGGAAGTCGAGAACCACGCCAGAAGGTGTGGTCGTCTGGGATTGGGCGGTCACCAGGTCGGGATGTCGGGGTATCCCGACCCAGTGACCGTTCGGGAGCCGCTATCGACTGTCTTCAGGGAAATCGACAGCTGCCCCATGAAGGCCACCGGATCGAGGTGTCGGGGTACCCCGACCCGGTGGCCATCGCGGAGCAGCTAGCGACAGATTTCGGGGAAGGCCGAAAGCTGCTCCAGCTCAGTGAATCCTCGGACCTCGCACATCGTTGAGCGCCGGTACTGCGAGGGCATCACCAAGAGAGCAGGTCCGGTAGCCGCGAGACCCGGTGCGACGCACTCGACGCACGGTGTCCAGCCGACGCGGGTCTGGGAGAACAACCGAGTCGGCTTGTCCTGGACAGCCATCGATGACGCCGTCATGCCATCCGCACGATGAGGAAGGGCCGCCAGCTCCGTCCCCGATGACATCGGGACCTCCTGCCCTACGCGACAGCGGAGGACCTGAGGGCCCCGTCCTATCGCGCTGCGCAGTCGATTGGGTTGTGAATCAGGACTTCCGGGCGCGTTCGGTGATGCGCGTCGCGTACGTATCCAGGGGTTCACATTCAGGTGGAGCGACCCCTCACGCTCCACCTGAATGTGAAAAGTCGCGTTCACGATTCCATCCCCCTCCCCGTTGTAGTGGTCTGCGATGTAGTGGCTGGATTGCCACCTGGCCGCCAGCGTGGGCGGGCCGGCACAGGCCGCCGATCAGATGGTTCGAACCCATGGAAGGAATGTATTTAAGACGTACAGTTTGAACTTGCAATGCAATCGCGCGTTGTAAACATCGTTTCTAGAATTGCGGCTGGAAAGTGGCACACTGACGACGGATGAACGAGGAAGATTTGTGATGCGCCTGCCGCTGCGTGGGTTCGACCATGTACGACGGCGGATCGCACGTGAAGCTGCGAAACTTAGCCACGCCGAACTGGCACGCCTAACGGGTATCGGTCCCAGTACCTACAGTCAGTGGGAACTCGGTACCTCACACCCGCGCCCGGCTCACTGGTGCGCTGCGCATTCAATCTCGGCAGAGACATGAGCGACCTTTTCGTCATTCCGCTCACAGGCATACCTCGGTGACTTGCGCGTCCGCCGGGGCTTCCTCAGAAGGACCTCGCAGACCGGATTGAAGTCTCCGAACAGCTCGTCGGCTCGATCGAACGCGGCCAAGGTGGTCTCAGCGACGAGCTTGCCGAACGCTGGGCCAAAGCCTTCTCTTACGATCTGCCGTTCCGCGCTGAGCGACGACGCGACGATCCGATCGCTGTCGAGGCCATTCGAGCGGCCCACGAACGCGTCCGCAACCGGAAGGCACGAAGAGCCCTGACACACCCCCTCAGTCTTGCTTCATCTCAACCATCAACCCCTTCCCCTCCCACTGTGCGATCGGGCTCTACCCAAGCACATCGTGTCCACCGTTGTCGCCTCTGACCTGTGGTTTCCGGTGACACAAAAACAGTGACACTCAGTGGGGCGAGTGACAATTGGTAGTGTCACAGCGAACGTTCGGAGTGTCACTTCCTAGTGTTGCGTCATGGATGAGTGGTACTCCCAGTGTCAGCCGGGGAGGGCATGGTGGCAGGGGTGCCAGACCAGTCGTTGGCGGCCTTTATCAGGGCGCACAGAACCAAGCGGAGGCTCACACAGCAGCTGCTCGCCGCCGCGGCCCACATCAGTAAGAGCTATGTGGTCAAGATCGAGGCAGGGCGCCTGGCACATCCGAGTGAACCTGTTCTCGCTCAGCTTTCGGCAGCGCTCAACCTCGACGGTGACGACAAGCAAACGCTGTACGTGCTGGCTGGTAAGCCTCCCCGAGCGAGCCGGCGTCCGACGTCACCGGACTCGGCGCACAGGCATCGGCTCTACGCAGCTTTGCTCGACGACACTCAGCCGGCCACGACCTGGAAGATGTCGGTCGACGCGCAACTGAACCTATTCCGGGCGAATACACAGTTCAGATCAAGCTTTTCAGGAGTTGATGACCACCAGACGCTGGCCGAGTGGCAGTTCCTCGATCCGCGCGCACGTCTGGTCCACGAACAATGGGAACAGCAAGCGTCGTCGACGGTGTGGTGGCTACGCCGCAGACTCGCCAGGGACCCAAACCATGATGGCCTCACCGCACAGATCGACCGACTCCACGAATCCTCCCCCGACTTCCGCCGACTGTGGGCAGACCCGACCGGCGACAGACCCCCGGCTGAGACCATGCGAATCCGCGACTACCAAACGCGAGAAGTGATCACTCTGATCAGCGCATACTTCCTCCGCCGACCATCCGACGACATCTATGTGTGGGTGGGCGTCCCAATCGATAGCTGAGCCAGCCACTCTCGCAGCAACGGATTGACCAACTCCGGATCCGTCAGGTTCGCGGCATGTGTCGCCTGGTCCACTGTATGGACCGCAGTCTCCCCTCCCAGCTGTGAGGCCAATTCCTGCACGTCGCGATCAGAGAATGCCTGATCAGCCACGCCGCGCACAATCACTGCAGGACAGGTGAGCTCACCCACCAGAGACTCAACCGAGTCATGGTCGATCAGGCAGTCAACTGCCGGTCCGAAATCCGACCAATCTCGTTCGAGCCAGCGCGCGCTCCACGGCCGCTGGTGGTCACGATCGCCACCAATCATCGTGGTGGCCAGCGTCAGTGCGATCGGCTCGAATGCAGGATGCGTCGGACCCTTGATCCACTCCGAGAACACGCGCCGATACCCTGCCCGCTCCTGATCGGTATACGCGCGCGCCGCAGTTCCGAACAACATCAAGCCGTCGCACACTTTCGGG
This sequence comes from Paraburkholderia sp. RHO2, assembly GCF_050955445.1. Lineage (NCBI taxonomy): Bacteria > Pseudomonadati > Pseudomonadota > Betaproteobacteria > Burkholderiales > Burkholderiaceae > Paraburkholderia > Paraburkholderia sp. RHO2. The sequence continues at coordinate 2,127 of NZ_CP162618.1, read as the reverse complement.
CTCAGCAGAGCCATCCGCAGCGCGATGTATCCGCCCTGAGAGTGCCCGCCGAACACCGCACTCTCGATCCCCAGCTCGTCGAGGATTCGCAAACCGTCGCGGGCCTGGTCCCAATAGCTGTAAGCAGCGGCCGCCGTCCGGCTTTGGCCGTGATGCCGCGTGTCCCAACGGATCCACCGGTAGTCACCCAGCGCCTCTACTTGCGGATCGAACATCCGATTGTCCATGAGGAACCCGTGAGACAGGATGATGGCCCGGCCGTCGCCTCCCGAGTCCTCGTAGTAGACCGAACCAGCATCGGTCTCGACGTACGGCACGTAAGCCCCCCATGTTGTAAACCGCACTCGGTGCGTCATCCTTCTCAGTCTGCGCAGGTCAACCTACCAGGCAACACCCAAACTTGGCAGACAGAAGCTCCCGCTGTCAGTCGAGCTGGTCGCGCGGGAGTTGCGTGGCAAACCCGAGTACGACAGCCTGGCAGCGCTGGACCGTGTCATGCAGGTGCTCATCAGCTGGGCGCAACTCACGGCCGCAAGACCTGGGATGAAACTGACGGCACCTACTGACCTGGACTCCCTCGTGGACGAGGCTCACAACGAACGGGACGTGGTGCTCTTGACCTAGAACTTAGTCGGGGTTCCGCACCGCCCGTGAATTCTCGGTGGGTGTCGGATTGGCTTGCATACCGGGAGAACTCCCGGATCGTGCGCGTCACCGTGGGCGCACTCCCCGACCGCTTGACCGTCTCCGCTGACGGTGTCGACACCGATTGCATCCACATCGACCGCGGCCTGAGCGGCACCCGCTCCGAGCTGCCCGCTCAAAATGGAGCGGCTGCGCCTCTTGCCGTTGTGGCGCGGCGTGTAGGACGTCGGTCGTGCCGGTAATACTGTCCACTTAACGCTTCTCCTGCATGAAGGCAGGAGATTTCACGCTCAGACCGCAACCGGACCATCCACCCGAGGGAGGCGATCTGACTGTCTGATGTCGTCGACACGTGTGTGGCCGCGTTCTGCCACAGCCAGGATCATCCCGGCAGCGTTCCGATCCCGACCTGCGGTGTGTCCGCAGGCCGTGCACCGGAAGGTTCGTTCGCCGAGCCCGAGTTGCTGGTGGGCTCTCGCGAAACAACCCGAACACGTCATCGTCGTGTAGGCGGGCCGCACCAGCACCACCCTCTGGCCGGCCCGCACACCACGCTCGAGAAGTTCTCGTTTCGCCGCGCCGATCGCAGCATCCGCGGCCCTCCGGGCCATCGTGGACTTGGCGAGGAAGACCGGTCTGAAATCCTCCGCCGCGATCAGGTCGTGGCGTTCGACGACCCTCTTCGCCCACACACGGGAGTCGTGTTGGGTCTGGCGAGCGGCCCTCTTGTGCAGCCTCGCGGCCTCCCGCCGCGCACGCTGATAGCCCCGCAACTGCGGGCCGCGCTTGCCGCTGTGGCGGCGCGCCATCTTCCGTTGCGCCTTGGCCACTTCTGCGGCGCACCGTTTGCGGTGCCCAAGATAGGGAAGATCAAATTCGCTGTCCGTCGTGGTGGCGGTGCAGGCCACACCCCAGTCGACACCAATCCCGGCCGTGGCCGTCGGTGCGGCGGTTACGTCGCGGCGGACGACGAACGAGGCATACCAGTGCCCCAGCGCATCCTGCGTGATCCGGACACTCGTCGGCTCTGACGGCAACTCCCGCGACCACACCACCGGCACCGAGACACCCTTCGGCAGCACCAGGCGGCCGTCGCGGATCCGGAACCCACGCCGCGTGGAATCGGTCGTCGCCGAGTTCGACCTCGACCCGCTGGTTCCCCCGGATGGTCGTTCAAGCAGAGACCAACGGGATGATGGCTTCCAGCTGGGGCGCGATGCGCTCGCGCTCGACTTCGATGTCGTGGCGGTCCTGCAGGTTCATCCAGAACCGCTCACTGGTCGAGAAGTACCGCGCCAATCGTAGAGCGGTATCTGGGGTGATGCGGCGCTTGCCGTGCACGATCTCGTTGATACGGCGCGGCGGAACGTCGATCGCGACGGCAAGGTGGTGCTGCGTGATTCCGAAGGGCTTGATGTACTCCTCGTTGAGGATCTCGCCCGGTGTGATGATATCGAACCGTGGCGCATTCTGGGCGTTCAT